>JAGWYJ010000036.1 GCA_018969425.1 Alphaproteobacteria bacterium | reverse complement strand
ATCCGCCAGAGCGCCGGGCGCGGCCCGGCCCATGCGGGCTGCGCCCTGCGCCCCGATCATGGCGCCGGCGCCGACGGCGGCTGAGGCGGCGCTCACATTGCGGACGACCCGGACGGCCGACCCTGCGGAGAGTTGCGGGGCCCCGGAGAGAATGCCCGTCGCGAGCCGCGGACAGAAGAGCGCAAGCCCTGCCAGAACAAGCGCACCCAGCACAACGCTGAGGGCCTGTTCGATCGTGATGTCGTCGGCTGAGAGGGCGGTTCGAAGCTCTCCGAACAGTCCCGACCCGATTCCGATGATCACCGCCACCACGAGCACCTTGACCCCTGAGGCCATAACCTGAGCGAGGACGCGTTCGGCGAGGAAGGTCGTCTGTTTCCAGAAGGCGAAGGGAATGAGGACAAACCCGACCAACGTGGTCAGTTTGAACTCGATGATCAGGATGAACAGCTGAAGGGAGAGCACGAAGAAGGCGGCGATCACAATAAGGCCGGAGGCGAAGAGGAGGATCACCTCAGGGAGATTGGCGAAGACCTCCACAAACCCTGGCGCCACGAGACTGATGTGATCGAAGATGGGCCGGGCGGCGGTCACCCCTTCGGCTGCAACGAGGCCCGGCCTGAACAGGTCCGCCGGTCCGAACGGCGCATCGCTGGCCTTGAGGCCGAGCTCTGCGAAACTTGCGAACACGATTTCTGAAAGCGGCTGAAACTGACCAAGGATGAACGCGAAGGCCCCTACATGGAGCGTCTTGCGCACGAGGCTGCGCAGAACGTCCTCCTGCTCTCCCCAGGCCCAGAACAGGGCGGCGAGGGTCACGTCGATGACGATCAGGATCGAGGCGAGGGAGGCGATATCGCCCTCGATCAGGCCGAACCCGCTGTCGATGTACCGGGTGAAGGTCTCCAGAAAGGTGTCGATGGCGGAGAAGTCCTCCATGACGGCCTCCTATCGCCAGGGCGGGGCTGAGGGATGAGCCCGGTCGGCGCCTCCGAAGAAGCGCTCATGACGCCGGCGCGCCGTCTCTTCGGCCTCCAGAGCGCGCGCTCCCTCAAGGGCCTGCGTGCGGGCGGAGGCCGAGAGCAGAGCCTCGAGGCGCATCATCTGCGCCGCCTGAAGGGCGAGCAGCTCGTTTCCGGCCTGCTGGGCGGCCAGCGACCCCTCCGCTGCGAGGCTCGCGTCCGCCATTCTGGCCAGCGCCGCCTGATCGCGCGCGATCTCTCCGGAGACCAGCGCCTGGACGGCCAGCGTCTGGGCGAGGGCGTCGCGAATGGCGGCTTCCTGGGCGGCGGCGAGGCGCTGGCGATCGGCGCGTGTCGATCCGGCGCCGCCCGGCGGGGCGAGATGCTCCATGGCTGCGCGCGCGGCCGACAGGTCGCGCGCAAGGTCGGTGGCGGAGGCGATGAGCCTCTCCATTTCAGAGAGGCGGTCGATCAGATCCGGGCTCGATCCGTCGCCGAGGGCGATGAGATTTCTTGCCTCGTTCTCGAGGCTCTTCACCTGGTTTGCGACCTGCTGAAGACTGCGCGCCGCAGAGAGCGCGTTCTGAACCAGATTGCTGGGGTCGATGACTGCGACCTGGCCGAGGGCGGATGAGAGGCATGTCAGCGCGCAGACGCTGAAAAGGACGGGGATTGCTTTCATGGGAGGACGGGCTCCATCGGGGCGATAAGGACGGGCTGGCTTTCGGACAGGCCCTCGTTCTCGTCAGGAGGGGCGGAGGCGTCGGCGCCGGCGTCGATCGCCTCAAGGATCGGCGAGTGTCCCCGCGCCGACAGAAAAACCCGCCAGAAGGGATGGGGCCCGCGCCGGGCCTCGCAGGCCGCCACAAGGCGGAGCGTTTCGGGGTCGGAGGCGGCGCAGACGGCGAGGGCGATCTCGCCCAGGCGCAGCTGGAAGAGACGCCGGCCGAGCGGGCTCTGATAATAATAGTCCCGCTTGGGAATTGCGGAGGCGAGCAGTTCGCGTTCGGCCGCGTTGAGCCCGAACGCTTCATAGACGCGCTGCTGCTGGGGCTCGAGGGCGCGCTCGTTGGGCAGGAAAATGCGGGTGGGGCAGCTCTCGATCAGCTGCGGCGCGATGGAAGAGGATGCGATGTCGGCAAGGGACTGGGTGGCGAAGACGACCGCCACATTCTTCTTGCGCAGCGTCTTCAGCCAGTCCTTCAGGCGGGCGGCGAACACCGGCGTATCCAGAAGCGTCCAGGCCTCATCGAGAAGGATCAGCGTGGGACGTCCGTCGAACCTCTCTTCGAGGCGTGAGAACAGATAATGGAGCGCGAGCGCTGCGGCCTTCGGCCGGGCAAGGAGGTCCTGCATTTCGAAAAGGCTGATGTCGGAAAGCGCAAGAGGATCGGCGTCTCCGTCGAAGAGAGAACCCAGAGGCCCTTCATGAGTATAGGAGCTCAGAGCCTCCTTGAGTTCGCTGTCCGGGACGAGGAGGCGCAGGCCTGTCAGGTGCCGATGCGCAACAGGGGCGCCCGAGAGGCTCATCAGCGCTGTCCACAGCGCATCCCGGCGCGCCGGGGTGAGGCTGAGGCCTTCGAGTGCGATAAGCTCGCTCAGCCAGTCCATGGCGCGGGCGCGTCCCTGAGGCGTGTCGAGCCCGGCGAGGGGCTGAAGGGGACGCGTCTCCTCCGGGGAGAGATCCAGAACGGTCCCTCCCATGGCGAGGCAGGCGGCCCGCGCCGACCCTCCGCGGTCAAAAATGAAAACCTGCGCGTTCGGGTAACGCCGCCATTGTAGAGCGAGAAAGGCGAGGAGAACGGATTTGCCGGCGCCGGTCGGTCCCACAATCATGGTGTGGCCGACATCGCCGACATGAAGGTTGAGGCGAAAGGGCGTTGCGCCTTCCGTTTCGGCGAGGATGAGCGCAGGACCGGAGAGATGGCGGCACCTCGCCTCTCCGGCCCACACGGAGGCGAGGGGCGCGATGTGCGCCATGTTGAGGGTGGAGACGAGCGGCCAGCGGACATTGGCGTGGACATGTCCCGGGAGGCTCGAGAGCCAGGCCTCGACGGCGTTGAAGGTCTCGGGAATGACCGTGAACCCCGCCAACTCGAGGCGGCGGCTCAGACGGGCGAGATCCTGATCGGCCTGCTTCGCCGTGGGAGAGAGCACGGTCACCGTCGAGGTGAGGTATCCGAACCCGACCTCGTCGGATCCGAGGTCCTCGAGCGCGGCGTCGGCCTCTGCGCTCTTGGCGAGGGCGTCCGGATCGGAAAAGGCGGACGGCTCGCGCGTCAGAGTTTCGCGGAGCAGCGCGCCGAAGGATTTGTGCTGGGAGAACCACTGACGGCGCTTGCGTTCAAGTTCGCGCACCGCCTCCTCGCGCGACAGACGGATGAACCGCGTCATCCACCGGAAGGTCTGCGGACAGGCGTTGAGGTCGTTCAGCATGCCTGCAAAGGAGGTGGCCGGAAATCCTGTCACGGTCAGGGTCCGCAGGTGCATGTCTCCCAGGCGCGGATGGAGCCCCCCGGAAAGCGGCGCATCGGTGAGGAGGCTGTCGAGAAGGGCTGGCCCGGCCGGCGCGCGCACAGGGTGGGGCCGGGGCGATACGCAGGCGCGCAGATAGGTCAGGGTTTCGTCATCGTCGAGCGCCTCGAACTCGGCGCACAGGGAGGAGAAGAGCGCAAAGGCCGATGAGACCTGACGACGAAAGGTCTCCAGCGCCTCGCGCGCTGATCCTGCCGATCTCTCATCCGTTTGCTTTGAGCGGGTGGAGAACAGGAAGGCGGCCGCCCGTCTCTGGACGTCGCTGGGCGGGGTCCATTGCAGGGTGAGGTGATGAAGGGTCTCGAAGGACTGGCCGGCGTGCTCGAAGGCGGCGGCGCGCTCGGCCTCGATCAGACGGGAGAACTCGTCGGGAAAGACCCCCTCATGTTCGGGCGCTATCTCTTCGCGGCGGGCCTCGATCCAGACCGTCCATCCCTGCCCGAGACGGGAGATCACATTGTTGGCGCGAAGCGCGAGGGAGGCGAGTTCTGCGCGCGTCGCTGAGCGGATGTCGGGGCCCCGAAAGCGGGCCGTCGCCTGAAACGATCCGTCCTTGTCGAGGATGACGCCCGGGGCGACGAGGATCGCCCAGGGCAGATAATCCTCGAGACGCGAGGGGTGATGGCGATAGGGGGCGAGTGAGAACATGGATGTCACCGTTCAAAGCGGGCCGGCAGGCGCATCGCCCTGGCGATGAGGGTCGGCGCCAGGGGATCCTTCCGGCAGAGCCACACCCCGAGGGCATGACCGAGACAGGCCGCAAGAAGTCCGGCGAGGGGCGCTCCGGAGAAGACGATGGCGGCGCTGAGGGCGCCGTTCAGAATCGCCCAGCTTCGCGGCGCGCCGCCCAGCTTCAGAGGATGGATGAGGGCCTGCCGGAGCGGCGCCGAAAATCCATGCGGATCAGGCTCGGTCATGGGTCTCTCCTGCGGTCAGGACGGCAGGACCGCGCCGGCGCCGCCGACGAGGGGGAGAAAGAAGGTCGCCGCAGCGAAGGCGATGGCGAGGCCGAAGAGGATCTGAAGGAGCTTCTTGAAGCCCTGTCCGATGTCGCCGAAGGCGAGGGTGAGGCCGGCGGCCACAATGATCAGAATGGCGATGATGCGCGCTGTGGGGCCTGTGATGGAGAGCATGACGGCGTTGAGCGGATCTTCCCAGGGCATGCCGCCGGCGGCGGTGGTAGCCGCATAGGCGCCCGGCGCCAGGGCGGCGAGAAGGCCCACGGCGATGATCCGGCGCGCGGATCGGGTTGTGAGGATGGTCATGGATGGCGTCCTTGTGTGAGGGATGAGCGCGTCGACCCCGCGCTCCGGGTGGACTGGCGCCGGGACGGCGCCAGGATCTGTGAAACGATGCGGCCGCCGGGCCCGCCGCGTTCGATGAACGTCACCAGATCGATGGTCTCTTCGATCAGGCGCGTCGGCGGGGTCGATGCGACCTCGAGGGTCAGCTGTTCAAGGCGTGAGAGGGCGGCCTCCGCGGAGTTGGCGTGCAGGGTGGCGAGCCCTCCGGGATGCCCGGTGTTCCAGGCTTTGAGCAGTTCGAGGGCCTCTCCGCCGCGAACCTCGCCGACGATGATCCGGTCCGGGCGAAGACGCAGCGTCGAGCGGACCAGATCGTTGAGGCTGACCTGTCCGGGGAGCGTTCGCAGATGAACGATGTCTTCGGCGTCGCACCCGAGCTCGCGCGTGTCCTCGAGCACCACGATGCGCTCTGATCGTCGCGCCATTTCCGCGAGCAGGGCGTTGGCGAGCGTTGTCTTGCCCGATCCGGCGCCGCCGGCGATCAGGATGTTTGCGCGCCCCGCTATGGCGGCGCGCAGCTGGGACGCCTGCGTCGGGGAGAGGATGCCGGCGCGCACATAATCCTCCAGAGAGGGCCGCGAGCGCGTGGGCCGCCGGATCGCGAAGCAGGGGGCTCTGACGACCGGCGGCAGAAGACCCTCGAAACGATCGCCATGCGGGGGGAGCTCTGCGGTCACGATGAGGCCGCCTCCGGCCTGCGGGGCCGGACACAGGCCCGCCGCGAGGCGGATGATCCTTTCGGCGCCGGATGGAGGGAGACGAAGCTGCGTGCGTGCGCGTCCGAGCCCTTCGCGCTCGAGAAACACCCAGCCATCGGGATTGGCGAGAATCTCCAGAGTGTCCGGCGCCTCCAGCCAGAGGCGGATTTCCGCGCCCAGAGCGGCGGCCAGCATGTCCGCGCCCCGCGCCGCGATGTCGATGCGTGCGGCCGGAAGGGAATCGCTCATGGCGTCGCCTCCCTCGTGGAAGAGCGAGACGGAGCGCGCCTCGGCGCCGGAGGTCTGTCGTTCAAAGCTGTGGGCGTGCCCCGGCTTCGGGTCGTCGTCCTGAGAGATCCGCCTGTGGCCGTTCGTCCGGATGCGCTGTGTGACATGCGAAGCGGGGCCATGGCGCGGGATCCTATCCTTCCCGGTCCGCGGGGGGTGTCCCTCCGCCCTGGTCCGGTCTGGGCGAGCGGACGGATCGGGTGAGGGGCCCTGGCGCTGCGCCCGGCTCAGGGCGGGGCGTGCGCCATCCTGTCGGCGGCGGTTCTTTCCATCTGCGTCTCGCAATCAGGGGCCGGCCGAACGCAACGCTGCGACCGGCGGGGGATGGAATGAAGGATGGCGTCGGTCGGCTCATGCGTTCGCCCTTGTCTCCTGAAACAGGCGATGCAAGGCGCGGGCCAGAGTTATTTTAAGAGTTTATGAACCATAATTTTAATTGTATTTTAAAATGCATATAATGTGCATTCTAAATTATGGTGTAAATTTCTTTAACTAGGCGCGCGGTTTCTATGGAGTGTTGTTCCGAAGAGCAAGGTGCGAGCGCGCCCGAACGATCCGGATCATGTGAGGTGCAGTGTCGCAGGATGGATCATCGCCGGACGCTGACCTGGCGTCTGGGAAGACGTTGGGCCTGAGCGCGATCCTCTCTGTTCAGTTCTGGAACGACTGCTCTGCGCCATCAGACGTGGCGGCAGAGGCTGTCGGCTTTGGCGGCGCAGAGTGACGGACAATCGTCCTGCGTCCGGGCGCTCTGGTTGCGATCTGTCGCTGGTCGGCTCGCCTGAGATTGTCTCTGCATGATGGTTCGGTCAGACGTAAGAGTTGATGACGACAGGTCGCAGAGCGTCTCCGTCCGGAGCCGCTGTTATCGATATCTCCAAATCTCCGGGCTGACGTCAGTTCCTGAAAGTCTGCGCACAGGCAAGGCCGATCTCTTGCCTCGTCGCCGGCATGGCGACGACGCGCATCATCTAAATCGGAAAAGTCGTGCAGGACCCTCTGACCGGGGCGGCCGGGTGTGATGAGATGGAATGATTTGTGCGTGACGCCATCGTAATGGCCCCTGAACGGGAGAGCGCATGTGAAGGGCGGCTGGAGGTCGTGGTCGATCGTCTCTCTGACAGCGCTCGCTCTGGCGATGCTTGCCATCCCGCCTGATGCGCGTACCCCGGTCCTCATCTGGAACGCCACGCCAAGCGCGCCGATCGGTCTTTACCGGCTGGTCCCCGACGCCGTTGAGATCGGTCGGCGGGTCGCCGTGCGGCCGCCGGATGACATACGCGAGCTCGGGGTGCGGCTGGGCGTGATGCGTCCCGACGATCTTCTCATCAAGACGTTTGCCGCCGGTGCAGGCGATGTCCTCTGTGAACGCAACGGACATCTTGAACGCAATGGCGCTCCTCTCGGGGCTCTGGTCCCGCATGGGTATGGACCCGGTCTGTTTGGCGGGGGGGAGGTCTGCCGCCGACTCAAAGAGGGCGAAGTTCTGCTGCTGGGCGATGGATCCCGCTCATGGGATGGGCGCTCCTTCGGCCTCGCGCCCCTGAGCTCGGTCATCGGCGTCGTGGAGCCTATCGGAAGGCTGTGACGGTTCTTGTATGTGCTCTCATGGTCGGAGTTAGGGCGCCGGATCCTTCGCCGGCAATGCTGACCATGGCGGCGTCGATTTCGGTAAGGGACTGCGCGCGATCCTTGATCGGAAGGAAGGTGAGGTCGACATCGACGGACAGGCGTGGAAGTTCGCGATAGAAGGGGTTGATTGCCGTACGGTCTTTCAAAGCGAAGTCTTCTTCCACCGCCAAGGCTGGCATGATGTCGACCAGCAGTCGAATCTGGTTCACATATCGCTCACGCGCCAGTCTCGTCGTCCCTGTGGGGCATCAGTTCAGGCGGCATACAGACCCCATACTGCGGATGAAACTGTCCCTTTTCAAAGAGGGCGCGCGGACCGTAGCCGAGGTCAAATAGACCGGGCGACAGATGCCGCCGCCAGGCGTGTCCGTGTTTGTCGGCAAGAATGAAAAAGAGGCGCTTGACCTTGATGCTCGTGCAGGACGCCAGCAGCTTTTCCAGTTTGCGGGAGATCACGATCTAATCCGTGGTTCCTCAGGTGGTCCGGGTGAGCGAGCCCCCCGGATCGATCACATAGACCAGTCCACAACCGTCAGACCCGGCACGCGGTTGAACTCGCGGGTGTTGAGCGTCACAAGACCGAGACTGCGTCGGCGGGCCTGGGCAGCGATAAGGATGTCGTAGGGGCCGATTGGCGTGCCCTCGCGCTCAAGTCCTGCCCTGATATCCGCCGCATCCGAAGCGTCATCGGCCGTGAAGGGCAGGATGTCGATGTTGGCAGCCAGCAAATTGTCGAGCGCCTCGGCGGTCTCGCGTGCTCGGGAACTTTTGGCCACGCCCAGGCGCAGTTCATAGTAGGCCACTGTCGAGAGCATGAGCGACACGTCGTCCCGGCGCGCCATCGTATAATGCGCGCGCAGGGCCGGATTTCGTCCGTTCAGAAGGCCAATGATGATGTTCGTATCCAGAGACAACATCACGGCTCACGCGAACGACGGAGCTTCATCGAGGTCGGGACGCAATCCGTTATCAATGTCATCAGGAAAATCAAATGGCCCAAGAGCATCGATCTTGGCCCAGAATACGACAGGATCAAAATCCCGAGCGGTTTCCAACGGTTCAAGGATCACTTTGTTACCCTGGCGGCTGACCCGTACTTCCTTGCCCTCGAACCGGAACTCTTTGGGCAGGCGCACGGCTTGGGATCGGCCATGCATGAACACCTTGGCTGTCGCAGTCATGGTCGAGCCCCCGAAGTATGATATATATCGTTGGTATATACCATGACGCAGCGACCTCCGTCAACTGAGGCCGGGGTCGGTCGAACCGTCATGCTGCGTCGTTGCGTTCAATCACCGATTGGCCGCGCGCACTTCAGGACGGGAGCTTCAACCCAACACCCGCTGGCGTGGTTCGGCAGCGAAGCGCCCGCGTCCAGGATAGAGGTCAAGCCGAGCCTGTCGGCTCACCAGCGCCGCGTGCTCTGCCTGCAGCCGTTCGGGCACGGGCCAGAAGGCATCCCCAGCAGTCTAGATGAGAAGTGCGACGACACGCATGGCGTTCTCAAGGGGCTCGGTGGTCGTGGCATGTGGGGCACGCATGGGCTGCATGGCACGATACTCACCCGGCAGGCCTGGCGCCGCCACCCCGAGCCTCGGCCTGGTCTGGCAAGGCCATGCAAGGCTATGCCAGGCGCTACGGTTTGTCCGACCTGGGCGGCATTGACGAATTAGCTATGCGCAGCGAACAGGTCTCGATGGGCTTGGTTGAACGACCCGCTGTCCCAGTCGACCTCTCGTTTTGATGGCGGCATGTGGTCACGGTGTTCCTCATCAGCATAGACCCGTGTGCCGTGGATGCCACGGGCGTCGCGCATGGCGACGCCCACCCGAGTTGGCGTGACCTGTGGCGGCCGTGCGGCCCCATCGCCTTGCCGCAGAGCTGAGCAATCCTGAGGCCCAGAGCAGCGTGGGTTGTATGCTCCATGAGGGCCTGGGCGCGCCACGGAACCATCTCGAGGCTGTGCTCTGGTATTGTCTCGCCGCAGAGACGGACGACGCAGCCGCCCACACCATCATGGGGCTAATGAACCGGGAAGGGCTGGGCGTGCCGGAGAGAGATGGTCTCCAATAGGTCGAGGCCGTCGGCTGGCATCATCTCGCCGCTGGGCAGGGCGATCCAGCGACTCAGTACAGTCTGGCGCTCATACATGACAGGTACGCAGGTGAAGGCGTGCAGTTAAATAAGGCGGACGTCCGAAATCGTATGACCTTGCCGAAGGCGACGAGGTTCCTGAGGAGGTTTCTTCAAGGAGCTGGAAGCGGTGATGACCCCTGCTGAGTTCGCTGAATCTCGTAGACCGGTCGTAGAGTGGCCGCCGCGGTCGTAAGCGCCGCGGATCATCAGGAGTAGGCGCGATCTTCACTTTCGGTCCTTTTGCGTCCCATCTCCTGCAAGCCGTGAGGCGTCCAGCGGCTTTTTCGTCTCAGTCTGACCTCGGATCCGGGGAAGTTCCCTCGCGTTCACCGTCTGGCGTCGAGCCAGTCGCGGATCGTTCTGTTCACGAGGGCTGGCGCGTCGAGATGGACGTTGTGATCGGCGTCCGGGATCATCAGGAAGGTGCTGTCACGGCTGATGCGCTCCCAGCTGCGGGAGTGACCCGAGGCGAGAAGATAGGGATCCTTCACCCCGTGGATCACCAGGACCGGCGCCGTCACTGGCGGGAACTGAGCTGGCGGCTCGCCTGGTTTCGGCGCGTTGGGGCCGATGGGGAAGTTCGCCCGATAATAGTTCGTCATGGCCCGAAAATCCGACCGCTTCAGCGCCTCGAGATAGGCCTGCCGTTCGACAGGGTCTGTCCGGCCAGCAGCGAAGCGCTCCGCGCTCAGGGCGCGCTCGGATCCCTCCGCCTGAAGAGCGAGGGCGTACTGGCTGTTGCGCATCTGCTCTGGATTGGTCGCCAGCTCGTTGGCGAAGTTGGCCGGATGGGGAACGGACAGGATCACAAGAGAGGCGGTCATCTCCGGACGATCGAAGGCGAAGAACCAGGCGATGAAGGCCCCGAAGTCGTGACCGATCACGGTAGCTTTCGTGCGCCCCTCGGCGTGGATGACGGCCTCCACATCGGCCACGAGACGGTCGCGTCTGTAGCTGTCCACATCCGTCGGTTTGTCCGAATAATTGTAGCCGCGGGTGTCGATCGCGACGGTCCGGTAATTGTCGCTGAGGGCGGGGATCAGTTTCGACCAGGTGCCGGCATAATCGGGAAAGCCGTGGATCATCACCACCAGAGGCCCTTCGCCGGTGGCGGTGTAATGGATCTTCACCCCGTCCGGGGCGGTTGCATACCGGCTGTCCGCCGCCTTTGCGGGGGCGGAGGAGACTGCCTGCGCCTCCGCCTCGCTGAGCCAGGGCGGCGCCGCCGCGCCCGTCGACAGGAAGAGAGCCAGGGTCAGGGCTGCGGCGCGGATGCGGATCATCGAAAGGTGTCCTTCGACTGGAGGAAAGGTCGCCTGCGTCTCAGAAGTTCACAGTCTTGAGCGCGCCGCCGTCGATGCGGAGATTGGCGCCGGTGATATAGGAGGCTCTGGGGCTGACCAGGAAGGCGACTGCATCAGCGACCTCTTCGGGCCGCCCGTGGCGTCCCAGCGCGCTGAACTGGGCGGCGCGCTCGAACAGCGCCGGTGCGCCCTGCCGGATCTGGTCCCACACGCCCCCGGCAAAGAAGATCGGTCCGGGCGAGACGGCGTTCACGCGGATGTTGCGTGATCCGCACTTCGCGGCCAGCTGGCCGGTCAGAGACAGAAGGGCCGCCTTCATGGTTCCATAGCCGTCCTCCCCGGGCGGCAGGGTGGTCAGGACCGAGGCGATGGAAGAGACGAAGAGGAGGCTGGGGCTCTCTCCTGATTTGAGGTTCGGCAGGGCCAGATCGGAGAAGCGCACATGTTGCAGGAAGTCGGTCTCGAACGCTTCGCGCCAGCCTGCTTCGCCCTGGAGCGTCGGACGCGTTGAGACATTGCTGATGGCGATGTCGAGACCGCCCAGTTGATCGACGACGCGGGAAAACCACGCGTTGAACGCCGATGCGTCGCGAACATCGAGAGCCTCTCCGAACGCCTGGACCCCGCGCGCGCGCAGGGATGTCTCTGCTTCCTTCACCGCCTCGGGTGTCCGGGCGCAAAATCCGATCGAGGCGCCTTCCTCAGCCAGCCGTTCGGCGATGGCGCGCCCGATGCCGCGGGTGGCGCCGGTGATGATGACGCGTTTTCCGGAGAGCTGGAGGTCCATGATCGGGTTCCTGACGAGAACTTGTTAGGGCGCGGCGTTTGATGGTCCGGATTTCAAGTGCGTGATGACGAGCTTTTCGTCCTGCGCCGGCGCACGGACGGGGCGTCTTTTTCGCGCCTGCGTCTCTGAGCTGCGCCGGAGCGGACTGCGCCGATGATCATCTCAACGGTCATGTCTTCAATATCTTCCCGACGCGCTCCCGAGCGGCGGATGAGCTCGCCGGCCGCCCGGGTCAGGCCGAGGCCGATTTCGGTCAGGGCGAGGGCGTCAGGCATGGAAACCCCGAACTCTTCAGCGATACGCCGGGCGAGATATCGGACGTTTGATGCGTGACGGTGCGTGCGCACCGTATCAAGAGAGGGCTCTTCCAGAAGGCGGCTGATCAGGCCGCCGCGGCGCTCGGCTTCTATCAGGGCCACATGGGTCGTGTTCCTTACAAGCTCCGGGAATGTCCGGGCGGATGTCGCCGCCGCCATCTGCTCCGTCTGAATGCGCTCGAGGTCCCGACGCAACAGATCCTTGAGCAACACGGTCTGGTTTGAGAAATAGGCGTAGATGAGCGCCTTCGAAATCCCGGCTTCACGCGCAATGCGCTCCATGCTGACGCCGGTCAGTCCTTCGGTCGCGACAATGCGGCCGGCATGGTCGAGGATCTGCTCACGCCGTATCTCGGGCGAAAGGCGGGTGCGTGTCCGTGTGACGGGGCGCTGAGCCATTTGAGACATCGGTCCTTACCATCGGTCGCGCATATGACCCGATCCGGGCTCTATCAAGAGCTCCCGAGCGTCAAGGTCAAGTCATCTGCGTCATTCTCTTTGTCTCTATTGACCTCCTGTCCAGTAATGAACCACAGTCTGCGTCGACGGGGGCGGGCCATGTTTGTGAGGATCCAGGAGGCGAGATGATCCGGTTGCAGGTCTCTGGACGATCTTCCGGCCGCAGGGCGGGCGTCTCGTTTGCGCTGGCAGGTCTCTGGGGTGCGCTTCTTGTCATCGGAGGCTGCGTTGGTTCCGCGCCTCCCTCGGCCCAGACCCATCAGGCGAGCGCGGCGGCCGCTGATGCGCTTGTCCATGAGGGTGCAAACCTGGGCGAGGCCGTCTATAAGCGCGCCTGCGCGTCCTGTCATGACGGAGGCGTTTCGCAGGCGCCCTTGCGCGCAGCGCTGACGGCGCTCCCGGCGTCCCGCATCGTGAGCGCGATGGAGCAGGGCGTGATGCGGGTTCAGGCGGCGGGGCTGAGCTCCGATGAGCGCCAGGCGGTGGCGCGCTATCTTTCGAAGGCGGAGGCCAACGCGCCGGCTCAGGGCGTGGCCGAGGCTGGCCTCTGTCCGGCGGGTGAGACGGCACGCCTTGGGCCTGTGCTGGTGTCCGACTGGGGCATGTCGTCCCGTAACACCCGCGCCGTCGGACCTGAGACAACCTCCCTCGGGGTTGAGACCGCCGCGCGGCTTAGTCTTAAATGGGTCTTCGCCTTTCCCAACGCTTCCCGCGCCCGGGTCCAGCCGACGATTGCGGGAGACACTCTGTTCACTGCGGATCAGTTCGGGGTCGTTTATGCGCTGAATGCGAAAACAGGCTGCATACGCTGGAGCCTTGCAACTGAGCGTGAGATCCGCTCCTCCCTCATCGTCGAGGCCGATGCCGCCGGACAGGCTATGAGGCTCTATTTCGGGGATTACGGCGGATGGGTTCATGCTCTCGATATCCAGTCCCGCAGCCTCCTCTGGAGCGTTCGGCCGGAGGGGCATGCGCAAACCACCATCACCGGCGCTCCGAGACTCCATGAGGGCGTTCTTTACGTTCCGATCTCCTCTCTCGAGGTGGTCGCGGCGATGGACGGCAAGTATCCCTGCTGCACCTTCAGGGGCGCGGTCGCTGCGCTGGATGCAGGCACGGGCGCACTCCGATGGAAGACCTATATGGTCTCGGAAACGCCGACCCGACAGGGGATTAACCGTGAAGGCGCCGAGATGTTCGGTCCTTCAGGCGCGCCCGTCTGGGGGTCGCCTACGCTCGATCTTGCGCGTCGCAGGATCTATGTCGGGACAGGCGAGAACTATTCCCATCCGGCGTCTGACAAGAGCGATTCGATCGTGGCGCTCGATATGGGCACAGGCCGGATCGAGTGGAGCTTTCAGGCGCTGGGTCAGGATGTCTGGAATGCGGCCTGCGCCAGCGGCGCCAATTGTCCGGTCAATACCGGACCCGATTACGACTTCGGGGCGCCGCCGGTTCTTGTCGATCGCCCAGGCGGCGGAAGTCTCGTCCTTGCCGGTCAGAAGTCGGGCTATGTCTATGCTCTCGATCCGGATCGCCAGGGCGCGCTTGTCTGGAAGGCGAAGCCCGGACGTGGAGGCATTATGGGCGGGGTGCACTGGGGCATGACCGCGAACGCAGACGTTCTTTACGCGCCGGTATCGGATCTGACCGCCTATCCGCAGGATGCTCATCTCCCGCCTCAGTCTGGCCTCCATGCTCTCGATCTGGCGACCGGACGGATCCTCTGGTCGAATGTTCTGCCCAATACCTGTGGAGAGACAAGCTGGAGGTGTTCTCCAGGATTGTCTGCGCCGGCGACCCTCGCGCCAGGCGTGATCTTCGGCGCCTCCCTCGATGGTCAGCTTCGTGCATTCGCCGCCTCTGACGGGCGCGTCCTATGGACGTTCGACACCAATAAGGAGTTTGAGACGGTCAACGGCGTGCGCGGGGCTGGGGGAGGAATTGATTCAGCCGGTCCCGTGGTTGCGGGCGATGCCGTCTACGCAGTTTCAGGATATGACCGGTTCGGCCAGAAGGCTGGTAATCTTCTGCTCGCCTTCAGCGCGGACTGAAGGTGATGAGGGTAAGTCAGGGGAGATGTCGACATGATGGCGGGTACGCGACGGGCGTTTCTTCTTGGAGCGACAGGCGCAGGCCTCGCATCGATCGGGGCGTGCGTGAGCGCTGAACCGGCGCCGCCTGTCGCTGCGACCGAGGCAGGACCGCTGGTTCGGGGGATCGCCTATATCGGCCAGTCCGTCAGCAACCTTGAAGCCGCCACGGCGTATTATACGTCCACCGGCGGGCTTGAGGCGGTTGCAGAGGGCGGCTTCCAGGGCGGCCGACATTTTTACGTGGTTGAGAAGATGAGCCTGCCTCTGCGTTCGAGGCTGCTGCGCGGAGCGACGGGTCAGATCCGTCTGATGGAGTTTTCCATGCCGTCCCGCGCGGCGAGGGAGGCGGGTGTGGTTCCGGTTCAGGGGCCGGGCATCACCCATGTCTGCCATCAGTCTCCGCTCGATCGGAATCTCTGGGGCAAGTTCGTGGCGGCCGGCGCAAAGCCCGTTTCTCGCACGGGCGACCTCGTACAGCTTCGCCCGGATGTGCCGGTTCTCTACGGATATGCGCGCGATGCGGACGGCACCATGCTGGAGGTCGAGCAGATCATGGCGGAAGGCCTGCCCTGGTCCTATCGGATGCGTCATGTGGCGATCTGCGTGCGGGATATCGATCGGACGGTTGCATTCTATACGCACGTTTTGGGACGAGATCCCCGTGAGCGGCGCTCTAATCTGGTCAACAAGACGCTCGATACGACCGCCGACCTCGACAATGTGAAGCTCGACGTCGCCTGGTACAATCTAGGCAATCTCGAGCTTGAGATCTGGGAATATCTCAATCATCCGGCGTCCGCTCCGGTCACGGCGCGTCCAGTCCAGGCGCTCGGCTACAACATGATCGTTCTGGACGTCTCGGATGCCGCTCTCGCCGCGAAGAAACTGGTCGAGGCGGGCGGAGAGCTCGTCTCGGATGCAAAGACCATCGACGCCGGCATCATGTCGTTCGGCCGGGACCCCGACGGCAATCTCCTGGGCTTCCTTCAGGTCGATACCTCTTCGCCCTATTCGGCAGTTCCGCTCGGGCGGCTCGCCAGCGGCTGAGGCGTCTCCAACCCGGTCAGGGCCGGGGGCGTCAGCCCACGATCGCGCCGAGCTGGAGACCGGCATGGAAGAAGGCGGTCCCCTTCCTCAACCGTCCGCCCGAGGGACGCAGAGATTTGCGCCACCAAAGGCATCGAGGTCTTGAACCCGAGGATCCGTCGCGCTGGGCGAACACAGGGTCATTGTTCAGGCGATGAGGCGACCGCGAAATTGGTTGATCTGGAGCTGAATGCGACTTTGATTGAGTAGCAGCGCTCCGTGCGTGAATAGCCCGCTGTCAGACGTCAGCTCGTCGTCATGATCGACGACTGCTTCCCGACAGTCTGATAAAGGGCGTCAGAGCACAAGATATCAGATGGTCTTGTCCAGCCAACGCGAAAGAGCGCGTAAGCGCCTGGCCTGTCAAAGGCTCCTGGTGTGCACGGGCTTGATGTGTGTTCATGCAACGAGACATGGCTAACTGAGCCAATTTTCGATCTTCAACCCAGCAACACGCGCGAACTCACGCTCATTGTTTGTCACAACAACCATATCCAACGCGAGCGCCTGCGCGCCGATCAAAAGGTCATTCCCTCCAATTGGAGTACCTGCCGCCTCCAGCGCGACGCGCGCATTTCCATAGATCGCGTCCGTCGGCGCATCAAAGGGGATGACTTCCAGCGCTCCCAGGATTGTTTCAAGTTGGATTGCGAGCCGCGCCGATCCTTTTTTTGCGGCGCCGTAACGAAGCTCGGCGGCGACGATGATGCTTGTTGCAACTGCATCCTCGCCCAGCTCGGCGATCCTTGCCGCCGCGCGTCCCTGCGGGTGGCGCACGAGGTCGGAGACAATGTTGGTGTCGAGCAGAAAGCGCGCGGTCATAGCTCGACGGGCTCCGGCGCCGGGTCAGGGATCGGCGCGAAGTCCTCGTCGATCGGTTTTAGGGTCTTGAGCAAAGCCAATAGCGATTGGGGCGCGGCGGGCTCGATGACGAGCCGCTCGCCTTCCTTGCGCATGACCGCGTCTTCCCCCGGAAGCTCGAACTCCCGGGGGATGCGGACCGCCTGATTGCGGCCGTTCCTGAAGATCTTCACCTTGCGTTCGGCAGTCACGGATCACCCCTCGGTATGGCATATGTCGTAGCATATGCCTCCTCGATGGGCAAATAGCAGGTTATGGGGCGGCTACTTTCGGCTCCGTCCGACCCCGAGAGGCAATAGCGGAGCGAGCGGGACGACGATGTCGTCCGCGCCCTTGATGCCGATATAGCGCCCGTCGAACGAGCCATCCGCCTGATCGAGACGGAGAATGTCCTGCGGCCCAAGCCGTTGGCAACCGCTCCAGGACGGCAACGGCGCTCCGGATGAACTCGTCAGCCGAGCCTTGGCTGCAAGACGTCCATTGGTCCGAACGTCCGCGCTCACGGCTAGCCTCGTCCCCAGAAGCGGCGGAGACGCTTTTCATCAGCAGACGCCCGCCTTTGAGGACGCCGCGATCACACAAGGCGGTGCGTCGTTCACGTGACGGTTCGACCGCAAGCCCGTCGCTCCTCGTCCACCTGCGGGGGAGAGTCCGCTGGGGTCTGGCTGGTCTGAAGGCTGGGAAGCTTCAGCCGAAGAGCGCCCGGAGCGGCAGAAGCGAGGCGGCGGTCAGCGCAACGCTAACGAGCGCCAACCCAATCTGAAGAGTTCGCCGCCTCATTGCGTGATCCGCCGTGTTGCCGCGCCAGGATTGTCTGCGCACTCGCGGGATTTCGCACCGAGTCTGAGTTTGGCCTGGTCGAGATGTCCGCACACGGTTGAAACGTCGATGCACAGGCGGTCGGAGATTTCACCCCCGATTGCGCCATGGCCCCTCAGGCTCAGGCATTCGCGCCCCGTTTCGTGAGGTTCGGGCTCTGATACGCCAGCGGCTGAGGCGTCTCCGACCCGGTCAGGGCCGGAGACATCGTGTTCCTGTTTTCAGGCGGGCGGGATTATTTTCCGGCGGGGTAGTGGGCGTCGATAGCGGCCATGAGGGCGGCCTGGGCGCTTTCGCTTCCCGGGTCGGTCGCTCCCGGCCAGGCGCTCCAGCTGACCACCACCAGCTGTTTGGCGGGATTGATGGTGATGCGCTGGCCGAAAATGCCCTGGCCTTCATAGATCCCGCCAGGGGAGGTCCACCACTGATAGCCATACCCTGTCTGGCCGTTCATCGCCGTCAGAGCCTCAGGGGTTGAGGTCACCGCCTCGGTCGTCCAGTTGTCCGGGGTGATCGATACGCCGTTGATCTTCGCGCCGTTCATGAAGAAGTGGGCGAAGCGCGCATAGTCGCGAAGGGTCGCCGACAGGCAGCAGCCCGCAATCTCTCCGCCTCCCAGATCCGTCATCCAGTAAGCGTCCGCTTCCATTCCGAGCGGGACCCAGATCTTTTCGGAGAGATACTCGGCCAGCGGCTTTTTGACGGCGGCGCGGACGAGAGATCCGACCAGATTGGTCTCGCCTGTCTTATAAACCCATTTGGTTCCCGGAGCGGCCTCTCTCGGCAGGCGCGCCATGTAGGAGACCACCGGATCAGATCCGTCCACCGAGGGCTCGGCGGAGAAACGAGCGACATCGGAATTGGGGTCGCCGTAATCCTCGTTCCACTTCACGCCCGAGGTCATCTGCAGGAGCTGGCGGACGCTGACGCCCTCATAGGCGGACCCGGACAGGCCCGGGAGATACTGGGTGATTGGATCGTCGAGCGAACCGATGAAGCCATCGCGAATGGCGGCGCCGACCAGGGTCGAGGAGAAGGATTTTGCGACCGAGAAACTGGTCCATCGGGACGTCTGATCGAGGCCGAAGGCGTAGTCCTCGAAAACGATCTGGCCGTCTTTGAGAATGAGGAGCCCTGCGCCGTTGTTCTGCTCCAGATAGGTGTCCGTGCTCCAGGGTTTTCCCTGATAGGTATAGCTGATGCTCACCGGCGTCGGCGACACGGGCAGGGCCGAGACGGTGTCGCCTTTGCGAACTGTGTTGGCGGGGAACTGCTTTTCCATATTGGGATAGCCGGCGAGCTGTTCTTCGCGCGTCCAGAAGAGGACGCGGGAGGCCGCCTGCACGAATGCGGCGTCGTCGGCCGATTTTTTGAACGCTGCGGCTGCGGCGTCGGCGTCGAATTCGGGTGTCGTTGCGGTACTCGGACCCCTTTCGCATCCTGCCAGAGCCATGAGGCACAGGCTTGTTGCCGTGAGCGCGACGAATGAAGGATGCATCGGAATGAAGCCTTTGGTTTCGGGAAACGGGACCAGAGTGAACGCAAGCAGGCTGGAGACTTCGCCAAGGTGTTGTCAACTGCTCAGAGACGGACGGGTGTCGTCTCGGGCCGTTCGGGAAGAGGCCTCAGTCAGTATCGTCCGATCTTGACGTTGGGTCAGATCTCGCCCGCAAGCTGGATCCGTGAGACACTTACCCAAACGTGTTTCAATCCTCGGGGAACAGCATGATCCGTCTTCTGTGTCTGACTGCAAGCTGCCTGTGTCTGGTCGCTGCGCCGGCTGCGGCGCAGGCGGGCGGCGGGTACGAGCCGCCCCGAACCGCTTGGGGAAAGCCTGATTTCCAGGGCGTCTGGACTAACGCCTCGCTGACGCGTCTCGAGCGCGTGCCGGAGTTCAAGGAGCTCGTCCTGACGCCCGAGCAGGCGCTCGACTGGGAGAAGGAAGCGGCGAGCATCGCAGCAGAGGACAGCGCTGCAACCGATCCGTCGGAGGGTGCGCCTGAGGCGGGGAAGGATCCGGAGGGTTACAACTATTTCTGGATCGATCCGGGTACGCGCGTCGGCAAGGTCAAGGGCGAACTCAGGTCCTCCTGGATCATCGATCCCCCAAATGGCCGCGTGCCGTACAAGCCTGCGGCCCGGTCAGCGATGATGAAGGCGGTCTCGACGTTCAACTCATATGACAATCCCGAAGAGAGGATCGCTAACGAGCGCTGCATCGTGGGGTTTGGTTCGACCGGCGGTCCGCCGATGCTGAACGCGCTCTACAACAACCATCATCAGTTCATCCAGACGCCCGACGCCGTCGCCATCAACATCGAGATGATCCACGACACCCGGATTCTGAGGATTGGCGGTCAGTATCGGCCGGAGGCTCTGAAACAGTATCTGGGCGACACCATCGCCTGGTGGGATGGAGATACGCTCGTTGCCGAAACCAAGGGTTTCAAGCCGCTTGACGCCCTGCGGGTCGACTTCGGGTTGTTCCTGTGGGTCTCTCCCGAGTCGAAGGTGACGGAGCGGTTCACGCTGACAGGGCCTGAGGAGATGCACTACGAGTTCACTGTCGAGGATCCGGACGCCTACACGCAGCCCTGGAAGGGTGAGCTTACCTTCCGTCGGAGCAATGAACGCATCCATGAGTATGCCTGCCATGAGGGCAACTACTCCACGCAGAACATCTTCGTCGGCGCCCGGCAGATGGAGCGTGAAGGACGCAAGGCGGCGGTGACGGCCCCTCGCTCGCGGATTGATCGTCAGTAGCCCTCAGCGCTTTAACGCGCTGTTGAGACGGTGAAGGCTGGCGCTCCTCTTCGGGCAGACCCGCCGCTCTGGGTTATTCCTGCGGCGGGACTATTCGGGATTTAGTCTTTCAAGATCGATCCCCCCGGGTCTCGCGACGGCGGTCCGGATATCTGGCCCGATGGGACGCGCGCGGACGTCAGCACAGGCGGACTCGCCTGCCTTGTCATCATTGTTCCTTCCGGTGACGGCGGATCCGGCGGATTTACAATCCGAATGTCGGATTATACATCTAACAGGAATTAAGATTCCGGTCTTTGGACGGCCATTGTAGCGGTTCTCGTGAGGCGTCGCCGGACTTATGCCGGCACGCGTATGTCTGGTCCGTCCCTGGCTGGTTCTTTGGGGACGAGATCGACGTGACCAGAGGCAGGCGACAGGGCGCTGAAGTCATCGGACGCCGTCAGAGCGTGATGACATATGAGGGAGAGGCGATCATGAAGACCATCCACACGGTCAGGGCCGTTATCCTTGGCATCGGGCTTCTTGCATCCGCGGCGAGCGCTCAGGCCCCGCCTCGCGCCGCTGCGCCGCCGGTGGGGCCGCCGCAGGATATCGTGTGGACCAAAGGTCCTGCGACGGCGCCTAAGGGCAAGCGCAAGCCCAACATCATTCTCATCGTCGCTGATGATCTGGGGTTCAACGACCTGACCTTTGAGGGCGGCGGTGTCGCCGGAGGAAGCGTTCCGACGCCAAACATCGACTCCCTTGCACGCGAAGGCGTCTCGTTCGCTCAGGGATATACCGCCCACGGCACCTGCGCTCCGTCCCGCGCGGCTCTCATGACAGGTCGGTATGGAACGAGGTTCGGCTACGAGTTCACGCCGACGCCTCCGGGCATGTCGCAGTTCATCCGTTCGTATCAGTACGGGATCCGCAATCCCGTCTCCTATCCGGATCGGGACGCATCAGTTCCTTCGCCCGATCGTATGGGCGTTCCCGAGACGGAGGTGACGCTCGCTGAAGCTCTGCACGAGGTCGGATACTATAACGTCCATATCGGAAAGTGGCACCTTGGGAGCACCCCCAATCTCTCGCCGCGCGCCCAGGGCTTTGACGAATCCCTCGAAATCCCTTCCGGCGGATCGCTCTATCTTCCGAAAGATCATCCCGAGGTCGTCAATGCGGTGCAGACCTTTGATCCCATCGACACGTTCCTGTGGAACTCTATGCCGTTCGCCGCGATCAAGGACGGCGGACCCCGTTTCGCGCCCAAACGCTACACGACGGATTACTTCACCGACGAAGCCATTCGTGCGGTTGAGGCCAACAGGAACCGCCCCTTCTTCCTCTACATGGCCTACTTCGCGCCTCATAATCCGCTTCAGGCCTCGCGCGCCGATTATGACGCGCTGGCGCACATCAAGGATCACCGGCTGAGAGTCTATGCGGCGATGATCCGGTCTCTCGATCGTAATGTCGGACGCCTCCTTGGCGCTCTTGAGGAGAACGGACTGGAGAAAGACACCATCGTGATGTTCGTCAGCGACAATGGCGGAGCTCACTACATCGGTCTTGAAGACATAAATAAGCCGTTTCGGGGGTGGAAGCAGACTTTCTTTGAGGGCGGCATCCGCACGCCCTACTTCATCAAGTGGCCGGGCGTGATCCCCGCCGGGACCCGCTATCAGGCCCCGGTGCATCATTTCGATCTGTTCTCGACGGCGCTCGCCGCCGCCGGCGGCAAAGCGCCCTCCGACCGGGTCATCGACGGGGTCGACCTTACGCCTTTCGTCAGGGGGAAGAAGGCGGGCCGCCCGCATCAGACGCTCTTCTGGCGCACCGGCGCTTACAAGGTCGTTCGCTCCGGGGACTGGAAGCTGCAGACCAGCGAACTTCCGAAAAAGGACTGGCTGTTCAATCTGGCCCTCGATCCGACGGAGCGTCGCGATCTGGCTGGGGCGATGCCTGAGAAGGTCGCCGAGCTGAAGGCGC
The DNA here is from genome assembly GCA_018969425.1 of Alphaproteobacteria bacterium. Classification (GTDB taxonomy): domain Bacteria; phylum Pseudomonadota; class Alphaproteobacteria; order Caulobacterales; family Hyphomonadaceae; genus UBA7672. The sequence continues at coordinate 11,072 of JAGWYJ010000036.1, read as the reverse complement.
TGATCGCCCGCCACGACCAGGATCAGGCGCCGCCCCTTTGGCCAGAGCTGGGGGCGAGCCCTGTGTCGATTGATCACTCCCTCGCATCTATCCAGATGCCGGAAGATGATTATGTATACTGGGGCAACTGACGCAAAGTCCGTGTCACGGAGCCCCTGATCATGGCCGCCTCTCTCTCAGAGCTTGAGACAATCGACGGCGTCATACCGGCTCGTCAGGTGCGAAGCCGGGAGGCCCAGCAGCGTCTGCTTCAGGCGGGAGAGGCGGTGTTTGCGCGCATGGGGTATGACGGCGCCCATGTCAGCGACATCGCCGCGGCGGCCAATGTTTCGATCGGGAGTTTCTATCGGCGCTTTCGGGACAAGGACGCTCTTTTCCACGCTCTGCAGATCGAGTTCGTCAATCGCGCTCTGATCAATATCGACCGGTTTTTCGACATGCCGAAATGGCGGAGCGCCTCGGCAGGAGAGCTCGTCTACACTCTCGTGGGCAACACCACCCGGGCTATCGAGCGGCGAGCCGGCTTCTTCCGCGCCCTGTTTCAGAGATCGCTGGCGGGTATGCCGATCGCAGGAGTGGAGACCCTTCGCCAGACGGATGAGCATGCCGGGCGGCGGCTCGCCGGTTTTCTCCGGTCTGTCGGCGCCTCTGATCGTCCGGATCTCGATGAGGCGTGTGTTTTTGCGATCAAGTCGATTGAGGCCGTTCTTATTCAGCGCCTCATTCTCAGTCAGCGTGAGCGTCCGAAGCTGAGCACTCCGGAGACGATTGAGTCTCTGACAGCGCTGCTCTGGGGCTATCTCAGGCTGGATCCTCAATCCCTTCCCCAGAGTCGTTGACAAGGGGGCGGTGGGCTTTCAGATATCGGAAGTACGATTCCGGTTCTGGAGAGGCTCCGACATGATCGAACTCCATTTCTGGCCGACGCCCAACGCCTGGAAGATCACCATCATGCTGGAGGAGACGGGCCTCGATTATCGCCTGTCTGAGGTCAATCTCAGCCAGGGCGAGCAGTTTTCTCCCGCCTTTCTCGCGATCTCTCCTAACGCCCGCATGCCGGCGATCGTAGATCATGACGGTCCGGGAGGTGAGCCCTGGTCGGTGTTCGAAAGCGGGGCCATCCTTCAGTATCTCGGAGAGAAGACAGGGCGGTTTTATCCCTCCGACCGCCGCCAGCGTTCGCTCGTCGAGCAATGGCTCTTCTGGCAGTGCGCGGGTCTCGGGCCCATGCTCGGTCAGGCGGCGCATTTCGGCTATATGAAAGATCCGATCCCCTATGCGGTCGAGCGCTATGGCAAGGAGGCTCGCCGTCTCTATGGGGTGATGGATCGCCGGCTCGCCGAGGCGCCCTATCTTGCCGGAGAGTATTCGATCGCGGACATGGCGTGCTGGCCCTGGATCCGGGGCTACAAGTCGCTGGGGATCGATCTGGCCGAGTTCCCCGCCGTTCGCCGCTGGTTCAAGGACGTCGGCGCCCGCGAGGCGGTCGTGAGAGGCGCCAATATCGGCAAGGAAGATTTTGCGCGGAGACAGTCCGCGATGAAAGGTGCTGCAGATCCAGCGGCGCCGGCTGAAGGAAATCCGACATGACAGAGATGTTCCGTATCTTCGGATCCGAGATGTCGCCCTATTCGGTGAAGGTGCGATCCTACTTCCGGTACAAGGCGATCCCCCATCATTGGATCGCCCGGAGAGCGGAAAACGATGAGGAGTATAAGCGCTACTCCCGCCTCCCCATCGTCCCGACCGTGGCGACCCCGTCGGGCGAGGGCATTCAGGATTCGACCCCGATTATCGAGCATCTTGATCCGCTGTTTCCCGATCCGTCGATCCATCCTGTCGATCCTGCTCTGCGCTTCATCTCGTATCTTCTCGAGGAGTTTGGAGACGAGTGGGGCAATAAGCTGATGTTCCATCACCGGTGGTGGGATCCGGTCGATCAGGCCGCCGCCTCGCTTGTCCTCGCCCGTCTGTCCCTGCCTCAGGCGACACCTGAGGAGACGACGGAAAGAGCTGCTGTCATACGCTCGCGTATGACCGGCCGCGGAAGCTTCGTCGGCTCGAGCGCTGAGACGGCGCCCCTGATCACGCGATACTTCTTTGATCTGGTTGACCTCCTTGAGGCCCATTTCTCCTCAAGGCGCTACCTCCTCGGCGGACGTCCGTGCTTTGGAGATTTCGGGCTCGCAGCGCAGCTCTATGAAGCGTCCGTTGATCCGACCTGCGGCGCCGGCCTGCGCGCACGCGGCCCGGCGGTTCTCGACTGGTGCCACCGGATGCTCGACCCCCGCCAGGACGGCCCTTTTGAACGCTGGGAGGATCTCGAGGGCACTCTGACACCGATCCTCGCTTATGTGGCTGAGCACTTTCTGCCCTGGTCGCGCGCCAACGCCGCGGCGCTGGGCGCGGGAGAGGCGTCTTTCAGCGTCGATCTTCCGGGAGGCGCCTACGTCCAGGGGCCGCAGAAATATCATGCGCGCTCTCTGGCTGTTCTGCGCGACCGTTACGCCGCCGCACGATCCGATGGCGATCTGGCAAGGATCATGACCGAAACCGGGTGTGATCCTTTTCTCGTCTGATCGCAGACGACAACGCAACTGGAGGAGCGACACCATGACCATCCTAAGCTCTGGCGTTTCTCGCGGCACGCGTACGCGGGCAGGTCTGGGACGACCGGTTCCGCTCGCTCCAGACGTTTCATAAGCTGATCTCGCGTCAGGTTTTATCCGTTTCGGGAGGACGACATGTCAGGCGAAGACCGGCGAATGGTGACGCTCTACGGATCTTACGCTTCTTACTACACGGCCAAGACACGGAGCTATCTGCGCAAGAAAGGCATTCCGTTTGTGGAGCGTCCGCCGTCTCACCCGCGTTTCCGCTCTGTCGTGCGACCCACTGCTGAATCCAAACGCATTCCCATCATCGAGGACGCCGACGGCCTGATCGTTCAGGACACCACAGCCATCTTCGACCATCTCGAGGCGCGCTATCCCGATCCGCCGGCGACGCCCCCGGGCCCTCAGCAGTCGCTTGCCGCCTACCTTCTTGATCTCTTCTTCAGCGAGAACTCCAAGGTCGCCTGGCATTATCGCTGGAACTTCATGGAGACCAATGCGCATTTCGTGCGCACGGAGTTCGGACGGAGCTTCAGTCCAAGGGGAAGCGATGAGGAGGTCGATCGCTATGGGGGGCTGATCGCAGACCGGATGAGCGGATACGCCTCGGTGTTCGGGATTACGCCGGAGATCTTCCCCGTTCTCGAGGAGATCTACCTTGAATGGCTGGACACTCTCGAGCAGCACTTCCGGGACCTGCCATATCTCTTCGGCGGTCTGCCCTCCATGGCGGATTTTGCTCTCATGGGGCCCTTGTTCGCCCATCTGGGCCGTGACCCTTATCCCCTCCATGTGATGCAGCGACGAGCGCCCAGGGTGTTTCGCTGGGTTGAACACATGAACGCCCCGGAGATTGTTTCGCCTGAGTTCTGGGACTATCCGCAGGCCTATCTCGGACACGACGAAGTTCCCTCTTCTGTGAAGGAGATGCTGCGCCGTTACTGTTCGGACTGGACCGATCTTTATAAGCAAAGCGCCCGCCTGTTTTCAGACTGGGTCGAAGCTCACCCGGATCTGCCGTCAGGAAGCGTGATCTCGGAGGCGGATCTGGATCAGCCTCCGGTCGGTCCGGCCCGCATCGTGCTGAGGGGGCGGCCCATGGAGCTCAATGCGCCCCTGCATCCTTTATGGATGCTTCAGAGGATCCTGGACTGGCGCGATGGTCTCTCTCTGCCGGAGCGGGAGCAGGCTGATCGCTTCGCCCTTGAGTGCGGCGCCGGGGATCTCGTCGGTCTCAGGCCTGCTCGCCGGCTGACCCGCGTGAGAAACCGTCTCGCCGTTCTCTGAGCGGGTCAGCCGACCTGTTTGGACCGTCCCGCCCAGAAAGGTTCGCGTAAGGCGCGTCGAAGTATTTTCCCCGAAGCGTTGCGGGGCAGGGGCGATACAAAGTCGACGGACTTGGGGAGCTTGTACCCGGCTATCCTTTCGCGTGCGTGAGCGATCAGCCCGGCGGTGTCGATCTGAGCGCCGGGCTTGGGCACGACGAGCGCCTTGACCGCTTCGCCCCATTTTTCATCAGGAACGCCGATCACGGCGACCTCTGCCACGCCGGGATAGGAGGACAGGGCGTTCTCCACCTCGGTGGGATAGATGTTCTCCCCGCCTGAGACGATCATGTCCTTCACCCGGTCATGAATGTAGAGATAGCCGTCGGCATCCAGGTAACCGGCGTCGCCTGTCTTCAGCCAGTCCCCCGACATGGTCGCGCTCGTCGCCTCGGGGTTTTTCCAGTATTCCTTCATCATGCTGGTCGAGCGGATCTGAATCTCACCGACGGTCTCAGGCGGAAGCGTCTGCCCGTCGGGGTCGCAGATGCGAACCTCGCAGCCGGGCGTCGGGCGGCCGCAGGATCCCAGCCGGCGTCCGCCGGTCCGGTGATCGTCCGGATCGAGGAAGGTCGCCTGGCCTCCGGTTTCGGTCAGGCCATAGCCCTGAACAAAACTGCACCCGAAGACCTGCTGCGCTTCTTCGAGGACTTTCGGAGGCATGGGCGAGCCGCCATACGTGATCATTTTGAGACGCGAGAAGTCGAGCTGCCGGACGCTCGGCGTCGCCAGGAGCTGCGCGATGACCGCAGGCACCATCAGCGCCCGCGTCACGCCCTCGCGGACGATGACGTCCGGGGCTTCGGTCGGAATGAACATCGGACGCAGGATCACCCGCGCTCCGGTGTTGAGCGCGCGCAGCGCCACATTCAGCCCCGAGACATGGAAAAACGGACTTGGAGGGAAGATGGTGTCGGTCTCGTCATACCGCGCCCAGGCGAGCGCATTCACGGCGACATAGGCGGCGAGATAGCCGCCATGGGTCAGAACCACGCCCTTGGGGAGGCCGGTGGTTCCGCTCGTATACATCTGCACGAAATCGTCGCTGGCCTCACTGACAGTCGCCGGGGGTGTCGCCGGGGCGGACATCCACCATGTCTCCGCGACGGAGCCGGGGCTGTCGGGAGAGAATTCTAGGCAGCGTCGCAGCTGACCAGCCGCTTCGATCGGCGCAGCGTGGGAGGCGAGAAACTCCGGTTCGACAAACAGAAGCTTCGCGTCGCTATGCTCGAGAATGTAGGCGATTTCAGATGGCGCAAGTCGCCAGTTCAGGGTGACAGCGCATACCCGGGCCTTCGCTGAGGCGAGAACCATGGCCAGATACTGGTCCGAGTTCTTCGCGAGAATCGCGATCCGGTCACCGGGCTCAAGGCCTTCGGCGATCATCGCGTTCGCCATCCGGTTCGACAGATTCTCAAGGGCTTTAAAGGTGGTGTCTCGACCGTTGAACCGGATCGCCACAGCCTCAGGACGTTCCCGGACATGGCGGTCAATGAGACCCGCCATGGAGGTATCCATCGGTCTCATGCCGACGCCCTTTCGCCCGCCCCGACCGGCTTTCCCAGGAGAGACTGCAGACGCGTTGAGATCAGAAGCTGACCTTCAAGACCCGCATGGCGGTGGACTGCAGCCTCCTTCACCTCAGGGGAGGAGGCGACAGCTATGAAGGCTTGTCTTGAAGGATACTCGACCATTGCGACCCGATGCCAGACAAGCTCTCCTGAGCCGATCACCAGTTCGTCGACGAGGGCGGAGACGATGAAGCGTCCCCCAAAACCTGTCACGATCTTATTCATCGCGGCCGAGTAGATCATGAAGGCTTCTTCGCCCGTGAGATCGCTCTGCCGTCCGTCCGCATAAACCGCTCGCGGCCGGAACCTGAGAAGGTTCAGCATCACTACAGGGGTGGGATCGGCGCTTGAGCGGAACCGCATAGCGACGTCCGGGTTCGGCATCAGGGCGTTGTGAAGCTCCATCCTCGTCTCTCCTCCTTGGCGGATCCCGTTTGTTTCTATACCGGAATCACAACTCCGCTTTACTTTTGTTTCCCGGCGTTTTCAATTAGCCGGTCCTAAAGCTCGTCGCCGGTCCTCTGGCGGAGAACATATAAGTCGATGTGGGAGAACGGCGCCATGGTCCGGACGCTCGATGCGGAAGAGATCCTGCGGGATGGGGTGGTCACCTTCTTCGGTGTTCCCGGATCTCCCTATACGCGCAAGATGGCGGCCGTCCTTCGTTACCGGCGTATTCCCTACCGCATGGTGCTCGGATCCCAGGTGACCGGCAATATCCCGATGGCGAAGCCGCCGCTGTTGCCGACCTTCCTTCTCCCCGGATCCGACGGACGGCTCGAGGCGGTCACAGACAGCACGCCATTGATCGACCGTTTCGAGCGTGAGGTTGCGCACCGGTCCGTCCGGCCTGTCGATCCCGCCCTCAAGGTCATCGATCTGCTGATTGAGGATTACGCCGACGAGTGGCTGACCAAGGCGATGTTCCACTATCGCTGGGCCTACGCCGCCGACATCGACAAGGCCTCGCGCGTCCTGCCGACCTGGTCTCGCAAGCCGATGAGCGATGAGGAGCTCGCCGCCGCCGGCGCCATGGTCTCCTCCCGTCAGATCCCGCGATTGCGCTATGTCGGGTCCAACGAGACGACAGGTCCGATCATCGAGGCCAGCTATCACCGTTATCTCGACATTTTCGAAGAGCATCTGAAGTCCCACCGGTACTGCCTCGGCGCCCGTCCGGGCGGATCGGATTTCGGGATGTTCGGTCAGTTGACCCAGCTCGCTCACTTTGATCCGACGAGCATGGCGGTCACTATGGAACGCGCGCCGCGGGTTTACGGTTACACCGGATCGGTCGAAGATCTCTCCGGCCTTGAGCCTGAGGACAGCGACTGGGTCGAGATGTCGGATCTTCCCTCGACGCTTCTGGCTCTCATTGCTGAGATCGGCCGGGTCTATGTTCCTCTTCTCCTCGCCAATGAGCGGGCGATCCGCAGCGGCGCTTCGGAGGTTGATACGGTCATCGACGGAGCGCGATGGACCCAGCAGCCTTTCGCCTATCAGGTCAAATGCCTCGGCTGGCTGAGAGCGAGTCGTGACACTCTGAGTCCGGATGACCGGCAGAGACTGGACCGGGTTCTGCGCGAGACGGGTTGTGACGCCCTGTTTCAGTCATGACAATACGCCAACAAAGGGCGTTTCATGGGTCCCGTTCGACGTGTCAGCGTCATGAGGTGTTTTCTGCGTCATAAAGCCGACTGAAAATTTATAACAGGCATGACGCTTAAGGGGAGAGAGACATGAACCAGACCGACGCTTCCGGACCGCCTGTCGCCCGAGCTGCGGGGATTGCGCTTGCCTTTCTCTTTCTGATCAACGTCGTGAACTATGTCGACCGGCAGATACTTTCCATCCTGCTTCAGTCCATCAAGGAAGACCTCAAGCTTTCGGATTCTCAGCTCGGCTGGCTGACGGGTTTCGCCTTTGCTCTGTTTTACGCCGTCTTCGGCATACCGCTCGCCCGACTGGCTGATCGCGCTTCCCGTCGAAGGATCATCATGGCTTCGCTCGCCGCCTGGAGCGCCATGACGGCCCTCTGCGGGTTTGCGCAGAACTTCCTGCAGCTTATGCTCGCGAGGATCGGGGTTGCGGTCGGGGAGGCTGGGGCGAGCCCTCCCACGCACTCCATGCTGGCGGATCTCTATCCCCATGGAAAACGTGCCGTGGCTCTGGCCATTTACAGCTGCGGGGTGCCGGTTGGCATTCTCGTGGGACTTGCAGCCGGCGGCTGGATCAATGAGGCCTTTGACTGGCGAACGGCGTTCTTCGTCGTCGGTCTGCCCGGCGTTCTGCTTGCTGTGGTTTTCGGACTGGTTGTCCGTGAGCCGACACGGTCCTACTCTGTCGCCAAGGAGGATCGGCCCAGCGTCCGCATGGTGTTTTCGCACCTCTGGAAAATGAAGGCCTACCGGGACCTCGTTATCGCCGCGACAATTCAGGCCTTCACCGCCTACGGCATCACTCAGTGGATGCCGAGCTTCTTCATCCGCACCTACGGGCTCGGGACGGCTGAGGTCGGCCTTTATCTTGGGCTCACCATCGGCGTCTTCAGCGGAGCGGGAACGTTTCTCGGAGGCTGGCTGGCGGATTATTTCGGGAAGGGCGGCATGCGTTGGTATGCCTGGATCCCGGGACTTCAGATCCTGATCACCATTCCCTTCTATTTCTTTGTTTTCAGCGCGCCGTCCTTCATGGTCGCGCTGATGTGGCTGGCTATCCCGACCTTCCTGACAAACGCGTTCACCGGACCGGTCTACGGCGCCGTTCAGACCCTGGCGCCGCCCGCCATGCGGGCCATGGCGGCCGCTATCCTTCTCTTCGTTCTGGGCTTGGTCGGACAGGGCGGGGGACCGGTTCTGATCGGTATGCTGTCGGACGCTTTCGCCCCGACCTCCGGGGCGGGCAGCCTGCGCCTCGCTCTTCTGGTTGTCGTTGCTCTGAAGGTGTTCGCCGTCTGGCGGTTTTATGTCGCGGGACGAAGCCTTGAGGCTCGCGCCGCTGAGGGCGGGGCTTCCGCCAAGGTGGGGGCGGGCTGAGATGCGAACGGTCCTTCGGGCAAGTCTCCTGAACCTTCAGGTCCGGGACAGGTCCTCTCGCGACTGTCGGTGGGTGCGCTCTGGCGTGGCCTTCTGACGCCTCACTCCCGCGAAAGAGGCCCCCCGACGTCCTGTCGTCAGGCAGGTGCGAGCGCGCGGTTTGTGCGATATGACGGCCGCGTCGGTCCCGCTTCGCCTCCTGTCGGCCGGATCGCTGAAAGGCGCACATGATCTTCGAGGTCCGTATCGATGATCTGTCCGGTCCTGATGTCGCGGCGCTGATCGCTGAGCATCTGGCAGGCATGACCGGCGCCTCGCCGCCCGGCACTGTTCATGCGCTGGCTGTGGAGGGGCTACGCAGGCCTGAGGTCACCTTCTGGTCGGTCTGGAAAGGCGATCAGCTATGCGGCTGCGGCGCACTTAAGGCCCTCAATTCGCGCTCCGGCGAGATCAAGTCGATGCGCACCCGGACGGCTTTTCTGAGACAGGGCGTGGGGCAGGCGGTTCTTGAGGAGATCATCCGAACGGCGCGGGAGCGCGGCTATGCGAGCCTCTTCCTCGAAACGGGAACAGGCGAGAGTTTCGCCGCCGCGCACTCCCTTTATCTGCGTTACGGCTTTGAGTGGTGCGATCCCTTCGCCGATTATGAAGCCACAGACTTTAACGTTTTCATGGAAAAACGTTTCAGTCCGGTCTGACCGCGGGGCGGGCGCCTCGGCTTGTAAGGCCGCCGCCGAACTGGCCCTCATCGCCCCCGACTTCCGCCGCCGCGCGAGGGGGCGAATTTGAGTTGCCTTCACAAGGAAGCGCAGCGGTCATGGACGCCTTCAGGCGTTTCCTCTGTCGAAGCGAGTTTCGGGGCGATCGCCGCTGGCCGGGCATTCCTTCGGGTTTGGGCTTAGGTTCACGCTGCAGCTCGGCTTGACAAGGAATGCGCTCTGCAAGCTAATCAGAAGCGGAACTCTGTTTCCGGATATAGAAACTGTCCCCGAGCCCGGGTCGAAACCGATCCGGGGGATAAATGAGGCAGGCGAGGGACAAAAAAGGGGAGGGACTGCATGACCGCCAGAATTCGTTTCGGTGCGCTTGCGAGCACATCGCTTGCAGCTTTGCTGGGGGCCGGAGCGCCTCTCGAGGCGACGGCCCAGGAGGCCCAGCTCGAGACGCGGCGAGATACGATCGTCGTGACGGCGTCCAAGCGAACCGAGGACATTCAGGATGTCGCGATGTCCGTGTCGGCGGTCAGCGGCGACTATCTCGAGGAGGCCGGGATCGCCAACGTCGCCGAACTGGCGAAGTCGATCCCCAGCCTGTCGATCACGCAGTCGAACAACAATCGCAACTCGACGGTGTTCATTCGCGGCATCGGAACCTCGGGAACCAACCCGGGCATCGAGCAGAGCGTCGGTATCTTTATCGACGGGGTCTATATCATCGCCGCCGGGCCCATTCAGGGTAACCTCCAGGATGTCAATGCGGTCGAGGTTCTTCGCGGTCCTCAGGGCACGCTCTACGGTCGCAACACGCCTGTCGGCGCCGTGAACATCACCACCCGCGCTCCGACCCAGACGGCGGAGAAGGGCCTCACTATCGGTCTTGGCGATTACTCCGAGAAGCGAATCAGCGGTTTTATCGGCGGCGGCTTATCCGACACCCTCGCGGGCCGCGTGTCGGCCTGGTACTCCGACCGGGACGGGTATGAGACGAACCTTTATGACGGCGATGATGTCAACGGCCAGTCTCAGATGGGCGTTCGCGGGCGCCTGCAGTGGAAGCCTTCAGATACGCTGACAGCGGATTTCATCGGCTATATGTCCCGCATCGACGCCAATTGCTGCACAGCGGATCAGATCAATCCCACCGCCTCAACCGGCATTGCGACGAGCGGCTTCCTCGCTGCTGCGACCGCCATCGGAAGGCCTTTCAGAAACTTCACCAGCGGCGATCATGTCGTGGACGACGATTATGAGGGCGACAACGTCACCGATGTCTACGGGGCGTCAGCCTCGTTCAACTGGGATCTGGAGAACGGTCATACGCTGACCTCGATCACCGCCTATAACGGCTACAAGGACGATATCCGGAAGCTGGCGGCTGACGGTCTCCCACAGGCGACTGCGACGGGCTCGCAGTCCCTCAGATCTGAGGGCTGGAGCGAAGAAATCCGTATCGCTTCGCCGGTCGATCAGACCATCAGCTACCTTGCTGGGGTCTATCTCTTCTCCCAGAGTCTGACCTACACAACCTCTCTGACGATCGCCGAGCATGGCAATCGCAAGTTTCCTCCCGCGCCTGGCCGTGCCTTGCTGGTTGGAGATAACTCCACCTTCTTCTATTCCCAAAAGACACAATCGGCGGCCCTTTTCGGGCAGGCGACCTGGAATGTGACCGATGATCTGCGTCTCACCGCCGGCGCGCGTTACTCCTCTGACGACAAGGACGGTTTCCTCGTCTCGCGCGTGAAGGCCGGTTCGTCTCCAGCCTTCCTGACAGTCTTCCAGAACAATCCGGTTGGCGCGCTCTCAC
>JAGWYJ010000064.1 GCA_018969425.1 Alphaproteobacteria bacterium | reverse complement strand
TCGAAATCCTTCAGTCTTGCGAAGGATCTTGAACTGTCCGTCGACATTCAGGCGCCCAATATTCGGGGACGCACTGTCTCGACGGAAATTGTTCGCGCCGCCAGCGGCGGCCTCATCGAGTACCGCCAGCAGTTCCAGCAACCCAACTTCAACGGCGTGCAGGCGGCGGCGAACCTCAAATGGCGCGCCAGCCGGTCCGACAGGCTCAGCTTCAACGCCCTCGTGACGCCGACGGACAATTCGAACGGGATCGCCTCAATCGTCTATCTTCCGGGCGGCGCGATCAAGAGCCAGACCTTCGGCCGCGCGGACTACACCACCAACGTCAAAGGTGAGATCGGCGGCGACTGGGAGCACCGCGTCTCGGACGTCTTCAACGTCAAACTCATCGGTCTGGCGACGTTCTCCACCGTGGATCTCTCCCAGAAACTGGACACCTTCCTGCCGACCGCTCTGGCCAATACGCAAAGACAGACCGCCTCAACAGAGACCGGCGAACGAGTTGGACGCCTCTCCGCCAGCTGGACGCTGAATGACGCGCACACCCTCGAATTCGGCGGAGAGGGAGCATTCAATTTCCGCGACACGACCCTGGGCCTGACCAATCAGAAGCCGGGCTTTGCGCCTGTACCCGTGGTCTTCTCCGTGGCGGACACCCGCGTCGAGGAGGTGAGAGGCGAGGTGTTTGTGACGGATGTCTGGACGCTCTCCGAAATGCTGACCCTCGAAAGCGGGCTTACCTTCGAGGGGTCCCGCATCACTCAGACCGGCGACGCGTCGAAGGAACGGGAATTCACCTATCCGAAGGCTCAGATCGCCGCCACCTGGAAGGCCGGCCCGGGCAATGAGTTACGCGCCAGCATCAAACGGGACATAGCGCAACTCGACTTCTCCGAATTCGCGTCCTCCTTTAATTCCATCGATGCGACAACCATCGTTGGAAATCCGGGACTTGAACCGGAAAAAGCCTGGAAGACAAAGATCGAGTGGGATCGTCGCTTCGGAAAAAAAGGCGCCTTCACCCTTGGCCTGTTCCACGACGCCGTCGAGGACGTGCGGGACCTGGTGGTCATCGGATCGAACGACGCCTACGGCAATATCGACGACGGAACGCGCACCGGAGTGGAGCTTCGGGCCTCCCTTCCCCTCGACAGTTTCGGGCTCAAGGGAGGGGAGTTCCGGTTTAACGGAGCCTATCAGAAAACCAGCGTGACAGATCCGTTGACCGGCGAGACGAGACCATTCTCATCGGGTGACAACGCCACACCCGGCACCCGTAGCGGTGGCGCCGCCGGAGGCCCACCTCCGCTCAATATCGGAAACAGAGACTGGGGATATGTGGCCTCCTACCGGCAGGATCTCCCCCAGCTCAAGTCGGCATTTTCCATAAGCATCGCTCGCAATGCGCTTCGCGAAGAGTTCAAGCGCCTCGAAACCATCACCCAGGACCGTGGCGAGGAACGTGTCGACCTGAATTGGGATACGACGGCGATCAAAGGGATCACCCTGCGCTTCGGTTACGGGAACATATTCTTCCCGGTGGAGGAACGCGTCCGGACATTCTTCACGCCGGACCGACGAAGCGGGGTAGTCCAGCGGACGGAGGCGCGCACCAACCGAGGAGGTCCGGACGGAACCATGACCTACACAATCCAGGCGTCCGGAAAATTCTGACACCGCTCAGCGGAAGGCGACGCCCATCCGGTTTCGAAGCGCCCGGGCGACACTCTTCAGCCAGGTCGGGCGGGACGGCGGATCAATCTTCCACAGGAGAAGCGTCTTGCGTAATCCGGACGGCAGACGGGTAATCGCCTCCCACCAGACCCTCTGAGCGATCTGAGCGCGCATGCTCATCCCGGGGGTATCAATGGCGCGCGCAAGGCGCCTGAGCTCCGAGAGACTGTCGCCCGGGACAGGGTGGGCGGCCGGATCAAAGGTCAGCGAAACAAGTCGCTCCTGAAGATGATCAAGATCTCTGTCGCCAAGGCGATCCGACACGGGAAGGCCAAGACGCCCGGCATGGCTGCGGATCGCCTCATAGCGTTGCAGATCGTGCTCCATTCGCCATCGCGACCGCCGACCGAAATCCCGCCGCGCCCGGGTGAACTGCCGCGCATGCAATCGATAAGCCGATACCTCCGCGTCGAAACTGGCGCTGGCGGCGTGAAGCGGGACGGTCGCGACAAGGTATCCGTCAGCCCCCATCTGAAACTCCGCCTCCGGAATCGGCATCACGCGCTGAAGAGCCTCCCGTGAAAACACCAGCCCCGATGTGACGGTCGTGATATAACGACCGTTGAAACGGAGCTGATGCGAGATGTCTCCCTCAGCCAGAGGAAGCTCAGCAGGGGGGTGAAGACCGGAGAGCTTACCCTCCTCGTCCGCATATCTCATGCGGTAGTGATAAACGCCCACATCCGTCCGATGATTATCGAGGATGGATCTCACCGCCCCCGGAAGCAGGAAGTCATCGGCGTCCAGAAACAAAACCAGATCGCCTGATGCGCGCTCATAGCCCGCATTCAAACCGCCGCCCTGCCCGCGATTAGAGTCCAGAAGGACGGGAATGATGGCGTTGGCGTAGCGAAGAAGCACAGACCTGGAACCGTCCGTCGACCCGTTATCGACGACAATGAGTTCAACCGGAACGCCCTGAGACAAAACGCTGTCGATCGCTGCTCCCAGAAACGCTTCGTAATTATAGCAGGAGATAATCACCGAAAGACGGGGCGAGGCAGAAGCTGCAACCTGGGAGTTATCGTTAATCAAGGTCTTATTCCGCCGACTGGACCGGGACGAGACCAATTACAACCGATCCCGGGCGTAACCCTTAGAACTCGAAAGGAGCAAGAACAAGTCCGCCCGCCGGAACCCCGATAACGGGGCTTCGAACCGAACATCCGACAGCGTGTTTTAAGCGTAAACCGACCGATCAAACATTCCTGAAGGAGGTTGACGCCATGCTTCCGCTCCCAAAACTCAGATCGGCTGTTCTGGCCGGGATCTGCTCCGTCCTCCTGGCGGCGTGCGCAGGAACGCAGGGCGCCCTAGACGCCTCATCGGCTGATAAGCCGATATTCGCCGACATGGGCCCCTATGAAGTCGGCGTGACCACACTGCGCCTCGCGGATCGGTCCGTGGAGATCTATTACCCTGCGGAAAAGGGGTCTTCAAACCGACTTCCCGCAGACATCTATAAGCAGACCGACCCGATCCCCGGGCCCATGCTCTCCATGCTCAAGATCCCGGAAACGGTCGATCTGTCCCAGACCATTCCCGCCCGGCGCGACGCTCCGGCGGCGGATGGCGGACGTTATCCTCTGGTCGTCTTCTCGCACGGCGCCGGCGGGTGGCGCGGAATGCACGGGATCATACTGTCCGGCGTGGCCTCGTGGGGTTTCGTGGTCGCCTCGACGGATTACACGGAATACGGTTTTTCGTCCCAGTTCGGGGCGCGCCCAGGCGGAGACATGACGCGACGCAGAGAGAGCGTGGCGAAAGCGGTCGCCGCGACAATCGAGCGACTGGAAAAGGAAACGGCCGATCCGGAGAGCCGCCTGCACAACGTGATCGATCCCGCCCGAATTGGCGCAATCGGCCATTCAGCCGGCGGCGGCACGATGTTCGGCGAGCTCAATAATCCTCGCATCGGGACCATCATCGGATGGGCGCCTGTGCCCCCTCAGGGAGAGATCTCGTCCACGACACCGACGATGATCATATCGGGGGTCAAGGACATCGCCATTCCTCCTGCGACGCTGGAAGCCGCCTTCACGCGCCTGAAGTCGCCGAAACGCTACGTGATGATCGACAACATGGGGCACAACGCCTTTTCAGACACGTGCCTGGCCATCCGCGGAGGAAACGATCTTGTGGCGGTGGCCAAACAGATCGGACTGCCGATTCCTGAGCGGCTCTTCGCCCTCGCACAGGACGGCTGCTCAGCCTCCGATCTTGACACCCGGACAGGATGGAGAGTGATCCAGCACTTCACCGTCGCCCAGCTGAAGACCAGTCTCGGTCCGGACAAGACCCCCAAAGGCCTTGGTCCAAACGTCGCAACCGCTTTCGAAGGTGTGACCGTCGACTATCGTCAGGACGCAGACTAGGCTCCAAAGGTTCCCTGAAGCCTCCAAACTGCTGGAGGCTTAAGGGATCATCTCTCAGACAGAATTGCAGCGGGAGCCAGTCGAATGTGGCCTGGAGACGCAGCGTATCTCTTCGCGATTGCTGAGGGGCCGGCACCCCTGAAACGATTGGTCGGAGCGGCGGGATTCGAACCCACGACCCCCAGTCCCCCAGACTGGTGCGCTAACCGGGCTGCGCCACGCTCCGACAGGTTTGAGGGTTATTAGCAGGCTGGAGGATAATCGCAATACAGGGTGAACGGACCGTCTGTGGCCCTTCGTCACGTCGTCCCGCCTCAGGCGCCGGAACGGACCTTGTCAAGGCGGGCCTTGAGCCCGCTGAGCTCTTCAAGGAGCGCTTCAAGCCTCACACGAGCGTCCGCCCGCTCCTCTTCAAGACGAAAATCGCCGCGCTCGACCGCAAGTCTGACAGCGTCCTGAAGCTCTTTCACCGACACACCCGCCCCATCCGTCACCGGCTCGAGCGCCAAGTCCGGACCCTCCGCCGACCCGCCGCCTTCCAGCTCCTGAAGGGCTCCGCGAATCGTCAATCCACGCTCGTGGAGAAGGTACTTGAGTCGGCGCAGGAGCTCCATGTCCTCCGGACGGTAAAAGCGCCGACCATCCGAGCGCTTCATGGGTCGAAGCGCAGAAAAACGCGTCTCCCAGAACCGCAGAACATGAGACGCAAGACCCAGCTCAGCGGCGGCCTCGCCAATGCTGCGAAAGGCCTCGGGAGCTTTTCTGGACGAGGGGGCGACCTCCTCAGTCCTGGAAGAGGACGAACGCGTCATGCCTCAGCGCGCTCGATCTGAGCCTTCTCCACGCGCTGCCTCAGCAGCGGAGAAGGCTTGAAAGAGACCACGCGCCGTGCCGTAATCGGCGCCTCCTGACCCGTTTTGGGATTCCGTCCGGTCCTCGCGCGCTTGGATCGGACGACGAAGTTTCCAAACCGAGCCAGTTTGACGTCCTTCTGGCCCTCCAGCTCCAGGCAGACCAGCTCAAGGACCCGCTCAAGAAAATCGCTGGAGTCCTGCTTTGTGAGCCCGACCTTGCTCACCAGCGCGTCCACGATATCGGCCCGCGTCAGCGTCTTTTCCTGCATCGTACGACTCCGTTCCCAAGCTTCAGAGTAACCGAGGCTGTCCCCGCTGTTAAGTCTCGAACGTGTCATATCTTCAATGACTTCATTCGCTTACGCTTTGTTAATTAAATGCGAATGAGCGCGGATCCCCATGTAAGCCCGCCTCCTATGGCCTCAAGGAGCACAAGCTGTCCGGGTCGGATCCGTCCATCCCGAATGGCGACATCCAGAGCGAGAGGAACTGAGGCTGCCGAGGTGTTTCCGTGGTCGGCGACCGTCGACACGATCCGCGCCTCCGGCAGGCCGAGACGCTCGGCCACCGCAGACAGAATTCGCTGGTTCGCCTGGTGCGGCACAAACCAGTCGACCTCGGAGATGTCCACCTGGGCCGCAGCGAGGGTCTCCCGCACGCTCTCGGCGATCTTGGTCACGGCATGACGGAAGACCTGATTGCCCTGCATCCTGAGATGGCCGACCGTTCGGGTCGTCGAGGGACCGCCGTCAACGTAGAGAAGATCCCGATAACGGCCGTCCGATCTGAGATGGACAGCCATGACCCCGCGCCCGTCAGCCTCCCCGACCGGACGCCGTTCGAGAACGACCGCCCCTGCTCCGTCGCCGAAAAGAACGCACGTCGTCCTGTCTGACCAGTCGATGATCCTCGAAAACGTCTCCGCGCCGATGACGAGAGCTCGTTCAAACTGGCCGCGCACCAGACAATTGTCGGCCATGGACAGGGCGTAGATGAAACCCGAACAGACAGCGTGAACGTCAAAGGCCGCGCCATGCGTAATGCCCAGCGCCCCCTGAACGACCGTTGCAGTTGAGGGAAAGGTGTAGTCCGGGGTCGCGGTCGCAAGGACGATCAGATCGATATCCGATGGCTTGAGGCCCGCCGATTCAAGAGCGCGCTTCGAGGCTTCGACAGCCAGATCGGATGTCGTCTCACCATCTGCTGCGATATGGCGGCGACGGATCCCTGTTCGTTCGACAATCCATTCATCGCTTGTCTGCACCATTCGTCCGAGGTCTTCATTGGTGAGGCTCCGGACCGGAAGATAACCGCCGACGCTTCGTACAACGGAGACATAGGGGCTCACGATACGGCGTCCTCAACCGGACCGCTCGGAGCGGAACGGGCGATAACCTCCGCCAATATCCGAAGCTTGTCCTCGATATCCTTCTTGAAACCGCTCCCGCCCATGTCAGCGGCGACGGAGACAGCCTGCGCATACCCTTCGCCGTCTGCGCT
>JAGWYJ010000063.1 GCA_018969425.1 Alphaproteobacteria bacterium | reverse complement strand
GAGACCTCATCACTGCGTGGGGCAAACCCGTCTTTCGAGGGACGCTTCCGGGACCTGGCGAGCTGTCAGACTGTGCTGCTCCTGACCCCAGCTATCAGCGGGCATGGGGGGGGCGCGAGTGGTTGAAGCGCTTCCGAGTGCCTGAACATCAAAATCCGCGCCAGACCCGCCCTGACGGTCCGATCGGATGCGATCGGCATCCGCCGTAAAGTGTCGATGCAGATCACTCACAGGGTCGTCGTATGATTTCGGTCGTTCCACGCGATTGTCGGGGCCCTGGTTTCAGCTTTGTTTGTTCTGCTCTCGGGCCAAGCCGCCTGCCGGCAGTTTTCCTCGGCGTCGAAGGGCTCCTTGCCGTTGCGCTGGCAATCGGAGCGGCTGACGCCAGGCGGGCCTTGGAGCGTCTCATGAACAAAGCGGCCCCTTCCGTCACGATAGCGCCGCTCCAACCGGTCGACGAGATGGACTGGCGGCGATTGTGGGGAGCCTATCAGACGTTTTACGAGGTTTCACACTCTGAGGCCGTTCACGCCTTAACATGGGCGCGTTTGCTCGACCCGACTGAGTCCGTGCACGGTGCAATCGCGAGGATTGACGATAGCACGCATGCAGCCGTTGGACTTGTTCACTTCATCTGTCATCGCACGTGCTGGGGCAATTCTGGCACCTGCTATCTGCAGGATTTCTAAGTGAAGGAGACGACGCGAGGGTCGGGCGTCGACCGTGCGCTTATCGCTTATGCCGTCGCCCAAGCCCAAACGCAGGGATCGGGCAGGGTCTACTGGCTAACCCACCATACCAATGTACGAGCCATACGACTCTATGACAGGATCGCGACCCGTACCGGTTTTACGCAATATGCAATCTCCCTCGGGCATTGAACCGGATCGATCTCCAGAGCAGTGCTTTGAGCTGATGACATTCCGCAGAGTCGCGTCTGGTCCGATGGGCTCCGACGTGAGTTGTCCTGTCCGATCGTCCCAAGAACTCCGCCTGACGAAACGCCTGAAACGCTCACGGTGCGGCGTCGCCTGGCGTTTTCACATCTCGGAACAGGAATCAGCAGCCGTCAGATTTTTCGCAGTCATAGCCGGACTGCAGGTTGGTCCCCAACAGCACGAGCTCCTTCAGAAGAGAGATGGTCCCTGAACGATCCCAGAGAGTTTGCGGCCAACTCCGCCTCACCCTTTCACAGCCATGGGCCGGAGGACCAGCGCGTCCAGACGCCGTCAGCAAGCCGAAAGATCGTGTAGTCCCGCAGATGCCGCGGTTCACCTTGCAGAGATCCAGTCAGAAGAAGGGCTTCGGCTACATCGTCCCCGTCAAGGTCCACAAACACAAGCTGTGGCGCCGAGGCTGGCTCAGGTGGGTCCAGCATCGATGCAGACAGCATAAACGCCTCAGAGATCGCCGCTTCAAGGGAAGGATCGATCTCGGCGTTCTGAGGGATGATCCTCATCCTCTCTTTCCATGCCCGGTAGCGCGCAGGCGTCGCCTCGGGGTCAGCAACCGGATCCCTCTGATCTATCTCTTGCTCTGCAATCCGTTCGGCTTCCTGCCGGAGAGCCTCAAGTCGCTCCGGCGCGATCCCGCGCGCAGTCCCCCGAACGAGTGTCTCAAGGGCGTCTCGACCCGCCGCGCCTGCACTGAAGCGAAGAAATCTGAGCGCGCCGTCGACAGCTTCTGGGGAGGACGAGCGCACCGCTCGCTCGAGCTGGCTGGCGATACTCAGGCGCAGCGGATCGGCCACAGGCGTCAGGCTCAGGAGAAGGCTGATCATGGCCAGCAACGCCACGAGGGGATTGATCCGTCGCACCCCTCCCATCCACGGGCTTTCCCTCAGGCTCGCCCACGCGTAGCCGAGCGAAAAGATCAGTGCGAAAGTCGCGACAAAAAGGCCCCAGAAACGCGGCGGGGTCAGCCCGAGATCCGTCACGCGGACACTGAGCGAGTAGAGCGCCGTGACAGCGACAATCACCAGCAGAGGCGGAGCGAGGCGCAGCGCGCGCTTGAGCCACGGCCCATAGCCAGGATCTCGCTCGCCTTCCCGAAGCGCCGCGTTGAACAGCAGCAGCGTCATGGCGATAAGGGCAATGAGGACCCAGCTGTCGATGACGCGCTCCCCGCTATTCAGCAGAGTGGGAAGCTTTGAGATCAGGACAGCTGTGAAGGCTGTGACGATCAGGGCCGCCAGAGGGAGGAGCCATTTCAGGAGACCGAAAACCTGATCCAGGACGCCATCGATGAAACGGTCGCTGGCGCCGATAATCTGGGTCGCTGTGGCGAACGCCAGGGTCCATGCGGGATAAACGAAGCGCGGATCGTTGATGACGGTCCTGACGTTCTCGATCCCGAGGGTCTGAAACAGCATCCCGCAAAGCAGGATCAGCAACCAGAACACTCCCGTGAACAGAAGCGCCTCAAGGAGGGTCAGACACGTGCGCCACGCACTTCGGAACAGAACCGGATAGGGAGCGTTCAATCTCCCGCTCTCCAGGCAGGCGCGAAGAAACGGAACCAGAATGACCCACGCCGGTATCCAGGCGGCGAGAAAGTTGAGAACCCTGTCATCCTCGATAGGGCCGGTCTCAAGACCCGGCGACCCGCCACTGAAGGCGCGCCACCCAGCCCCCACCAGGAACAGCCCGATCGCCCCTGCGCTGACCCAGAGCGTCACCCGGGTGCGATGGGTCCATAGAAGGAGCAGAGTTAAAGGGACAAACACGAAGACCAGGTAGATTGTGCCAAAGACGCCTCGGTCTATCTCCGGCCACGGATCTGTCTCGAGCGCCTGGTGGCACAGCCAGAGCACGCCGGCCTGCAGTCCCGCGAGGAGAAGGGCGCTCCGCGCGAACGCACCGGAAGCGGGCTGGCTGGACATGTGACAGGCTCCCTGAATGTAGGCGCAGCCGTTCGTCAGGAACATGCGCGTGGGGGACTTCGCGATACGTTAAATGTTCCGGGCAATAGCTCAAGTCTCTGTGACAGCTTCACGCCTTGAGGGTCGTCCGGGACAGCGTGAGGGGAAGGATCGAACGGTTCCAGAGGCGCCGGGGGATCATGTATCCCAGCTCAAAGAACGCTGGTAGGCGGCCTTAGAAGGCTTTCGGGATCTGCAGAGCTGCGTGATCGGCCGTCCTTGGGCGATCTCGGGAGGGCTCCGGCGCATTGTTTCCGCATCCAGATAAGCTATCGTCGTATCGGTGAACGACGCGCGCACCGGCGTCTTTCAGGGCTCGGACCGGCGACCCCCAGGCCGGTAAGGCGAATAGATCGGGAGGTTTGGGCGATGACGCGTCTGAAGGTTTTCAGGGGGCTGCTCGCAGCTCTTGCGCTGGCTGCGGCCCCTGCCTCTGCGGCGCCGCCTAATGCTCTGGACGCCTATGTGGCGAAGCCCGATCCAAGTTACGCCGTTCGTGTCATCGGAACGTGCAAAGGGGACGGGTATCGATGCGCTATCCTGCAGATGACCTCTCAGACCTGGGGACCGAAAGATGTTGACGACAGGGTCTGGAAGCACTGGATGACCGTCGTCATCCCCGACACTGTCGCCCATACCAAGGCGTTCCTCTACATCACAGGCGGCGATAAGGACGATCCCGCGCCCACAAAACCCGCAGATCGTTTTGCGCAGATGGCGGTCGATACCCAGTCCGTCGTGGTCGAGCTGAACGACGTTCCGAACCAGCCTCTGACCTTCGCCGGGGATCCGCTCCGTAAGGCTCGTGTCGAGGATGAGATCATCGCCTTCCTGCAGGCGCGTTATGCGACCGCGCAGGATCCCGAGGCGCTGGTGCGTCTTCCGATGGTCAAGAGCGGGACCCAGGCGATGACTGCGGTGCAGGAGTTCATCAAGTCCGACACAGACGGCAAGCTGAGCATTGACGGTTTCGTCGTGGCGGGCGGATCCAAGCGCGGCTGGACCACCTGGCTGGTGGGCGCGGTCGATAAGCGCGTGGTTGGAATTGTTCCGATCGTGATCAACGTCCTGGGCGTTAACGAAACCACCATCCATCATTGGCGTGCGCTGGGGTATTTCTCGCCAGCGCTCCAGGATTATGTCGACGCAGGCCTTATTCCTGATCAGATCGGCAAGCCTGCGCTGGATGGCGTGAACCTCATCGAAGACCCGCTGAACTATCAGGATAGGGAAACGATGAAGATCCCGAAATACGTGATCAACGCCGTCGGGGACGAGTACTTCCCGCCGGACAATACGCGCTACGGGTATTCGAAGGTCGCCTCTCCGAAGCGACTGCGCATGATCCCGAACTCGAAGCATTCCACCGCCGGGACAGATATCATGGAGAGCATCACCGCCTTTCATGATGCGATCCTCAACAATCGGGCGATACCAGACTATGCGTGGACCGTTCGGGATGACGGGGCGATTGTTGTGAGACCTGAAGGCAAGCCTTCCGAGGTTCTGCTCTGGCAGGCGAACAACCCGAAGGAGCGCGACTTTCGCGTCGACACGATCGGTAAAGCGTTCACCAGCACGCGCCTGACTGCGCAGGCCGATGGAAGCTATGTGGGAGATGCGCTTAAGCCGGCCAGCGGTTACACGGCTTACTTCGTCGAGCTGGTCTATCCCAGCGGAGGAAAATATCCTCTGAAGTTCACCACGGAAGTTCAGGTAAAGCCTGACGTGCTGCCCTACCGGTGGGAGGATGCGAGGCCGATTACGGCGCCGCCTCGGTAAGGCTTTTGGCCAGCCTCCTGTTGGATTGGTTCCGCCAGCCGTCGCGACGTTAGGTTGATTACCCTCCGCAAACCATTGCGATGCAGGGGGGACGTGTCGGACACAAGACCCATCGAGGCGCTGCAGTCCGCGAAGGTTCGGGGGGCGCGCGGGGTTCCGGCGGCCATCCGACAGTTGCGGCCTCACGGGCGAAGCGGGCGCGCGCAGGAGCCTCCTTTAAGGGAGACGCTGGCGAGGGCTTGAATGCCCGCGGCCGACCTATGCCCAGAGTATGGGCCGTCGTCTCGCCCAGGGCGCTTCTTTTTCCAGCTGTCCTGCCAGACGAAAGAGTGTGGCTTCGTCAGCATAGCGCGCGGTGAACATCATACCGATCGGCAGGCCGTCAGCGGTCGTCTCCAGGGGAAGGGAGAGAGAGGGTTGACCTGAGAAGTTGAACGGTGGGGTGAACGGGAAGGCCTGACCCTGACGCCGACCCACTTCGCGGGGCTCGAGGCCGACCGGATCTATGTGCCCGACAAGGGGAACCGGCGTTCCCAGCACCGGGGTCAGATAGATGTCGCGCTCGCGAAAGAAGGAAAGGGTGGCCCGGTTGAGGATACGAAGCTCCTGCAGCGACCGAAGAGCCATCTCGCCGGTGACCTGACGTCCTGCCTTCAGTGCGGCCCAGGTGAGCGGTTCGAGCTCATCGGGCTCAGGCTCGCGGCCGATCTCCTGGATAAGCCGCGCCATGCCGGCGGCGAAATTGGCGCCGGAGACCGGACCTCTGGCGGCGTAGAGCGCTCGATAGTCGATGCCGAGCCCTTCTTCAACCACATCATGACCGAGGCGTCGCAGGAGATCGGCGGTGCGCTCCAGGGCCGCCTGGATCTGCGGGTCCACCGGCCGGCCCGACGGCGTCTCGGGTGACCAGGAAATGCGCAGTCGTCCGGGTGACCGGCCGACCTCGTCCAGGAAAGGACCAGACTTTGGCGGCGCAGGATACGGGCTGTCCGGCTCAGGGGTATCTGTCGCATCCAGCATAGCCGCGCTGTCGCGCACCGTCCGGGTGACCACATGATCAACCACAAAGCCGGCCGCATAGTCGTATCCGTCAGGGAGATTTGGAACGCGATCGCGCGTGACCTTCAGCCCCACCAGCCCGCAACAGGCGGCCGGTATGCGAATGGACCCGAGACCGTCGCTGGCGTGGGCGAGGGGAACCATGCCCGAGGCGACCGCCGCGGCGGATCCGCCTGACGAGCCCCCGGCGATGTGGTTCGGATTCCACGGATTACGACAGGGACCCAGAAGGGCGCTCTCGGTTGTTCCCGTAATGCCGTATTCCGGGGTGTTGGTCTTGCCCAGAGGGATAACTCCGGAGCGCCGATAGCGGGCCGTAAGGCCGCCATCCTTCTGATCGACCATATGACGAGCGAACCGACTTCCGGAGGTGCGAGGCCAGCCGGCGACCGGCATGGCCAGGTCCTTGATCAGGAACGGCGTCCCTCGGAACGGCCCCTCGGGAAGGGAGCCGCGAGCTATTGCGCGAGCCTCCTCGAAGGCCGAATGAACCACCGCATTCAGGATGGGATTGAGGCGCTCGATGATGGCGATCGCCGCATCGACTGCCTCGAGGGCTGTGGTCTCCCCCTTCCGAATGGCTGCAGCGAGGGCGAGGCCGTCGAGGCTGGCGTAGTCTTGCGGGGTCATGCGATCACCAAGTCTGCTTGTTGAAGCCTATCCTGTTCGCGAGGCAGCCCGGGAGGCAAGGCCTCTAAGTTCATTCCTTGCGTGGGGATGTCGTTTCTGGTCGAGACGGGGCTGAAAGAGGCCAGTGAAGATGGCCACCTTATTAAAGTATGAGACCCGC
>JAGWYJ010000035.1 GCA_018969425.1 Alphaproteobacteria bacterium | reverse complement strand
TGAGGCGATCCCGTTCGAATTGTCCGTCGGCGTCACGAGGGCGTTGAAGCTGAGCCTGTCGGACGGGCTGGCGCGCCATTTGAGGTTCGCCGCCGCCTGTACGCCGTTGAAGTTCGGTTGCTGGAACTGCTGGCGGTACTCGATGAGGCCGCCGTTGGCGGCGCGAACAATCTCCGTCGAGACAGTGCGTCCCCGAATATTGGGCGCCTGAATGTCGACGGACAGTTCAAGATCCTTCGCAAGACTGAAGGATTTCGAGAGCTGAAGAGTGTAACCCAGACGGTCTGAATACTGCAGATTCCGGACGCCTGCGACCCATGTCAGCGGACTGGAGCCGGAGCTCGCCGGCTTCAGAATGACATTCACGAGCCTCGATTGTCCCCGTGCGTCCGCCGACCCGGAACTGCCGGAGATCAGTTCAAGACGAAGCACTGACTCAGCAGGGATGCGCTTGAGCTGATCGGATATGGATGTTTTGGAGCTTGGCCGTTCTCCATTGACAAGGACGTTTCCTGCCGTCGCGCCGAACCCCCGGCGGTCCTCGCCATCGATGATTTCGAAGCCCGGAACCCGGACGACCATGTCCGCAGCTGTGACGGGATTGTACGTTCTGAAAAAAGCGGCTTCGAAAACCTGAGCGGCGCCAGCGGTCGCCTGAGGCTCTGAACGGGTCTGTTCGACCGCTGATCCGGACGCAGGCTGCTGCCCCGCAGCCTCCGGCGCCAGAACGCCCGCCGCAAGGAGAGGGAGAAGCGCGGTCGAGAAAGCGAGCGCACGGGGAACAGGCGGAGTGGACGCGACGATCGCTTTCATCCCGTTTGACCTCAATTAGGAAACCTGCCCGTTTCCTGCACCTCCGAGGGGGACCCGGTCAACGTCCACACGAATGATCTGCGATTATTCCCGCCGCTCATCCGGCAGATCACGCATGTGTGAAGCGGGGTTACGACAGGGATTGGGCGGCGCGGATCATTCGCCCGCTCAGGGCGTTATCGTCACCAGGATCGGGCAATGATCCGATAGCCTTTCGCCGGCATACAGCGCCTCCTGAAAGGTCGCCGCTGAGGCCTCCAGGCGAGCATCGAGCGCGATGTGATCGATGAACTCGCTGTATTTGGGATCACACTGCGCCTTTCGTTCGCCCGCTGCGAGGCTGAGATCGCCAGGAGCTCCCGGGGAGTCCAGAAGGCTCCAGAGGCGATCTCCAGGTCGGCTCAGGCGTCGATTGAAGTCACCCATAACGGCAACTGTTTCGCTCGCGCCCGCGCGGCTCTGAACCCAGGAGCGCAGAGCCTCAGTCTGACGGCGAAGGGTTTCGCAGGCGCTTGACGCCTCTCCTGATGCGCAACCTGACTTGAGGTGGACGGCGAGCAGGGTCAGCTTCCGTCCGTCTGCCTCCGTCACAACGATCTCGACCCCTGATCTGAGGTTCGGATCTCCAAGCTGAAGGTCCACGACGTCGGGTCTGCGTTCAATCTCAATGTTCTTTTTAACCGCGAACCCCACAGCCTGCCGGTTGAGAAACAATCCTGGACGGCCGTTGCAGCCAGGCTTTCCCCTCGACCCTGGGCGTTCCTCAATCACGATGTCGTATACATCAGGATCAAAGACGCGTCGGGCGGCGGCCAGGTTCTCGACTTCCTGGAAGGCGATGATGTCCGCTGAGAGCAACTGCAGACGGTCTCTCAGGGCTGCGTAGTCCGCCTCTGTCCGTGGACGACACCCGGACCCGTCGGCTTCCGCCAGATGTTCAAGGTTCCAGGATGCGAGGACAATCGGCCTTTTCAGGGGCTCAGGTCCGGCTGAGCATGCGGCTGCACACAATCCCGAAATGGCGATCAGACACGCCTTGATTCGCATGGGGTCCTCCGTCGCTTCGCGACGAGGCTTGTAGGGCGCCGTTCAGGCTCAGAACAGAGACCAGACCGCACGGAAAAGACTTTCTGGCCTCAGCGGCTTCGCCAGATGACCGTCTGCGCCGGCCGCCAGGCTCTCGGCTATGGCTTCCTCCGTGGCGTCGGCCGACACCATGAGGATGCGGGTTCTCTCTTCGCCTGGCTCCCAGCCGGCTTCCAGTCGCCGGACCATGCGAACGGCGTCGAGCCCGTTCATGTCGGGCATCTGAAGGTCCATAAGGATAAGATTGTACCGGTTCTTCTCCCAGGCTTCGACCCCCGCGCGTCCGCCGTCTGCGAAGTCAATTTCGATCCCGAAGGCGTCAAACATCACACGAAGGATCTCAAGGTTGGTCGGATTGTCGTCGACCACAAGGCCTCTGATTCCCGCTCCTGCAGTCGGTCGAATGGTTCCCCGGGGCGGAGGGGAGGCGGGCGCGGTCATCACAGGGGGCGCCGGGGGAAGCGGAAGAGTGACTGTGAAGCGGCTTCCCTTTCCCAGGCTTGACGACACTGTCAGGTCGCCGCCCATCAGGCGGGCGAATTCTCGGCTCAGCGTCAGTCCGAGTCCTGACCCGCCATAACGTTTCGAGACGTCATTGTCGGCCTGTTCGAAACGTCCGAACAGGCGCGACATGGCGTCATCGGTCAGGCCGGGGCCGGTATCCGTGATCGAAATCTCCACTTTATCGCCGGTACGGGCGACAGACACCGAGATGGATCCCTTCTGGGTGAATTTGACCGCGTTGAATCCAAGATTGGACAGCACCTGACGCAGCCGGATCGGGTCAGCGACGACATGATCCTGACTCATCGACTCCAGGTTGAATATAAAATCGAGGCCCCGAACCCGCGCCAGGGCTTCAACGGGTCCCAGCGTGTCGCGGATCTCGGCGATCAGATCAAATCGGACAGGCTCCAGCTGAAGGCGGTTATTCTCAAGTTTCGCAAGGTCGAGGAGATCGTTGAGAAGCCGCTCCAGTGTTCGTCCTGAGGACCGGATGAGCCTCAGACGTCCCGCCTGTTCCGAGCTCAGTTCGCCATGCGCCATCACGTCTGCGATGCCGATAATCCCGTTTAGCGGGGTGCGGATCTCATGGCTGACATCCGCGAGGAAGCGCGATTTGGCCTTATCGGCCGCTTCCGCCCGGTTGCGGGCTTCGGTCAGGCTTGTGGCGAGCTCCTGGGCTTCGATCAGAAGGTTGCGTCTGAGGTCCGCTGCGAGGAAGGTCTCAAGGGTGCTGTCCGCCATTGAAAAGTCTTCGAACCGGTAGGACCCCGAAGATTGACCCGAAACGTCTACTGACAGCCCGGCGCAGATATAGATGGTGTCGTCGCGCTGAAGAACCACTCCCTTGAGCACGATCCCGGCAGCATCCGGACAACGGATGATGAGCTGGCCGCGACATGTCTGCAGGTCCGCGAAGGTCGAGATTCCTCTCGGACGCGTGACCTCAACACATGACATGAAAGGACGCCCGATGAAACTGTCCCGCGTTCGGCGCGTCAGAACGGGACCGACCGCCTCGATCATCCCTTCCCTGTTCAGCCGGAAATAACCTGGAAACAGGCCGCTGATCTCGTCGGGAGAGAGGCTGAGGATCGGAGACATCGCCGATCGGTCAGGCGGACTTGTAGGTCAGCCGAAACCGGATGGGATGACTGTCATCCACTCGGGCGACCGTGCCTTCAACCTTGAAGCGTTCCATCAGTCCTTCCAGGAGGCCCTGAACGAACGTCTCAAGTCCGGTTCGCTGTGATCTGTAGATCAGGGTGAGGCCGGCTTCATCCTGGGCTTCGACCTCGAAGGAGGGCATGATCGCGTCTGGCATCGTCGCCTGGATCGACGTGTGCATCCGATCAAGGTTCCTGCAGAAATCCGGAAGAGTGTCCCCCGCCATAGACATCACGTTCGAGTAGGCGCTTCGACCTGCAAAATCGATCCAGTGCCGGCCAAGTTCCAGTAAGGTTCTGTCGATCGGCGAGCCGTCGGCATCCGCTACGGCGCTGACGATGGAGATGGTGACGGCGTCGGTGAACACTTCTGCGCTGATGAATTCCCGTTCCGATACGCCGGCGGTTTCAGCGATGGCGTTCCATTTGCTCTCGCCATGGCGAAGGATGGCGAGCTCCCTGGCTGCGCGATGGACCATTCCGTACATAGTGGCCTCCATCTTCAGTTTGCGACGAAACCGGCGGCATGCGTCTGCAAATTTCTATCTGGGCGCTTCGGCGTTGCGCCGAAATGGGATAACTGCTGACATTAACCTTTGCTCGCTAACGTTTGATGAATGGGGGGGCGGTTTTCCGCCGGCGGTCGGGCCTGCTGGGGTCGCGACGGCCGCAGCTCTGAGGGGCTGGCGTCGGATTGTCATGGCTCGCCGCTTGCAGGGATAAGGCGGTTGAAGGGGACGCATGTGCGGCGGTTTCTCGCGATAATCCTTGGATGTCTTGTCGTTTCGCTGGATGAGTCCGCGAACGCACACGCTCAGGATGCTGCAGTTTCCCCTACGGTAGGCGAAGCGGTCGCCGATGCGGCGACGGAGCAGGAAGAGACCCCCGTGGAGCAGGTTGCGCCCTGGCGTCTGGCTCTTTCTCAGTACGAGGGCGGCGCTCAGCCGCCGTCTCCGGACGAGCAGGCAGGGTCTGCGTTTGGTCCTCTCGCGATCGATCCGGCATCAGCCTCCTTCAGTCAGGGCGTCATGTACGATCCCGGCGCTGCGCTACTGATCGCCTGGTCGGAGGGCGGCGCATGGCCTGGACCTGAAATCCGCAGCTATCAAGGCGCCTTCTCCCCCGGAGTGGCGTATCCGGTCTTCGATGCGCTCAGCATTGCGTTCGCCGAGGCGGCCGCCCGCCAATCACCGGGAGCGAGGCGCTGGCTCGCGTCTCTGTCGGACACCGGGGTCGCATACCAGTTGTCCGGATCGTTTCTCAGCGGCAGACCTGACGCAGGGTCTGCAGGGTTGATGTATTCGCCTGGGTGGGCGGCCTTCGCATCGGCCACTGAAGCGATGCGCTGGTGGCGGCTGATTCATGGCCCGTCGGCTGGAGCAGCCTTCCTCATGCTCGAGGCGGGCTACGGTTTTACATCCGGTCCGTCTCCCGAGATTGTTGAGGCCTATATCTGGCGCCGCCAGCGACGATGGTGAGCCGGCGTTCCGCCCGGGTGTCTGCCTGTTGTGGGGGCGGGGCTTTCCTTTATGCCGGGCCAGCCGCTATAAGGACATCGCTGACCTCAGGGCGGTTAGCTCAGCTGGCAGAGCATCTCGTTTACACCGAGAGGGTCGGCGGTTCGATCCCGTCACCGCCCACCAGTCGCCCCGGGATCGGGAGTAGCGGCCGTCTGTCAGACATTGGGTGGCATTGAAAAGGTCTGAAGGCGCCCCTCAAAGACAAGTCCCCGCCGGCAAGCTTTGCACGGCTTCACTCTGATCGACTGATGGTCACAC
This sequence comes from Alphaproteobacteria bacterium, assembly GCA_018969425.1. Classification (GTDB taxonomy): domain Bacteria; phylum Pseudomonadota; class Alphaproteobacteria; order Caulobacterales; family Hyphomonadaceae; genus UBA7672. The sequence continues at coordinate 30,090 of JAGWYJ010000035.1, read as the reverse complement.
GAGCGTTTGCTCAACCGCCTTCAGAAGCGGACTTTTTTCCGTATCCGACCAGTCTCTGAAATTCAGAACGGCGCCCTGTCTCTGAAGACGGCTTGTCATCTCGACATCAATCCGGCCTGAAATCCAACCGGGCTGGTCCGGGGTTCCGATCCGGCAAACTCCGTCGTCGGGAAACTCTCCGTCAGGCGGACCAAATATTCCTGCTGCGCCTCGATTGACGTCAACGGCGGGGGACCATGACGCATCGCCGACTGTGACGGACTGCGCCACATAGCGCTGATTTTCCAGCGCCCGCGCCTGACATGCCAGACGCACGCGCCAATATCCATGAAGCGTATCTGTGCAGGAGGGAGCCAGCAGCAGATCTGCGCCCGCTTCGCACAGACGACGCGCCAGGAGCGGAAACTCCACGTCATAGCAGATCAGTATCCCGATACGGCCGAGGCGGGTGTCGAATACGGTCAGTCTGTCGCCAGCGGATATGCCCCAGGTCTCCCGTTCGAAACGGGTCATAACGCACTTATCCTGCCATCCGAACCGCCCCGACGGCCCGAACAGGCGCGATCTGTTGACGATACGTCCATCTCCCCGTCGCACCGGCGCGCTGGATCCGAGAATGTAAATCCCATGCTTTCGGGCCAGATCAGAGTGCAACTCGTCGATCCGCGGCGTGAGCGATGCGACGTACTCGAGCGATTCAGAGAGATCGCCGCGCGTCCTGGGATCAAGGGACGCCAGCTCCATGGCCCCATATTCCGGAAACATCGCCAGGCCAGCGCCGTTCCTGACGGCGTCTCCCAGCCAAAGATCAAGTTTTCGGACGTAGCCCTCCCACGACGAAAACTCATCGATGGGATATTGCGCCGCTGCGATAATGAAGCTCAAAGGTCCCGCCGCCAGTACTGCATTGTCTTGACGCTCGCTTCGCTCTCTCCCTGCTCAGGCCATGCGAGCTGCGTCGTCATGTTTGCGACCGGCCTGTATCCTCGTTTCATCCAGAAAGCGTCGAGAGGCGCGTAACCCTCAGGCTTTTTCGGATGCGTCTCTGGACGAAGGACGGCTGCGAAGGTTGCGGCTGTCGCGCCGCATTTTCGGGCCTGCGCCTCGCGATGATCAAAAAATGCGTGTCCGATTTTACGGCCGCGATACTCCGGATAGAGCACGCTCTCGCCGAAGTAGAACAGTCGTGCAGTGTCTATGCCCCGGGTCTCGAAGGGAGCGCGAAAGGTCTCGCTCTGCGCCTGCATGGGGGAGGCGGTCGCGGCGCCTATCAGGTCGTCGCCATCGAGCGCCGCCACAACGATCGCGTCCGGCGCTCTTGAAAACTCCCGAAGATAGTTCGTTTCGTAATGAAGGTCGCCCTCGTAGAGATAGGGCCACCCGGAAAAGATTTCGATACGCAGGCGCGCAAGCCCAGGCAGCACGTCGACAAGCTCCGGGCCTGTGATGGGTCTGATCCTCACGTCCATCGTCATCGCTCGATCTGTCTTATCCACTCCGCAAGGTTATAGTAGACGGTCACTCTCGAAATCCTGCCGCGATCGAGCGTGAAGAAGGCTCCGGCGGGCAGGGAGTAAAGCTGTCCCCGTGCGTCGGGCAGGCCGTCGTCCGTTCGAAGATAGGCGCCATCGACGATGAATTCAGCTGACGCATGTCGACCGTCATCGCTGGCCAGGATCGAAATGTCCCTAAGAGTTTCGCGATAGCGCTCATTCATACGATCCAGAAAAGCCCTGAACGCTCTGATGCCTTCCTGTCGGTCGCCCTGATTGATGTCGTGCATGATATCCTGAGACAGGCAGGCGAGCATGCCTTCGCTATCGCCTGCGTTGAAGCACGCGTAATAGCGAGCAATGAGGTCGCAGGCGCTCGCCCTGTCCATGACCCTATCCTTGTCGTTCACGTCTTCAGTCTTCCACCGGGGGCCGCGGCCTTGACCGCGGCGCCCCAAGTGTCTTGACGACATATTTGGCGATCGCATCGATCTCCGACTGCGACAGGGATGCGCCCATGGCCGGCATCTCACCGGCCCCCTGACTGACCGTCCTTGCAATGTTGGCAAGGTCCACTCGTCCTGTAAGTGGAGGCGCGTTGCCGCCCGGAAGACCCGCCCCTCCTGGGCCATGGCAAAGGGCGCAGCTGCGATCAAAGCCCTGTCGGCCGAGCTCAAGTTCCTCGGTTGTCGCGGTTATGGACGCTGCAGCCCGGGTTGCCGAAACCGGGGCCGGCGACAGGGGCGGATCGCCTTCAGGGCGGCTGGCCGCTCCGCTCCGACCCCCAAGGGTCAGCGCGATCAGTTCCGCCGGCTTGCCGCGCGCCGAAACGGCGACCACGATGTATTGCACTCCGTCAAGCTGGTAGGTCATCGGGGCTCCGGTGACGAGCGCCGGCATTTCTCTTTCCCACAGCACTTTTCCGTTCGTTTTGTCATACGCGCGGAACATCGGCCCGCCCGTTCCTCCGGAGAGGTTTCCGCTCTCTCCGAGGAAGATCAGCTGGCGCGTCAGCAGGGGACTGGGTCGGATGTCGAACTGACCCATGGAGTCAAAATCCAGGGGCAGGTCCTTCAGGGCGGGATGATTGCGGATAAAGTCGGAGGCCTTGCCTGTCGGAATGCGCCAGAGGTGCTCGCCACGGTTCATGTTCGTGGCGACGAGTTCGCTGTAGGGGGGCTTGAGGATGGGAAGTCCCCGCGGACCTGTGATGACGTGATTGCCCGACTGCACATAGGCGAGATTGGTGCGTGCCGGGTCGCCCTTCGCCAGTCCTGCTGCGTAGGGTTTGTGTCGGACCGGAACATACATGACGCCGGTTTCGGGATCGAAGGCGGCTCCGTTCCAGTTCGCTCCTCCGCCATATCCCGGATAGATCCATGTTCCTCTCAGCCCAGGCTTCACCTCGACCATGGGCTCGTAGATGGGCCCCTTGGCGTACTGTTCAGCAATCTTCACCGCCTCCGCTCTCAGTTCGGGCGTGAAATCGATCAGATCGCTTTCGTCATATCCGAGGCGTGAGTACGGGGCCGGGCGCGTCGGGAAGGGCTGCGTCGGGGAGGTTCTCTCCCCCGGCACCACGCTCTGGGGAACCGGGCGTTCTTCGATCGGCCAGACCGGTTCGCCCGTCAGCCGGTCGAAAACGAATGACATGTTCTGCTTGGTCAGAAGGGTGACCGCCTTTATGCGACGGCCATCCTTCACGAGATCGTGCAGGATCGGGGCTGCGGGCGCGTCATAGTCCCAGATTCCATGATGGACGAACTGGAAGTGCCAGACGCGCTTGCCCGTTTTGGTGTCGAGACAAAGGATGCTCTCGCCGAACAGGCCGTCGCCCTTTCGATGACCGCCGTAGAAATCGTTCGAAGGCGTTTCGGTCGGCAGATAGACATACCCTGTTTCCGGGTCGGCGCTCATCATGGACCAGACGCCGACATTTCCGGTGAAGTCTGCGCTGCCGTCCTCCCAGGTCTCGTGCCCGAATTCCCCCTGTCTGGGGATCGTATGGAAGGTCCAGAGGCGCTTGCCTGTGCGCACATCGAAGCCGCGAATATCTCCAGGGGTCGACTCTTTGTTGCGAGATCCGCCAGGAATGACCTGAACGACGATCACGTCTCCGACAACGAGGGCAGGCGAGACCGATCCGATATCCTGAACCGCGCGTCCTTCCGTCAGGCCTTCACGAAGGTTCACCACTCCGTTCCTGCCGAAAGATCGGACGGCCTGACCGGTTGCGGCGTCGATCGCCAGCAGTCTGCCATCCATGGAGTTATGAAAGACCCGCTTCTGCACACCGTCGGTCCAGTAAGCGAGCGAGCGCATGGCCAGCGATGACGCCCGGCCGCCAATGTCGATCTGGTCAGGCTGATAGGTCCAGAGCGTGCGGCCGGTCGCAGCATCGATCGCTGCGGCGCCATGATTGAGCCATGGGGTATAGAGCACCCCGTCGTCCAGCAGGGGCGTGGCCTTGAAATTGGAACTTTCGGGACCGCCTGAGGTGTCGGCGCTCCATCGCCACGCGATTCTGAGATCTCCGACCGTATCGGCGTTAATCTGATTGAGCGGCGCGTAACGCGTCTGTCCCGGATCGCCTCCCCAGTAGAGCCATTCGCCAGCGTCGTAAGAGGTTTCAGTCGCAGAGCTGTCGGACTCGGGTCCCGGGCCGGGTCCGGCGCATCCGGGTAGACAACAGGCCGCAAACAGGATGGCGGCTACGCCCGAATGGAGCGAGCGGATCGGCATGACGGATATCTCCCCTTGGCGCGAAGCCTTATCTTTGTGAGGGACAATCGGATGAATATCCGGTCTGAGGCAACTCCCGGCCTGAAGTTTTTCCCGAATTGCGATGGTTCCCTGTCAACGCGAATCGCGTTGCTCCCGATGAGGGGGTCGGCGAACGTCGATACGCCATCTGCGGTCCGGGTATGGGGGATAAGATGATCAGGAAAAAGAGATGGCGTCCGTTTGCCGTATTTGCGCTTCTGACAGTCATGTCGGTCCTGGGGGCGGGTGCGAACCTGCTGAGCCTTGGCGGAGGCGAGGTCGCCCTTGCTGATCCTCTTCCGGCGCCCCAGCCCAACACAGGCCGAACACCGGATGCGGGCTTTTTGACGGATCTGAGACAGGGCCTCGACCGGCAGCGGCACTACAGGGCTGACTATGTGATGTATGCGGAGTGGCTGGGGACCGGGTACAAGCCTGGGAATATCCGCTTCAACGCTACCGGGATGACGCTGAACCTCGAGCGGAAAAAGATTGGCAGGCACCGATACACGGGAGCGGAATTTCAGCAGAAGGGATTTTTCGGGTACGGGCGCTATGAGGTCGTGATGCGCGCTCCTCGGGAATCGGGGTCCATCGCATCCTTCTTCACCCATACCGGTCCCGGCTTCGGAGACCCTCATCACGAAATCGATTTTGAGTTTCTCGGCCGTAATCCGCGGCAGGTTCACGTTAATTACTTCAGCGGCGATCCTGTCGGGTCTCTTCCTGTCGAGCTTGGGTTCGATGCGTCGGCTGCAGATCATCTTTATGCGTTTGAGTGGTCTCCGGGCTCAATTCGATGGTTTGTCGACGGTCGCCTCGTTCATAGCGCCGTCGACGAGGGGGCGAAGATACCCGTACCCACCGCCAGCAGTCGCGTGATCGCCAATATCTGGGCGCCTGCTGGTTCCGCGCTGCAGTGGGCGGGGGTTCCGAGGTTTCGAAAGGCCGCCGCCTCCTATCGCTGCATCTCTCATGTCCCGCTCGGGCAGACGGGATCTCAGTGCAGCGATCTTTTCCCTTTGAAATGATCCGGACGCCGCCCCCGGGTCTGTGGTCAGACAAGACGGCGGCCGATGACCTTCCCCAGAGCGATCTTACTCAAAACGCCTGCGCTGAAGGGGGCCGACATCGGTGATTTCAGAAAGAGACGAGGGAGGTCATAGCCCTTTCCCTGCTTGATCGCGTCCACAGCGCAAATGAACAGATGGGCGTCCTTCAGTGCTTGTCTCCGCAACATGAGCGCTCTTCGGGCGGCGGGGTCGAGCGACGAGCTGAAGCGGTCGGCGAAGCGGATATCGGCCTCGATCCAGCCCCGCGTCTGCTGAGGCGTCAGCCGGTGTGAGATTGATCCTTGGGCTCGCTGGTAGAAATAGCCTGCCTGCGACGTGAAGTGCATGTGCGCTCCGCATGCGAGGAGGCGCGCTATAAGATCGTAGTCTTCACCGTTTCTGAGTTCCGGATCATAGCGCAGACCCATACGATCAAGGAACGAACGCCGGATCAGGGGTTTCAGATATCCAAGTGAGTCCCGTCCGCGTGCGGGAGTATTGAACCGCACCCAGGTTGCAAGATCAACCGGACGGGACTGACGAAAAGCCGATGATTTCAGGAAGGGCCGGCTGTCGGATTTGCGCCCGTCCTCATCGACTGCGATCAGATTGTCGATCACGATGTCCGCTCCCGTCGCTCGGGCGCAGGCCATCATGTGTGCGAGGCGTTCCGGCGCCATGGAGTCATCAGCGTCCAATACTGCTATGAATTCGCCGCGGGCGAGGTCGATGGCCCGGTTTCGAGCCCCCGAGGGGCCGGAATTCACGGCCAGTCGATCGTATCGTACGCGCTTATCCTGTGCAGCGATGTCCTGAATGACTTCAAATGTGGTGTCGGGCGACGCGTCGTCGATCGCGATCACTTCGATCGATATGTCTCTTGAGGCGAGAGCAGACGCGATTGTGGGTCTCAGTTTGTCTCCGCGATTCCACGCCGCTATGATGACCGAAACGTCGGGAGGAGCGGAAGGTGTCGTCATGATCGCCTCTCTGAGGCAGGCGCAGACTGCGCAGTTGCCGGAGGATTTCTTCGGACAGCGCTGATCATCAGCAGGATATTCGTGATCCCGAGCTCGCCGGCGAGATCGACTTCCGTGTTCGAACGGATAACGATCAGAACGGTCACAATGAGGAAAAACGCGTTCACGATTGTCTGGCTTGCGATCCAGTTGCGGAGCGCCGACAGAAGTCCCCAGGCGGCTAGGAGAATAGTGGCGAACATTCCCGGATAGCCCATCTGGACGCCGTTCTCGAGATAGGAGTTGTGGAAACTGAACCCCGTATATCGTTCGAATGAGAAGTAGGTGAGGATCGAGTTGGCCTGTCCTGTCTCCGGTCTCCAGAAACCGTTCGCTCCGACCCCTGTCAGGGGGTTTTCCGCCATCAGTCGTCGGGCCTGATCCCAAAGGTAGGTCCGTCCGGTCAGCGTGCTGTCTTTGCCGAGGAGGTTCAGAACTTCTTCGTAGACATTGATCTGGAGGATGCCGAGGGCGGCGAACAGGGCCAGCGACACCAGGATGACAATAATGAGGGTGAGGGCGGTCCTGAGGTGGCGGACCCGGCTGGCCGGCGTCCAGACCAGGGCGTGAAGCAGAAAGGCGAAGGAGGAGGCGCCGAGGAAGCCCAGAGTGGTCGCTGACTGGCTCAGGATAACGAGAATGACGGCGAGGGGGGCTCCGGCGAGGGCGCCGATCCGCAGGGCGGATGGGAACTTGCCGTCGAGGAGAATGGCGAGGCTGGTGACGTAGAGAAAGAACATGTGAATGGCGAGCACGTTCTTCTGATCGAATATTCCCCGGGCGACACCTCCTTCTACGTTAGGGTCGGCCATGCTCAGCAGTCCGGCTATGAGCTCCACCAGGAAATATCCTGAGATGATCTGCCGTCCGCTGAGGCGGCTGCCGAGGTAGATGGCGAATACGCCCGTCAGCGCCAGCAGCACGCCTCGACGGATGGCGTCTGCGGCGGACGGGGCCCACAGGCCCGAGACAATGGCGAGGATAGGGAGCACAAACACCGGCCAGCTTCGCGCAGCCGCTGGCAGCAGCTGTCGAGGGTCCCGGCCAAACCCTGACAGGAAGAATCCCGCCAGCATGTAGTTAAATACGGATACGGCGGGCATGGGGATGGTTGAGACGGTCACCCAGATCAGGAGGGCCGCCATATCCATCGTTTCATTAAGCGATCGGCCCATGAAGTAGGCCCGTCCCTTGCCGAGCGGCGCCGGGCTGGCTGGCGGATCTATCTGTGCCGGCGAGGGGGTGGAGCGCACGAGAACGTATCCGCAAACAGGCCGGGTGGACGGGGATGAACGCCGATTGGTAGCAAGGGCCATACCACAGAGCTATGGGGGCGTCGCCCGTGCGCTCCTTCGAGGGGATCCCAGGAGAGGGTTTTCCCCGCTTCTCCGCCATGGCGGGACTGTTTCCCGGTGCGCGGGATCGTTAATATGATATCGGACCTTCACACCGGCAGGAACGCTCCACCATGTCAGTCATTCGGGTTTCATGCGTGCAGATGCGGTCCGGGATCTCCGTGCCCGAGAATGTGGCTGCAGCCTGCGATCTTATATCCCGGGCGGCGCGTGAGGGCGCCGAGCTGATCGCCACGCCGGAGATGACGTCGCTCATGGACCGGGCCCCGGGGGCTGTCTTCGCCAAGTCTGGACCTGAATCCGCCGACGAGGCCCTTGAGGCCTTTCGCAAGCTCGCTGCGAGACTTGGGATATGGCTTCTTGTGGGGTCGCTCCCTATCCGCCTGGAGGAGCAGCGCTGCGCTAACCGGAGCTTTCTTATCGGATCGGATGGGGCCGTGCGCGCCCGGTATGACAAGATTCACATGTTCGATGTGGAGCTGAAGGACGGTCAGGTGCATCGGGAATCGTCCTCTTTCGTTCCGGGGGGCGATGGCGTTGTCGCCGACATACCCGGAGGGCGTATCGGCATGACCGTGTGCTACGATGTTCGCTTCCCCCATCTTCACCGGGACCTCGCGAAGGCCGGAGCCCAGATCATCGCGGTTCCTGCGGCCTTCACCCGGATCACAGGGGAGGCGCACTGGCATGTGCTTCTGCGGGCGCGGGCCATAGAGACGGGATCGTTCGTGATCGCTCCGGCCCAGGAGGGTCGTCATGAGGATGGCCGGGAAACCTTTGGCCACTCGCTCATCATCGGACCCTGGGGTGACATTCTCGCAGAAGCCCCGCCGGGTCCAGGCGTGATCCACGCTCGTCTCGATCTTGATGAGGTTGCTCGGGTTCGTCGTCAGATCCCGGCCCTGGTTCATGACCGCGCCTATCGTGTGCGTGATGGGGAGACGCCTGAGTGAACCCTGTTTTTTCAGGTCTCGGCGAGACGGTGTTCGACGTCATGTCCGGTCTTGCGAGGGAGACGGGCGCGATCAATCTTGGGCAGGGCTTCCCCGAGTGGGACGGTCCGGAGGATCTCAGGGCAAGGGCCGCGCAGGCCGTGATGAGCGGTCCCAATCAATACCCTCCCATGAGAGGTCTTCCCGAGCTTCGCGCCGCTGTCGCCGATCATTACAACACCACTCAGGGGCTCGAGCTGGACTGGCGGCGAAACGTCACCGTGACTTCGGGCGCGACCGAAGCCCTCGCCGCCGCCCTCCTTGCCGTCCTGAGTCCGGGCGATGAAGCCATTGTCTTCGAGCCTGCCTATGACAGCTATCTGCCGATGCTCCGGCGAGCGGGAGCTGAGGCCCGGATCGTGCGTCTTCATCCGCCGAGCTGGAAGGTTGACCCTGAGCGTCTCCTTGAGGCTTTCTCGTCGAAAACCCGCGCGGTTATTCTCAATACTCCGCTCAATCCCTCCGCATCGGTCATGGACGAGGACGATCTCTCGCTCATTGCAAGGCTCTGTATCGAACGGGACTGTATCTGCATCAGCGACGAGGTTTGGGAGGAGTGCGTATTCGGCTCGGCGGTCCATCGGTCCATGATGGGGATACCCGGCATGCGGGATCGGACCATCAAGATCGGATCGGCTGGCAAGATGTTTTCCATGACGGGTTGGAAAGTGGGTTTCGCCTGCGCCGGCCCGGACCTGACGGAAGCGTTCGCAAGGGCTCATCAGTTTCTGACATTCACGACCCCGCCCATGCTTCAGACCGCCGTTGCATTCGGGTTGCAGACGGCCTCGGGCAGACTGAAAACGATGCGCGAAACCCTTCAGGGGCTTCGGGACAACCTGATCTCGCAGTTGGTTGAGGAGGGGTTTCACGTGCTGCCTGCGGCAGGCACGTATTTTCTTTCCGTTGATCTTGCACGTTCCGGTGTTGGCGCGTCATGCGCCGAGTTCGCGCTGCGCGCTGTGAAGGAGGCGGGCGTGGCGACGATCCCGTTTTCGGCGTTCTACACGTCTCCTACCGAGGATGCGCTGGTTCGTCTTTGCTTCGCAAAATCCGAGCAGACGCTGAATGAGGGGGTGAAGCGGCTTGCGATCGCCCGAAATCTGATGGCCGGATCGAGATGAGCGGAAGGGTATGACGAACGGGGAGCCTTCAATGCGTCCTCGAACGCGGCGTGAGGACGGGGACTTACGCCGCCTTGGGCGTGTGTTTGATATTCGCCTCCGTGTTATGGGCGGCGACGAGCCGGCCTTTGGGCCGGGCAAGGCGGCTCTCCTTGAACACATAGATGCGAGCGGTTCGATATCGAGCGCGGCTCGGTCCCTCGGGATGAGCTATTCCCGCGCCTGGCGTCTGGTCGAGGTGATGAACACTCTGTTTCGGGCGCCGCTGGTCGAGACATCGGCGGGAGGACTGCGAGGGGGCGGCGCCCGGCTGACCCGCGAGGGTCGCGAGGTTCTGGGGCTTTATCGCAGTCTGGAGATGCGTCTTATCTCCGCGGCCGAGTCTTCTGCTGTCGAGTTCAATACGCGGCTGCGTTGAGTTCATACCTTGCCGGGGAAAGCTCCGATCGAAAACGAAGGAGGGCGCCCCCGGAAGAAGCGCCCTCGTCGTTTGTCGGAGACAGGCTTTGACGCCTGTTATCTCAGAACTTCGGCAGGTTGTTGATCGAAACGGAGTTTCCAATCGCAGCCGACGTTGCGGATACGGAACCTGTCACGTCTCCGAGTTTGATGTTCGCCGTCGCTTCGGTGTAGGCGCGGTTCTGCTGATTTGAGTTCACGTTCAGCGAGGCCGTTGCCGGAAGCGTCGAGACGCTCAGCGAGTTGGAGATCGCAGCCGTTGTGACGGAGACGTCGCCGACGACCTTGCCAAGCTGCAGATTGGTGAGGGCTGTGGGATCATATCCCGCCATCTGGGTGTTGTTGACGTTGACTTTTTTGGAGTCGGTTGTCTCGAACGACGCCGAGTTGGCGATCGCTGCAGACGTCAGCGTCACATCGCCGGTGATGTCGTTCAGCTTGGCGTTGATCGTCGAGCGCACATCGCCATTGAAGTACTGGGTGTTGGTGGCGTTAAGGTCTCCCTTGACGTTGACCGAGAGCGAGTTTGCGATCGCCGCCGCCGTGCCGGTGATGGCCGTAACCGGTCCGCCGCCGTCCGGCTTGGTGCCTGAAATGTTTGAACCCTCGATGTTGAGGTTCGAGTTGAACTTTCCAAGGTGAGTCAGCTGAGTGCTCTTGATCACCGAGTTGCCGCTTGTGCTGCCGCCGGCGAGAGCGTCGATCTCGATTGATGCAGAGTTTCCGATGGTCGCAGCCGTTGCGGTAAGCGAACCCAACGTGTCGTTAGCCTTGATGTTCAGGTTGGCGGAGCCGTTTTTCCAGCTGTCCTGGAAGTTGTTGACGGTCGAGTTGCCACCGAGAGATGCGGAGAAGGAGTTCGCGATCGACGCTGAGGTCATGGAGACGTCCTCAGTCACCTTTGACAGGTTTGCGTTGATTGTGGCCCGTGTCTCGGCCCAGTTTCCCTGCTTGTTGTTCACATTGTTGACTTTCGCCTGGGCGAACGCGGCGGGCGCGCAGGCAAGGGCAAGGATGGATGCGGCGCCGATGAGGCGAGGCATGGACAGCGACATGATGACGTTTCCCTTCTGTGATCCGAAGCGCCCGCAGGCTTTCTCTCCAGCACGTCCCCGACGATCGGATGTGCCGTAGCGGTATCTGCAGGAAGTCTGCCGACTTCGCTCTGCCCTCTAAGGGTGTGGCCTAACGGCTATTGTCTCGTGTTTTCAGTGGGTTCGGAGCGCGGGGCTCGTTCCTGACCCTGCGCCAGGCCGCCTGATGTGCGTCAGAGGGTCAGTTCCATGGGACAGGTTTGTCTCGAAATGAACCGGAGCCTGCGTCCTGGAGGTTCATCCGGGGAAAGTCTGGACGCCGATCGTCGAAACTGCGCCGTCCTTCGATGTCAGACATCGAAGGCTCTCGCGACCCTGAACGTGGCAGAACATCGGCGCGCCTTCTTCCCGTAGCGCCGAGAACGACGCCGCATCCCATCCCTCATCGGGATAGAAAGGGAATTCGCCAGCGTTCGGCGCGCTTGCTTCGTCGGGCCATTCAGGGAGGTCCCGCGTCGTCTTGTCGCCAACCTCAATCCATTCCGTCAGCGCCGCCGTCATGCCTTCAACGTCGCCAGCCTCCCGCAAAACCATGGTGTCGGAAGCAGGATAGGCCCGAGCCCAGAGCAGGCTCCCGTCGGGGCTTCGAATGATCAGGGTTGCAAGCGCCTCTCGGCAGCTGTCCCCAAGTGAACGCGCCTCAACGCTGAGCGCCGTTCCTGCGCCTACCGTCCAGACGGACGTCACTCTCGCCTCGCATCCTGAAGGGCTGTTCGGAGTCAGGGTTGCAGAACTCCGCTCGGACGTCGTGTCCGGGGATGGGCCTGAGCAGGCCGCGAGCAACAGAGCGGACGCTAGAGCGAGGACGCGGCGCGACATGACCCAGACCTTGTGAACGGCGTTATCCATATCCCTGGCTGTGCGCCGTTTCAACATGCGGAACCCTCACCATCTGAAGGGGTATGCTGCTCCAAGCCGCATTCAGTCATGATCAGGCATCTTCGCCGAGAGACGGAGCACAATTGTATTTTCGTAGATGTCTCCCGGCGTCAGTCGGATTGACGGAAACAGGGGCTCGTTCGGCGCATTGGGGTATCCCTGTGGCTCGAGACAAATTCCATCGTGAGGGCGGTACCCTCGCGCTCCCTTTCCGATGACTGCGGGCGACAGGAAGTTACCGGTATAAACCTGAATGGCTGGCGAGGTGGTCCGGAGCTCCAGTCTTCGTCCGGATATCGGATCACTCAGCGATGCGTCCGGGGCGTCGCCTGCGTGCCGTTCCGGAAGAATAAAACTGTGATCGACGCCATGTGCGACGCGGAGCTGCTCGTCGTGCTCGTTATCCAGAACATCCCCCACTCGACGTGGGAGCCTGAGGTCGAACGGGGTCTGGGCGACAGCCCGTCGCTCGCCTGTTGGGATGAGGTCAGGGCGGACAGGCAGGAAGCGGTCAGCGGCGACCGTGATGATATGCTCGCGAATGCTGCTCCCGGACTGAGATCCGCAGAGATTGTAGACATTATGGTTGGTCAGATTGCAGATCGTCGGAGCGTCGCATTCTGCAGAGTAAAGGATCTCCATAACGCCGCCCACGGAAAGACGGAAACGGGCCTCGGCTTTCAGGGTTCCGGGATAGCCTCCCTCGCCATGAGGCGAGATGCACTCAAGAACCGCCTCTCCCGTATCTCCCCCATGAAGGGATCTCAGACGCCAGGACTTCTGATCAAGACCCTGTACGCCGCCGTGCAGATGATGCGGCGCCTCGTTGGCGTCGAGGGTGTAGACGCATCCGTCGAGCGCAAAGCGTGACCCGGCAATTCTGTTGGCCGCACGGCCAACTGTTGAACCGAAGAAGCGCCGTTCCAGGACGTGATCCCGCGGATCTGTCGGGCCAAGGAGGATATCGTCTTTATTTCCTGCGGAATCGGGACATGAGAGGCTGTGCAACGTTGCTCCGAATGAGAGGATTCTCGCAGAGACGCCGTCGCACGCCGAGAGAATGATCTCGTCCAGAGCCACGCCATCGGGAGCGCGGCCCCAGGTGCGTTGAGTGACGGTTACCGCATGGGACGGGGCGGTCATGACCCTTCAGTCGCTTCCATGAGGTTGTCGTCGCCATTGCGGTCGATCCTCTTAAGATAGGGGTCGAGGCCCGCATAGGTCGGCTCCGTTCCCGAGGGAAGGGTGATGACGAGAGTATTGATGCCCGGCCTGACCTCCCGCTTCTCGAAGAACAGGATATCCGAACGGGAGAACGCCTTGTCTTCCGGCTTCCGCGTGAAAACTCCGATCTCGAAGTCCTCTTCGAAGGGCGCCTCGGTCTCTACCCCTTCGCCGTCCGCGTAGTACTTTTTGACATCGACAGTGAGAGTTACCTCCCATCGACCGTCGGGAAGGCGGCGCTTTTTCGCTGCTGTCGCTCTTGCATCGTAAAGAGTGATCCGCTCGAACAGGTCCGTAATCAGGTTATCGTGCTGCGGGCCGGCCTCCTCCCGAAGCATCGCGATGAAGTCAAGGGTAGAAGGATAGGGCGCAGGTTTGAAGGCGTAACGTTCGATGAGGCGCTTCATCGCCCTGTTGACTGCTTCCTCCCCGATCTCGCTTCGCAGAAAGTACATCACGAGGGAGCCCTTGTTATAGTGGATGTAGGGCTGGTCCTCCACGCGCATCAGGGGGACTTCCTCGACGACGTCCGATCCGCGCGCGGACAGATAGGTGTTCAGTTCACGGCTCAGGAAGCTCCGTATCTTTTCCGGACCATACAGCTCCTCCATCACCAGCAGAGCCGAGTATTGTGAAAACGTCTCCGAGAGCATGGTGGCGCCCTGCTGATCTGCGCCGATGACCTGATGGGCCCACCACTGGTGAGCTATTTCGTGGGCCGTCACATAGGTGACGACGTCAAACTCGTTTTCAGCCGGATCCGCCTGCAGCCAACCGATATCCTCTGAGAACGGGATCGTGTTTGCGAACGACTGAGCGTAGGTGGCGTAGGCGGGGAATTCGAGGATACGCAGCTGACGGAACTGGTAGGGTGAAAAGCGTTCCGAAAGCACCCGGAGAGAGACTTTCATCGCCTCCTCCATCAGCGCTGTGTTCCGGTCGTGGGACGGATGATGATAGATTTCGAGGGTCACCGGGCCAGCTGACGTCGTCGCCTCTGCAGTCCGGATCGCATAACGAGCCGACTGGATCGAGAAGAAGTGGTGGATCGGCGCCTCTGTTGAAAACCGGCGTGTGATCCGTCCGTCCTTGCGGTCTTCCGAAACCAGGTATCCGGGAGCGATTGGTATCTGATCGTCATCGGTCGACACAGTGATGTCAGCCGTCACCCAGTCGCTATCGGGGCGAAGATAGTGATGCGCCGAGGCCGTGGGATCCTCAAGAGGAGCAGGCCGCCGCTCCGGCTCGAGGCCGTATCTTCGTCTCTTCGCCCGGTCCTGAAGCCAGAACGAGCGGCTGAGGCCCAGATAGGGCGACAGACGATCGTTCGACAGAAAGGTTCCGTTGCTGACGATCTGATGCTGACCCTGGTCGTTGGTGAAGCCGGGGTTGGATATCCTTGTGACGAACGACATGGTCCGGCTCTCGCCCGGCGCCAGGGGCTTGTCGAACGTCCATAGCTGGACGTCGAAGTCGTCCCAGACGGTTTTCATCCGCCCGGACGGCACCGTGATCTCCACAATCTCGTCGAGCTCCGGCCAGGCCATAATCATTTCGGATATGGGGGCCGTTGTCGTGTTGCGGATTTCATAAACCCCTCGGGTTGTGACCGTTCGGGCTCGCGGATGAAGATCGACATCAAGGGTCACGTGCCGGACCGTCGGTCCGGGCATGCTCTCATACCTCGCCAGCGCCTTCTCGGCCTCAGCGAGCGTCTTCTCGGAGTCGAGGGTTGTGACATAGGGGTTCAGAACGGTCGTATTGTAGAATATCCAGCCGCCGATCGATCCGAACATCGCAATCGCGCCGATGAGGGCCCATCGTGATGGGCCTGCAAACCGTCGCGGCAGCGCCTTGAGGCGCGGGAGCAGGCGCCGGTCGGCGCCTCGGGGCCATAGAGCCCAGCTCAGCATCGACAGAATGATCGAGCCCGCGGTCCAGTAGGCGTTATGCCAGACCTGTCCTATCCAGAAGTGCGCACGGCCGTTGAAATCGCTGATCGGCGCAGATGGTGCGGATCCGAAGTCGTAAAGCTTATGCTCCCATCCCAGGTTCACGAAGGTTGTCGACGCGATGAACCAGAGAAGAAGAAGGCCCCATCCCACATATTTGTTGGGTGAGAGGGTCTGGAGGAAAAGAGCGAGTATTCCGAGCTGCGCCGAAAGAATGAGCGTCGGAAGGCCGTACCAGAGAGCATAGTGCTCCAGTTCGAAGTTGGAGTAGCCCTTGAGAGCCTGTACGCAAACGCCGGCGAGCATGCCTACGACAGCGGTCGCAGACAGAGCGAGGATTATGGCGAGGGCCTTGGGCGCGACGAAGGACCAGTCGCTGGTCGGCGTGGAATCGATCAACTCATGGATGCGGCGTTCGCGGTCCCGCCATACGAGGTCGCCGGCATAATAGCCGGCGATGACGATCGGAATGATCGAGAATGCGCCCTCGAGGGTGTTGACCATAAGGCGGGTGACAGGGAGGAGTTCGACGCCTCCGATCTCCGTGCTGATCCAGAGAGCGCCGGCTGAGTTGAAGAGCCCGAGGATCAGGAGAATTGGGAAGGCTGGACTGAGGAGTACGTACCTCAGGTCGAAAGCTGTCCGCGCCGCCAGCTGAGCGCCGGCCGTTCTGACTGTTGACGGCGGAGCTGTCTGGACGGCGCTTATCGACGGCGACGGGCCTTCGCTCGGCTGCGGTCGTTTCGCGGATTTTCGCCGTCGATCCTGCGCATCGAATGAGCGCGCAAAAAGAGGCAGGGTCAGACACGTCAGCGCGATACCGGTCCAGAGGGCCCTGTTGAGTAGGAAATCGCCGCTCAGCTCAGGTAGCCGTGCGTTGCGTTCGGCGGCGGTCCAGTATTTGGTTTCATTCAGGAGGGCGTTCAGCCCGGTCGGATCCGTGAGCATCGCAACCGTTTCCAGCTCCGGTCGATCGAGCAGGATCCCGCTGAGCGTCCATCCGATCAGTATGCTGACCGCGCCGAGATAGGCGCCCATCATGGATCGCGTCAGGGAGGCGATCGCATATAGCATCGCTCCGAAAATGACGATCATCGGCACGCCGACGACGAAGTAGGCGTAGAGATAACTGGACAGGCGGATGGGACCCAGCTCTTCGGGATCCAGCCATGGGGCGAGGGCTCCGAGGAGATGAGCCAGAGGCACTCCTGCAAAGGCGATTGAGGCGGCGAGGCTGGCGCCTGTAAACCGACCGAGAATGTAGGGGACGGGTTTGAGGCGACTGGTTCTCAGAATCGGACCAAACCCTGTTTCATCATCCCGGAGAATGGCGTTGGCCACAAAGGCCACAAGAACGAACAGGTTGAGAATGCCCATGACCGCCACGGTCAGCAGCACGGCGTAGGGGGCGTTGATGTTCGCGTTGCCGCCTGCGCCGATCTGAACCTCGTCAATGGTGACCGAGGCGAATGTCAGCAGGGCAAACAGAACAAGGCTGGTCCACAGCACCGGATTGCGGAGCTGGTAGGTAAGCTCGAAACGGGTGACGGAGCCGATCATGATCCGCTGGCCTCAGGCTGCGCGCAGGGCGGACAGGGTTGAGAAATACACATCCTCCAGGCCGCCCTCGACCTGAACGAACTCTGGTCCGGGTTGTTGATCGGAAAGGACATGGATCATCGTGGCGCCCGCGCTCAGGCGTGTTGAGATCACGTTGAGGCGGTCCCGGTAGGCTTCCAGATCGGATCGGGGAATGACGGCCTTCCATATCCGCCCTGCGAGACCCTCGATCAGGGTCTGAGGGGCTCCTTCGGCGATGATGCGACCGCCGGCCAGGATAGCCATGCGCGGGCACAGGTCAGCGACATCCTCGACGATATGGGTTGAGAGGATCACCAGAACATCCTGACCGATATCCGCCAGGAGGTTCAGGAAGCGGTTTCGTTCCTCCGGATCGAGGCCGGCGGTGGGCTCGTCGACGATCATGAGCCTCGGTCGTCCGATCAGCGCCTGAGCGATCCCGAAGCGCTGCCTCATCCCCCCCGAAAAGCTCGCTACGGCCTTGTTGCGGGCCCCCCAGAGATTGACCTGATTGAGAAGCTGGTCGACGAGCTCGCGGCGCGGGCCGGCCTCCCTGAACCCTTTGAGGATCGCCATGTGGTTGAGCAGGTCCCGTGCCGTCACACGGGGATAGACGCCGAAATCCTGGGGCAGGTAGCCGAGACTCAGTCGAATCCGCTCCGGCTCGGCGAGTACGTCTATCCCATCAAAGATGACCTTACCGGAGGTTGGGGTCTGGAGGGTCGCTATTATTCTCATAAGGCTCGATTTGCCTGCTCCATTGGGCCCCAGAAGGCCGAACATGCCTGCAGGCGCCTGGAGGCTCACGCTGTCGAGGGCGCGCACGCCGTTGGAGTAGACATGAGAAAGATCGGTAATGGTCAGCACGGACACCCCCCTCGAAACGGTACGGTAGTGTACTATAGTGCTAACACACCTGTCGCGTCAACGCTGAACCGTGCCTGAGGGGGCAGGGGGAGAAGGGGGCGTTTGCGAGCTGAGATGACGGGCCAGGGTCAGCTTCTCGTCTTCAGTCATGAAGGACGCCACGGCGGCCATGAACCCTGTGGTGAGAATGTCGAGAATGTCTTCCGGACTGTGACGCGCGATCATCGCTCGTGTCGGAATGCTTCTGGAACCGCTTTCATGACAGGAGGAACAGCGCTGCTGGTACAACTCCTCCCCGTTCAACATCGGTTCGCCCGCCTGTACGTCCTGAGGCTGGGCCGCAGCCGCGCCTGTGAGGACGATAAAGAGGGCGGACAGGCTAACGCTCGCCGGTCTCAGCGCCGATAGTCTGTTGATGCGAGCTGCCGACTTCGGTCTTTGCCCAAACACCGCCGTCTCCCATCAGGGCCTTCGCCAGGGTCATTGCGACCCCTGGACTCTCGGGATTTCTTTCATGATGCGCGGCGCACGTCTACTCGTTCCTCCTGAGCTTCATCCCCTCGAGACGACGGTCTGACACGAACCGTCTCGTCGAGAACGCCGCTGAGGCGGGCTGCCTGAGCATCGGGGCGATAAGCTATGCTGACGCCGCGCCGCACTCGTGTATAAGGCGGAAACTATCCTATTCCTTCGACGTTCTGTCGGATCGGAAGGGGCGTCCTTTATTTCCACAGGTGCGATATGGCGGCGGATAAGCGGAGCGACAGGGGCTCGACGGGTGAGATGTCCGTTTCAGCCCGGATCCGATCCAGAATTCAGGCTGCCGGACGCCGGTTTCACGCCAATGATTCCATCGCCGAGTTTCTGGAAGCCGGCGAACTTGAGGGACTTCTTGACGAGGTTGAGGGAAAGTTTCGCGGCGTTCTTGAGAGCCTCGTGATCGACACCGTCAGCGATCACAACACGCAGGACACTGCGCGGCGGGTTGCGAAGATGTACCTGACGGAAGTCTTTCGAGGGCGATACGCGCCCGCCCCCCAGGTCACTGAGTTTCCAAACGTCGAAGCGCTGAATGAGCTGATGATTGTCGGGCCTATAAAGGTCCGCAGCGCCTGCAGTCATCACTTTTGTCCGATCATGGGGCGCCTCTGGATCGGTCTGATGCCCAACGAACATTCCAATCTCATCGGGCTCTCGAAGTATTCGCGGCTGGCGGAGTGGATCATGTCGAGGCCGCAGATTCAGGAGGAAGCCATCACACAGATGGCGGAGCTCCTGAATGACAAGGTTCATCCCGACGGCCTCGCCGTCGTCATGGAAGCTGATCATTTCTGCATGCATTGGCGCGGCGTGAAGGACGATGAGACCAAGATGATCAATTCCGTCATGCGCGGCTCATTCCTGAAGGATCACACGCTTCGTCGTGAGTTCCTCTCCCTCATCAATCTCAGGGCCTGACACATGCTTGTTCGACTTCTTTACGCCAGCCGCGCGGACGGTCCGGTCGCATCGTCCACACTGGATGCAATTCTGGCCCAGTGTCGTCAGAACAATCCCGCCCTCGGCGTGACAGGGCTTCTGGTCGTGGCTGACGAGGTGTTCATGCAGGTCCTGGAGGGCGGACGAGAAGAGGTCTGCGAGCTCTATAACCAGATTGTCCGGGATGAACGTCACAAGCAGGTCCGCATCCTCACCTTCGAAGAAATCTCCGAGCGCAAGTTCGGCGCATGGACGATGGGGCAGGTTCAGGGCGGCAGGATAAACAGGGCCCTGATCCTCAAATACTTCAAACGCCCTGAAATCGACCCGTTCGACATGTCTGGCGGAGCCACCATGTCCCTGCTTCTGGATCTTGTCGCGACAGCTTCGATCGTCAGCCGGCCGGACTAGATTTCCTGATTGATCGGCACGGATCGTTCGGTTGCTCCCGGTAGTCGACCCCGAGGCCGGTGGAGTGCGCCCTGCGGTCCTCGAGGCCTGGGGCCGGGCCCGCCACGCCGATACTATTCCGGCCCTCCTAGCGGCCGTGAATGGCGTTCTGGACCGCTCAGGCCGTTTCAGGATAGGAGTCGTGTGTTCCGGCATGGGTCGGGAAGGGGGTCGGGAAACGACCTCGGAGGCGGCGCGAGACCGTCCCCTGTGATCGAGGAGCTGTTCCATGAGATCAGTCGTCAGGCTTGCGAGCTTATTAGCTGTTCTCGGTGCCGGCGTGCTCGACTTCGGGAGTTTATCCGCCTCGGCTCAGGTCCCGAGCCAGGCGGAAGGAGAGGCCCTCTTCAAGCAGAGATGCGCCTCCTGTCATGAACCTGCTCAGGATCGCGCTCCCAGCCGGGGCGCCTTGTCTGCGCGTCCTGCCTCTGAACTGACCGAGGCTCTCTCAGAGGGCGTCATGGCTGCGATGGCTGAGGGATTGTCGGAGACCCAGATCCAGTCGGTGGTTCGCTTTCTGATTGAGGGACCGGAGGCGCCCTCTAAGGAGACGGCGTCCGCACGCGGCCGCCGTGCTCAGGTCACGACCGTTGATGCGCCCTGTGCGTCCAATCCCCCGATTATTCCTTCGTCCTCCGACTGGACGACGGTCGGTCGCGACGGCGCGAATACGCGATATCAGCCCAATCCCGGGTTTTCGGCGGCGGATGCGTCACGTTTGAAGGTGAAATGGTCCTTTTCCATTGCGAACAGCCGGAACGCTCAGCCGATCGTCATCGGCGACTGGCTGTGGATCCTGAGCGGGGGACGTATGTATGCGCTGGATCCCGGCTCCGGCTGCGTCCGCTTTCGGGTCGACGGCGTGTCCGCTCGCAACACTCCGGTCGTTCTTCGGTCATCGGCCTCTGCCAGCGGCTGGCTTCTGGTTGTCGGTCGCAACAACAAGGTAATGTCCGGATTTGACGCCGCCACCGGAAAGGAGATCTGGTCAAGCGAGGTTCTCGACACGCACGCGATGTCCGCCATCACGGGCTCTCCTGTAGTTTCAGGGGATCTCGCGTTTGTCGGGATCACCTCCCGTGAGGAGCCCGCCAGTCAGAGCGCCAGCTATGCGTGCTGCACGTTTCGGGGAAGTCTCGTGGCGGTGGATATTCGAACCGGCGCCGTAAAGTGGAAGACATATGTTCTCACCGAGCCTTCAGTCCTGCTCGGGAAGAACGCCGGAGGTCTTCAGATGCAGGGTCCTGCAGGCGCAGCGATCTGGTCAGCCCCGACAGTCGATCCCCGGAGAGGCCTTGTTTATGTGGCGACGGGAGATTCCTATACTGAGGCGGCGACCAGGGCGGCCGATGCGATCATTGCCATTGAAATGGAGACGGGTCGTATCCGGTGGAACACTCAGGTCACCGAGGATGACAACTATGTCATGGGTTGTACTGGCGCGACGCCGGGCCCCAATTGTCCCGATGAGCTGGGGCCGGATTATGACTTCGGCGCCTCGCCGGTTCTCGTCGATGCCCCGGGGGGCGGCCAGATCCTTCTCTCGGGTCAGAAGTCCGGCATCGCTTATGGAATGGATCCGGATACGGGTCGTCTTCTCTGGCAGCGCAAGGTCGGCGCCGGGAGCGTGCTGGGCGGAATTGAATGGGGTATCGCGGCGGATCCGACATATCTCTTCACCCCC
Source organism: Alphaproteobacteria bacterium (assembly GCA_018969425.1). Lineage (GTDB taxonomy): Bacteria > Pseudomonadota > Alphaproteobacteria > Caulobacterales > Hyphomonadaceae > UBA7672. The sequence continues at coordinate 8,623 of JAGWYJ010000035.1, read as the reverse complement.
AACTCGGACATCGCCAATCTCTGGTATGCTCATGCCTCTTCCCGGGGCGAGATCATTCCTGATTTCATTCATCCTCAGCCTCCCGGAAAACCTGGACTGACAGCTATCGACCCTGTGACGGGAGAGATCGCCTGGCATGTTCCGGCGCCGGTCGCTCCCTGCGAGTTCCGCGGCGATCGCACCCTGTCTGATCGTTTCCCTGGAGTTTGCTTCAACGCCATGTCCGCCGCTCCGGCGGCCATGCCCGGAGTTGTGTTTCAGGGCAGCATGGACGGGTGGTTTCGCGCCTATGACAGCCGTTCAGGACGTTTGCTGTTTGAAGATTCAACGACCAGCCGAACCTATGCGACCGCTAACGGCGTCGCGGATCAGCCTGGCGGTTCGATTGACGGCAATGGTCCGACCATCGCAGGCGGGCGTGTCTTTGTCGTCTCCGGATTTGACGGCGCCGCCAGCACGGGTGGGAACGGGACGAATGTCCTCCTCGCCTATTCTCCGGAAGGTCGATAGTTCCCGGTCCCGGGTTGCGGTTATCGGGGATTTACGAGGAAAACGCCCCTCCCTAGAGTGAATGGGGATGCGCAACCCCAGCGCCCGATACGATCGGCGCTCCGGGTGTGGGAGAGTTTTGGGCCATGACTGTGGGTGTGAGCGGGATTTCAGACAGGGTCCGGAGCCGCGGACTGGGATCGTTTGTCCTTGTGCTGATCTTGTGCCTGGCGGCCGGGTGCGGGGGCGGCGGCAGTGCGGCGCCGGCGCCGGTCACGCCGCCGCCTGTCTCGGGCCCGATATGGACGCAAGGCGTTTATCAGCCGGCGAGCACGTTCAAGGATTTCTGCTCGGTCGTTCGAACCGGCAGCGACAGCCAGGGGCGTCCCTTTCCGGATAAGGCCGGATCCCTCGCGCAGGAGCTGTTCTGGCTGCGTTCCTGGACCAATGAAACCTATCTCTGGAATACGGAAGTTGCGGATCAGAACCCTGCTTCGTTTACGGATCGCGTCGCTTATTTCAACGTGCTCAAAACGTCCGCCACAGCCGCTTCAGGAAAAGCGAAGGATAGGTTTCACTTCACTCTGTCGACGGCGGATTACCTTGCGCAGGTCACGTCCGCGCCTGAAGCGAGTTATGGGGCCGAGATCAAGGTATTCGCCAACTCGCCGCCTCGAGACGTCAGGGTGCTGTATACGGCGGCCTCCACCCCGGCGACAGAGCTCGTCGGCGGGCGGCCCAAGCTTGCTCGCGGCGCCCGCATCCTGACCGTTGACGGGGTGGATGTCGTCAATGGCGGGGCGACTCAGGCTGAGATCGACATTCTCAATCGGGGCTTGTTTCCGAGAACGGCTGGAGAGGCCCATACCTTCACCGTGCTCTATGCGGATCAGACGCAGCGAACCGTCACCCTTCAGTCGGCCCTGCTCGTTGAGGAGCCTCTCAACCGCCAGACGGTTCTGACAACGCCGACAGGCAAGGTCGGCTATCTTCTGTTCAATACCTTCAGCCCCTACAGTTCCGAGAAGGCTCTGGTGGATGCGATGGCGTCCCTCAAGGCGGAGGGGGTCAACGATGTCGTGCTCGATCTCCGGTATAATGGCGGCGGCCTTCTGGCTGTCGCCTCGCAGCTCAGCTACATGATCGCCGGTCCGACCCGGACGGCCGGTCGCATATTTGAGAGGCTGCAGTTCAACGCCGCGGCGGGGACCACAAACCCGGTCACGGGAGGGGCTAATAATCCCACGCCTTTCTATTCGACGGGTCTTGGATTTTCGGTGACCAACGGCGCCGCCATTCAGTCGCTCAGTCTTCCCAGAGTTTTCATTCTGTCGACGGCGAGCACGTGCAGCGCCAGCGAGTCCGTCATCAACGGTTTGCGTGGCATTGATGTCGAAGTGGTTCTGATCGGCGGAACCACGTGCGGCAAACCCTATGGGTTTTACCCAGCCGACAATTGCGGTCAGACGTATTTCTCGATCCAGTTCAACGGCGTCAATCAAAAGGGCTTTGGGGATTATCCGGACGGCTTCGCGCCAGCTAACGCCTCGTCCGCCTTCGTGACCAAGATTCCCGGCTGTTCTGTCGCTGACGATCTGTCCCGCGATCTGGGCGACCCGGCTGAAGCCATGCTCGCGGCTGCGCTGGGATATCGCACAACCGGAAGCTGCCCGGTTGCGCCTCCAGCTGGGCAGGCGCCGGCGCGCACGGTCGATACAGGAACGCCTATTGAGGTCAGCGGCCGCTCCGCAGCCGCCCAGATCCTGAGGACGATGAGAGATCTTCGTCTGCCGACGCAGACACCGGGGGGATCATGATGCGTCTTTTCCTGCTGGCAGGCGCCCTGGGCCTTGGTCTTGCGGTCCTGTCAGGCTGCCATCTGCTGAGCTCTCCGAGCCCGGCCGTCATCGAAAGCGGCGATCGAGAAGCGGAGGCTCGCCTTCGTCGGGCGCTCGAACAGGAACTGGGCCGGACGCCGGTGGATCTGGGGCCGTCCGATCCGTCCCGTCTTTCAGTGATCACCGTCCTCCCGGTCCCCCCGGGTCCGCTCGAAGATCGCAGTCTTGTTCTTCCGAGCGTGTTTCGGCTTCAGATTCGAGGAGGGATCTGCGGTCTTCTTCGTGAGCAGACCGGCGTCTTCATCCCCTTGAGCGATCTGAGGTGCGAGGTTGTTCCGCAATGATTGACGCGCGCTATCGTCAGAGACCTTAGAAAGAGATGACAGGAATGGCTGTCTGTCTCGTGGGCCCGGAACGCCAGCATGAGAGCTGAATGCCTTCATCAAGTCGCGCTCGGGTTTCGTGCGATGCGCGGCGGGGCCGTCGTGGTGGGCGTGCGTCTGGAGGCTCACGTCCCGTGTCTGGTTATGTCGTCGTTTCTTCCGACAGCCGGAGCCGACGATCGGTTAGCGTTCGAACCATACCATGTCGCGGCTGAGGAGTACCGGAGTGGTGGGGACGGCCAGCTCGAACAGATTGCCGCACTGGTAGCTGAGGGACGGCGACGGCAGCTGGAATGCGCCGTACGCGGTCTGTCAGACATGCTGGAGGCGCTTCGGAACAGGGGTCTTGATCCGGTTATCGCGGGGCTGCTGGTCAATCGGGCCGGATGGGTGAGCGATCTTCTGACCTATTCTCTCCAGTGGGCGGATCATCCGCCTGTCGCCGAGGGTCTCGCGGTTCGGGAGACCCTTCGGTCAGCATTCGGTCTTGTGGGGCTCAGGTATGAGGAGGCGGATGAGACATCTCTTCCTGACCTCGCTCGCAGGGCTCTCTCGCAGTCCTCAGACGATATCGACGCTCACGTCAGGGGTTTGGGCCGCGAGGCCGGAGCGCCGTGGCGTAAGGAACAGAAGGCTGCGTGTCTTACGGCGTGGACATCTCTCGCGACCTTGCAGGCGCGGACCTGAGAGGCGTTGTTGGGCTCCTAATCGGTGCGCTGGGAGCAGCTGGCGAGACCTCTGTATGTCGCGGCGTCCTGTCGGCTTATATCTGTTGAAGGCGACAAGGCTTCGCGAGATTTTATGCCCGGGCGATGGGGCGATGGACCGCACCGCGCAGGCGTATGCGACGGTCGCTCCAGCGGCGTTAGGGATACTCAGGCGCTCTTTGTCGCGTTGCGAAGTTCATGTCGTGGTGATGGTCTTGTCGACTGCAGGCAGGGACCATTGTGACGATTTTCCGGACGATGTTCAGGACGCTCGCGGCTTTTCTTCTGGCTCCCTTGGCTGGATGTGTGGCGTTGGGCCTGCTGCTCGGACTTCCGCTTCTTTTGTTGTCGGGGCCGGGGAGCGGATATCTGTTTTTCGCCGCAGGGGCCCTGTTTTCTGCTCTTGTTGCTGTTCCGACCGCTATTGTTCTGGGCGTTCCGGTTTTTCTCTGGATGCGGAAGCGTCGCCTGGGTTTGCGGCGTCACTATCTGGCGGCCGGCGCGCTCACAGGCTTCGCGATCGTTTTCGCCCTCATCGCAGTCGGAACAGCGGTGGGGCCGAATTTCCATATCAGCAACATACTTCTCGGGACGATTCTGCTTTTGTCCGGCGCTGTGGTGGGGGGCCTCACTGGGGTGATCGGCTGGATGGTCCGCAGGCCTGACAGAGACCTCCTCGCCGCTGCGGCCTGATACCGCGCCTGGATCGAGGGGAGCTTTGACCTAGGGCGGCTCCGAGCCCCTTTGCTGTGCGCCCGGATCTCGTTTGGAGCGCTTGCGTGAGGCTCGTTTTAGCCCGTACGGTCGGGTCGCTCCCTCCCGAAGCGTGTTTGAGACAGATTGAACGCCTTCGGTTCGTCCTTGGCTCGGTCAGTCTAGTCCGCCCTCTCAGGCGGTTCCCATTCCGGTCATCAGTCTTTAAGGACAGGATCAGATGGAGCGGCGCCGGGAGTCGGACAGTGCAGTTTGATGATGTGATACTCGGTCGTCGGAGCATTCGCGGCTATAAGCCCGACCCTGTTCCCAGAGCTCTCATTGAGGAGATCATCGCGCTCGCAATGCGGGCTCCATCCTCCATGAACGTTCAGCCCTGGAATTTCTATGTCGTTACGGGAGAGCCGCTGAACCGGATCCGGGCCGGAAACACGGAACGCACTCTGGCCGGCGTGCCCCAATCCCGGGAGTTTCGAACAGGGCAGCCGTTTGCGGGCATACATCGGGACCGGCAGGTCGGTGTCGCCAAGCAACTCTTTGCGGCGATGGGTATTGAACGCGATGACAAGGAGAAGCGCCAGGACTGGGTTCTGCGGGGGTTTCGGCAGTTTGATGCGCCTGTGTGTGTGATCCTTACCTATGATCGTGTTCTGGACGGGAGCGACGATACGCCCTTCGATTGCGGGGCCGTTGCAACCGCTCTTGTTAACGCGGCGTGGTCCCGGGGTCTTGGCGCGGTGATCAACAGTCAGGGCATCATGCAGTCTCCCGTCGTGCGCGAGCATGCAGGGATTGCGGATGATCAGGTGATCATGAAGAGCATCGCGCTGGGATGGCCGGATGAGACCTTTCCGGCGAATTCCGTGATCTCTGAACGCAAGTCAGTTGCAGACGCGACCGTCTTTGTCGGATTTGAGGATTAGACGCTTAGTGCGTTCATCGGCGGGTCTCCTGCGTTCAGGGGATGTTGGCGGTTGGGGCCTTTTCTGATGACGGATAGGATTGAATTTCCGTCTCCAGCCCCTCTCGGATCTTCATGGTTCGGAGTTGCGGGTGCAAGGTGGGGATCATCTTATCCCGTGAGGAAGAGGGGGCTGGTCCTCTTTGACTCCGGGACGCCCGGCAGATGTCGTATGTCGCGTAAGGGTCATATGGCCTGATCTGGAGAGAGGCGGCGAGCCTTGATATTGTCTTGCCCGATTTCGGATGTGGATTGAGGGAATGGTTGCGTGTCTGGAAACGGTTCGACTGTAACGATCCATATGGCTGCGAGCCTTGACGGTTTTATCGCCCGGCGTGACGGCGGCGTCGACTGGATGGAGACTTCCGACGTTTTTGATGATGGCGAGAGCCTGGGCGCTGACGAGGTAGCGGCCTTTCTTCGCGCGATCGACTGTTACGTCATGGGTTCGCGCACCTATGAGACGGCTCTTGCATTTGAGGCGAGGGGGCTTGGATGGGCTTACGGAGACAAGCCGGTGTTTGTCCTCACAACCCGGGCGCTTTCAAAAACCCGGGACACGGTGGAGTTCGTGTCCGGCGATATGGATCTTCTCTTTCAGCAGAGGCTGAGGCCCACATTTCGGAACATTTGGGTTGCGGGAGGAGGCGTTGTTGCAGGGGAGGTTCTTCGCCGGCATCTCGCCGATGAGGTGCGCTACTCAATTCTTCCCGTTCTGATCGGCGATGGTCTTCGGTTTTTCGAGGGTGTGAGCTGTGATGTGAGACTGCATCTTCTTGAGGCGAAGGCCTATAGGTCAGGCATTGTCGCCCTTCGACATTCAGTCCGTCGTGACTGAAGGGTTGCTCCCCACTCATCGACGTCGATTGTGAGCCATCGTGATCACCAGGACAGTGCGATCGGTGAATGATCGGAGTTGTAAATCTCCGATCCGGAGATCTGTGCTGATGAAGGGCGAGGACATGGTAGGGAGACTGTCCGGTCTTCTGTGTATGACTGATGTGGTCCATGCTTCCTGAGAGGAGCAAGGACGATGACGATTTCTGACCAACTTCTGGACGAGCTGCGCAATCGTGGCGTCCAGGACATCCTGATTGCGGTTGTCGATGGGCTCAAAGGCTTCCCCGTCGATGAGTGCGAACATCTCACACCCGTGTGCGCACAAGCGCTTCGATGATCGCCCAGACTTCGACATCGTCCGCGATGGTGACGAGAGGACCAGAGCTCGGCGCCAGAACCTATTGAGCACCGCGACGGGTGAGGGTGGCGAGGATCACGTCACCGCCGACCATCGCGACGCAGACCTTGCAGGCCTTCGGTTCAGCCGCCGCATCAGCGACGAGGATGTCACCGTCCTGGATGCTGCGGGCGGCGAGGGCATGGCCTTTGACGCGCACCGGATAACGGCCAGGGCGGCGCAGATCGAGAATGGCGGCCAGATCCAGCACGCCCTCAATGTGGTCCTGTGCCGGCGGCTGAAAGCCGGTTGTCTCGTCGCCCTGATACTCGCCCATGTGCTCCCCTTGTGATGGAACAGAACAAGAATATGTGGGCGGGAGAAGGGACTACGGCTCTGAACGATATGGGTTTTCGCGAAAGGTCTGATTTTGCTGGCATTTTCTAGCAAGAATGCGTAGACTGCGTAGTATGCGTAGAAGGCCATTCCAACTCCCGCCTCGCGTCATCACTGCTTTCGAGATGCAGAGGAGGCCGGCTGCGTTTCAGCGCGAGGCGTTGCAGGCGCCGGTGACCATTACGTCCAACGGGGAGCCCACCCTGGTCGCGATGTCTGTTGCCGAATACCAGCGACTCCGCGCGTGCGCACGAGGCGCTGAGGAATCCACGGAACGCGCCTACGCTCGGGTTGTGAACCGCTCTGATGCCCTCGAACGCCTCCGCGACCACCGCGACGTGCTGACCAGGCTCGGCGTCGCGCATCTCGCGCTGTTCGGCTCCGTTGCGCGCGACCAGGCCGACGACTTGAGCGATGTCGACGTCGTGGTCGATACCACCGACGGAACGGCTCCCGGGCTCTTCAAGCTCGGCGAAATCGCGGATCAGCTTGAACATATTCTCGGACGCTCGGTCGACGTGATCTCACGAGCGGGTCTCGAACACACCAAAAAGCTGAAACATCGGGTCGCGGCCGATCTCGTCAATGTCTTCTGAGCGCCGCAGCAAAATCACACCTGCCGAGATGGTGTATCACGCGCGCCGGCGCATCGCGATGATCCTCGCATGGACGAAAGACGACACAGAAGAATCCTATCTCGCCAACGAAGAGCGCCAGGCCGCCGTCGAGCGCAACTTCATCGCCATCGGTGAGGCCATCAAGGATCTGGCGCGCGCGAAGGATCTGGCTGCAATCGACCCGTCAGGTCCCTGGCGACAGCCAGCGCGCTTTCGCGATTTTCTCGCGCACCAGTACGAAGAGGGCGTCGCACACCCCGACGTATGGCGTACGATCCGGGATGATCTACCGATGCTGGACGCATCGCTTGAGCGCCTGGAGCCGCTGGTCGGCGGCCCGTGGAGCGACGCATCATGATGCGATCGATCACCTTTTTCTGCGCTGGCGATGGCCCTGGATTGGGCGCGATCGTTAGCTGATCTGCCCGAGACGCGCGATCAGCCGGCCATGATATCGATCCGCTGCATTCAAGCCGAAGCGATCGATGCCCCACTCATGGCGCCTTTCAGGACGAAGCGTTCGCGGATGCCGGATAGCGCCAACCGATAGAGCAGGCGTTCGATGCCATAGCGCACCAGCACCCGCTGGAAATCCTGCCCGGTTGCGCGGGCATGGTTTTGCAGCCGGTCACGGACGGAGGCGGCGATATCCTTCCTGGGCGCGTCGGTCATCCCAGCGTCTCCAGGTACGGCCGCATGACATTTTGCACCCGGCAGATCCTGGCATACCGCATGATGTCGGCGCGTGTCGCCTTACGGCGGCGGATGCCATCGCGGAGCGCCTCAATGGCAACATCGAGGCCGACGCGACTGCGTGAGGCGCCCCCGTGAAACTGGTCCACATCTGATGTTAGTTTTCGGCGGATTTCCGAGGGAGGAAGTTTGCGGTGAAGCGGAAGCGGTTTTCGACGGAACAGATCGTATCGGCTCTGAAGCAGGTCGAGCTGGGGCTGCCAGTGGCCGACCTGATCAGGCAGCTCGGCATCTCTGAACAGACCTATTATCGATGGAAGAAGTCCTATGCTGGCCTTGAATCGGATCAGGTGCGCGAGCTCAGACAGGTTGTCGACGAGAATACGCGTCTGAAGAAGCTCGTTGCGGAGCTGAGCCTGGACAAGGCTGTCCTGCAGGATGTGCTCTCAAAAAAGTTTCCCGGCCGTCGCTCATGAGACAGGTTGTAGACTACGTCGTGTCGTCACACGGCTACAGCCAGCGGCGGGCATGCCGGCTGACGCAGCAGTATCGCTCCACCCAGCGGAGAGCTTCCACACTCGATCGTCGAACGGCAGTCCGCCAGCGCATGCACGAGATCATCGCGACCCGCATGCGCTACGGCTATCG
>JAGWYJ010000062.1 GCA_018969425.1 Alphaproteobacteria bacterium | reverse complement strand
GCGTCATCGCCGTGAGCGATTGCCCGACGTCCTGACCGCCTTTCTGAACGTCGCGGGCCGGCGTGACCGTCCTGTCGCTCCAGTCCGGTGAAATCCGCCGCGCTCTGTGCGTGCTGGTCATACTTGATTCATCAAGCAACAACACATAATTCAGACATGTGAATTTATGTATACTCAAATAAATCTCAAATTAACAACAAAATCTGTCTGCATTAACTACAACTCAAATCTTGTTCTATTGAGTGGTCCTGTCGCGAGTATTGCGATGAGCGTGATGAGGCGGCGATCCCGGAAACAATCCGCCGGGGCCGTCTCTCCAGCAAAGGACTGCCGGAATGGCGTATTCTGAAATTCTTCTCGAGGCTCCCGAGGCGGGTCTGACCCGTGAGGCGCCGGCCGAGGAACTCTATCGGGTGGGGCTTATCTATTCCACCGGGATGGGCGTTTCGGTTGATTATCTCGCCGCGCACAAATGGTTCAATCTCGCCGCAGCTCTGGGGCACGATGAGGCCAAAGTCTGCCGGCAGGAAATGGCCGATTACCTCTCGCCGATCGAAATCGTCAAAGCTCAGCGCGCCGCTCGCGAGTGGCTTCGTCAGGCGAACTGATCTGTCTGTCTCAGTCTGCCGCCGGCCGCGATGATCACGCGCTCGACGAGCGCATCAGTAGAGCTGATCAGGCGTATCGGCGCATCGCTCTTCTTCAGGACAAGCGGTATTTCCGTGCATCCTGCTATAATCGCTTCAGCGCCCTGAGTGACGAGGTCCTGAACTGCGGCCCTCATTCTGCGGGCCGGATCATCACCCGTCTCTCCTGCCTTGACGGCGTTAATAGCGGTCATGAATGAAGCCTGACCGCCGCCCCCGAGGATGACCGCGCTGCGCCCCCGGGCGAGAAGGCCCTTCTGATAAAGTTCAGCCTCGAGACATGCGTCGACCGCCAGGACGCCTACGGTCCGAACCTCAGGACATCGTCGCGACATGTCCTCGAGGGTTGCGTCGATCATGCTTATAAACGGACATCGGATCGCCGCCCGGATCTCCGTCTCATAGGCGTGCGCCGTATTGCAGGCCATGCACAGAATGTCCGCACCTGCCGCTTCCAGGCGTTGCGCCGACGCCGCGAGCTCAGGCCCGGGGGAGGGACCTTCTCCTCTCCGCGCCGCGTTGCGGTCCGGAATAAGAGGGTTGTTGTCGATGATGATGTGGAGGTGGTCCTGATCCCGACGGGCCTCGGTCCGTTGAACGATACGGGAGAAGAAATCGGCCGTCGCCGCTGGCCCCAGCCCGCCGATCACGCCGACAATTCTGCGCGGATCCGCCATCAGGAGGCGAGCGTGGACTGGTAGGCGAACAGGGAGGGCGCCCCTCCCGTGTGGACGAAGAGTATTCTGTCCGTCTTCGAAAACCGTCCCTGGCGGATTAGTCCCAGGAGTCCGGCCGCGGCCTTTCCGGTGTAGACAGGATCCAGAAGGATCCCTTCGGTGCGCGCGAACAGCTTCACGGCCTCAATCATTTCGTCGGTGGGGAGGGAGTATCCCGGACCCACCCAGTCTCCCAGGGCTTCAACATCCGACGCCTTCGGAGCGGCGAGGCCCAGCGTTGCAGCCGTCTGCTCGGCCAGTCTAAGAACGTTGGCTTCCTGTTCGGCCCGCGGGCGTCGCACATTGACGCCGATGAGAGGCGTTGCGGCCTGCGCGCCGACAAGTCCGACCAGAAGGCCGGCGTGAGTGCCGGCGCTGCCGCTTGCCGTGACGATCGCATCAAAGGCGAGGCTCTGATCGAGGCACTGGGCGAGGATTTCCCGCGCGCAGACGACATAGCCAAGAGCGCCCAGGGGGGTCGATCCGCCGCCGGGTATGATATAGGCCTTGCGCCCCTGGGGGACGAGGTCCGCGGCCAGCTCCTCCATCGCTGCAGTCAGATCGGCTCCTCCTTCGACGATCCGGAGCGCCTCGGCCCCCAGCAGATCAAAGAGAAAATTGTTTCCCGAAGCATCCTTCCGATAGCTTCCGGGCACGCGCTGCTCGAGAACAAGCCGACATTTCAGTCCCTCGGTCGCGGCAGCGGCAAGGGTCAGGCGGCAATGATTGGACTGCACGGCTCCTACCGTAACGAGGGTGTCGGCGCCCGATGCCAGTGCGTCGGCGACCAGAAACTCCAGTTTTCGCGTCTTGTTGCCGCCGCCGGCGAGGCCGGTCAGATCGTCCCTTTTGATCCAGATTTCCGGACCGCCGAGGTGGTCGCTCAGTCGGGGAAGAGGATGGATCGGCGTGGGGCCGTGCGAATAGCGGCGTCTGGGGAAGCGAGCCAGTTTCATGCAGAGCCTGTCAGCAGCGGGTATGGACGGAACGAACGACACCTTGCGCCCGGGAGGGCGTGATTCACAATGGATAATCGCTTGTTAACGGCCATGGGCGAAGTGTGAGTCCGAATACGACTCGCCCGACCCTGCGGGTCGTTCAGGCCAATGGAAGAGGCGGCGTGTGACGGGCCCTGCGTCAGGCATTGAGGAGCCCTTCTCCCACCTTCGGCGAGGGGGCGGAGGCCTTGAACTTCTGCTTCAAGTTTGGCGATCTAAGTGGCTGATTTTGCTTATTTTCATGCCGTTCTTCGTCGTGTCTGCGGCGATTGTGATGACCACCCCGTCACCCTATGTCGCCCAGGTCTCCCTTCTTATCGCGCCTGAGCCTGGCCGCGGGTATGACCTTGTCGTGGGCGCGGGAGGCGCCGGGGCCGTCGTTGCGCAGGAGGATATCCTCCGCGCTGAGAGGGACCTGGCCCTTTCGGAAGGCGTCATCGCCGCGCTGAAGGAGGCCGTCGGGGTCGGGCGGCTCGATCCCGGGCTCGCAACCCGGATTCTCGCTTCCAATGATCAGGCCAAGGCCCTTCTGGAGCGTCGCGCCCTGGAGGATCTTGCCCGTTCCCTCAGCGCTGACGCAGGGGAGGGGTCCTCGGTTCTTCGTTTGAGGGTTCGTCATGCGGATCGAGGGGCCGCACGCGACATTCTTGTCGCGTGGCTCAAAGCCTATCTGGCCGCACGCGACGGCGCCCTCGGGATGACTGAGGCGGGCGGGGCCTCTGTTCTCGTGGAGCAAAGACGCGCGGTCGAGGGGCGTCTGAAGGAGGTTGAGGGCGCGCTCGCAAGCATTCTCTCCGAACGCGGGCTTTCTGACCTTGTCGCTGAGCGCGAACGTCTGCAGGCGCTCGGAGTTTCACTCGCCAGGGAACGATCCGTCGTGGAGGCGGATATCAGACAGGAGGAGGCGAGGGCGGCGGCCCTTGCGCGCCAGATGGGGGCGACCCCCCCGACTGCGGAACTCTTTTCTGACGCGCCGGTCGTCACGGCTCCTGCCGGCCCCTCTGAGCCGCCCGTCGGACCGGCCGGAGGCGATCTTGAAGCGAGAGTGTCCCGACTGGAGCAGGTTCTCGTTTCACGATCTTCGGGCGCTGTTCGCCGAACCGGCCCTAATCCGCTCTATCAGGACATGGCGAAGGACGCGTCCCGAACCCGCCAGACTCTGGCCGCCCTGCGGGCTCGCGCGGAGGATATCGCGCGCCAGACCCGTGCGATCGAGGCTCGGCTCGCGGACGTCGCCGCTGCTGCTCCGGATTATGAGGTTCTCGCCCGCGATCGCGACGCTCTGCGGCGAACCGCAGATGAGCTGGCGTCTGTTGAAGAAGCGAGGCGAGCGTCTCGGGATGTCTCCGCCCGGCAGGCGGACCGGCAGGCGACCTCTGATCGCATTCGTCTGTCAGGGGGCGGCGCCTCCCGGAGGCGGGGATTGATGATCGGGGCGATCCTGTCTGCGATCGTCGCTTTCGGGACCGGGATTGTCATCGCCTGCTTCCGGCCAGGACTTCCATCCGCCGGCGCTCTGACGAGACGGACCGGTCTTCCTGTCATCGGCGCCTTGAGCGAGCGTCGCTCATGATTCTTCCCGATCAGGAGGTCCGTCCTATCCTCGCTCGTCTGAGGCGCCAGCTTGGCGCCGACGCCGGGGGGACGGTGATGCTGGTCGCGGCCCGGTCCGGGGAGGGGGTGTCCACCCTCTCCGCGTCTCTGGCTCTCAGGGCGGCGGAGGAGGCTCGTCGTCCCGTCTGGCTGCTGGATCTTGATCTTGGGGCCAATCGAATGTTCGAGCGCTTTTCCGGCGGCGAACTTGCCCGTCGGCTGGGACCTCTCGGCCCACCCTATTCCGCCGCCCTTCGGACCGATCCTCCGTTCCGATTGAGCCCTGAGCCGTCCCATCCTCCGGCTGGAGCGTTTACGGCGCATCGTGTCGGGGATACCCGGCTCATGGTCACCCGCTTCGATCACGGGGTCCTCGAGCCCGGCGTCATCGTCCGGGTCTGTCCGAGGCCCGCCTATTGGGAGGCCGTGCGCGCCGCGACTGATTTCACGGTGGTGGATGCGCCTGCCCTTGAGACCTCAGACGCCTCCCTCGTCGTCGCCCGTGATGTGGATGCGTGTCTTATCGTGGTGCAGGCGGATCGGACGGACGCCCGCATGGTCAAGTTGGCCGCCTCGCGGCTGCGCGAGGCGGGGGGGCGTGTCCTCGGCGCTGTCCTGAATCGGCGCCGTGAGGATGCGGCGAGGGCCGATCGTCTGACCTTCCGAGGATGAGCTTCCTCGAATCTGCATTAAGATTGGGCCTCAGAGATCTGATTTAATTGGTTTATCCTGTCTGGGTTGGCGCGCCCGCGTGCTCCGGCTCCACGAAATTGATGATGCAGCCGTCGGCCTCCTGACGGATCAGGGGGACATCCGCGCCTGAGAGAACCGCGTTCAATACGTCGGAGACATAGTTGGTCTCCGCAACGGCTTTCTCCCGACCGTAGGTCAGCCGGTCGTTCAGCGGTCCATGATAGACGAGGGTCCATGTCGCCGGGTCGACCACGAAGACCTCCGCCGTGCGCACGGCGCCCAGTTTTCGGCCCACGGACTGATCCGCATCCTTGAGTATCGGAAGGTTCAGCTCGAAATTTGTCGCTTCAGCAGCGATCATCTCAGGGGTGTCCTGAATGTTCGAGTTGATCATCATGAAGGCGACATTGCGGTCCGCAAACTCCGCCTGAACCGCTTTCAGATCAGGGGTCATCTTCTGAACGATCGGGCATCCGACGCCCTGCATGACCAGGACAACCGCCTTGGCGTCTGTCATTGAATAGAGTTCTCTCTCGACCCCGGTCTGATCGGTGAGTTTGAAGTTGTCGACCGGGATGGGCGCTGGAGTCGCCGCTTCGGCCTCCTTTGTCGGTTCGCTGCCGGCAGGAGGCGAGGAGGGGGAGCAGCCCGTAACGGTCAGAGCGACGGCCAGAAGGCTTGCAGCGAGCGAGCGGCGAAGCATGAACGGTGTCCTTCTCTACGACAGTGCAACGAAAGCAAACCTATCTGCTGGTTTTCAATGCCGTCAAATGCTCCGGCTCATTTCTCAGCCTTGTGTCTGTTCAGATCCGTGTGAGCGGCTCACTTTCCGACAGACAAACGAAAACAGGCGGCCCTGAGGCCGCCTGTCCGTTTCTCCCCAAAGAAGGGAAGGCAGTGTTCAGAACGTCTTCTTCACGCTGACCTCGAAGGTCCGCCCGAGGGGGCTGCCCACGAGCGGGTCATAGGCCAGCTCCTGACGGGCGAAGGGGGGCTTCCGATCGAGGAGGTTCACGATCGAGGCCGACAGACGCATCGTGTCCGACAGGTCGAAGTTGTAGTAGAGGTCCTGGCTGAACCAGTCCTTGCCGTCGACGCCGAAGCGGGATGCGCCCACGGTGCTGCCGGCCGGAGTGAACGGGCCGCGTTCATCGACCACGCCGCTCACATAGTTGAACTGCAGACGGACAGAGTGCTTGTCCATCTTATAGGCGGCGTAGGCGGTCGCTCTCCATTTCGGGGCTGCCGCATTGGCGGCTGCGAAGTTGGAGTAGCCCAAACGATCGTCGGCGACACTGACGACAAATCCGTCAAGAACCCGGGCTGATGTCATCAGTTCTGTCATCCGGGTTGCGGTCGCGTCGAGGATCAGGTCTCCGCCGCCGAGGGGAAGCGAGTACTGAGCCTGAATGTCATAGCCGGCCGTCGTCTGTCCGAAGGCGTTACCCTGGACCGTGCTGATCACCGAGAAGTTGTCAGCATTGGTCTGGCCCTGAACGCATGTGCCGCCAGGAGAAGTCGGCGTGTCGCTGAAGGTGACGCGACGGATCAGCGGATGTGAGCAGTTGGCGGTTGCGAAGCCGCCGACGGCCGGACCGGTGAAGATAGAGTTTGCGATCTGGTTGAAGTTCGCGAGCGTTCCGATCTCGTCCTTCGTCTCGATGTTGAAGTAATCGACGATCAGGCGGAAATCGTGGTCGCCGGCGAAGCCCTGGGACTGCCAGATCACGCCGATGTTCGAGGCCGTCGCCGTTTCCGGGCTGAGATCCGCCGCGGTGACAGTGTTGCTGCCTCTCCAGTTTCCGTTGGCCACCGTGTAGCTGGTGGTGCCGTTCGTGGAGCGGCCGGGCGTGATGCCGAGCGGCGGGGTCTGGTAGTTGGTGCCGTAAGAGCCGCGGATCGAGATCGGCCCCCAGACATCCCAGTTGCCCGACACCTTATAGACGGTGGCCGCGAGGTTGCCTGAGAACTCCTCACGGCGAACCGCCGCCTGGAAGTTCAGGGTGTCGAGGACGGGCAGGCTGAACTCTGCAAAATAAGAGATCTGCTGGCGGTCGGCCGCGTCCGGAACGTTGGTCGCGAAGAAGACGAACGGTCCAGGATTGTCCGGCGTGCAGCCGTTGAAGAACGGGTCCGTGTTCGCACGGGGCTG
>JAGWYJ010000034.1 GCA_018969425.1 Alphaproteobacteria bacterium | reverse complement strand
TCCTGAACGGCCTTCAGCCTGGCGTGACGCTTACGTCCCATGGAGAGACGGGCGAGGCCGTCTGCGTCCAGGTCGCTTTCGCGCACCAGAGCGCTCTCATCGGTCACCGTCTCCGCATTGAGGCGGACCGAGGCGGCCTTGATGGCCCGTCGGGCCTCGGATTTTGACGTGCAGAGGCCGGCGGTGACCAGAGCTTCGCTGATCAGCAGCCCGTCCTTCAGCTTGTCCCGGGACACCTCGAAGGTCGGCATGCCTTCGCCGGTCGAGCCGCCCGAGAACACCGCCTCGGCCGCGGCCCGCGCCTCTGCCGCGGCCGCAGCGCCGTGCAGGAGGGTTGTGGCTTCATCGGCAAGGCGCACCTTCACCGCATTGATCTCGGAGCCCGTCGCGGCCTCGAGGCGGGCGATCTCCTCAACGGGAACGTCTGTGAACAGCCGGAGGAAGCGCCCGACATCGGCATCCTCCGTGTTCCGCCAGAACTGCCAGTACTCATAAGGCGAGCGCATGTCCGCGTTGAGCCAGACGGCGCCTGAGACAGTCTTGCCCATCTTGGCGCCGGATGCGGTGGTGATGAGCGGCGTTGTCAGGCCGAAGGAGTGCGCGTCGGCGACCCGTCGGCACAGCTCCACCCCGTTGACAATATTGCCCCACTGATCCGATCCGCCCATCTGCAGGCGGCAGCCCCGCGTCCTGCACAACTCGAGGAAGTCGTAGGACTGGAGAAGCATGTAGTTGAATTCTAGGAAGGTGTAGGGCTCCTCATTGCGCAGGCGGCGCGCGACGGTCTCCTGCTTGATCATCGTGTTGATCGTGAAGTGCCGTCCGTAGTCGCGAAGAAAGTCGATATAGCCGAGGCCGTCGAGCCAGTCGGCGTTATTGAGCATGACGGCGTCCGTCGGGCCGTCCCCGAACCGGAGATAGCTCTCGAAGGCGCGACGTATCCCGGCCATGTTGGCCGCGATCTCCTCGACCGTGAGAATGGGGCGGGATTTTTCCTTGTCCGTAGGGTCCCCGATCTTTGTGGTGCCCCCGCCCATGAGGACGATCGGTTTGCCGCCCGCCTGCTGAAAGCGTCGGAGCGCCATGATCTGCACCATGTGACCGACATGGAGGGACGGAGCGGTGCAGTCGAATCCGATATAGGCCGTGGGGACCTCCGAGGCCGCGTAGTCGTCGAGCCCTTCAGGATCCGTGATCTGATAGATATGGCCCCGCGCCGTCATGTCGCGCAGGAACGCGGAGCGGGGTTTGAAACCATCAAGGCTCATGGCGGACTCCCATTGGACGCAGGCGGGCGATTATCACGTTCCCCGCTGGACGCGAACAGGTCGATCATCGCCTCAGCGACCGCGTTCCTCGTCGGCGGCTCCAGTTACGCTTCAGGCGTCGCGCGCAGCTTCCTTCCGGGCCTTTTCGAACGCCTTGAGGCGTTTTTTGAGGTAGGTCGACGCCGTCTTTTCGAGGTCTTCGAGCTTGTTCTGGAAGAAGTGGTTGGCGCCCGCCACAGTCGCCCGTTCGATCGTTTCGCCTTTCTGCACCCGGACCTTGGTCAGGGAGCGGTCGATGTCGGCGGGCGGCGCCACAATGTCCTTATCCCCGGAAATGAGGATGCCGGAGGCCGGGCAGGGGGCGAGGAAGGAGAGATCGTAATGGTTGGCCGGGGGCGCGACTGCGATGAAGCCGTCGATTTCCGGACGACGCATCAGCAGCTGGAGACAGATATACGCTCCGAAGGAGGAGCCTGCGACCCAGCACTGACTGGGGCTTTCACTCAGGGATTCAAGGTGATCGAGCACATAGGCGGCGTCCGACAACTCCGCGACCCCGGAATCGAACTGTCCCTGACTGCGACCGACGCCCCTGAAATTGAAGCGCATGGTCGAGAAGCCGTGGGCCACGAACATTTCGAACAGCGTGATCGTGACCGGGTCCTGCATCGTTCCGCCCGCCTTGGGATGAGGATGGAGGATCAGGGCGATCGGGGCGTCAGGAGCTTCAGCCGGCGTGTATCGGGCTTCGATCCGGCCTGCCGGGCCCGAGATGATCAGTTCCGCCATGAGGTGCTCGCTGTCTTGCGGTCCCTGGACACCAGGAAAGGGCCGGGCCGGAGAGCGGAGAAACGCCATTCTGTCGATTTTTTCAAGTTTTTCGTGCGTTCCTATGGAAAACAACTCCTTTCCCGCTCTGGAAAAAACTGGGGGACCCTCTATCTTAGACTGGGGTATAACGGGTGGGGACGTCATGCATCTGGGGTCAAAAGGGCGATACGCGATCATCGCGGTGATCGATATCGCTCAAAACGGGCGCAACGGCGCCGTGCCTCTTTCAGACGTTTCCGAGCGACAGGATGTCTCGGTATCCTATCTTGAGCAGCTCTTCGCCCTTCTCCGGAGGGCCGGGGTGGTGACGAGCGCCCGCGGACCCGGCGGCGGATACAGGCTGGCGCATTCGCCGGAGGAATTGACCATATGGCGTATCGTCCAGGCGGTCGGCGTGGCTGCTGGCCCCGAGGGGCCTGAGACCCCCAGCGTGCGCGGGGGGCCTCTGGTCGAGGGTCTTTGGAGAAATCTCGATCGACATATGACCGACTATCTGAACTCGGTCACCGTCGCCGACGTGCTGGCCGGTCGGACAGGTGCGTCCTGGCGCGAGGATCAGCTGTCCCCGGACGCCTCGATGGTCTAGTCTCGGGCGATGAGCCCGCCACGGATCTATTGCGATTATAACGCGACTGCGCCTTTGCGGCCCGAGGCCCGTCTGGCGATCTCGGACGCATTTGCGGAGGGCGGAAACCCTTCCTCTGTTCACGCCGAGGGGCGACGCGCCCGCGCGCGCCTTGAGGCCGCTCGGGAAACGGTGGCGGCCTGCATCGGCGCCTGTCGCGAAGATCTGGTTTTTGTCAGCGGCGGCACCGAGGCGGTCTCCGGCCCTCTTGCGGCGGCTCTGGAGGCCTGCGGCGGCGGTCTTCTCGCCTCCGGTCTGGAGCATGAGGCCGTCTCCTCGCTTGCCGGAACGCCCCTTGCCTGGCCGGCGACGCCGGAGGGCCGGGCCGATCTGAGCTGGCTGGAGAAGGCCCTGGCCCGGGAGGTCTCCGCGGGACGAAGGCCTGTCGTTTCGCTGATGCTCGTCAACAATGAGACCGGTGTCGTCCAGCCTGTCGCCGAGGCGGCCCGGCTTGTGCGGGCGGTCGGAGGCCTGATTCATTGCGACGCCGTCCAGGCGCTGGGCCGGATCTCCGTCGCGGTGACCGACCTCGATGTGGATTATCTCTCGCTCTCGGCTCACAAGGTCGGGGGACCTCAGGGGATGGGAGCCTTTTTCATCAGGCCAGGCGCGCCGTTTCATCCTCGCCAGACAGGAGGCGGGCAGGAATTGGGGCGTCGGGCGGGAACGGAGGCGGTCGCCCTGGCGGCCGGCTTTGCGGCGGCCGCTGAAGCTGCGCTGCGGGATATGGACGCATACCGCGCGCTTGCGGGGCCCAGGGACCGGATGGAGGCCCGGCTCCAGGCGGCGGCGCCTGATCTTCGCATCCATGGGCAAGGAGCCGGGCGGGTCGCGGGCGTTTCCTGCTTCGGTGTTGACGGCTTGTCGGCTGATACCCAGATTATGGCTCTGGACCTGGCTGGCTTTGCGCTCAGCGCTGGGGCGGCGTGCTCCTCTGGCAAGGTAAGGGCGAGCCGTGTGTTGACCGCGATGGGGCTCTCCGATACCGCCGCTCGGTGTGCGGTGCGGGCAAGTTTCGGCTGGGGGTCGCGCCCCGGGGACATGGACGCGCTGGCGGAGGCGTGGATCGGGTTCGTCCGCCGGGCGAGACCGCAACTTTTAAGCAGGGACGCGCTCGCAGATGCCGAACGTTAAGGAGAGCATCGAAGCCGGGACGATCGAGGCCGTTCGGGGTCTCGAGGCGGACCGCTACAGCGAGGGCTTCGTCACCGACATCGAGCAGGAGCTTGCGCCGCGCGGACTGACGCCCGACACGGTCCGGTTCATTTCGGCCAAGAAGGAAGAGCCCGAATGGCTCCTGCGCTGGCGGCTCGATGCGTTTGAACGCTGGCGGGAGATGAAGGAGCCCGACTGGGCTCTTTTATCCTATCCCCCGATTGATTATCAGGACGCCCACTATTACGCGGCCCCGAAAAACGCCGCGAAGTACAAGTCTATCGACGACGTTCCCAAAGAGATTCTCGACACCTACGCCAAGCTGGGCATCCCCCTTCGCGAACAGGAGGTGCTGTTGGGCGTTGAGGGAGCCAGGGAGACGGCCGCCGCAGCCCGGGAGACGCCGCGCATTGCGGTCGATGCGGTCTTCGACAGCGTATCGGTCGCCACCACCTTCAAGGAGGAGCTCGCGCGCGTCGGCGTGATCTTCATGTCCTTCTCCGAGGCTGTGCGCGAGCACCCTGACCTTGTCCGGCGATATCTCGGAACCGTCGTGCCTCCGACCGACAATTTCTTTGCGACCCTCAATTCCGCGGTCTTCTCTGACGGCACATTCGTCTACATCCCCAAGGGCGTGCGCTGCCCGATGGAGCTTTCGACCTATTTCCGGATGAACGCCCGGGGGTCGGGACAGTTCGAACGGACCCTCATCATCGCGGACGAGGGCTCGTACGTGTCTTATCTTGAGGGCTGCACCGCGCCGATGCGCGACGAGAACCAGCTCCATGCTGCGGTCGTCGAGCTGGTGGCCCTCGAGGGCGCAGAGATCCGCTATTCGACGGTTCAGAACTGGTGGCCGGGGGATTCCGAGGGAAAAGGCGGGGTCTACAACTTCGTCACCAAGCGGGGCGACTGCCGCGGGGCGCGCTCGCGCATTTCCTGGACCCAGGTCGAAACCGGATCGGCGATTACGTGGAAATACCCCAGCTGCATCCTGCGCGGCGATGAGTCCGTCGGCGAGTTCTATTCGATCGCCGTCACCAATGGTCGCCAGCAGGCGGATACGGGAACGAAGATGATCCATCTCGGGCGCAATACGCGCTCTCGCATCATCTCCAAGGGCATCTCGGCCGGTCGCTCCAACAACACCTATCGGGGCCTGGTCTCCGTTCATCCCCGCGCGAGCGGCGCGCGCAATTTCACCCAGTGCGACAGCCTTCTCATTGGGTCCTCGTGCGGGGCGCACACCGTGCCGTATATAGAAAACCGGAGGGCGGACGCCCAGCTCGAGCACGAGGCCACGACAACGCGTCTGTCAGAGGATCAGCTCTTTTACGCCCGGCAGAGAGGCGTCGGAGAGGAGCAGGCGGTGGCTCTCCTCGTCAACGGCTTTGTCCGGGACGTCATTCAGAAGCTCCCGATGGAATTCGCCGTCGAAGCGCAGAAGCTGCTTGAGGTCTCCCTGGAGGGCAGCGTCGGTTGAACGCGGGGCCTTTCGGCGCGCCAGGTCGGAGAAAGCGATCGCATCCGGTGACCGGGCCATGAACGTATAAGATAGCAGGTTCGTTCCGTTTTCGGGACGAGCCGGACAGGACGACAGATGCTTGAACTCAAAGACCTTCACGCCCGTCTCACCCTTGAAGGGGCGCCGGATCGGGCCATTCTCAACGGGGTCACGCTCACCGTGCCCGCAGGCGAGGTTCATGCGATCATGGGGCCCAACGGCTCCGGCAAATCCACCTTGTCTTATCTGCTGGCGGGGCGGCCCGGCTATCAGGCGACCTCCGGATCGGCGCGCTTCCTCGGCGAGGATCTGCTCAGCCTCGAGCCCGAGGCGCGCGCGGCGAAGGGCGTGTTTCTGTCCTTCCAGTACCCGGTCGAGATTCCGGGTGTTCCTGTCATGACCTTTGTCCGCGCGGCGATGAATGCGCAGAGGGCCTCGCGCGGTGAGGCGGAGATATCGGCGCCGGATTTCCTGAAGAAATCCCGGGCGATCGCCGAGCGCCTGCGCATGGATCCGGATATGCTGAAGCGGCCTCTTAATGTGGGCTTTTCGGGAGGGGAGAAAAAGCGTCTGGAGATTTACCAGATGCTGATGCTCGAGCCGCGTCTGATGATCCTCGATGAAACGGATTCAGGTCTTGATATCGACGCTCTTCGCATCGTGTCTGAGGGTGTGAACGCGCTTCGCTCTCCGGACAGGGCGATGCTGGTCATCACTCATTATCAGCGTCTTCTCGACCACATTCGGCCCGACAGGGTTCATGTTCTCTCCGCCGGACGCATCATCGCTTCGGGCGGCCCGGAGCTCGCCCTGCAGCTTGAGAGCGAGGGATACGACGCCCTCATCGCAGGAGCGGGCTGAATGTCCTCCTCTCTCTCCGCCCCGGCGGCCGCTTCGGACACCCGCTCATCAGGCCTTCTGGCTCGTCTCGAAGCGATCGATCCGACGCCGTCGAGACTGCGGGCGCGCGAGGCGTTCGCAAGGACAGGGCTTCCTCACAGGAGGATCGAGGGATGGCGCTGGAGCGATGTTCGTGCGGCGTTGTCCCGTCCGCCCTCAGCCGGAGGGGAGGCGACGCCTGCGACCCCTCTGGCGGGCGGATCCGGACTGCTCTTCGGTGAGGACGGGCGCGTCCGGGGCGAGCTTGCCGGAGCGTCCTGGACGAGAGGTTCGCCTGAGGACGAGGCGTCTGTCCCGGACGTCGGACCGCTCGGCTGGCTGGCCGAAGCGCTCGCCCCCGATGGAGCGGATATCACGCTCGCTTCCGGAGCGAAGCCGCTGGCCATCGTCTTCTCAGGCGGCAGGGGCGATCGTTTCGTTCACCTGCGGATCCGTGTGCCGCAGGGAGTTGAGGCTGAGGTGACTGAGAGCCATCTTTCCGGCGGCGGGTTCAGTTCTGTCCGTGTCGATTATGTGCTCGAGGAAGGAGCCTCTCTGCACCGGTCGGTCTTCCTTGCCGGCGGCGCTGAATGCGTGCAGGCGGCTGTCGCCAGCGTGCGCCTCGCTCCCGGGGCCCGGTTCCGCCAGACCTTCCTCTCCCTCGGTGCGGGATTGTCCCGTCTCGAAACGGCGTTGACGCATGAGGGCGATGGGTCCGAGGCGGTGCTGGACGGCGCCTATCTCCTTGGAGAAGGCAGGCGGACGGATATCGTCACCCGTGTCGACCATCTGGGGATTGGCGCTTCAACCCGTCAGCTTGTGCGCGGAGCGGTGTCCTCTGGCGGACGCGCGGCCTTCCAGGGACGATTTCATGTGGCTCGCCACGCCCAGAAGACGGACGCGCGTATGCAGCATCAGGCTCTGCTTCTCGAGGAGGGAGCCGAGGTGAACGCCAAGCCCGAACTCGAGATCTATGCCGACGACGTTCAGTGCGCTCACGGAGCGACGACCGGTGCGCTCGACGAGGCGGCCCTTTTCTACATGCGTCAGAGAGGCCTACCCCTGGCGCAGGCGCGCGCCATTCTCACTCTGAGTTTTATCGCATCCGCCCTCGACAGCGCCCCGCCTGAGCCGCGCGAGGCGTTGCTGGGGGAGGCCGAAAGATGGCTGACGGGAGCATGAGTGGGATGTTCGACGTGACCGCCGTCAGAGCCCAGTTTCCGATCCTGGATCGTACGATCCACGGGCGCCCGCTCGTTTATTTCGACAACGCCGCCTCGGCCCAGAAGCCTGCAGCGGTCATCGATGCGATGGCGGGAATGATGCGCCACGCCTACGCGAATGTTCATCGCGGGCTCCACACCCTCGCCAATGAGGCGACCGAGGGCTTTGAGCAGGCGCGAGAGGATGTCCGGCGCTTCATCAACGCTCCATCCCTCGATCAGATCGTGTTCACCCGCGGGGCGACCTCTGCGATCAATATCGTGGCGGCGGGACTGTCCCACTCCATCCGTCCGGGCGATGAGATCGTTCTTTCCGCGATGGAGCACCACTCCAATATCGTTCCCTGGCATTTTCTCCGCGAACGTCACGGCGCCGTTCTCAAATGGGTGGAGCTTCTCCCCGACGGCTCTCTCGACATGGAGGGACTTGAGCGGGCTCTGGGGCCCCGAACGCGCATGCTCGCTCTCGCTCATATGTCGAACGTTCTTGGAACCGTCCCTGACATCAGGCGCGCCATTACACTTGCCCGCCTCCACGGCGCTGAAGTCCTGATCGACGGCTGTCAGGCGGTGGTTCATCTGGCTCCGGACATGAAGGACATGGATCCGGACTATTATGTGTTCTCAGGCCATAAGCTCTACGGTCCGACAGGCATCGGGGTCCTTTACGGACGCGCGGACCGGCTGGCCAGCCTCGCCCCCTTTGAAGGCGGAGGCGAGATGATCGAGACGGTGGGGCGCGAGGCTGTGACCTATAATATCCCGCCCCATCGCTTTGAGGCGGGAACTCCGCCAATCATCGAGGCGGTGGGTCTGGGGGCGGCGATACGATGGCTCGAGGGCGTGGATCGTCGGGCTGCGTCAGCCCACAAGACAGCGCTTCTCGAGCGCGCAACGGCCGGAGTTCGCGCTCTTCCCGGCGCGGTCATCCATGGGGAGACGCGCGATAAGGGGCCGGTTCTGTCCTTCTCCCTCAAGGGCGTTCACCCTCACGACATCGCTCAGGTCCTTGACCGTCAGGGTGTCGCCATTCGCGCCGGACATCACTGCGCTCAGCCCCTCATGGCCTGGCTTGGGGTCTCGGCGACGGCCCGGGCGAGTTTCGGGATCTACAATACGGTCGAGGAGGTCGATGTCTTCATCGAAGCGCTTTCCAAGGCGCAGAAAATGCTGGCATAGAGACGCGCATGGCTGATGACATCACTCCAGACGGGTCTCCGGGCGCGGCTCAGGTCGCTCCTCAGGTCACGCCTTCGGTCGCATCCCCCGCGACAGGTGCGCCTGCGCCCATTCCTCAGGCCGAACTCGACCGTATTACCGACGATCTGATCCTCAGATTCAAGCAGGTCTATGATCCTGAGATACCCGTCGACATCTATGAGCTTGGGCTGATTTACAAGGTGGATATCAGCGATGAACGTCATGTCGATATCGAGATGACGCTGACTGCGCCGGCCTGCCCGGTGGCCGGCGAGATGCCGGGCTGGGTCGAGGAGGCGGCCTTGAAGGTCGAAGGGGTGACGTCCGCAAAAGCGGTGATCGTTTTCGATCCCCCGTGGGATCCTTCACGAATGTCGGATGAAGCGCGTCTTCAGCTCAACATGTTGTAATCCCGGCTCATCGATCGCACATAACCCATCATGGCTCGTCGTCCTCGCCCTCCTGTAGTCACTCTCACCGACGCCGCCGCTGCGCGCGTGCGCGAGGTCATGGCGGATCGAAGCGCAGGCTTTCTTCGTGTCGGCGTCAAGAACGCCGGATGCGCGGGCATGGAGTATGTGATGACCTATGCCGACGCCCCCTCGGCGCTCGATGAGGTGGTCACGGACAAGGGCGTCGACATCGTCATTGACGGCAAGGCGGTCCTCTTTCTGCTTGGCAGCGTGATCGATTTTGAGACCACGGACCTCGCCTCGAAGTTTGTGTTTCGCAATCCGAACCAGACGGACGCCTGCGGTTGCGGGGAGAGCGTCACAATCGTTCCGGCCGCTGCTGAATCCTGAGGGCCTGAGGGTCAGGACCGTGTCCGAAACCAGCCCGTGAGAGAGAGGCGGTCGACCGGGGCGAAATCGGCGACCTGACTGACATGATGCGGGCTTGGAACCGTAAACACGCTGAGGGCGTTGTAGGTCGGGACAAAGGCCTCGATGACGCGTCCATCCTCATCTAAAAACTGCAGCTGTCCGCCCCATGTCGGACGCCAGATCGGACTTAAGGAAAGGACGTAGGCGAAACGACGGTTCTTTCCGGGAGCTTCGTCCGAGTGAGTGGTCAGGAAGTGCCCGGGTCGGTACCGGGTCGCCTGCATATCGCAGAAGTCGGCCTGAAGCCCGGTGATCTCGGCAAGGCGGGTGAGCACGCGAGACGAGTTCATGAACTCGAAGATCTCGAGGAGCGCGGCCTCCTTGAGCTCGCCAGCCTCCTTCAGGTCGGCGATCGGAAAGGTTTCGTAGAGATATTGAAACCCGTTGGCCGCCGCCTTTCGGACCTCGGCGCGTATGGCGGTCACGCGCGCGTCTCCGAGGGAGGGCAGGCTGTCGACCGGAAGATCGACGTGTCGGGGGCCGCTGTTGAGCGCGAGGCGCCATGGAAGCCCTTCAAGTCGCCCCGCGAGGAGATCAGCCGCGTCCTTGCTGAGGAAATTCTGGATCTGCAGACGCTTTGAGACGGCGTATTGCCCAGTGAGAGCGGACGTATCGAGGGTGTCTGAAAGGCTGAACATCGCAAGTCTCGAAACGCGTACGACAACGCTATCATCAGGTTCGACAGAAGCTGGACGAGGCTAGTCTGCTTGCAGCGGATCGGCCAGAGGGGAATGACGCAACCTGAAAAACCTCACCCCCTGAACAGGGACAAAATCATCTGCGGGGCCTGGTTGGCGATGGAGAGGGCCTGCGTTCCGAGCTGCTGCTTGATCTGGAGGGACTGGAGGCGCGCGCTTTCGCGGGCGAGGTCGGCGTCGACAAGATTGGAGAGGTTTTTCTCCATGGTTGAGAGGAAAGAGGCGTTGAACCTGTCCTGCAGCTCGATCGCCTTGGCCTTGGCTCCGAGAAGAGCCATCTGAGCGTTGAGATTGACGAGGGCGGTATCGAGGGCCGCATTGGCGAGGCTGGCGCCGCCAGCGGTGAGGAGCTGCCCTGAGCCGGAGGAGACGCCGGAGAGGGCGCCTGATCCTCCAACCGTCCAGTCCTGATCGGTGAGGGTGATGACCGCAGGTTGTCCGGAGGTATCGTTTGCGCCTGTGAGCCCGTGTCCGAGCCAGGATCGGGCGGTTCCCGCTGACGTGAGCGTGAGAACGCCCTGGCCCCCTGAGATGGCGGCGGTCTCGTAGGTGAACTCTCCGGCGGAGAGGTCGTAGCGTGCGGAGACGCGCCCGCCTGTGCTGGTCGAGACCGCTTCGAGATAGTCCGCCACAGTCATGGTTGCGGTGATGTCGACCGTTCCGATGAGAGTTCCGTCGATCCGGAACTGGGTATCGTCGGCGGTCGTCACTCCGGCGTTGCCGACAACATAGCCCGCAAGGCCGGGAATGAGGCCAGCACTGGTGGAGGAAAGGCTGCGAACAAAAACGTCGGCTTGCCCGTTGGCGTCTCCTGGGACGAGGTTGTCAGCGTCACTGATGAAGGCCACCGACCGCCCGTCGAAGGAGAAGCTGGGAAAAACGCTGTGACTGTTAGACTGCCCGCCAGAGGCGTCTGCTGAGACGCGAATAATCTCGCCTGTCTGAAGATCCTTGATGAATATGTCCGACTGATCGTTTGTGTCTCCCGGAACAAGATTGGCGGCGGTGCTCTGAAAGGCGATATAGCGGCCATCCCCGGAGAAGGACGCAAATATGCTGCCGGGCGGCCAGAAAGGAGGCGGGCTGCCTCCGCCCGTAGCTTGCGCCCCTGAGGCGTCGGTTGAAATCCGTGACACGGCGCCCGTCTGAAGATCCTTCAGGAAGAGATCCGCCTGACCGTTTGTGTCTCCCGGCACAAGATTGGTGGCGTTGCTGCTGAACGCCACGAACCGTCCATCAGAAGACATGGCCGCGTAGAAGCTGGAGCCATTGGCCTGGGCGCCGGAGGAATCTGTAGAGATCCGGGTGAGGACCCCTGTCTCAATGTTTTTGAGGAAGAGATCACCGGCCCCATTCGTGTCGCCGGAAACAATGTTCGACGCTTCGCTCTCAAACACGGCAAGGCGCGCATCAGAGGACAGCGTACCTCTGTAGGAAGCGCCCGTCGCCTGCTGGCCCGCGCTTCCCGTTGAGAGGCGCGTGATGGCGCCTGTCTGGAGATCCTTCAGAAAAACATCGTCGCGATTGTTCGTATCCCCGGACACGAGATTGCTTGAGGCACTGTCGAACAGCACATAGCGGTTGTCCGCAGAAAATGAGCCTCCCCAGCTGGATGAGTTCCCCTGGGCGCCTGAAGCGGATGTGGAGACCCGTGTCACCGCTCCTGTCTGTATGTTCTTCACGAAGACGTCCAAAAAACCATTCGTGTCTCCGGGGACGAACCCCGGAGCGGTTGACGCGAACAGGACCAGGTTCCCATCCCGGGAGAAGTCCATCAGATAGGTGTTGCCAACAGATGGAACTCCCGAAGCGTTGGTTGAGACGCGGGTGATCCCCCCTGTCTGAAGATCCTTCACAAAGATGTCCTGATATGACGTCGTATCGTCCGGCGTCAGGTTTGTGGCGGTCGATACGAACGCGACGTAGCGACCGTCAGCGGATATCTTTGCCCCGGTGTGAATCGAATCGAGAACGCCATTATGGAGCACCCCTGTCGCAGATCGCGATGCGATCTGGATTGCGGAGGGCGTGACGACGCTGTTGGAGGTGCGGATTTTCTGGGCCGCGTTCAGAGAGGACTGATCGGAGATCACGACGTCGAGATCGCTTCCGCCCGGAGCGGCGATGTTGGCGCCGCTGAACCTGGCGGCCGAAGCGATACGGTCGATCTGAGAGCGCAGGGCGTCATAATCTGATTGGAGCGCAAGCCTCTGTTCGGACGTCAGGTCTTCGCTGAGCGCGGCGCTGGTCGCGGTCTTCATCTGTTTGAGGATTTCGGAGATTGAGGATCCTGCGGCGAGGGTCGCATCAATCAGCCCTTTCGCCCGGGAGATTCCCTCATCGATTGAGACATAGGAGGCGATGCGGGATTTTTGTCCCATGGCGATGGCGTAGACAGCGCCGTTATCCCGTGGATCGGAGACCTTGAGGCCGGTGGCGACGCGCGTTTCGACCTGACGCGCCTCGCGCATCAGGAGCTGGAGCGCCTGGACGGCGTCCGCCGATGCGCGGTTGAAGTTCACCCCCAGCATTCTGCCTGCCTGAACCCGACCGACATTCTGTCGATCTAAATACACATGGGTCCAAAACCGCGCTGATTCGCTTAATCGGGAGTAAACGCCAGCGGTCCCATCGATGGGCATGGCTGCAGGCAGAGGTCTTCAGCTTCCGGCGAGCTTTCACCCCCTGAACAGGGACAAAATCATCTGCGGGGCCTGATTGGCGATGGAGAGGGCCTGAAAGCCGAGCTGGTGCTTGGCGGAGGGGGGGCAGCTGCGACAAGGGGGGGGCGAATGCGACCGGATCGGGGTCGAGCGCCTGAAAAGCCCGCCAGCGAGACGTTTTGCAGCAGGATCGCAACCGCCTCAGGCGGCGAACTGACCTGCCCCCGGGAGGGTCTGGTCTGTCGAGATCCGGTTTCGTCCGCCGCGCTTCGAGGCGTAGAGAAGCGCATCGGCGCGAGCGACAAGATCGCTTGCCGGTTCGCCAGGGATGTAAAGGGCGCAGCCGAACGAGGCCGTCACCGTACCGATGCTCTCATTTGTGGCGCGTCGCACAAGGCGCTTGGCCTCAATCGAGGAACGCATGGTCTCTGCGATCCGGGCAGCGTCCTCAAGGGTGGTGCGCGGCATGATAACGGCGAACTCCTCGCCCCCATAGCGGGCGACGAGGTGATCCGGCAGGGCGTGCTTGCCAAGAGCCGCTGCGACGAACTTGATCACCTGATCTCCTGTCTGGTGCCCCCAGGTGTCGTTGAAGCGCTTGAAATGATCGATGTCGCAGAAGAGGAGCGTGAGAGGCGCGCCGGATTCGTCGGCCTCATCCCGGCGGGTCTTCAGCGTTTCTTCGAAAAGCTTCCGGTTGGCGACCCCGGTCAGGCAGTCTGTGAGAGCTTCGGCGCGAGCCTGATGAAGGGTCTTGCGCAGGTTCTGCATTTCGTCAGACGACCGCGACAGCTTCTGTGTCAGGGCCTGGTTCTGCTGGACCATCTCCTGGGTCGATGAGGCCAGAAGCTGGATCAGGCCCTTGAGGAGGGGCCGGTCGATGGACGGACTGTCAAGGGTCTGCGCAGCCGTGGACAGCGTCGTGCTGTAGCGCTGTGCGGTCGCGCCCGCATTGCCGAGCGCGTCGAGAGCTTCCGTAATCTCGCGCGCAATACGCGATCCGGTCTCCATGACCTGGGTGGAAAGCTGCGTCGTTGAAAAGAAGCGGTCGTAGAGGTCTTCCATCTCCGCGCCCGTAATGGGGCGGCCGGCTCCCAGCAATGCGTCCATCTCCTGAGCGAGATCAGGCATGGAACGGGACGCATAGGAGAGCCAGACTTCATAGTTCTGGGGGCTCACAGGAAGTTCCTGCCGCACGATCTGATCGATCGTCCGGTAACCCAGTACCTTGCCTGCGGGGCCATAAAACTCACTGGTGAGCATCGCCCGGACTTTCGCCCCCCTGACCGACTGACTTGCGGGAGGAGTAAGGCAGAGCCATTGAAGATTAGCTAAAGGAAAGCTCACGCTTTGCGTTAATTCGTCGATCGCGAGGCAATTAACCGTCCTTCAGCTCTCCGGGGGAGGGCGAACCGCGCGAAGGAGGAAGGCAGGCACATGATCGCCCATGCCGCGGAAGCTGGGTCCCGCTCCGTCGCCGTCTTCGGACGACCTGGACGGGCGGCCTGGCCCTGAACGCTCACGCGCGGACCCGCCGTCCCCTGACGACGAGGCGGGGGGGCGACCGCCGCGCTCCTGGCGTCTCCTGCCGGATCTGCCCCCTTCGCGGGGCGGTTGGGTCGTCTGGCTCTCGACGTCAGAAGCTGCCGGCTGTGAGGACGCTTCCGGCGGCTCGAGGCTCGCCTCGACGTTGTCCCTGGGCTTCAGGTCTTCCTGCGCCGGCGCCGCCTCTCGCTCGCGTCCTGAACGACGACGCCCGCCGCGGCCGGGGGCGCGGTCGTCCCGGGCCTTCGCGCCTCGGCCGCTCCGGCCGGGCGCCGGGGCGCGGCCGCGAGCCTCCGAAACCATCTCCTCCAGCCCTTCGGGCGAGAAGACTTCGACGTCGCGACCAATGCGTTTCACCACGGCGTCCCAGAGACGCGTATCGCCGGGAGACACGATGGTGAAGCTTTCCCCTGACCGTCCGGCGCGTCCGGTGCGCCCGATCCGGTGCACATAGTCATCGGAATTCGGGGGCGGGGCGTAGTTGAAGACCTGGCTCACTTCGGGAATGTCCAGCCCCCGGGCGGCCACGTCGGACGCCACCAGGAGCTTGAGCTCGCCGCTCCTGAAGCGTTCGAGGGTCTGGGTGCGCTGGGATTGCGGCAGGTCGCCGTGAATGGCTGCGGCGTCGAAGCCGTGGCTCGCGAGGGACTTTGCGACCACATCGACTTCACGCTTGCGGTTGCAGAACACGATTCCGCTATCCGTGCTGCGCGCCCGGATGATAGCCCGGAGGACAGCCCGCTTGACCGTATCGTCGTTAGACGGGGAATGAGTCATGTACTGGGTAATCGTCGCCGCGGTCGTGGCGGGTCGGCTGACTTCGATCCGCACCGGATCGGACTGGAACTGCGTAGCCAGACGGGTGATTTCCGGGGGCATGGTTGCGGAAAACAGCATCGTCTGGCGCGTTTTCGGCAGGAAGCCGCAGATCTTCTCAATGTCGGGGATGAACCCCATGTCGAGCATCCGGTCGGCCTCATCGATCACCAGCATCTGCACGCCGGTCAGAAGGAGCTTGCCTCGCTCGAAATGGTCCATGAGGCGACCCGGGGTCGCGATCAGCACGTCGACGCCGGCCATCAGCTTCTTATCCTGATCGCCAAACGACACCCCGCCGATGAGCAGGGCCATGTTGAGCTTGTAGTTCGCGCCGTACTTCTCGAAATTTTCAGCGACCTGAGCGGCGAGTTCGCGCGTCGGTTCAAGGATAAGCGAGCGGGGCATGCGCGCCTTGGCCCGGCCCTGACCGAGCTTGTGGATCATGGGCAGCACAAAGGCTGCGGTCTTGCCCGTTCCGGTCTGAGCTATGCCGGTGATGTCCCGTCCCCCGAGCACGGCGGGGATCCCCTGCGCCTGGATGGGTGTCGGGGTCGTGTACCCCGCGGCCTTGACCGCTTCGAGGATCCTGGGATCGAGACTGAGCTCGTCAAACGTCATGCGGTCGGTCTTTGCTGTGCGAAGAGCCGTAAGGGCGGCCAAAACGCGCCCGGAGACGGCCAGTGAGCCGCAGCAATAGGTTTTACCGGCCTCAAGTCAATCCCGGAGCATCCCGCGAACGGGGACGGGCGCCTCAGACGTCGATCTCTTCAACGAACCCGGCATTGTCCTGAATGAACTTGAACCGAAGCTCGGCGCGCTTGCCCATCAGCGTCTCAACCAGATCCTGCGGTCCGGCGAGACCGTCGGGCAGGGATACCCGGGCGAGGGTCCGGGTGGCGGGGTTCATGGTCGTTTCCTTGAGCTGGGCGGGCATCATCTCCCCCAGACCCTTGAAGCGCCCAACCTCAGCCTTCTTGCCCCGGAACTCGGTTTCCAGCAGCCGGGTCTTGTGATCCTCGTCCCGGGCGTAAACCGTTTTGGAGCCGTGGGTGATGCGATAGAGCGGGGGCATGGCGAGATACAGTCGCCCGGCGTCGATCAGGGCCGGCGTCTGTCTGTAGAAGAATGTGATGAGCAGGGCCGCGATGTGCGCGCCGTCGACGTCGGCGTCGGTCATGATGATGACACGCTCATAGCGAAGGTCTTCAAGCCTGAAGCGGGATCCGAGCCCCACGCCCAGCGCAAGCGCCAGATCGCTGAGCTCCTTATTGTTCGACAGCTTCTCATCGCCGGCGCTCGCCACGTTCAGGATCTTGCCGCGCAGGGGAAGAATGGCCTGCGTCTGGCGGTCACGGGCCTGCTTGGCCGACCCGCCGGCCGAATCGCCCTCGACGATGAAGATCTCCGTGCCGGAGGCCGATCCGTCTGAACAGTCCGCCAGCTTTCCGGGCAGGCGAAGCTTCCGTGTGGCCGACTGACGGGAGACTTCCTTCTCCCGGCGCTTCTTCATGCGTTCATCAGCCTGTCCGATCGCCCAGTCGAGCAGGCGCGAGGCCTCCTTGGGCGAAGCGGTGAGCCAGTGATCGAAGCGGTCGCGCATCGCCGTTTCCGTCATGCGGAAGGCGTCGGTTGTGGAGAGTTTTTCCTTCGTCTGTCCGACGAATTCCGGATTGCGGATGAAGACCGAAAGAAGGGAGCCGGCGGTTCCAAGAACGTCTTCCGCCGTGAGATTGGCCGCTTTCCGCACATTGGTCATCTCGCCATAGGCCCTGAGCGCCTTGGTGAGAGCCGAACGCATGCCGGCTTCATGCGTGCCCCCTTCAGGGGTCGGGATCGTGTTGCAATAGGAGCGGGAGAATCCGTCCGCCTCCCCGAACCCGTTGGCGCTCCAGGCGACCGCCCATTCCACCGCGCCGCCTCCGTCCATCTCGACGCGGCCCGTGAACGGCGTGGAGAGCACGAGTTCGACCCCCTCCGACATTTCTGCGAGCATATCGCTCAGGCCGTTGGGATAGCTGAGTACGGCCTCCGCGGGCGTCTTGTCGTCGCCCGAGATGAGCGACGGGTCGCACGACCAGCGGATCTCCGCCGCCCGGCTGAGATAGGCCTTCGATTTGGCCATGGCGTAAAGGCGGGATGGACGAAAGCGCAGACGCTCGCCGAAGATCTTCGGATCGGGATGAAAGCAGATGGAGGTCCCGCGGCGATTGGGCGCCGCGCCTTTGAGGGCCAGTTTCCCGAGCGGCTTCCCGCGGGAGTAGGACTGCGCGTAAAGCTTGCGGTCGCGCGCGATCTCAACCTCGAGAACATCGGAAAGGGCGTTGACCACCGACACGCCCACGCCGTGGAGTCCGCCTGCCGTCTGGTAGGCTGAGTTCGAGAATTTGCCGCCCGAATGGAGCATTGTCATGATGACTTCGAGGGCTGATTTGTTCGGGTATTTCGGATGGGGATCCACCGGGATGCCTCGGCCGTCGTCTCTGACGGTCAGCCGTCCGTCCGCATCCAGACGAACGTCGATCCGCGAGGCGTGTCCGGCGACTGCTTCATCCACGCTGTTGTCGAGCACCTCGGCGAAGAGGTGATGATAGGCCCGCTCGTCCGTTCCTCCGATATACATTCCCGGGCGCTTGCGGACCGGCTCCAGTCCCTCCAGGACCTCGATGTCCTTGGCGGAATAGCTGCCCGGATCGGAGCCTTTCGGCTCGACGAGACGTGCGGGTTGGGTCTTCGCCATGTCGCTCCTGCCGTTCGAATCATTCGGATCGCAAGGTGTCGGAGCCTAATGCGATCCCGCCGACGGCGACAGATGAGAGCCTGCCCGCCTCGCGTCGTTTCTCACAGATACAGCGCATCGCGCTTTCAGAACAGGTTGAACAGTCCGCCGCGCAGTCCCCGGCAGTCGGCGACCTGTTTTTCGTAGAGACTCGCCTGTTGGGCGACTTGCCTCGCTGTTTTCAGCAGCCAATCCTTCGTGCGGTGCGTGCCGCTCAGAAATCCGCTCTGTCCTTCATGGTAGGCCAGATAGTGATCCCTGTAGTCGTACTGACCGATCCCGGTCATGCGCCCTGTAAGGTCGACATACCATCCGATGAAATCCGTCGCGTCCCGGAAGCTGCGCCGGCTCGCGCCGAACCGTCCCGTTTCGGCGCGGTAGCGATCCCACGTGGCGTCGAGCGCCTGAGCGTATCCGTAGGCGCTCGAGGGGCGCTCGCCCTCGATCAGCCCGAACAGGCGTCGCTCTCCTCTCGGAGGACGCGCGTCCGGATCAAATCCGCTTTCCTGACGTATGATCGCGAGTTGGAGCCCGATGGGGGCGCCCCAACGACGGGCGCTGTCGCGAACCGCGTCATTCCATCCGGGCGTCCCCGTCAGAAGACGGCAGGCGTCGTCTATGTCTCTGGCCTGAGGGAGAGGGGCGCTGGCGCACCCCGCGAGCACAAGAAACAGGGAGAGATAAAGAGTTCTGATCATCAAGCCCGCCTCTCGGCGCAATGACGCGGCGAATGCGCTGAAGCGAGCACGGCGGGAGACGATGATCAAGTCATTGACGACGGTGTCTCGCGCCTGCCCGCCTGAGGCGCCGCGCCTCAAAAGAAATCGCCCCCGGAGCGCGGCTCCGGGGGCGACTGAACCGACTGACCGAGGATCGATCAGGACTTGTAGTACATGTCGAATTCGACCGGGTGAGGATGCATCTCCATCCGCATCACTTCCTCCATCTTCAGGTCGATATAGCTGTCGATGAAGTCGTCATCCATGACCCCGCCCTTCTTGAGGAAGTCGCGATCGCGATCGACGGACTCGAGAGCCTGACGCAGCGATCCGCAGACGGTGGGAATGTCCTTCAGCTCTTCCGGGGGCAGGGAGTAGAGGTCCTTGTCCATCGAGGGGCCCGGATCGATTTTGTTCTCGATCCCGTCGAGGCCCGCCATCATGAGGGCGGTGAAGGTCAGGTAGGGGTTTGAAGCGGGATCCGGGAAGCGCACCTCGATACGCTTGCCCTTCGGGCCGGCGCACCACGGAATACGCACGGACGCCGAGCGGTTGCGTGACGAGTACGCCAGAAGAACGGGGGCTTCATATCCCGGAACCAGGCGCTTGTAGGAGTTGGTCGTCGCGTTGGAGAACGCGTTGATGGCCTTGGCGTGCTTGATGATGCCGCCGATATACCAGAGGCACATCTGCGAGAGATCCGCATACCGGTCGCCGGCGAAGAGAGGCTGGCCGTCTTTCCAGATGGACTGGTGAACGTGCATGCCTGAGCCGTTGTCCTTGTAGTAGGGCTTCGGCATGAAGGTCGCCGTCTTTCCGTACGACGCGGCGACATTGTGCACGATGTACTTGTACAGCTGCATATTGTCGGCCATCGCGACCAGCGTATTGAACTTCATTCCCAGCTCGTGCTGAGCCGGAGCCACTTCATGGTGGTGCTTCTCGGGCTTGAGACCCATTTCGCCCATGATGGTCAGCATCTCGGAGCGCATGTCCTGGAGGCTGTCGATCGGGGGGACGGGGAAGTAGCCGCCCTTGGGACCCGGGCGGTGGCCCTTGTTGCCGCCTTCATAGGTGCGGCCCGTGTTGAACGGCAGTTCCGGATCGTCGAACGAGTATCCGGTATTGTTGGGGTCGGTTGAGAACTTCACGTCGTCGAACACGAAGAACTCAGCCTCCGGACCGAAATAAGCCGTGTCGCCGTGGCCGGCGGACTTGAGATAGAGCTCCGCCTTCTTCGCCATCGTGCGCGGATCGCGGTTATAGGGCGTGTTGTCGTTCGGATTGAGAATGTCGCACATGATCGCCAGCGTCGTCTGCTGGAAGAACGGATCGATGCGCGCGGAGGAAGGATCCGGCATGAGGAGCATGTCGGACTCGTTGATCGCCTTCCATCCGGCGATCGAAGAGCCGTCGAACATGGTTCCGTCGACGAACAGGTCGCTGTCGACCATCGAGAGGTCGAAGGTCACGTGCTGCATCTTGCCGCGCATGTCCGTGAACCGAAGGTCGACGTACTGAACGTCCTTCTCCTTGATGAGTTTCATTATGTGGTCGGACACCTCAATACCCTCCGTTTCGCATCCGCCCGTCCCGGGCGGATCTGTGCGCCTGTTGTTGTCGGTCGATCAGATCGCCTGATCGCCGGTTTCCCCTGTCCGGATCCGGATAACTTCCGAGATCTCGGACACAAAGATCTTGCCGTCGCCGATTTTGCCCGTCTGGGCGGCCTTCGAGATGGCGGCAAGCGCCTCCTCAAGCTGCCCGTCCGAGCACACCACCTCTATCTTCAGCTTGGGAAGAAAGTCGACGATGTATTCAGCGCCCCGGTACAATTC
Organism: Alphaproteobacteria bacterium; assembly: GCA_018969425.1. Classification (GTDB taxonomy): domain Bacteria; phylum Pseudomonadota; class Alphaproteobacteria; order Caulobacterales; family Hyphomonadaceae; genus UBA7672. The sequence goes on along the minus strand of JAGWYJ010000034.1, from coordinate 15,134 downwards.
CGTGTGTCCCCTCTGTCGGCCGAATCCCTTGGCCTCCAGAACCGTCATGCCCTGCAGACCGACGGCGTGAAGGGCTTCCTTCACCTCGTCGAGCTTGAACGGTTTGATGACGGCTTCAATCTTCTTCATGTCCGGTCCCTAACCCGCGACGGACCAGCGTCCGTTGCGCGAATCTGTCTATGCGCGATCCGGCTTTTGCCGAGTAGCGCGGCTGCCTGAAAGATATGCGCCGGAGGGTAGGGCGCCTTATTTTAAGGCGGCGGCGCCAAAACCTTGTGCACGACGAATCGCTGGTTCGCAAGAGACCCCCCCTCTGGTAAGGGAAGGGGCCGTTCGCAGAGGCGATCGGCGCAAGGCAGGGAGTGGCGGCAGGTGATTTATCTCATCCGGCATGGCGAACCGGCGGCGGGTTGGGGGGAGCATCCCGATCCCGGTTTGAGCGAGCTGGGGCGAGGGCAGGCGGAGGCCGCCGCCCTTGAACTCGCGAAGGCCGGAGCGAAGCGGGCCCTGACCTCGCCCCTGGCCCGGTGCCGGGAGACGGCCGGAGCGTTTGAACGGCGCCTTGAGACTCACGCCCGGATCGAACCTGCGGTCGGAGAGATCCCCACCCCGTCGGGGACCCCTGATCGTCCCGCCTGGCTGAAGACTGTAATGGCCGGTCGCTGGAGCGAGGCGGGTTCGGACCTCGCCCCCTGGCGGAACGGTCTGGTCGCCGCGCTCGAGGCCTGTCCCGACGAGACAGCCGTGTTCACCCACTTTGTGGCGATCAACGTCATCGTCGGCGCGCTTTCGGGAGATGACCGCGTTCTGCTCTTTCGTCCTGGCCACGGCTCCATCACGCGCCTGGAGCGAAGAGCGGGGCGCCTGGCGATCGCCTCCCTGGGGGAGGAAGGCGCGCTGCGTCTGCTGTGATCATGGGGGGCTCGATCCTGACCTGCGAGGAGGTGCGGCGCTGCGAGGCGCTTGCGGTCGCAGGCGGCCTTTCGATGGCGGATCTCATGAGGCGGGCGGGAGAGGCGTGCGCCGAGGCCGTCATGCGTCTCTTCCCGACCGGACGGCTTGTCGTTCTGTGCGGCCCCGGAAACAATGGCGGGGATGCTCTGGTGGCGGCCGCGATCGTGCGCGGGGCCGGCCGGAGCGTCGAGGTTTTCGAGAGTGCGGCCCCGGGCGGGACTGCGGAAAGAGCGGGCGCCCGCGCCCTTTGGGGCGAGGCGACACGACCTCTCTCCGATCTGAAGTTATCGTCTGAAGATATTGTTCTGGATGGACTTTTTGGCGCCGGGCTGGGGCGCCCCCTGGCCGGAGACCTTGCGGCTCTTGTCGGCAGGGTCAACGCATCCGGGGCGCGCGTTCTCGCCATCGACACGCCGTCGGGAAGTTTCGGGGATCGTGGCGATCTGCCCGGTCCCGTGATCCGGGCCGACGCGACAGTGACCTTCGGCGCGCTCAAGCCGGTCCATTGCCTCTATCCGGCGGCCGGGCTGTGCGGGCGGGTGGAGGTCGCTGAAATCGGGTTCGGCGACCACATTCTCAAGGTGGCGGGGCCGGGAGCGAGCTTGAATGCGCCGGACCTCTGGGCTGAGGGCCTTGTCTGGCCCGGGGTCTCCTCTCACAAACACGCCCGAGGGCGTCTGGGGGTGGTCTCAGGCGGACTGGCCTCAACCGGGGCGGCGCGCCTGGCGGCCGGCGCCGGTCTGCGGATCGGGGCCGGCGTGGTGACGCTGCTGTGTCCTCCCTCCGCCCTCAGCGTCGTGGCCTCCCACCTGACCGCCGTGATGACCGCATCCTTCGCCGCTCCCGGCGATCTGGTCGCTCTGGCGGAGGGAATGAACGCTGTCGTGATCGGACCGGCGGCCGGCCTGGGCGCCGCCACCCGGGCCAATGTCGAGGCGCTGGGTCGCAGCGGTCGCCGTCTCGTTCTCGACGCCGACGCCCTGACCGTGTTTGCGGGAGCGGCGGCTGAACTCAGGGCCGTTCTCTCGGCGGAGGCGGTCCTCACCCCGCATCCCGGGGAATTCGAACGCCTCTTCCCCGGCTTTCTGGCCTCGCGTCCTAACCGCATCGATGCGGTGCGAGCCGCCGCCGAGGCCTCCGGGGCTGTCGTTCTGCTGAAGGGGGCGGACACCGTCATCGCCCATCCGGACGGCCGGGCGGCGGTGAACCTTCACGCGAGCCCCTTTCTGGCCACCGCCGGCAGCGGCGATGTGCTCGCCGGGGTGATCGGGGGGCTGATGGCCCAGGGCCTCGAGGCCTTCGCCGCGGCCTGTGCGGGCGCCTGGATGCATGGCGATGCGGGGCGCCGCCTCGGTCCGGGCCTCACGGCGGAGGATCTTTCGCCCGCCCTGAAAGACGTGCTCGGGGCTCTCTATCGTAAGGGAACCGCATCTTCGGCTTGAACCGGAGCGCGGATCGGCGTTTATCGCATGTCGCGTGCGGATGTGGCGAAACTGGTAGACGCGCGGGATTTAGGTTCCCGTGGGGAGACTCGTGTAGGTTCAAGTCCTATCATCCGCACCACGCCTTGCCGGCTGGAAAATGGCCCTTTCCCCCGCGTAGACAGGGCATAAGGCGTATGCAATAAGCGCCCCTCGACCGGCCGGACGCACACTGTCCGGACCGGCTTTTCATTCAGCGCATTCGGGGTTCCGGAATGAACGTCACCGAGACGAAGTCAGAAGGTCTATCGCGGGAGTTCAGGGTGAGCGTGCCCGCGAGCGAGCTGGCGGCCCGGCTGAGTGCGAAGATCGATGAGATTCGCCCCCGCGTTCAGCTCAAGGGGTTCCGTCCGGGCAAGGTTCCGGTGGCGCACATCCGGAAGATGTACGGCCGTTCCCTGATGGGAGAGATCGTCGAGGCGGCGGTTCAGGAGACAAGCCAGAAAACCCTTGAAGACAAGGAGTTGCGTCCGGCGGCCCAGCCGACAATCCGTCTCGAGGCCTCCGCCGACTCAGTGGTGTCCGGCGAGGCGGATCTTGAATTTCATATGGCTGTAGAGGTCATGCCGGACTTCGAGCCCGCAGATGTGTCCGGGCTCAAGGTGGAGCGTCTGGTCGCTCAGGCGACCGAGGATGAGATCGCCGAGGCACTTGGGCGTATCGCAGAAGGGTCGAAATCCTATGATCCGCGCGCCGAAGGCGAAGCGTCCGTCAAAGGCGACGCCGTCGTGATCGACTTTGTCGGCCGCATCGACGGGGAGACGTTTGAAGGGGGATCCGCCGAAGGCCAGACGCTGGTGCTGGGCGAAGGGCGTTTCATTGAAGGGTTCGAAGACCAGCTGGTCGGCGTCCGCGGCGGCGACAAGGTGGACGTCTCGGTAACCTTCCCCGAGGCCTATCCGGTTGAAACCCTCAAGGGGCGTCCGGCCGTGTTCGAGGTGACGGTGCGGGAGGTCAAGTCGGCGACCACTCCTGAAATTGACGACGCTCTCGCCGTGTCTCTGGGTCTGTCGGATCTCGCCGCTCTTCGCGAGGCTGTGAAGGCGCAGATCGAGCGTGAGCTCGGTGGGGCCTCCCGTCAGCAGGTGAAGAGAAGCCTTCTCGACGCCCTCGATGAGCGACACGATTTCGAGCTGCCCCCGATGATGGTGAAGGCTGAGTTTGACCAGATCTGGGCGCAGCTTGAGCAGGAAAAGGCGGGCGGTCGCCTGTCCGAAGAGGACAAGGATAAGTCTGACGAGGAGCTTCGGGGCGAGTATCAGAAGATCGCCCAGCGTCGGGTTCGTCTGGGTCTGGTGCTCGCCGAGATCGGTCGGCGCGCCAATGTCGAGATCACCAATGAGGAAGTTGTCGGGGCCCTCCGTCAGGAAGCCGCTCGCTATCCCGGACAGGAAAAGCAGGTTGTTGAGTTTTACCGCAACAATCCCAACGCTCTCGCTCAGCTCCGGGCGCCGATCTATGAGGAGAAGGTGGTCGACTACATCCTCTCCCGCGCCGATGTCAGCGAACGCGCGGTGACCCGTGAGGAGCTGATGAAGGAAGTCGGCGAGTAGCATCGGTTCCAGAGCAGCGAGGAAAAAGCGCGCGGGGGCTTGCCTCGCCGCTCCCGCGTCCGGATATTGGACTGAGTAGCCTCCCAGGCGTATCGGGGCCTTGCCGGCCTCCGACGCCTGCATCGGAAGATTGAAAAAGTCATGCATGATCCCCTTGCGACGGCCATGAACCTCGTGCCGATGGTCGTCGAACAGACCAGTCGGGGAGAGCGCGCTTACGACATTTTCTCGCGTCTTCTCAAGGACAGGATCATCTTCGTGACCGGTCCGATCGAAGACGGAATGGCGAGCCTGATCACCGCTCAGCTTCTCTTTCTGGAATCGGAGAACCCGAAGAAAGAGATCTCGATGTACATCAACTCTCCCGGCGGGCTGGTCTCCTCCGGGCTCGCGATTTACGATACGATGCAGTACATCCGCTCTCCGGTCTCGACCGCCTGCATCGGCATGGCCGCGTCCATGGGGTCGCTCCTTCTGGCTGCCGGCGAGAAGGGCATGCGCTTCTCGACCCCGAATTCCCGCATTCTCGTTCACCAGCCCTCGGGCGGTTTCCGGGGCGTCGCCACCGATATCGAGCGCCATGCGGTGGATATTCTCGCCATGAAGCGGCGGCTCAATGAGATTTACGTCCGTCACACCGGCCAACCTTATGAGGTCATTGAACGGACGCTTGATCGCGACTTCTTCATGACCTCGGATGAGGCGCGGGAGTTCGGGATTGTGGACAAGGTGTTCGAGAAGCGGGCTTCCCCCGGGGAATGATGCTCTGAAACGCGCAGTCGGGCCGCTTGCGGCTTCCTTCGGCGTGTGATCGAATTGAGGCGGCCTTGAACCTCTCGGAAACGATTGGGATATAGGTTGGATGGTCAGATCGTTCGCCGGCTGAGGCTGGGGACAGACGTTGGCCGAGCGTTTCCGAGGTGTCGATGAGCAAGACAACGTCCAGCGGCGACAGCAAGAATACGCTTTACTGCTCGTTCTGCGGCAAGAGCCAGCATGAGGTGAAGAAGCTTATCGCCGGCCCCACCGTGTTCATCTGCGATGAATGCGTTGAATTGTGCATGGATATCATTCGCGAGGAGAGCAAGACCGCCCTGGTGAAGTCCAGAGACGGCGTTCCGACCCCGCGCGAGATCTGCGATGTGCTTGACGATTATGTGATCGGTCAGTTCAAGGCCAAGCGTGTCCTGTCGGTCGCCGTTCATAACCATTACAAGCGTCTCAACCACGCCTCCAAGAATTCGGACGTGGAGCTGGCGAAGTCGAATATCCTCCTGATCGGCCCTACCGGTTGCGGCAAGACGCTGCTCGCGCAGACCCTGGCCCGCATCATCGACGTCCCGTTCACCATGGCGGACGCTACGACCCTGACCGAAGCCGGCTATGTGGGTGAGGATGTCGAGAACATCATCCTCAAGCTGCTCCAGGCCTCCGATTACAACGTCGAACGCGCCCAGCGCGGCATCGTCTACATTGACGAAATCGACAAGATCTCCCGCAAGTCGGACAATCCCTCGATCACGAGGGATGTGTCGGGCGAGGGCGTTCAGCAGGCGCTTCTGAAGATCATGGAGGGCACTGTGGCGAGCGTTCCCCCGCAGGGCGGACGCAAGCATCCCCAGCAGGAATTCCTTCAGGTCGACACGACCAACATGCTGTTCATCTGCGGCGGGGCGTTCTCGGGTCTTGAGAAGGTGATCTCCGACCGCGGCCGCGGCTCCTCCATCGGCTTCGGCGCCAACGTCGTCGACCCGGACGATCGTCGGACCGGCAAAGTTCTTGAGGAGTGCGAGCCGGAGGATCTCGTCAAGTTCGGCCTCATCCCTGAATTCATCGGTCGCCTGCCCGTGATCGCAACCCTCGAGGATCTGGACGAGAAGGCGCTGATTCAGATTCTTACCGAACCGAAGAACGCTCTGCTGAAGCAGTATCAGCGTCTGTTCGAGATGGAGAACGTGGCCCTGACCTTCAGCGATGACGCGCTAGCGGCGGTGGCCCGGCGCGCAATTCAGCGCAAGACCGGTGCGCGCGGTTTGCGCTCGATCATGGAAGGAATCCTTCTCGACACCATGTTCGAGCTGCCCAACCTCCGCGGCGTCGCCGAAGTGGCGATCAACGCCGAAGTGGTCGAGGGACGAGCGAGGCCGCTTTATGTTCATTCGTCTGAGCCGCGTGAAGCGAAGGCGGGCGCCTCCTGACTGGGCCCGGGCGCGCCGGAAGCGCGCCATTTGGGGCGGATTTGGGATTAACTGTTGATTCAGCTCTTGCCGGGTTGAACCGGAAGGATGAACCGACCACCTTAGACGTCAGAAGGACGAGACGCCGGGCCGATCCGGCGTCATTCGTTCCCCGGGGTCTTGCGCGCATTCGCGAGCCGGTTCCCGTTCAGGACAGGAGCGCATGATGACAACCAATCTGCCCGTGCTGCCGTTGCGCGACATCGTGGTTTTCCCCCGCATGATCGCGCCGCTCTTCGTCGGCCGCGAGAAATCCGTGCGCGCCCTCGAAGAGGTCGAGAAGGGCGGCGGCGACATTCTTCTGGTAGCGCAGAAAGAAGCCGGCGTTGACGATCCTTCAGAAGAGGATCTGCACTCGGTCGGAGTGATTGCGAGCATTCTTCAGCTGCTCAAGCTGCCGGACGGGACTGTGAAGGTTCTGGTCGAAGGCAAGTCGCGGGCGAAACTCGAAAAGCTGATCGATCATGGCGATTACTATGCCGGCGCCTTCAGCATTCTTGAAGAGAAGGACGCCGATGCGGAGGAAGCCGCTGCTCTGGTGAGGGCGGTGATCGAGCAGTTCGAAGGCTATGTGAAGCTGAACCGCAAGATCCCGGCCGAGACGGTCGGGACAGTGAGCGCCATCACCGATCCCGCCCGCCTTGCGGATGCGGTGGCCGCCCAGCTGTCGATCAAGCTCGAGGACAAGCAGCAGCTTCTGGAGACGTCGGATGTGACCCAGCGTCTTGAGCGGGTCTTCCAGCTGATGGAGGGCGAGATCGGCATGCTCCAGATGGAGCGCAAGATCCGCAATCGCGTAAAGCGTCAGATGGAGAAGACGCAGCGCGAGTACTATCTCAATGAGCAGATGAAGGCCATTCAGCGCGAGCTGGGCGACCAGGATCAGGGCGGCGAGCGCGACGAGATCGGCGAACTCGAGGAGAAGATCGCGAAGACCCCGATGTCGGACGAGGCGCGCGCGAAGGCTGAGCAGGAAGTGCGAAAGCTTCGCCAGATGTCGCCCATGTCCGCTGAATCGACCGTGGTCCGCAACTATCTGGACTGGCTGGTCTCACTGCCGTGGTCAAACAAGAAGCCGGTCGTTCGCGATCTCGAGGTGGCCGAAGACGTTCTTGAGGCGGATCATTACGGCCTTGAGAAGGTCAAGGAGCGGATCCTCGAGTATCTCGCCGTGCAGTCCCGTTCAGACAAGATGCGCGGTCCTATTCTCTGTCTCGTCGGACCTCCGGGCGTCGGCAAGACCTCACTTGGCAAGTCGATCGCCAAGGCGACGGGTCGCGACTTCGTGCGGATGTCCCTTGGCGGCGTTCGCGACGAAGCTGAGATCCGCGGACACCGTCGGACCTATATCGGCTCCATGCCGGGGCGGATCATCCAATCCATGAAGAAGGCCAAGAGCGGCAATCCGCTTTTCCTTCTCGACGAGATCGACAAGCTTGGGATGGATTACCGGGGCGATCCGTCCTCGGCCCTTCTCGAGGTTCTGGACCCTGAGCAGAACGTCAACTTCAACGACCACTATCTCGAGGTCGACTACGATCTGTCGGACGTGATGTTCATCACGACGGCGAATTCGCTGAACATGCCCCAGCCCCTGCTCGACCGTATGGAGATCATCCGGATCGAGGGCTACACGGAAGATGAGAAGATCGAGATCGCACGGCGGCACCTCCTGCCCAAGGTGATCGAGAACCACTCTCTTAAGGAAGGCGAGTGGGTCGTCGAAGACAGCGCCTTGCGCGACCTCGTGCGATACTACACCCGTGAGAGCGGCGTACGCTCCCTTGAGCGTGAGATCGCCAAGCTGGCCCGTAAGGCGGTTCGGGAGATCGAGCTCAAGAAGACGGAGGCTGTCCGGGTCACGTCCGAGACCCTGGGCAAGTATGCCGGCGTGCGCAAATACCGGTACGGCCGCGCCGACATCGACGATCAGGTCGGCGTCGTGACCGGACTGGCCTGGACTGAGGTGGGCGGCGAGTTGCTGACCATCGAGGCGGTTCAGATGCCAGGTCGCGGTCGCATGACCGTGACGGGCAATCTGCGCGACGTGATGAAGGAGTCGATCTCTGCGGCCTCGAGCCTCGTGAAGTCGCGCTCTGTTCAGCTTGGCATTCGTCCGCCGGTGTTCGACAACACCGACATTCACGTTCACGTGCCTGAGGGCGCAACGCCCAAGGACGGCCCCTCGGCCGGGATCGCCATGACCACCGCGATCGCGTCGGTCCTGACCGGAAATCCGGTATCGAAGGACGTGGCCATGACCGGCGAGATCACCCTTCGCGGGCGCGTGCTGCCGATCGGCGGCCTGAAGGAGAAGCTTCTGGCGGCCCTTCGCGGAGGCATCACCACGGTGCTGATTCCCGAGGAGAATGAAAAGGATCTCGCCGACATTCCCGATAATGTCCGCAACGGGCTCACAATCATTCCGGTCTCGACCATCGATCAGGTGCTTGAGCACGCCCTTGTTCGTCCGCTCACGCCTGCCTCATGGTCGGAAACCGACGAGGCCGCCTACCGTGCGGAGCTTCTGCGCGGACCGGCGACCGGCGGGGAGGCGTCCCGGCCTCATTGAGGTCGGGGCTTCGCAGGCGAGGGGAAGAGGGCAGGACGTGAGCGTATCGCCTGACGACTGGTGGCGCGGCGCTGTTCTCTATCAGATCTATCCGCGTTCGTTCATGGACGCATCCGGCGACGGCGTGGGTGATCTGGCGGGCGTTTCCGTTCGCCTCGACTACGTCCGGTCGCTCGGAGTGGACGGCGTCTGGCTGTCTCCGTTCTTTCGATCTCCCATGCGGGACTTCGGATATGATGTCTCGGATTATCGGGACGTCGATCCGCTGTTCGGCGATCTGACGGACTTCGACGAGCTTCTGGCCGCGGCCCGCGACCGAAGGCTCAAAGTGGTGATCGATCAGGTCTGGTCGCATTCCTCAATCGATCATCCCTGGTTTCGTGAGAGCCGGAGCAGTCGCGAGAATCCGCGCGCGGACTGGTATGTCTGGGCGGACCCTCGCCCCGACGGATCGCCCCCGAACAACTGGCAGGCCTGGTTCGGCGGCCCGGCCTGGACGTGGGAGCCGCAGAGGCGCCAGTACTATCTGCACAATTTTCTTCCCGGCCAGCCGGACCTGAATTTCCACTGCCTGGCGGTGCGTCGGGAAATACTCGATATCGCCCGCTTCTGGCTTGACCGGGGCGTCGACGGCTTTCGGCTGGATGTGGCCAACTACTACGTTCACGATCCGCTGCTGCGGGATAATCCGCCTTCGGGAGAGGCTGCTCCCGCCCTGCCGCGCGATATGCAGGTCCATCTCTACAATTCCGATCAGGCCGGAACGCTTGAATTCCTCGCCGAGCTGCGGGCGGTGATGGATGGTTACGGGGCGCGAATGACCCTTGGCGAGCTCGCGCCGGGTTCATTCGATCTGATGTCGCGTTACACCAGAGGCCGGAGCGCTTTGCATACCGCCTATGCGTTTGATTTCCTCAAGGGGCCCATGAGCGCTCGGGCGATGGCGGAAAAGCTGTCTCTCTGGCCGGACGGAGAGGAGGCAGGCTGGCCGACATGGGCGTTCTCCAATCACGACGTCGCCCGCGTGGCGACGAGATGGGGCAGGGGCGCGCCGCGTGACGCTGCTGCGCCGACCTTTCTAGCCCTTCTTCTCTCATTGCGGGGAACGGTCTGTCTTTATCAGGGTGAGGAGCTCGGCCTGCCCGAAGCGGATGTGCCTTTTGAACGCCTGCGCGATCCCCTGGGGCTGGCGGCATGGCCGGCGTCCCGGGGACGGGACGGATGCAGGACCCCCATGCCGTGGACCTCCGGGCCAGGAGGAGGGTTTTCCGTGTGCCCGGAGACCTGGCTGCCGATGCCTGAGAACCATCGGGCGATGGCGGTCTCGGTCCAGGAGGCCGACGCCGCTTCGCATCTCAACATCGCCCGCCGGCTCATCGCCATCCGTCGTTCAAGTCCCGCCCTGTCGAGAGGACGCTTCAGGGTGAAGTCGTCTTCCTCCGATCTTCTTGTCTTTGAACGGGTTCATGGCGATGAAGTCGTTCTGTGCATGTTCAGCGTGGGACCGCAGGGCGGAGTGGCGGAGCTCCCTGAGGGGTGCCTCGATCCCCTGTTTCTTCATCGTGTTGAACTGGAGGGCCCGCGCGCGCACGTCTCCGCCTTCGGTTCGGCCCTGATCCGACTGCCGCAGGCCGCCTCATCGTCGGACTGATGCGCGGATCGCGCCGAGGGGGGGCTGGCGAAGCTCTCTTCGCCTCGGTATCGATGTCCTTATGGTGCGTGTTCAGTCAGACCGGTTCGATCCGCATGAGGAAACGGCCCGCTTTCAGGCGGGGCGCGTCTCCGCCGGAGCGCTCGCCTCCTTTATCGGGACGGTTCGCTCGAATGCGGGCGGCCAGGATGTCGTCTCCCTCGAGCTCGAGCACTATCCGGGGTTTACCGAGCGGCGGATGGCTGAGATTGAAGCTGACGCCCGAACCCGTTTCGATATCATCGACACGCTGATCATTCATCGCTACGGACCGATGGGGCCGGGTGAGGCGATCGTTCTGGTCGCGGTTCTCAGCGCACACCGCCGCGAAGCCCTTCAGGCGGTTGACTACCTCATGGATCGGCTCAAGACGGAGGCCCCGTTCTGGAAGCGGGAGGTGCGGCCCGACGGCGCCGAATGGATCGAGCCGCGGCGCCGGGATCTCGAAGATCGGGCCCGATGGGATGAAGGAGAGACGACATGACGGCCCCGGAGACCCCGCCCCTGCCTGCCCCCGGCGGCAAGATGGCCATGGACAGGCCCTTCACGCCCGTTCGGTTGTGCGTGCTCACCATCTCCGACACCCGCACTGACGAGACCGATACCTCGGGTCATATCCTGGCGGATCGCATTCGCCAGAGCGGCCATGAGGTTGTGGACAAGGCGATCTGTCCGGACGATGTCAATTCGATCCGCTCGATCATGCGCCGCTGGATCGCCGACCCGGGCGTGGACGCGGTCGTCTCGACGGGAGGAACCGGTCTGACAGGACGCGACGTGACCCCCGAGGCGGTTCGTCCTCTCTTCGACAAGGAAATCGACGGCTTCAACATAGTCTGGCACATGGTGAGCTATAACAGCGTCGGTTTGTCGACCCTCCAGTCGCGCGCCTGCGCCGGGGTCGCCAACGGCACCTTCATCTTCTGTCTTCCCGGATCGAACGGAGCCGTGAAGGATGGGTGGGAGAAGATCATCCGGTGGCAGCTCGACAGCCGCCACGCCCCCTGCAACATGGTTGAACTGATGCCGCGCCTGATGGAGAGCTGAGTCCTCCTGAGGCCGGCCTGAATCGCACATGACTTAAATGAGGAGAAGACAGATGCAGCACAGACGTCTCGGTTCGAGCGCGATTTACGTCTCCGACATCTGCATGGGCACCATGACCTTCGGCAGTCAGGCTGACGAGGCGATGTCCCACCGCATTCTCGATATGTCCTTTGAGGCGGGCATCAACTTCTTCGACGCCGCCGAGACATATCCCGTGCCGCCCAAGCCTGAGTATTGCGGGCTCACCGAGGAGATCCTCGGCCGCTGGATGAAAACGCGCTCGCGCGATGCGCTGATCATCGCGACAAAGGTCTCCGGCCCCAGCCATGTCTGGTTCCGCTCGCCCCAGAGAGCGGGCATGACGGCTCTCGACCGCCACAATGTCGTCGCTGCGGTCGAGGCCAGCCTGCGTCGTCTGCAGACTGACTACATCGACCTTTATCAGACCCACTGGCCCGATCACGGCGCGCGTTACGAGGATGCCCTGCGCGCGCTCGACGATCTCGTCTCGGCGGGCAAGGTCCGCATCATCGGCTGCTCGAACGAGACCAGCTGGGGCTTGATGAAGGCGCTGTCCGTCTCGGACGCGGGCGGCCTCCAGCGTTACGACACCATTCAGAACAATTTCTCGCTCAACAACCGCCGCTTCGAGGACGAGCTCGCCCAGGTCTGCCGGAAGGAAGGCGTGAGCCTCATACCCTATTCTCCGCTCGCAGGCGGTGTTCTGTCCGGAAAGTATCAGGATGGGGCCCGGCCTGAAGGGGCCCGCTTCACCAACTATCTCAGCATGGAAGGCCGTCAGAACGCGATGGCCCGTCGCTTCGTCAACGAGAAGTCGCTCGCCTCCACGGCGAGATTCGCTGCGATCGCGGCTGAGGCCGGCATGTCGCTGGTCACTCTGGCCACCGCCTGGAGCAAGGCTCATGACTTCGTCGCCTCGACCATCGTCGGGGCCACCCATGTCGATCAGCTGCCGGATATCTTCAAGGCGGCCGACGTCACTCTGTCGCCTGAGATCCTGAAGAAGATTGACGCGGTGTCTCGGGAGATCATGTACCCGATGGGCTAAGGCCTCAGCCCGGGCTCGACTTCGGCTCCCATAGCGCTAACCTTGGTCCCGTCATGGCCCATACGCTGATCAACGCCCGTCCGGCGCCCGCATCCGGCGCCTCCGCCTCTGAGGGCGGAGCGCCGGCCGTGCGGCCGGCGGGCGCACTGGTCGACACCTATGGCCGTCGCGTTCGTTATCTGCGTCTGTCGATCACGGACCGATGCGATCTTCGCTGCGTTTATTGCATGCCGGAGCGCATGACCTTTCTGCCTCGAAAGGATCTGCTGAGCTTCGAGGAGCTCGATGAGCTCGTAGCGGCGTTCGCATTCTTCGGAGTGGACAAGCTGCGCGTGACCGGCGGCGAACCGCTCGTGCGAAAGGATGCGATGGAGCTGATGGCGAGGTTCTCGCGTCATCTCGGCGCAGGGCTGAAGGAGCTCACCCTCACCACGAACGGCACATTGCTCGCCCGTCATGCCGGGGAGCTGTCCGCCATCGGCGTCCGACGGATCAACGTCTCCCTGGATACGCTCCGTCGCGACGTGTTCGAACGTCTCGCGCGTCGCGACAGCCTGGACGAGGTCCTGCGCGGGATCGATGCGGCTCTCGAAGCCGGTCTGCACGTCAAGCTCAACACTGTGGCTCTGGCTGGGGTCAACGAGGCGGAAATCCCTGAGCTCATCACATGGGCTCATGCTCGCGGCGCCGACATCACGCTGATCGAGACCATGCCGATGGGTGAGGCCGAGACCAACCGTGTGGAGGATTACCTTCCTCTGGACCAGGTGCGTGAACGGCTTCAGGAGCGTTTCACCCTGACAGATATTCCCTTCAACACCGGCGGTCCCTCGCGCTATGTCCGCGTGGAGGAGACCGGCGGTCGTTTGGGTTTCATCACGCCGCTCAGTCATAATTTCTGCGAGAGCTGCAACCGGGTGCGGGTGACCTGCACCGGGAGGCTCTACACCTGTCTTGGACGGGAGGACGGGGCCGACCTTCGGGAGGCGATGCGCAGCGATCCGTCCGGAGAGAGCCTGCGAGCGGCGATCCTGTCGGCGATCGAACGCAAGCCTAAGGGCCACGACTTCGACGCCGGGCGGCTCTCGACCCCAGCCTCTCCCCGCACCATGTCGCACACAGGCGGATGATGATGAGAGAGATCCTCCTCTTCGGCCGCCTTCGGGGAGCGTTTGGAGACGGGCCGCTTCCTCTCCCGGAGGACGTTCGCACCGCAGCCGAGCTCCGGCAGCGTCTTCAGCGGGACTACCCTGAGATCGCAGAGCGACTGTCTGCGTCATCGATGAGAATTGCGGTCAATCAGACCCTCGTCTCGGATGAGGACGCAGTGATGCTCTCTCCGGGCGATGAAGTCGCCCTACTGCCGCCCCTGAGCGGGGGATGACCCGCGACATGACCTGTTCCGCCAGGCGAGGCCGCGGCTGATGTCCGAGATGAAGCCTGTCATGTATGTGGATGCGGATGCATGCCCGGTTAAAGAGGAGGTCTACCGCGTCGCCCGACGTCTGGGTTTTGAGGTGCGCGTCGTGGCTAACGCCTTCATACGCACCCCGGCGGACCGCACCATTCGCTTTGTCCAGGTTGAGGCGGGACCGGACGCGGCGGACGACTGGATCGCCGAACGGGCGCAGGCCGGCGATGTCGTGGTCACGTCCGACATTCCGCTCGCTGCACGGGCTCTTGAACGGGAGGCCGAAGCCGTATCCCCGACCGGGCGGACCTTCACGCGGGACATGATCGGCGACGCCCTGGCGTCGCGGGCGATCATGGAGCATGTCCGATCTTTCGGAGGCATTGCTTCGGGACCTGCGCCCTTCGAGGCTCGCGATCGCTCGCGCTTTCTCGGGGCGCTCGACGCCGCAGCCGTGCGCGCCCTGCGAAGGCGCGCATCTCAGGCCTGATCCGTCAGCTGGCGAGCCGATGCGCGGGCGCATCTGGGTTTGAAAACTCCAGGGCGGGATCTTCGATGGCGCCGTGGCGAAGCGTCATGATGTCGAGAATGTAGTTCTGATGAAGTTTCCAGGGTCGCTTTTCTCCCTGCTTGGGAAAGCGTTCGAGGGAGCGCTGGACATAGCCGGAGGAGAAGTCGAGCCACGGTTCCTCGCCCATGCCGGCCTCACGATTGCGGGGCGTAACCTGCCGGAGGCCTGTCTGGTCCATACGTCGGAGCAGTCGGCAGACATGTTCGCAGGTCAGGTCCGCCTTCAGCGTCCATGAGGCGTTGGTGTAGCCGAAGACGGAGGCGAGATTGGGCACGCCCTCATACATCATGCCTTTGTAGGTCAGCGTCTTCGTCATATCGACAGGGCGACCATCGAGACTGACCTGCATGCCGCCGAGGAAGAGAAGTTCAAGACCTGTGGCGGTGACGATGATGTCGGCCGGGAGTGTCTGACCCGTTTTCAGCCTTACGCCCTCAGGCGTGAAGTGGTCGATTTCGGCCGTGACCACCGAGGCCCGACCCTCGCGGATGGACGCGAACAGGTCTCCGTCCGGAACAAGGCACAGGCGCTGCGTCCAGGGATTATAAC
>JAGWYJ010000061.1 GCA_018969425.1 Alphaproteobacteria bacterium | reverse complement strand
CGTTCAGCGTCGCCGCCCCCCTCAACGAAACCATGGCCCTCGGCATGGTCGCCATGCGTGCGGGCGAGGCGATCCGCTATGACGGGCGGACAGGACGAATCACAAGCTCCCAGACAGCCAACGCCCTGCTGGACCGCACCTATCGCAGGGGCTGGGAGCTCTGAACCGGCCCGGACAGAGCCCGGGTCCGGCGGGTGGCGAGCTTGCCGGGCCGTCCCCCTTGCGTTATGCCCCGCAAAATCATCGGTGGTCCTGACATGGCGGATCTCGCCTACGCCTTCTCGAAACGTCACCTTCTGGGCATTGAGGGCCTCAACCGGCTCGATATCGAAGATCTTCTCAATCTCGGCGATCGCTATGTGGAGCTGAACCGCCGGCGCGTAAAACGCGCCGACATCCTCGCAGGTCGCACCCTTCTCAACCTCTTCTTCGAGAACTCGACGCGAACCCAGAGCTCCTTCGAGATCGCGGGACGCCGCCTCGGCGCCGATGTGGTCACCATGCAGGTGGCGACCTCTTCGGTTAAGAAAGGCGAGACGCTGGTCGACACGGCCATCACCCTCAACGCCATGAAGCCGGACCTGCTGGTCATCCGGCACGCCTCCTCCGGCGCCGTCAAACTCCTCTCGCGCAAAGTGGACTGCGGGGTCATCAACGCCGGAGACGGATCCCACGAACATCCGACCCAGGCCCTTCTCGACGCGCTGACCATCCGGCGCCGTCTGGGCGATATCGGCGGACTGCGCGTGGCCATATGCGGGGATGTCCTTCACTCGCGCGTAGCCCGCTCGAACGTCGCCCTCCTGAACATTCTGGGCGCCGAAGTTCGCCTGATCGCACCCAGAACGCTGACGCCGCCCGGGGCCGCCGGCTGGGGCGCCAGCCTTTTCACCGACATGCGCAAAGGCCTCGAAGGATGCGACGTGGTGATGATGCTGAGGCTTCAGCAGGAGCGCATGGACGGCGCCTATCTCCCGTCGGCGCGGGAGTTCTTCCACTTTTACGGCCTCGACGATGAAAAACTGGCCTGCGCAAAGCCGGGCGCGCTGATCATGCATCCCGGCCCGATGAACCGCGGCGTGGAGATAGAAAGCGGCGTCGCCGACCATAAGGACCGCTCGCTCATCACCGAACAGGTCGAGATGGGCGTGGCGATCCGGATGGCCGTCCTCGAACGTCTGGCGGCCGCAGCGCCGGTCACGGAGCCGGCGCCATGAGCGATCGCTTTGTCGTATTCAACGCCCGTCTCATCGATCCGGCGTCCGGCCGAGACGAGACCGGCGGTGTAGTCGTCGAAAATGGTCAGATTCTCGAGGCGGGGGCGCATGTGCGCCCACCCGCCAGCCCATCGCCGGCCGATCTCGACGCGCGCGGCCTGTGTCTCTCTCCAGGCCTGATCGATCTTCGCGTCAAAACCGGCGAGCCGGGAGGCGAGAACAAGGAGACGCTGGAGACTGCAAGCGCGGCTGCTGCGGCCGGAGGGGTCGCCTCCTTCGTCATGATGCCCGATACGGACCCGCCGATCGACAGCCTCGCCCTTGTGGACTTCATCACCCGGCGCGCCCGCGACCGGGCGGACGTAAAGGTCTATCCGGCCGCAGGCCTCACCCTCGGCCTGAAGGGAGAGCGCATGAGCGAGATCGGCCTCATGCACGAGGCCGGCGCGGTGATGTTCTCCAACGGAGATCAGGCGGTGGAGGACGCCGGCGTTCTGCGTCGCGCCATGATGTATGCGACCGGGTTCGACGCCCTCATCGCCTCGCGGCCCGACACTCACACCCTCACCCGCGGCGCCGTAATGAACAGTGGAGCGTTCGCCGGCCGGCTCGGACTTCGCGGCGCTCCGCCCGAGGCCGAATGGATCGCTCTCGCGCGCGATCTCATCCTCGCCGAGACGACCGGCGCCCGCCTCCTCATCGACACTCTCTCGACAGCTCGCTCTCTCGAAACGGTCGAACAGGCCCGGGCCCGCGGGCTGAAGGTCGCCTGCTCGGCGGCCGCTTATTCGCTGGTCTTCAACGAGATCGATGTCGGGGACTATCTGACCTACTGCAAGGTCTTCCCCCCCTTCCGGCCGGAGAGCGATCGTCTCGCCCTGATCGACGGGGTGAAGCGCGGGGTCATCGACGCCGTAGTGTCCGCCCACGACCCGCAACCTCCGGAGGACAAACGCCTGCCGATCGCAGACGCAGCTTTCGGGGCGGTGGGCCTTGAGACCCTGCTGAGCGCCCTCCTGAGCCTCGTGGCGGAGGGCCGGCTGACCCTTCTCGAAGCGCTTCGACCTCTGACCTCGGGTCCGGCAGATCTTCTGGGGCTCCCCCAGGGACGCCTTGCGACGGGCGCCCCCGCAGACCTCGTCCTCTTCGATCCCGACACTCCCTGGCTCTGCCTGCGGGAGAATCTGGTGTCCCGATCCAAGAACTCGCCCTTCGACGGCCGACGCCTGACCGGTCGCGTCCACCGGACCTATGTGGACGGGCGTCTAATCTTCCGCCGTGGCTGACACAGGAGCCGCTCCATGCCGGTGATCGATCCCGCACTTGCCCTCGCCTGCGCCGGCATGGCTGTGTTCGGCTATCTCCTCGGCTCGGTTCCGTTCGGACTTGTGATCACCCGTCTTGCGGGTCTGGGCGACATCCGCTCGATCGGATCGGGAAATATCGGGGCGACGAACGTCCTTCGGACCGGACGACGCGATCTCGCCGCCCTCACTCTCATTCTGGACGCCGGCAAGGCCGGCCTCGCCTTCGCCGCCGGATCCCTCGCATTCGGCTGGGGACCGGGGCTCGCCGCCGGAGCGGCGGCCTTCTTCGGGCACTGCTTCCCGGTGTGGCTCGGCTTCAGGGGCGGAAAAGGCGTGGCGACCTTCGTCGGGCTCCTGCTGGCCGCCATGTGGCCAGCCGGTCTCCTGTTCGCAGCCACATGGCTGGCGACCGCCGGCCTGTTTCGGCGATCCTCGCTGGCGGCCCTGGTCGCAACCGCCCTCACGCCCCTCTATGCGGGCCTGACCGGCTATGGCTGGGCCGGCCTCCTCACCACGGCGGGCCTGGGCGTCCTCATCTTTTATCGCCACGCCGCCAACATCAGCCGGCTTCTGCGCGGCGAAGAACCGAAATTCGGGGCTGGCAAGACAGCGCAGCCCCCCGCCTCTGACGCCTGAGCTCGCCGGCCCGGAGCGTCGTGCGGAGGGGCTCAACCTCCCCCGCCAGGGGCGCCCCAAAAGGCGCGAATTGACATTCGGGGCGGAGGCGCCCACCTTCCCGCGCTCCAAACGCCTCCCTAAACCCGCCAGAACTGGGACAGCATGCAGGTCGTCGTCGTCGAATCCCCCGGCAAGGTCCAGTCGATCAACAAGTATCTGGGACCGGGCTACAAGGTGATGGCCAGCTACGGCCATATCCGGGACCTGCCGTCGAAAGACGGGTCAGTGCGTCCCGACGAAGACTTCGCCATGAGCTGGGAGGTCGACGCGCGGGCCTCCAAGCGCGTCAAGGACATCGCCGACGCGATGCGGGAGGCCGACGGCCTGATCCTGGCCACTGACCCGGACCGCGAGGGCGAAGCGATCTCCTGGCACGTTCTCGAGGCTTTGACCGCCCGCAAGGCGCTCAAGGGCAAGAGCGTGCAGCGGGTCACGTTCAACGCCATCACCAAGGCCGCCGTGACCGAGGCCATCCGTCACCCCAGGCAGATTGATCAGCAGCTTGTCGACGCCTATCTGGCGCGCCGGGCTCTTGATTATCTGGTCGGTTTCTCCCTCTCCCCCGTCCTCTGGCGCAAACTGCCCGGATCGAGATCAGCCGGACGCGTCCAGTCGGTCGCCCTGCGTCTGATCGCTGACCGGGAGCTCGAGATCGAGACTTTCCGGCCCCAGGAGTACTGGCAGGTCCGCGCACGGCTCGGAACGCCAGGAGGACAGTTCGAAGCCCGGCTGACCGAACTGGACGGGGTCAAACTCCAGAAATTCTCGCTCGGCGACGCAGGCGCCGCGGCATCCGCCCTGGCGGTCGTTCGCGCCTCGTCCTTCAAGGTCGCCAGCTGCGAAGCAAAACCTGTCCGGCGCAACCCGCCGCCGCCCTTCACCACCTCGACCCTCCAGCAGGAGGCGGCCCGCAAGCTCGGTTTCTCGGCGAGCCGCACCATGCAGACCGCCCAGAAACTCTATGAGGGCGTAACGATCGGCGGCGAAACGGTGGGTCTCATCACCTATATGCGAACCGACGGCGTCCAGATGGCGGAAGAGGCCTACTCCGCCGCCCGCTCGACCATCGCCCGGCAGTTCGGCGATCGATATCTGCCTGAAGCTCCGCGCCGCTACTCGTCCAAGGCGAAGAACGCGCAGGAGGCGCACGAAGCGGTCCGGCCGACGGATTTCGACCGCCGTCCGTCCGACCTTTATCTCGATCCGGACATGAAGCGTCTTTACGAGCTGATCTGGAAGCGGGCTGTGGCGAGCCAGATGGAGGCCGCCGTCATCGAACGCACCACGGTCGACCTCACCTCTCATGACAGACGCGCGAGCCTCAGGGCGACCGGTCAGGTTATCCGCTTCGACGGCTTCCTGACGCTGTACCAGGAAGGTCACGACGACGAGGATGACGAGGAAGGCGGCCGCCTGCCGCCGCTGGCGGCGGGAGACGCCCCCTCGCTCGAAGACGCCTCGTCATCCCAGCATTTCACTGAACCGCCGCCGCGATACTCCGAAGCCTCGCTCGTCAAGAAGCTCGAAGAGCTCGGCATCGGCCGCCCATCCACCTACGCCTCGACCCTCTCCACCCTGATCGACAGGGAATATGTCCGCCTCGAACAGAAGCGGTTCATCCCCGAGGACAAGGGGCGAATGGTCACCGTTTTTCTGGAGAAGTTCTTCTCGCGCTATGTCGAGTACGACTTCACCGCAGGCCTCGAGGAAAAACTCGATCTCGTCTCCGACGGACGCCTCGCCTGGAAGGATTTTCTCCGCGAGTTCTGGACCGAGTTCAACGCAGCCCTCGGAAGCGTATCCGAGCTCCGCATCACTCACGTCATCGACGCGCTCAACGAGGTCCTCGAGCCTCACATCTTTCCCGAGAAGATTGACGAGGCCACGGGGGCGCCTGTCGACGCGCGCCTGTGCCCGACCTGCTCGGCAGGCCGCCTCAGTCTCAAGCTGGGCCGCTTCGGCGCCTTTATCGGCTGCTCCAACTATCCCGAGTGCCGCTATACGCGCCCCTTCGGAGTCGACCAGAAGGAAGCCGACAGCGCCGTGCCGCCTGAAGGGCGTCCTCTTGGCCAGGATCCGGAAACCGGGGCTGAGGTGAGCCTTCGATCGGGCCGTTTCGGTCCCTATGTCCAGCTCGGAGAGGGAGAAAAGCCCAAACGCTCCTCCCTGCCCAAGGGCTGGTCTCCCGCCGATCTCGATCTGGAAGGCGCCCTCAAGCTTCTCTCCCTGCCGCGCGAAGTAGGCCGGCATCCTGAAGACGGCGAGCCCATCCTCGCCAACCTTGGCCGCTTCGGTCCTTATGTTCAGCACCTCAAAACCTACGCCAATCTTCCGGATCCCAACGAGGTTTTCGACATCGGTCTCAACCGCGCCGTGACCCTCATCGCAGAGAAGCGGGCCGGAGGCGGGATGCGGCGAGGTCAGGCCGCGCCTCTGCGGGAACTGGGTCTTCACACCGATGGCGAACCCATTCGTCTCTACCAGGGTCGCTTCGGTCCCTACCTGAAGCATGGAGCGGTGAACGCGAACATTCCCAGAGGCGAAGATCCGGCGACCATCACCCTGGAGCAGGCCATCGCGATCGTGAACGTGCGGGCGATGGCCCCTCCTTCGACCAAGACCCGAGGCAAGGGTCGCGCAGGGAAGGCGGCGCCCGCCTCGAAAGCTGAAGCTGGCGCCGGAAAGCCCGCCAAGACCGGAACGAAAGCGCCTAAGGCGGAAAAGAGTAAGGCGAAATCGGCGAAGCCCACCGCTCGCAAGGCGCCGGCGACTCGCAAGGCCGGACCTCCGACCAAAAAGGCATGACCGATCGAACCCCTCCTCCGGCCCCGACGCGCGAGATGGTTCTCGACTATCTCGATCGCAATCCCGGCGCCGGATCGCCGCGAGAGATCGCACGGGCGCTGCGCGTCACAGGCGATAATCGCGCGATCCTGCGAACAATCCTGTCAGAGCTGGCCGAGGAAGGACGCATCATTCGCGGAGCGGCGCGCTCCTATGAACCCGCTGATCTTCCCCCGCCGACGGGCGTGGTGCTGTTTGAACGTCTCGACGAAGACGGCCGGCTGATCGGCCGGCATGTCGGGCGAAACGGTCCCCAGGGACCCGACATTCTTGAACTTCCCCCGCGCGGTCGCGATCAGGGCTCAGCCCTGGCCCCGGGCGCGCGGGCCTTGTGCCGGATCGAGCAGACCCCGGATGGGATCTGGCGCGCCCGGGTCGTGCGCAGGATCGAGAACGCGCCGGACACCTCGATCGTGGGCGCCTATCGCGAGAACCGCTATGGCGGGGTTGTTGATCCGACGTCCCGGCGTGAGCGCGGCGAGTATGTGATCGAGAAGCCCGACAGCCTGTCGGCGCGAGACGGCGATCTCGTCCGGGTCGAACCGAAATCCCATCGCGGCTACGGCCCGAAGCGCGGCGTCGTGACCGCCATCCTGGGTCGCGTGGACGATCCCCGTTCGGCCTCTTTGATCGCCCTTCACACCCATGGCGTTCCCGACGAGTTCCCGCCGGAGGTCCTTGCCGAGGCGGCTGAGACGCGGCCTCTGCAGGCACCGCGCGAAGATCTCACCAACTGTCCTCTGGTGACGATCGATCCGGACGATGCGCGCGATCATGACGATGCGGTGTTCGCAGCTCCGGACGGCTCGGGCTGGCGCATCATCGTCGCCATCGCC
>JAGWYJ010000033.1 GCA_018969425.1 Alphaproteobacteria bacterium | reverse complement strand
CCTCGAAGTTGTATCCGTTCCAGGGCATGAACGCGACCAGCACGTTGCGGCCGAGCGCCAGCTCGCCAAGATCGGTCGAAGGACCGTCGGCGATGATGTCGCCCTTCTCCACCCTGTCGCCCACCTTCACGATCGGGCGCTGGTTGATGCAGGAGTTCTGGTTGGAACGCTGGAACTTCGACAGGCGGTAGATGTCGACGCCCGAACGGGCCCCTTCCACCTCTTCCGTCGCCCGGACCACGATACGCATGGAGTCGACCTGCTCGACGACGCCTGCGCGGCGCGCCGACACGGCGGCGCGGCTGTCGCGCGCGACCACCTGCTCCATGCCGGTTCCCACAAGCGGCGCCTCGGTGCGGACCAGAGGAACCGCCTGACGCTGCATGTTCGATCCCATGAGGGCGCGGTTGGCGTCGTCATTCTCAAGGAAGGGAATGAGAGCCGCCGCCACGGAGACGACCTGCTTGGGCGAGACGTCGATGTAATCGATGTTCTCACGCGCCACGAGCATGGCGTCGCGAGCCGGACCGACGCGTGCGGTCACAAATTCGCTGGTCAGCGCGCCCTTCGCGTCCACCGCGGCGTTGGCCTGAGCGATCGAGTAGCGCTGCTCCTCCATGGCGGAGAGATACTTCACCTCATTCGTCAGACGGCCGTCCTTGACCTTCCGGTAGGGGCTCTCGATGAACCCGTACTTGTTGATGCGGGCATGGGTCGCGAGCGAGTTGATGAGGCCGATATTCGGTCCCTCGGGCGTTTCGATCGGACAGATGCGGCCGTAATGCGTCGGGTGAACGTCGCGCACCTCGAAGCCTGCGCGCTCACGCGTGAGACCGCCCGGCCCGAGAGCCGACAGACGACGCTTGTGCGTGATCTCCGAGAGCGGATTGGTCTGATCCATGAACTGCGAGAGCTGCGAGGATCCGAAGAACTCGCGCACGGCGGCGACCACCGGCTTGGCGTTGATCAGGTCGTGCGGCATCACGGTGTCGATGTCGACCGAGCTCATCCGCTCCTTGATCGCCCGCTCCATGCGGACCAGACCGACGCGGAAGGAATTCTCGAGAAGCTCGCCGACAGAACGCACGCGGCGGTTGCCGAGATTGTCGATGTCGTCGACTTCACCCTTGCCGTCCTTGAGATCGAGGACGGTGCGCATGACCGACACGATATCCTCTTCACGCAGGGTGCGCTGGGTGTCGGGCGCCTCGATGCCGAGGCGCATATTCATCTTCACGCGTCCGACCGCGGACAGGTCGTAACGTTCCGCGTCGAAGAAGAGCTGGCTGAAGAGGGCCTCGCCCGCCTCGAGGGTCGGGGGCTCGCCCGGACGCATGACGCGATAGATGTCGGAGAGGGCATCGATGCGGCTCTCGGCCTTATCCGCCTTAAGGGTGTTGCGAAGCCAGGGCCCACGCGCGTTATCGCCGTCGGTATCGAGAAGATTGACGATCTTGATCTTCGCGTCGCGCAGAGCCGCGACCGTATCCTCGGTGAGCTCCTCTCCCGCTTCGGCGTAGATCTCGCCGGTCGCCGGATTGACCACGTCCTCGCCGATAAAGCGCCCTTCCAAGAAGCTTGAGGGCACAAGGATCTCCTCAAGCCCGTCGGCCTCCGCCTTCTTGGCCCGGACAGGAGTGATCTTCTTGCCGGCCGGGAAGACGACCTTCCCGGTCTTACGGTCGATGAGATCGAAATCCGGCCGCGCGCCTTTCCAGCGCTCGGCCGAGAAGCCGGTGATCCAGCCCGATTTGTCGAGCTTGAAGGCGACCTTGTTGTAGAAGGTCTCTAGGATTTTCGATCCGGAATAGCCCAGCGCCTGCAGGAGGACGGTTGCGGGAAGCTTCCGCTTGCGGTCGATGCGGACAAAGAGAATGTCCTTCGCATCGAACTCGAAATCCAGCCAGGAGCCGCGATAGGGGATGACGCGGGCGGCGAACAGCAACTTGCCGGAAGCGTGGGTCTTGCCTTTGTCGTGATCGAAGAACACGCCCGGCGAACGGTGCATCTGCGAGACGATCACGCGCTCCGTGCCGTTGACGATGAACGTTCCCTTGTCCGTCATCAGCGGAATGTCGCCGAGATAGACGTCCTGCTCCTTGATGTCCTTGATCGAGCGCGCGCCCGTCTCCTCGTCGGTCTCGAACACGATGAGGCGCAGCTTGACCTTCAGGGGAGCGGCGAAATTGAGATCGCGCTGCATGCACTCCTGAACGTCGAACTTCGGCTGCTCGAATTCGTAGGAAATGTATTCGAGGGTCGCCCGATCAGAGAAGTCCTTGATGGGGAACACCGACTTGAAAACGGCCTCCAGCCCATCCGGGTCGCGAGCCGACGGCCGGGTGTGCATCTGCAGGAACTGCTCGTAGGAGGATCGCTGAACCTCAATGAGGTTCGGCATCTGCACCGTTTCAGGGATCTCGCCGTAGGACTTCCGAATACGCTTCTTCGCCGTAAACGACAGAGCCATGCTCTCAGTCTCTTCATTCAGGGGCCGCCTCGCCTTCCCGGGTTCGTTCCGGGCGCAGCGCCAGCAGCAGGCCAGTATCCGGTGCGCGCATGCCGTCCCGGGACGCCCCGGTGCGGCAAGACTCTAAAACTCGTCAGCCTCGCCCCTCCCGCGCGGAGGGACAGGCCCCGGGCGGATGCCGGGGCCGTCCCGAATGGGAACGGCCCCGAAACCGCCCGGCACGCAGGTCTACTTGAGTTCGACCTTCGCGCCAGCCTCTTCCAGCTTTTTCTTGATGGTTTCGGCTTCTTCCTTGGAGACGGCTTCCTTGACCGCCTTGGGAGCCGCCTCGACCAGGTCCTTCGCCTCTTTCAGGCCAAGGCTCGGAACGACTTCGCGGACAACCTTGATGACGTTGATCTTCTTGTCGCCGGCATCCTTCAGAATGACGGTGAATTCGGTCTGAGCCTCGACGGGCGCAGCTGCAGCTCCGCCGCCAGCGGGGGCGGCGACAGCCACGGGAGCGGCGGCGGAGACGCCCCACTTCTCTTCGAGCATCTTGGCGAGCTCGGCGGCCTCAAGGACGGTGAGCGAGGACAGGTCCTCGACGATCTTTTCGAGTTTCGACATGAACGGCGTTCCTTAGATTGGATGATGTGTGAACGTTTGCGACTTGGTTAACGGACCGGAGGCCCGTCTTTCGGAATTGACGACTGTCAGGCGGCGTCCTTCGCGGCGTAAGCGCCGACCACGCGGGCCAGCTGACCACCCGGCGCCTGCAGCACGCCGGCGATCTTGGTCGCAGGCGCCTGAACCAGGCCGATGATCTTGCCGCGGAGCTGGTCGAGGGAGGGAAGCGAGGCGAGAACCTTCACTCCGTCCTGATCCAGCACCGTCTCGCCCATGACCCCGCCCACAAGAACGAGCTTCTCGTTCTTCTTGGCGTACTCGGCGACCACCTTGGGAGCGGAGACCGGGTCGGGGGAATAGGCGATGGCGACAGGTCCCGAGAACAGTTTCGCCGCACCATCTCCGCCCTTACCATTGAGGGCGATGACCGCGAGGCGGTTCTTGATGACCTTGAGTTTCGCGCCCTCGCCTTTCAGCTTGACGCGCAGATCCGTCATTTCCGCGACGGTCAGACCGGCGTATTGCGTGACAACAACCACGCCCGAGGCTTCAAAGACGCCCTTCAGCATCTCCAGAGCTTCGGCTTTTCCAGCTTTATCCATTGCGGTCTCCATAGCGGACGGCCGGACAATCCAGCCATCCCAGGATGCGCACGCAGGACCTTCGACCCGCACCGCCCTTCGCAGCCGCCTCCCCGACCTCTCGGCCGGATCTCGGCTCCGGAGAACGCTGCGGTCCCGACGACCCCATGCGCCCCCGTCCCAGGGCAGAAACGAATCCAGTCGTCCTCTTGACCGCCTGAGGCGACCCGGAGGACCCAAGTCCCGTCACACCCCGTCTCATGCAGGCATGATTACGGCCTCCCGGGGGACGCCGCCTGCAATCACGGACGAGCAAGCGGGAGAGCCGTCGGGTGACGACTCTCCGCGCCAAACAGTCCATATAGAAGTCTTATTCAGCGCTGGCAAGCACTGTCTGCGTATCCACTCCCACGCCCGGCCCCATGGTCGAGGACAGGGCCACCTTGCGGACATAGGTTCCCTTGGCGCCCGAGGGCTTCGCCTTGATCAGAGCCGTCACGAACGCACGGACGTTCTGCTCAAGAGCCGCCTCACTGAAGCTCGCCTTGCCCACGCCGGCGTGAATAATTCCCGCCTTTTCAACGCGAAACTCAACAGAGCCGCCCTTGGCTTCCTTGACCGCCTGAGCGACGTTCATGGTCACAGAGCCCACTTTCGGGTTCGGCATCAGGCCTTTGGGGCCCAGCACCTTACCCAGACGGCCGACCAGACCCATCATGTCCGGGGTGGCGATGACGCGATCGAAATCGATCTTGCCGCCATTGACCGTCTCGAACAGGTCCTCGGCGCCCACCACGTCGGCGCCGGCCGCCCGGGCCTCTTCAGCCTTCTTGTCACGCGCGAACACCGCAACGCGAACGGTTCGACCCGTTCCGTTCGGCAACAGGCACACGCCGCGAACCATCTGATCCGCATGCTTGGGGTCCACGCCCAGATTCACGGCGATCTCGATGGTCTCATCGAACTTCGCCTTGGCGTTGCCCTTCACGATCTGAATCGCCTGCGCGACCGGATACAGCTTCTCCGGATCCACCTTGGCGCGCGCCGCGGTCGTTCTCTTTCCCAATTTCGCCATGACCGTTACTCCGTCACTTCCAGGCCCATCGCACGGGCCGAGCCGGCGATGATGCGAGCGCCCGCATCAAGATCGTCCGTGTTCAGATCCTTGAGCTTGATCTTGGCGATCTCGCGGCACTGATCCATCGACACCTTGCCGGCCCGGTCACGCCCGGGAAGCTTGGATCCGCCCTGGATCTTGGCCGCCTGCTTGAGCAGATAGCTCGCCGGAGGGGTCTTGATCTCGAAGGTGAAGGACTTGTCCTGATAGTAGGTGATCACGACGGGAAGGGGCATGCCCTTCACCTGATCCTGCGTACGGGCGTTGAAGGCCTTGCAGAATTCCATGATGTTGATGCCGCGCTGACCCAGCGCGGGACCGATTGGCGGAGACGGGTTCGCCGCTCCGGCGGGAACCTGAAGCTTCAGGCTCCCCAGCAGTTTCTTAGCCATGTGTCCCTCTCAGACTGACGCCCGACGGGACCACCCCGTCGGGGCGGGCGGCGGATCGCTCCGGACGCCCAGGGGTGCGTGGTGCGGCCAGGCCATGGACTTGCGGCCCGCCTCCCACGCCAAGTGACGATCAGACCTTTTCGACCTGACCGTATTCCAGATCGACCGGGGTCGCCCGGCCGAAGATGGAGACCGACACTTTGAGGCGGCCCGCCGCCTCGTCGATGTCCTCCACCGAACCTTCGAAAGAGGCGAAGGGACCGTCGGTCACCTTGACCTTCTCGCCGATCTCGAACGCGATCAGGGTGCGCGGCCGCTTCTCGGCGTCGCTGGCCTGACCCAGTATGCGCTTGACCTCCCCTTCCGGCACCGGAAGAGGCTTCTTTCCCCCTTCCGCGCCCAGAAATCCGGTCACTTTCGGAGTATTCTTGACGAGGTGATACGCCTCATCGGTCAATTTCATCTTGACGAGAACATAGCCGGGCATGTGGCGCTTCTCGACCGTCCGCTTGCGTCCGCGAACAACCTCAACCACTTCCTCGGTCGGAACCTCGATATCCTCGATCAGCTCCGACAGGCCCTGCATGTCGGCCTGCTCCCGGATCGTCGCCGCCACCTTTTTCTCGAAATTCGAGTAGGCGTGGACAATGTACCACTTGGCCTCAGCCATCAGATCGACCCCACCTGCGTGATGAACTGAACCGCCAGACGCACCAGCTGATCCGTAATGAAAAAGAACACAGCGGCGACGACGACCATCACCAGCACCATGATGGTGGCGGCGACCGTCTCCTTTCGGCTGGTCCAGGTGACTTTTCTGGCCTCCGAGCGCACCTGCGCGAAAAAGGTCAGGGGGCCGACGCGTTTCTTGGTCTCAGACATTACCGGCGGGGCTCATTCGGGAGTTCAGCGATATTTGAACGGGTGCGTCTAAGGCATCCTTCGCCCGCCGTCCATGCCGGATGCGGGAAATTATGCCAAAGTCCCCACCTCATCGACGAGATCAGATCGGGATCGCCCTCGGTCGAACCCACATCAGCCACCCCGACATCACGAGACGGGCCACGATCACGGCCGTGAAGAAGGAGGTGAGAATGCCGATGGCGAGGGTCAGCGCAAAGCCCCGGACTGGTCCGGAGCCCAGATTGAACATCACGAGCGCCGCGATCAGGTGAGTGACGTTGGCGTCGATGATCGTTCCCATCGCTTCGTTGTATCCGACGTCCACCGACGAGACTGCGCCCCGCCCATGCCGCTTCTCTTCCCGAATTCTCTCAAAAATCAGGACGTTATAGTCAACAGCCATACCCATGGTGAGCAGAATGCCGGCGATGCCGGGCAAGGTCAGCGTCGCGCCGAAGCCCGAGAGAACCCCCATCATCATGAACAGGTTGCACAGAAGCGCAATCACCGAGAAGACCCCGAGAAGGCCGTAGGCGGCGATCATGAACACGGCCACCAGACCAATGCCGACCACGGAGGCCGTCACGCCCATGCGGATCGAATCGGCGCCAAGACCGGCTCCGACGACGCGTCGTTCCGCCACCTGAAGCTTGGCCGGCAGTTCTCCGGACTTCAGAACGATGGCGAGAGCCTGGGCCTCCTCAAGGGTGAAGCTCCCCGTGATCTGGCCGGATCCGCCCGTAATCGGGCTGATGATGTTCGGCGCTGACACGATCGAGTTATCAAGAACGATGGCGAAGGGCTTGCCGATATTCTCCGTCGTGGCCTTCCCGAAGCGCTGGGCCCCGGCGGGGCGAAGCTGGAAGCTGATGTTCGGCCGATTGCTCTGGTCGAAACTCTGGGCGGCGGACTGAAGATCGGATCCGGTGATGATCGGGTCTTCAAATATGACCTGAATGCGCCCGTCCTGACTGGAGTCCGGAAGGGCGATCCGACCGTTTCGGGGCACTCCGACCTCGTAATCGGCCGGATTGGCCTGAACATCGACCAGGTTGAAGGTGAGAACCCCCGTCTTGGTGATGACGTCGATCAGCTGAGTGGGGTCGTCGAGCCCTGGAACCTCGACGATGATCCGGTTTTCGCCCTGCATCTGGATGTTGGGTTCGACCGTTCCGGAATTGTCGACGCGCCGTCGAACCGATTCCATGGAGTTGCTGAGGGCTTCGGCCTGCAGCTTCTCCACCGCCTCAGGCGTCAGGGAGACAATGATCGTTCCGTCCCCGCGCTGGGTCACGGAGAGGGTGTTGGCCGCCCCGATCGCGCCCACCGGCGGGTCTCCCAGCTTGCGGATCCGGCGCATGGCCTCCTCCGCGTCCGCAGGATCCCGCGTCCGGACATGAAGCTCAGAGCCAACCGCCTCCCTCTGCGAGGTGATCACGCCCGGGCGCTGACTGAGAGCCGAGCGCACATCCCGCGACAGGGAACGGATCTTGTTGGTCTGCAGATCCGCCGGGTCCACCTCAAGGAGGATCGACGCCCCTCCCCTAAGGTCAAGACCCAGCTTGACCGGACCGGTCGGCATCCACCCGAAATATCGATCGAGGGACGGGAAGTTGGGCAGACACATGGCCGCCCCGATCACCAGCGTCACCAGGACGAGAACGATCTTCCAGGGCGGGAATCGCAACAGCATGGAGGCTCAGCCTTCCTTCGCGTCGTTGGCCGGGGCGGGTTCGCCCTTGGTCTTCACGTCCATCACCATCGCCCGGACGATGCGGAGCTTTCCCCCCTCAAGCGTGTCGAGGACGACTTCATCATCGGTGAGCTTGAAGACCCGGCCGATAATGCCTCCGGAGGTGATCACCGTATCGCCCTTCTTCAGAGCGGCGAGCATTTCGCGATGGGCCTTCTGACGCTTATTCTGGGGCCGGATCAGCAGGAAATAGAAGATCGCGATTATGCCGACCATGGGCAGAAGGTTCATGATCAGCGCGGTCGCGCCGCCTCCGGCCGCACCCGCAGCCCCGGCGCCAGCAGCCTGAAACATCACATTCGACAGCATCATCGCTCCGTCAAAACAATCAAAGGCTCCCGCCGATGAGCGGGAGCCGCATGGGGGAGAACTATACCGGTCGAGGGGGTCAATGCAATCGTTCCCGAGGCGGGCGAGGCGGGAGACCTGCAACAGGCTGCGCCCGGAGGCCGCCTCAGGACGGACGGCGGGGCAGGTGAAGGGCCGGGTCGACGGGCTCACCGCTCCTTCGGATCTCGAAATGGAGGGCCCCTTCGGGTCCGTCGGCGCCACGGGCGAGGGCCTGGCCCTGCCGGATGCGGTCGCCTTCCTTCACCAGGGGCGAGCCCAGACGGGCGTAGGCGGACACCCAGCCGCCCTCGTGGCGGATCAGGATCAGATTTCCAAGCCCCGCCAGGTCGTCGCCCGCATAGGCCACCTCCCCCCCTGCGGCGGCCGAAACCTCTCCCCCATCCGCAACGGCGAGATCCAGCCCCTCATTGCGGGTGCCGTCCGGTCGCAGACCGAAACCGGAGACCACCCGCCCCGGAACGGGCCAGATGAAGGCGGGCTGCGCTCCCGCTGCAGCCGGAGAGGCCGGCGCGCGCACAGGGGCTGACCCGCCCGCTGCAAGACCCGTTCGGGACGTCTCGCGCGCCAGCGGCGGCAGCAGGATCTCATCTCCCGGCCACACTTTCCACGGTCTTGTCAGGCCGTTCATGACCGCAAGGGACCGGGTGTCCACGCTGAAGCGGCGGGAGACCGAATACAGGGTCTCTCCGGGCTCGATACGATGAATGTTAGGGGGGGGCAGGACAATCGTCTGTCCGACCTCCAGGCGATAAGGCGGCTCGAGCCGATTGGTCTCGATCAGAGCCTGAAGATTGACCGAGTGGCGCCGGGACAGGTCGGAGAGACTGTCGCCGCGTCTGACGACGACCACGCGGGCGGCCGGATCGTCAGCCGGCTGGCGCAGGGACCCGCCGGGCCGAGGGCCCCGTTCCGGGGCGAGCGCTGCCGCCTCGGCGACGGCCGGCGAGGCGGTGCGCGCCTCCGGACGCGGCTTGCCGACAGGGGTTTCGCCCGAGACGGTCGAAGCAGGCCTGCCTCCCGGAGCCGCCCCGGCGAGAGGATAAGGATCGGCTGCGCATCCCGAGAGCGCGAGCGCGGCCGCCGCCAGCCAGATCCGACATCCCGGAAACGCCACGCCCTCGCCTCCCGCGAATCCGCGCCTCAACACCGCGTCAGTTATTCACGTTCGCGCATCTGGAGCCAGACCCCGGCCCAGGCAATCAGGACAGCCTCCCCGGTCGCAACTCAAAGCTCCCGGGCGAGACCCGCCTGGAGGGGGGTGAACCGGGTGCGCGCGAGACCCGTTTCCGACAGGCGTCCCTCGCCCGAGCGCTCAAAGCGCACAAGGCGCTGCTCGCCGTCGCGCACCAGGGGCATCACGCCTACCCCGTGCGGCGCCAGCTGAGCGAGAAGATAGTCTGGCGGCTCCTCGAGAGCGCCCATCACGATGATCCGGTCGAACGGCGCCTCCTCGGGCCATCCCAGACGCCCGTCGCCCAGAGCCAGAACGACCCCGGAGGCGCCCAGACGCTCGAGGGTCTCGCCCGCCTTCGCAACCAGGGTCCTGTAGCGGTCCATCGAGAAGACGGCGCCGGAGAGCCGGCTCAGAAGGGCGGTGCAATAGCCTGAACCGCACCCGATCTCGAGCACCCGATGGTGAGGGCGGAGGTCGAGAGCCTGGATCATCATGCCGGCCATGACGGGCCGGGTGAGGGACTGGCCGCAGTCGATCGGAAGTTCGATATCGTCCCACGCATTCTCCACGAAGGCGCGCGGAACAAAGAGCTCCCTCGGGGTCGTCTCGATCGCCTCGACAAGACGCTGATCGCTCACGCCCGCTCGGCGGAGAGACAGAACGAGCCGGGCGGCCCGGAATGCGTCGTCGTTCAGGCTCATCCGAGCTTTGGGGGCGCAAAGACCCGGGACAGCTCGTCCCGGAAGACATGATCCGTCATATCGATATTGAGCGGAGTGACGGAGATCCGGCCGTCATAGATCGCTCGCAGGTCCGTTCCCTCGGCCGGCTCGGACAGCTTTCCGACATAGCCGATCCAGAAATACTCGCCCCCGCGCAGGTCCATGCGCTTGTCCAGATGCGAGATCGCCTCGTCGCGAAACCCCTGGCGCGTCACCTCGACGCCGGCGACCTCCTCAACCGGGCGGTCCGGAAAATTGACATTCATGACGACGGCCCGAGGCCAGCCGGTTCGCAGCAGCTCGCGAACCACGCGCGGTCCCCACACGCGGGAGGTCTCCCACGGAATCGTCTCGCCCTTGCGAAAATTCCGCGCCTGAGAGAGCGCGATCGAGGGTACGCCCAGATGCATGCCTTCAATGGCGGCGGCCACGGTGCCGGACTGGCTGGTGTCCTCCGCGAGATTCTGTCCGCGATTGACCCCCGACAGGATGAGATCCGGACGATGATCCTTCAGGATCTCCAGCACCCCGAGGAGCACCGCGTCAGAGGGCGTTCCGGACACCGAATAGCGTTTGGCTCCCTCCTCGCGCACCCGCACGGGCGCAGTCAGGGTCACAGCCCGGGCCTGGCCGGACTGCTCCTCCTGCGGCGCGACGATCCAGACATCGTCCGAGAGGTTGCGCGCGATGTCCTGGAGCACGGCGAGGCCCGGCGCGTCGATCCCGTCGTCATTGGTGAGCAGAATTCGCATCAGGCCTGACCCTTTTTGAAATCTTGTAAACCGCAGCCGGCCTGCGCCCAAGCGCCGACGCCTGCGATCGCGCCCGCCGCTAGGGGCCGATCGCTTCAAGGCCGCCCAT
Organism: Alphaproteobacteria bacterium; assembly: GCA_018969425.1. GTDB lineage: Bacteria > Pseudomonadota > Alphaproteobacteria > Caulobacterales > Hyphomonadaceae > UBA7672. Next base: position 25,564 of record JAGWYJ010000033.1, on the reverse strand, counting down.
ATAGGGCCTGAGCGCGTCGGGGATACGGATCGATCCGTCCGCCTCCTGATAGTTCTCCAGCACAGCCACAAGTGTGCGGCCGACCGCGAGACCTGAGCCGTTCAGGGTGTGGACGAACTCGGGCTTCTCGCCGGCCGCGCGACGGAAGCGAGCATCCATCCGTCGCGCCTGAAAATCTCCGCAATCGGAACAGGAGGAGATCTCGCGATAACATCCCTGGCTCGGCAGCCAGACCTCGATGTCGTACGTCTTGCGCGCCCCGAACCCCATGTCGCCGGCGCACAGAAGCATGGTTCGGAACGGCAGGCCGAGACGACGCAGAATCTCCTCCGCGCAGGCGGTCATGCGATCGAGTTCGGTTTCCGAATCTTCGGGCCGGACGATGGAGACCAGCTCCACCTTGACGAACTGATGCTGGCGGATCATTCCCCGGATATCGCGGCCGCCCGAGCCGGCCTCAGACCGGAAACACGGGGTCGCCGCCGTCATCCGCATGGGCAGAGCGGTTCCATCGAGGATTTGATCCCGCACGAGATTGGTCAGGGAGACCTCTGCGGTCGGAATCAGGTATCGCTCCGAGGCGAGCTCACGACGCGCCGCCGCTTCGGCATAAAGGGTCGCGAAATCCGCAGGCGGCGCGGTCACGGCCCCGTCCGGCCCGCGCGGCGCGCTCGCAGACACCGCTTCAAAGAACCCATCCGGATCGCGAGGGCCGGCGCTGAAGAGATCCTCACGGAACTTCGGAAGCTGCCCGGTCCCGAACATGGCCGGATCGCGGACCATGAGAGGAACCGCGGTTTCGCTATACCCGTGCTCGCCAGTCTGGATGTCGAGCATGAACGCGGCGAGAGCGCGTTCAAGACGGGCCAGAGCGCCCCTGAGGACGACGAAACGCGCCCCGGACATCCGCGCCGCCGCCTCGAAATCCATCATCATCCCGCCCGGTCCCCTCAAGGCTTCGCCGAGGTCGGCATGATCCCTGACCGGGAAAGAGAAGACCCGCGGCTCTCCGGCTCTGCGGACCTCCCTGTTGCCGGTTTCGTCCCGTCCGTCAGGGACCGAGACCAGAGGGAGATTGGGCAACCGGGCGAGAAGATCGTCCCGCTCGCGAAGAGCGATCATCTCTCTTGCTCCCGCGCTCTCGATCACAGACTTGGCCTCCTCCACCTCGCCCCGCAGGCGGTTGAAGAGGGCCTCGTCGCCTGAGGCCTTTGCGCGGCCGATCTCGCGGGAACGGGCGTTGCGCGTCTGCTCGGCCAGCTCCTTCTCGCGAACGGCCGACCTCACCGCCGCATCAAGAGCCAGAACCTGTTCGACAAGCGCTCGGCCGTCGAGGCCCGGACGGCGCGACCAGGCCTGAGCGTAGGTCTCGGACGTCTCGCGAATGGCTTTGATGTCATGCATGGGGCTGGCCTGTGGTTCGGGAGCAACGGGGCGGCGGGACATCTAGCACGCCTTGGGCGTCCGCACAGAGCCCCCTGCCCCAAGATCCCCATCCGGCCGATCCTGTCCGGGAGGACCGAGGCGTCAGGCTGTCCGGGCCTCTCCCGCCTCAGCGGCCTCAGCGGCCGCCTCCGCCGCCTCCCGCCGCCGCCGTCCGCGTTCAATGAGAGCTGCCGAGATGATGCCCGCCTCATAAAGACCGATGAGAGGGATCCCCAGAATGAACTGGCTGAAGGGATCGGGCGGGGTCATGACCGCTGCGACGATGAAAATAACGACAATGGCGTATTTTCGACCCTTTCGCAGTCCGGAGGCGGATACCACGCCTGCGCGCGCCAGAAGGGCCAACACGACCGGCAGCTGGAAGGCGAGACCGAAGGCGGTCAGGAGAGAGATCGCGAGATCGTAGTACTCCTTGACCTTGGGAAGATAGACGACCCGCGCGGCGGCGCCGGCGAACTCCTGATCGAAGGAGAGGTCCATGAAGATCGGCAGGACCGAGAAATAGACGAGCGAGGCCCCGCCCACGAAGAGGACAGGCATGACGAACAGAAACGGAAGCACCGCCGCCCGCTCCTGCCTGTACAGCCCCGGCGCCACAAAGGCGTAAACCTGGTAGGCGATGAAGGGAAAGGTCACGGCGATCGCAATCAGAAACGACAGTTTGAGCTTTATGAACAGAAGCTCCAGCGGCGCCGTAAACACAACCTCAGTGCCTTCTCGACCGTGGCGAAGCGCCGAGTCGCTGAAGGGGACAAGGAGAATGTCGAGGCCCTTCTGGGAGACGAACCAGCCAGCACAGAACACCACTCCGATCGCAATGAGAATGCGTGTGAGCCTTTGCCTAAGCTCGACGAGATGATCCATCAGCGGCGCACGGCTCGCCTCGACCTCGTCCTCAGGCGGTGGAAGAGCCTTGGCGGTCACGCGGGCGCGCCCTGTCGTTCAGGAGGAAGGCGATCCGCAGAGAGGGTCTCGGCCCCCTCGATGGGCGCAGTCAGGGGAGCCGGCGGGGGACCGTGATCCTCACCCTCGTGATAATCCCCAAGCCGGGCGTTCAGGGCGGCGATCGCCTCAGGCGGAAGCAGGCTCGGCGTCTCCGTAGCCGCCGGGAGAGCGGAGACAGGCTGCGTCTGCTCGGCGGAGCGAGCGGCCGGAGCAGGCCTCGGGGTCTCGGAGGCGGAGGCCGCCTCGCGCAGATCCCGCTCCATGTCCGCGCGGTCCTTCTCCATCTCGCGGGTGAACTCCTCCATGCCCGTATGACGCTTGAGATCGGCCACCTCGCGCCGAAGCTCCTCAAGTTCGGCCTGACGGCCCAGCTCTTCGAAACCCTGACGAAACTCGAACGCCATCGCACGCATCTTTCCGGTGAAGCGCCCGAACTTGCGCATCATCAAAGGCAGATCCTTGGGGCCGATGACGACGATCGCCACCAGAACCAGAACCACCATCTCGGCGAAACCGACTCCCGGCATCATGACGGTTTCGCTCCTCCCGGGGCGCAGAGGGCCATGAACGAGACGCTCAGGCCTTCGACTTTTCCTTTTCCGGGGTCACATTGATCGGCTCGCCGATCATCGTCGGAGGCGTCGATTCCTCCGCCTGATCGCTTTCCTTCATGCCCTTGCGAAAGCTTTTGATACCCTTGGCCATATCGCCCATCATCGCGGAAATCTTTCCGCGACCTCCGAAAAACAGAAGAATGACGGCGAGAATGACAATGATCTCGACGGGACCGAGGCGTCCGAACATCGCAGCTACTCCGCTTCTCCGCCGGCCGAACGTCCAGACGACGCCCTTTCATCCGACAGGATCCATCTATACCCCAACGTAACGCCTGCCGGGCGCGGAGGCAAATGCTCAGGGCCGATCATCCGCTCCCGCCATGAAATCGGTCTGGAATTCAGGCTCTTCGAGCGGCAGCTCTTCGAGCCGCTCACCGGTTTGCGGATCCCTGGGCGGACCCGCAATATCGAAGTCCCGCGGCAGATCAGCCGCCAGAAGGCCGGCTGCGCGCAGATCCTCGCGCCCCGGCAGGGCGTCCAGCGAATCAAGTCCGAAGTGAATCAGGAACGCCTCAGTCGTGCCGTAGGTGACCGGTCGGCCAGGGGCCCGACGCCGTCCGCGCGGCTTGACCCAGCCGGCCTCCATCAAAACGTCCAGCGTGCCGCGCGATACGGCGACGCCTCTCACATCCTCGATCTCGGCGCGCGTCGCGGGCTGACAGTAGGCGATGATCGCCAGCGTCTCGAGGGCCGCTCTCGACAGAGCGCGGGGCTGCTCCCGGGTCTCCTCGAACAGAAAGGCGAGATCAGCGGCTGTCTGGAAACGCCATTTTCCGGCGACCTCGACAAGCTGCACGCCCCGATCGCGATACTGCGCCTTCAGCCGCATCAGAACATCGCCCGCCTCCACGCCCGGAGGCAGAGCCCCGGCGAGCGAAGCGGCGTCAATCGGCTCAGCGGAGGCGAACAGCACCGCCTCGGCCCGACGCAGGGCGTCTGCGAGACGTTCCTCATCCGGCTCCGGCGCGGACGGGACCGGGCCCGGCTCCCGGGACAGAGGCGCCTCGCCCGGCTGCGCGAGCGGATCCCCGGGTCGCGACGGCCCGGGACGCGCCGGGGCGCGGGCGAGACGGGCGACCGCTTCGCGAATGGCGGCCGGATCAAGCCCCATGTCCTCATCATCGCGTCCGGATGAATCGCCCTCAGTCATCCTGTGTCCTCCGTAGGCGCCTCGGCGGACCGGATGCGGCGAAGATAAAGATCCCGGTAAGGCGCATCCTGACGAAGCTCCAGCGCGCGTTCGCGGGTCAGATCAAGCGCCGCAGAAAAAACGCTCGCCACCACCGAACGGACCGGCGCTTCAGGCCCCGCCTCCACCCGGGTGCGGATCGCCTCCACCGTCGTCCAGTCGTCCAGCTCCGGCAGGATCGCCGCCAGACGCCGCCGGGCGGCCTCCAGCGGCAGGACGGGCTGGCGCCGGACCTGGTGGGCGCGTCTGCGGACCTTCCGACCGTTGATGTCGCCGAAGGCCTTCATCAGGTCGTAGAAGGATGTGGTCCAGACGCTGGTGCGCACGACATTCGGGACCTGAGGATCGCCTCGGGCGAAGACGTCTCGTCCGTCCAGCCGCCCCTGAAACAGGTCGGATGCAGCCTCCCTCATCGCCGCAAGACGCGCCAGGCGGAAGGCGAGACGCTGGGCCATGCCCTCCCCCCCGCCCATCCCCTCAGCCTCATCCTCGACCTTCTCGGGAAGAAGCAGCCGCGACTTCAGATAGGCGAGCCAGGCGGCCATCAGAAGGTAATCGGCCGCCAGATCCATGCGGCGATCCTGAACGTCCCGGACGAAGGCGAGATACTGATCGGCCAGCTCCAGGATCGAGATCCGACGCAGATCAACCTTCTGGCGGCGCGCGAGATCGAGCAGCAGATGAAGGGGACCTTCATAGCCTTCGAGGTCGACCACAAAACGATTGCGGGCGTCGGCGTCCTGCGCATCGGCGGACGCCTGATCGAGCAGATCATCCCGCACGGGAGGCGTCATGACCGCGCAAGACCGGACAGGAGACCATCCAGACGGGCTCGTCCTTCGGCGGGATCGAACGGCTCGGCGGTCCCGACGGCTTTCCGGGCGGCCCTGGCGCGATCAAGAGCGGCGCCGGACAGAGGGGGAGATGCGGATGCGACCTCCGTCATCTCGGCCAGAACGACCGCAGGATCGCTCACGAACCCCGAGCAATGAAGCGCCACGTCGCAACCGGCCGCCAGGGCCCGCTCCGCACGGCTCGCCAGGGGACCGCCCAGCGCCTTCATCCCGAGATCATCGCTCATCAGGAGCCCGTTGAAACCGATATCGCCCCGGATCACCCGGCCGATCACCGTCGGCGAGAGCGTGGCGCAGGCGTTCTCATCCCAGAGCGCATACGCCACATGAGCGGTCATCGCCATCGAAGCGTCCGTCAAAGCTGCGAACGCGCGCGCATCGCGGGCAAGCTCCTCGCGCGAGGCTCTCACCACGGGGAGGGCTTCATGACTGTCCAGCTCAGCGCGGCCATGACCGGGAATGTGCTTGATCACTCCGGCGACGCCGCCGGCGGCAAGACCCGCCAGCGCCGCCCGGGCCAGAGCTGCGACCTGCTCCGGGTCAGTCCCGAACGCCCGATCGCCGACAATATCGTGAGCGCCCGCATGGCGGACATCGAGGACGGGCGCGCAGTTCGCCCGAACGCCCAGGGGCGCCAGCTCAGCGGCGATCAGGCGGTAGCCGAGCCAGGCCGCCTCGAGGCCCAGAGCGGGATCCGCCCGGTAGAGATCGCCATAAACCCCGGCCGCCGGGAAGTCCGGCCATTCCGGAGGACGCAGGCGACGCACGCGTCCGCCCTCCTGATCGATGAAGATCAGCGCCTCCTCTCCGAGAATCGCCCGGATGGACGACGTCAGATCGCGGACCTGAGCCCGGCTCCGGCAGGACCGGCCCATGAGGATCATCCCCCAGGGCTGCGCATCAGCCAGAAGCGCCGCCTCGCCCGCCGTCAGCTCCGGTCCCGAGCAGCTCAGTATGCAGGCGCGCGGCTCTGTCATTTCTCGGTCCTGAAACAATCCCCTCCGCGAGCCTTGATCATGCCGCAAAACGCGTCCGCATCCGCGGCGGTGGCGAAGGATCCGGCTCGAACCCTGTAGACCGTCCGTCCATTGACGTCCGCGCGGACAATGAACCGTTCCGCCCCGCCGAGCAACTCCGGCATGGCCCGACGACGCCGATCCCACTCCGCCTGGGCGGCCGCCTCCGAGCTCGGGGCGCCGAGCTGAACCACATATTTTCCCCCTGTGGAGAAAGCCGGCCCGCCGGCAGGCGCGGACCGCATCGCCGCTGCGGGAGCCGAGACGGTCGCGGGCGCAGGGGATACGGCCGCGACCGGGGCCGGCGCGGCGGCGGGCGAAGGCGCGCTTCGCAGGGACGATGACGCGGGAGGCGGCTGAAGCGCAGCCGAGGGCTGAGCCTTTTCGGACGCCGCTCCAGGCGGCTCAGGCCTCACCTCGGTGGCGCTGGGAACGGGGACATCCGGGGCGGCCGGCTCAGAGGCTTCAGAGGCCGATGCGACCGCTTCCGGAGCGTCCGGAGCGTCCGGACCGGTCGCGGAAGACGAGGGCTCAACGGTGTCGAAGACGCTGGCCTCCGCAACCCGATCGACGGGCGCGTCGGCGGGGTCCGGGCGGGTCTTGAACGGTCCGGCCTCGGCCAGCTGAGGCGCAACCTCGCTGTCCTCCGGCCGCACGCCGTCCCGGTAGGCGTTCCACACGACAAGGCCGAAGACCAGGACCAGGGCGAAGGCGGCGGCGAGAATGAGCGGCCCTCTGCGATTATCCTCGACGCGCGGATAAACGCCTGATTCCTCGGGCAATCGGGAATAGTCGCGGCCGGAGCGACCCGCCCCGGGGTATCCGGCGTCTTCGCGAGCCTGACGCGACCGGACGCGGGGCTCAGGCTCGACGTCTTCGACATCATCCTCGGAGGGGCCGAACACCATCCGATCGAGATCGCGCCCGGAGGGACGGTTCGGCGGTCGCTTCTTTCCGGAAGGTCCGGCCCCATAGGTGACGGTCATATCTGTCCCACCCCGACTTGCGGCGCCGGAGGTCCGCCTCGATTGTCGCGAAGCCCGGCGCCGGTGAGCCTGCGGGACAAGGTGCGCGCACTGCGGCCGCACTTCTCCGATTCGGAGGAAGGACCGCAATGGTTAACCAAAGACTAACGAAAGATCCAAACCCTCGCGACTCAGTCCCAGCGGTCGAGATTGAACAGACGACGGTGCTCCTCGATCGCATAGGTGTCCGTCATTCCCGCAATATAATCGCACACCACCCTTGCCCGGAGCAGGGTGTCGCCCTCGCAGAGCCGAGCCCGGTCGCGCCAGGGCGGAGGCAGGGTTTCGGGCTCCTCAAGAAAGAGATGAAACAGATCGCGGACGATGCGCCGGGCCTGGCTCATCATGCGATTGACGCGGTGATGTCGATACATGCGCTCGAAGAGGAAAGCGCGCAGGGGCTTCTGCCTCGCGTCGATCTCTTCGGAAAAAGCCGCCAGCGGATGATCGAGCGCCCTGACCTCGGCGACGCTGGCGGGAGCCGCCCGCGCCGCCCGTCGGGCGAATTCCTCCGTGAGATCGCCGATCCAGACGCCGATCAGGCGCCTGACCGCTTCAGCGATCAGGCGAGAGGGCTCGAGATCAGGATAATCCGCCGTCACGGAGACGAACGCCTCCCTCGCCAGAGGGACATCCATCAGATCGGCAAGGGTGAAGAGGCCCGCCCTGAGCCCATCCTCAATGTCGTGATTATTGTAGGCGATATCGTCAGCGAGAGCGGCGATCTGAGCCTCGGGACCTGCGAAGGAATGGAGTTCAAGCGACTGGAGGGCCTCATAATCGCGAAAGGCGGCCGGCAGACGAGACATATCCTCCCCGGACCGCAGGAGCGGACCATTATGCTTGATGACCCCCTCAAGGGTCTCCCAGGTGAGGTTCAGGCCGTCGAAAGCGGGATATTTGTGCTCAAGGCGCGTCAGGACCCGCAGGGCCTGGGCGTTGTGATCAAACCCGCCATAAGGGGCCATGACCGCATCGAGGGCGTTTTCTCCGGCATGGCCGAAGGGCGGATGGCCGATATCGTGGGCGAGGGCGAGCGCTTCAGTGAGATCCTCGTCCAGCCCGAGGGTGCGGGCGGCCGAGCGGGCGATCTGGGCGACCTCAAGGGAATGAGTGAGGCGGGTCCGGTAGTGATCGCCTTCATGGGCGACGAAGACCTGGGTCTTCTGCTTGAGGCGACGGAACGCGTCGGCATGAATGATCCGGTCCCGGTCGCGCTGAAAATCGGTCCTGGAACGACTTGGGGGTTCGGGATGGAGGCGCCCGCGGGACGCGTCGGGATCGCTCGCATAGGGCGCCCTGTCCCGAGATCGATGACGATCGCGCATGATCAGCCTTCCCTTCGCCGCAACGACCCTCTATCTCAGGACTGTGTTAGCAGCTGATGTACGGTCGTGACCATGTCGCCGCCCTCCCCCTCAACAGACGGAACGGACGGAACCGTCCGGCTCAGCGAGCGCGCGGCGCGGCGCATCGGGCGCATCTGTTCGGGTCAGCCGGAAGGCACCCTCCTTCGGCTGGAGGTGATCGGCGGGGGGTGTTCGGGTTTCTCCTACCGCTTCGGCCTCGCTCCCGGGCCGAACGGGGACGATATCGTCATCGAACGCGACGGAGCGAGGCTCGCTGTCGACGAGGCGAGCCTGCCCTTTCTCGCCGGATCCGAGGTCGATTTCACGGAGGAGCTGATCGGCTCGTCCTTTCAGGTCCGCAATCCGAACGCCAAGTCCGGATGCGGTTGCGGAACGTCCTTCTCGATCTGAAGCCCGATCTGAGGCGCAATCTGAGCCCGGTAGCGTCTGGCGCAGACCGCCAAGGTTGGGCATAGAGACGACGCCGGGCGCCTGCGGGCGCTGTCGCCCCGAGATGGAGAAGCCGACCATGAACGTCACGCAAGCCGTCCGCCAGCGCATCTCCACCCGAGCCTTTCTTGACACTCCGATCAGCCGGGAGGACCTGAACGATCTCCTGGCGACAGCGCAGCGCTCACCGTCGGGGGGCAATCTTCAGCCCTGGCGGACGATCGCCGTCGCAGGCGCGGCCCGGGACGCCGTGATCGAGATCGCCAACAAGGTCCTTCTCGCCGATCCGATGGCGGTGGTTCCCCAGGACCGGCCGGTCTATCCGGACTTCAAGCAGATCGATCCGGTCTATGACGCACGCCGCCGCCGGGTCGGCGAGATGATGTACGACACTCTGGGCATCCCCAAGGAGGACAAGGCGGCCCGCATGGCCTGGTTCTTCCGGAACTACCAGTTCTTCGGAGCGCCGGTCGGCCTGTTCTTCATCATCGACAAGCGGATGGGCTACGGCCAGTGGGCCCATATGGGCATGTATATGCAGACCATAGCCCTGCTGGCCGAAGAGCGCGGATGGGGAACGTGCATGCAGGAGTGCTGGGCCCGTCTGAGGGTGGAGCTGCACGCGCATTTCGGTCTCTCGGACACGGACATGCTCTATTCCGGCATGTCGATCGGCTGGCCGGATCGCTCGGCGCCCGTGAACACCCTTTACGCCGAGCGCGCCGAGCCGTCCGAAGTCGTGCGGTTTGACGGTTTCTGAGACGACGCCTCATCAGGCGGATCGACGATCTGGGAGGAGACGCCGGCGGCCATGAAGATCGCAACCTGGAACGTCAACTCGATCAACGCCCGTCTTGCGACGGTTCTGGAGACGCTGAAGGCGGCGCCGGCGGATGTCTGGTGCCTCCAGGAGCTGAAATGCCAGGACGAGGCCTTTCCGGAGGCTGCGATCAGCGAACTGGGATTTAACTGCGCCGTCTTCGGACAGAAGACGTATAACGGGGTGGCGATCCTCTCCCGGCATCCGATCACGGAGGTGCTCCGACATCTCCCGGGCGAACCTGAAGACGGACAGTCGCGCTATATCGAGGCGGTCATCGAGGCGCCCGCACCCGTCCGTGTCGCATCGATCTACCTGCCCAACGGGAACCCCCGTCCCGGAGATAAATACGATTACAAGCTGAGATGGATGGAGCGGCTGACCGCGCGCGCCCGGGAGCTCCTGGTCCTTGAGGAACGCGTCGTGCTGGCGGGCGATTATAACTGCATTCCGCGGGATGAAGATTGCTGGGACGCCGAGGTGTGGGCGAACGACGCCCTCGCCTTTCCCGACACCCGGGCGGCTTTCCGCAAACTGCTCTGGTCAGGCTATCGCGACGCATTCATGGAGCGGGACGGTCGATCAGGACGCTACACCTTCTGGGACTATCAGGCCGGGTGCTGGCCGAAGGATCATGGGATACGGATCGATCATCTGCTGTGTTCGCCGCAGGCGGCGGACCGGCTTCGCTCGATCGACATCCTTCGTCAGGTGCGCGGGGGTGAGAAGCCCTCCGATCATGTTCCTGTGATCGGCGAGTTCGCCGACTAGAAACAGCCCTCCCCGCCTTGTTCAGGCCACAAACGATCTTACCTTCGCCTTATCGAGACCTCGCTTCGGCCCCGCGGGCCGGCGAGTGTGGAGACTTCTCCCCCTGAGAAATACGCCTCAAGGCCCTGCAGGTGTCCTGCGGGGCCTTTTTTCTAGTGCCCCTTCTGGTGGCCGGTCAGCCAGTCCATGAGGGCGAGCAGCACCCCTGAGACCACGAAGGTCAGGTGCACGATCACCTGCCACATGATGCGATCCTGCTCCTCAGGCCCGAAGGCGTCGCTCTCTCCCAGCCTGAGGAAGGTCTTGAGGAGCGCGATGCCGGAAATGGCCACGATCGAGGCGATCAGCTTCAGCTTGAGGGCTGAGAAATCCACCGTCCCCATCCACTCGGGACGATCTTCGGGGCGGCCGACATCCAGCTTGGAGACGAAATTCTCGTATCCGGAAAAAATGACGATCAGAACGAGATTGGCGGCCAGGGACAGATCGATAAGGGCGAGCGCGAGAAGGATGGCGCTGTCAGCGTTCATCTCGAGGACATGGGGAAGCTCGTGAACCATCTCCTGAAAGAAGACGACCATCAGGGCGAGCAGCGCCCCGACAAGACCGACATAAAACGGAGCCATGAGCCAGCGCGACGCAAACAGGCCATGCTCGAGCAGATCTTCGAGAAGCGGCTTCTTGGACATCGATCTTCACCCAGGCTCTAGGTCGCACGTGAGGACGGCGTCGCTCCAGCGCGCCGGGACACCGCGTCTATCAGAAGAAAAACCGCCGCGAAATCCTTGAGGATGGTCCGAACCCGGTTCAGATCGTTCAGGGGCTGGCTCATCGATCCGGCTTCGAACAGCCGACGCCCCTCAACCGCGAGCACCATGTCCCCGCCCGAGAAGCCGCACCTGAGGGAACGTCCCCCGAAGGCGCTCTCAAGACCCAGCAACCGCTCCATAAAGTCGGGCGTCAGGATGTAACGCGCCTCGATCTGGTCGGTGGAGAAGACCTGGAACGCCTTCTCGAACTCCGGATCCTCGAGACGGACCCGCTCATTCCCGCGACCGATGGAGAGGAAACCGTTGAAGAGCCCCGCATCGCGATAGACCCGGGTCACGCCCGAAAACGGCTTGGGAAATCTGACCTTGAGGCATTGTCCCCTGAAGACTGTCACCCAGGTCGTGGTGGTGCGCCCCTTGCTGTCAGTGGTGGTGCGCCGCTCTTCAAGATGGGCCTCGAAGAGCACGAAGGGGGCCCCGCCGCGTTCGCCCGACAGGCGATCCTCGAACTTCGCCCGGTCATAGGACGGCGTGAGACCCAGCTCACGACACAGGTCGATCTCGGTCGGACGCGGCGGATCGGTCTCGAAACCCAGGCCGAACTGACGGCTCACGGGCTCGACAAGAAGCATCTTGGTCTGTTTCCGGACAGGTTCGAGCGCCGCTTCTCCCCAGGCGAGCAGGCCTGCAGCGCCGGCCAGGGCCAGCATGACGACCAGGGGCGGGGCGAACGCCAGAGACACGCCCGCCAGAGCGACGCCGGCGAGGGCGCCCAGGCGAAAACCGTTTCGTGTCCGGATGGCGGCAAGCCTCTCGCCTTCACGCGCCGTGAGGGAAGGAGCGATCTCTGAGGCGTAGCGATCTCCAAAAAAGGAGAAATCATCCGGCAGCTCGGCCAGTAGGTCCTCAAGGGTCAGCGCCCGGGTCTCGCGGCCGCTCATGGTCCTCTCCTCCTCCCGACGCAACGCCCGAGGGTTCGGGCGCCTGCGCCGGCGCCAGACGACCATCTCCCCTTCCCAGACCCGGCGCAAGCAGGGCGAAGGCGGCGCTCGCAAGCCTCCTCACTGAGACGGAGGGGCGTCGGCCTGGCTGCCGGGATATGAACGTGCGGCAGGGCTCCGGGGACAGATGAGCGCGCCAGCCCCCTTTCTCCGGAGACCGCCGACGTCGTCCCGGGAGACCGTCAGGAGGAGGGAGGTTCGGGCGTTGACCGCGCCGTCAGGGGACGTGAGGACCCTTCATCTGAGGTTTCGCGACAGCATCGGCAAAAGCCCGATCAACGGGCTCAGTCGCGTCACGCTTGCGACTGAGCCCGTCTGTCTCCAGCGACTGACGTCAGACGACGAGATCGTAGCGGTCTGCGTTCATCACCCGGGTCCAGGCGGAGATGAAGTCGCGCACGAACGTCTCGCGATGATCATCCTGCGCATACGCTTCGGCATAGGCGCGGAGGATCGAGTTGGAGCCGAAGACAAGATCGACACGCGTTGCGGTCCAGCGCCTCGCTCCGGTCCTGCGGTCGATCCCCTCGTAGAGATTGTCGCCGATCGGGCGCCAGGCGACGGCCATGTCGGTCAGGTTCACGAAGAAGTCGTTCGTCAGCTGACCCACACGATCTGTAAACACGCCATGGGTCGAGCCGCCGAAATTGGCGCCGATCACCCGTAGCCCGCCGATGAGCACGGTCATCTGCGGGGCCGTAAGCCCCATGAGCTGCGTGCGGTCGAGCAGCATCTCTTCGGGCGTGCAGACATATTTAGCCTTCACCCAGTTGCGATAACCGTCCGCCAGAGGCTCGAGAACGGCAAAGCTTTCCGTATCCGTCATCTCAGCGGTCGCATCCCCCCTGCCGGGGACGAAGGGGACGAGGACTTCGACGCCGGCCGCCCGAGCCGCATCCTCGACGCCCAGATTGCCGGCCAGAACGATCACGTCGGCAAGGCTTGCGCCGCTCGAGGCGGCGATCGGCTCGAGGACCGACAGAACGCGAGAGAGACGCGCAGGCTCGTTGCCCTCCCAGTTTTTCTGAGGGGCGAGCCGGATACGCGCTCCATTGGCGCCGCCCCTGTGGTCGGAGCCGCGATAGGTGCGCGCGCTGTCCCAGGCGACCACCACCCGGTCGGCGATGCTGAGACCGCTCGCCCGGATCTTCGCCCGGAGCGCATCCACGTCATAGCCGGTCGCCCCCGCGGGCACTGGATCCTGCCAGATCAGGTCTTCGGCCGGGACATCCGGCCCGAGGTAGCGCACTTTGGGACCCATGTCGCGATGGGTGAGCTTGAACCAGGCGCGCGCGAAGACATCGGAGAAGTAGGCGGGATCGCGATAGAAGCGCTCCGAAATCCTGCGATAGTCAGGATCAATCTTCATCGCCATGTCGGCGTCGGTCATGATCAGGTTGCGACGGATCGAGGGGTCCTCGACATCCGCCGGCCTGTCTTCGTCCTTCAGACCCACAGGCTCCCACTGCCAGGCCCCGGCCGGGCTTTTCTTCAGCTCCCACTCATAGTTGAGAAGCAGATGAAAGTAGCCGTTGTCCCAACGGGTCGGATGGGTCGTCCAGGCGCCCTCAAGACCGCTGGTCACGGTATCGCGCCCGATCCCGCGGCTTGTATGGTTCATCCAGCCCAACCCCTGCTCGTGCAGAGGCGCGCCCTCCGGGGCAGGACCCAGCCGTTCAGGGTCTCCGTTTCCATGGGCCTTGCCGACCGTATGCCCGCCCGCGACCAGCGCACAGGTCTCCTCGTCATTCATCGCCATCCGCGCAAAGGTAAGGCGCACATCCCGGGCGGTGCGCAGCGGGTCAGGCTGGCCGTTCACGCCCTGCGGGTTGACATAAATCAAGCCCATCTGAACGGCTGCGAGGGGGTTTTCGAGGCTCTGACGATCGTCTCCCTCATAGCGGGTCGAGCCCAGCCACTCCTTCTCGGCGCCCCAGTAGATATCCTTCTCGGGGCGCCAGATGTCCTCGCGACCGAAGGCGAAACCGAACGTCTTCAGCCCCATGGTCTCGTAGGCGATGTTTCCGGCGAGGATCATGAGATCGGCCCAGGAGATCCGGTCGCCGTATTTCTTCTTGATCGGCCAGAGAAGGCGGCGGGCCTTGTCGAGATTGGCGTTGTCCGGCCAGCTGTTCAGCGGCGCGAAACGCTGATTGCCCGTTCCAGCTCCGCCGCGCCCGTCGGCGATGCGGTAGGTTCCGGCGGCATGCCAGGCCATCCGTATCATCAGGCCGCCATAATGACCCCAGTCCGCCGGCCACCAGTCCTGACTGTCCGTCATGAGCGCGCGCAGATCCGCCTTCAGACCGTCCACATCGAGGGTTTTCACGGCCTCCCGGTAGCTGAACCCCGGAGGAAGCGGATTGGTCTTGGAATCGTGCTGATCAAGGATGTCGAGATCGAGCTGGTTCGGCCACCACTGGGCGTTGCCTGACGCGCTCGCCTCGAGGGTCCTGCGACTGGCTCCCATCACCGGGCATCTGGCTTCTCTGGACATCGGATCTCCTTTTTTCGTCTCTCAGGGTCTGACTGCGGCGGGTCGCCCGTCTTGGAATACCTGGAATTAGAATAATTCTAATTTAGGTCAATAGGGATCGTTTTCAACGCCTCCCCGATGACATTTCCGCGGGTCAGCTCCTGTCGGCTCTCGCACACCGGCGCAGCGCCGGTCTGCGCAGGCGCAAACAGGGGGTCTCTCTCTGAACCGTCGCCAGGGACGCAGAGGCGCACCGGCGAAGGCCGGAACCCTAAACGCAGGAGCCAGGACGAGCGGAGATCCCCTCCCCGGAGGTTGGGGACGATGGCTAGATGTCGGCGAAAATCTCCGTCTCGCCCTCAAAACCCGGATGCGTCACCGCACCGCCAGAGGCCGGACCGACGAGCTGAGCGTATTTCCAGAGCACGCCGGAGCCGTAGCGCGTCACGCGCGGCGCCCAGGACGCCCGGCGCTCGGCGAGTTCGGCTTCGGAGACCTCAAGATCAATCCGTCCCGAAGCCGCATCGATCGAGATCATGTCCCCGTCGCGGACGAGGGCGATGGGCCCACCGGCCTGAGCTTCAGGGCCCACGTGACCGATGCAGAACCCGCGAGTGGCCCCTGAGAAGCGCCCGTCCGTAATAAGAGCGACCTTGTCGCCCATCCCCTGCCCGTAGATCGCCGCCGTCGTCGACAGCATCTCCCGCATCCCCGGACCGCCGCGCGGCCCCTCATAACGGATCACCAGAACCTCACCCTCCCGGTAACGGCCCTGGGTGACGGCTTCAAAACACGCGTCTTCTCCGTCGAACACCCGAGCCGGTCCCCGGAAATCGATCTTCTCCATGCCCGCGATCTTCACAATCGCTCCGTCCGGGGCGAGGCTCCCCCACAGACCGACCACGCCGCCATTGACCGACAGAGGCCGACTGAACGGACGGATCACATCCTGATCCTCCCTCAGCGTCACGCCTTCGAGATTCTCCCGCACCGTGCGGCCGGTGACGGTCATCAGGTCGCCATGGATGAGCCCGGCGTCCAGAAGAACCCGCAACAGCGCCGGCATTCCCCCCGCAAGTCCCATGTCCTTGGCGAGATAACGTCCCCCGGGCTTCAGGTCGGAGAGCCAGGGCGTGCGCCGGAAGACCTCAGCCATGTCCTTCATCGTGAAACGGACGCCGCACTCATGCGCCATCGCGGGCAGATGCAGCGCCGCATTGGTCGACCCGCCCGTCGCGGCCACAACGATCGCAGCGTTCTCGAAGGCCTCGCGGGTGCAGATGTCCCGCGGTCGGATATTCTTCTCGATGAGGTTCATCACCGCGCGGCCGCTGGCGACGGCGTAATCGTTCCGGCTCTCATAGACAGCGGGCAAGGCCGAGGACAGCGGCAGGGCCAGACCGATCGCCTCGGCGACGCACGCCATGGTGTTGGCCGTAAACTGTCCGCCGCACGCGCCGTCTCCCGGACAGGCGTGACGCTCCAGATCGCAGAGATCGTCAAAGCTCATCCGTCCCGCGGCGTGGCTTCCCACCCCCTCAAAGACGTTCACCACTGACACGTCCTCGCCGCGCCAGCGTCCCGGCATGATCGAGCCGCCGTACAGGAACACGCTGGGCACGTTCAGCCGCAGCATCGCCATCATCATCCCCGGCAGGGACTTGTCGCATCCGGCAAGCCCCACAAGAGCGTCATAGCAATGTCCCCGCATGGTGAGCTCGACGCTGTCAGCGATGACGTCTCTCGAGGCCAGAGAGGATTTCATGCCCTCATGGCCCATGGCGATGCCGTCAGTCACGGTGATGGTGCAGAACTCCCTCGGCGTGCCGCCCGCCTGCTTGACGCCGTCGGAGACGTGGTGCGCCTGACGCATCAGCGCCGTGTTGCACGGCGCCGCCTCATTCCAGCAGGACGCAACGCCGACGAACGGCGCCTCGATCTCGCGGGTTCCGAGCCCCATTGCGTAATAGTATGACCGATGCGGCGCGCGCTCGGGGCCGATCGTTACATGCCGCGAAGGCATTTTGGACTTGTCCCAGGTCTTGGCCATGACGTCACCGATCCGTCGAAAATGCGGGCGAACCCGCGCTGGAATATCCTATACTGTCCCGAGCGGCGCGAATGCGCGCGCCCGGGTTACTCCCGCCCGCCGACCGCCTCGAGCTGACGGAGAGACTCGGCAAACTTCGCCCGGGCCGCCTCGGCTGCAGAGCGGCGCTCATGCTGCTCCTCAACCACTTCTGGCGGCGCCTTGGCGACGAACTGAACATTGGAGAGCTTGCGGTCGATGGCGGTGATGTCGGCCTCGCAGCGCGCCACCTCCTTGCGCAGGCGAGACGCCTCCGCTGCGAGATCGATCACCCCGGACACAGACAGGGCGGCGATCGCCTCATCGTGAACGATGCGGATGGCGCCCGGCGGCGGCTCCTCCCGAAGCTCGACATTTTCGAGGCGCGCGAGACGCTCGATCAGGGTCCGATACAGACCGAGGCGGTTACGGCTTTCCTCGGAGGCCCCGCAGAGGAAGAGCGGAGTTCGAGCCGCCACCGGCACGTTGAGATCGGCGCGCGCCGAGCGGATGGCGGTGATGAGACGGATCGCCCAGTCGACCTCGGCTTCGGCCGCCTCATCGACCAGGGAGGCGTCCGCCTCAGGCCAGCTGGCTGAAATCAGAAGTCCGCGCCCCTCTCCGCACAGACGCCCGAACAATTCCTCCGTGACGAAAGGCATGAACGGGTGAAGCAGGGTGAGAATGCGCTCGAAGGCCCAGGCGGCGGTCGCGCGCGTCTCGGCCTTCAACGCCTCGTCATCGCCCGACAGCAGGGGCTTGGTCAGTTCAAGATACCAGTCGCAGAACACGTTCCACGTAAAGCGATAGGCGGCTGCGGCCGCCTCATTGAACCTGTAGCCTGCAAGCCCCTCGGTCACAGCCTGAACGGCGCGAACGCTCTCGGAGACGATCCATCGGTTCAGAGTATGGCGAACGCGCGAGGGATCGAAGGCCGGATCGCTCACGCACTCGTTCATCTGGGTGAAGCGGGCCGCGTTCCACAGCTTGGTTGAGAAATTTCGGTACCCTTCCACACGCTGACGGGCGAGCTTGATGTCGCGCCCCTGGGCGGCCATCGCAGCCAGCGTGAAGCGCAGCGCATCGGCGCCGTAGGCGTCGATCAACTCGAGCGGATCGATGACGTTGCCTTTCGACTTCGACATCTTCTGGCCCTTCTCATCGCGGACAAGGGCGTGAATGTAGACATCCCGGAAAGGGACCTCCTTCATGAAATGAAGGCCCTGCATCATCATCCGCGCAACCCAGAAGAAGATGATGTCGAAGCCGGTCACGAGAACGGCTCCCGGATAGAACGTCTTCAGAGCCGGATCCTGCTCGTCAGGCCAGCCCATGGTGGAAAACGGCCAGAGGGCGGAGGAGAACCAGGTGTCGAGCACATCCTCATCGCGCCGGAGCGGCTGGGACGAGCCGTAATGGGCCTTCGCCTGAGAGGCCGCCTCGGCTTCGTCATAGGCCACGAAGATCGCGCCGTCCGGCCCGTACCAGGCGGGAATACGATGCCCCCACCAGAGCTGGCGCGAGACGCACCAGGGCTCGATGTTCCGCATCCACTCGAAATAGGTCCGCTCCCACTGCTCGGGCACAAAGCGGGTTCGTCCTGTCTCAACGGCTTCTATGGCCGGACGGGCGAGCGTCGCGGCGTCGACATACCACTGATCGGTGAGCATCGGTTCGATGACCACGCCCGACCGGTCTCCGAAGGGCTGCATGATCGTCTTGTCCTCGACGCGGTCCAGAAGACCCGCCGCTTCAAGATCGGCGACGATGCGACGGCGGGCCTCGAAACGATCGAGCCCCCGATAGGCCTCGGGAATGTAATCGTCGAAACGCATGCGCCCCTGCTCGTCGAGCAGGATGAACAGTTCAAGGCCGTGGCGACGGGCGACCTGATAGTCGTTGAAATCATGCGCTCCGGTGATTTTGACGGCGCCCGATCCGAAGGCCGGGTCGGGATAAGGATCGGCGATGATCGGGATCGATCGCTCGGCCAGCGGCAGCCGGACGCGCTTTCCGACCACGTTCCGATACCGCTCATCATCCGTATGAACGGCGACAGCGCCGTCCCCGAGCATGGTCTCGGGCCGGGTTGTGGCGATGGCGATGTAGTCGCGATCCTCCCACTCGACAGCTTCCCCCGCCTCATTGAAGGCGATGGGAAACCGGTAGGTCTCGCCATCCTCGAGAGGATAACGGATGTGCCAGAACTGACCCTTGACCTCCCGGTTCTCGACCTCAAGGTCCGAAACCGCCGACTGGAACTGAACATCCCAGTTCACAAGACGCTTGTCGCGGTAGATGAGCCCCTGCCTGTACAGTTCGACGAACACCCTGGTGACGGCTGCGGAGAGGCCGTCATCGAGCGTGAAGCGCTCGCGGCTCCAGTCGCAGCTGGCCCCGAGGC
This sequence comes from Alphaproteobacteria bacterium, assembly GCA_018969425.1. GTDB lineage: Bacteria > Pseudomonadota > Alphaproteobacteria > Caulobacterales > Hyphomonadaceae > UBA7672. The sequence continues at coordinate 6,363 of JAGWYJ010000033.1, read as the reverse complement.
GACGCAGCTGACCGCCGATCGCCCCGCCCGACTGCTCTTTCCACTTCCAGACCTCAGCCAGGAACGCCTCGCGCCCGAGCTCCCGACGGGTCACATTCCGCGTCTTCGCCAGCTCCCGCTCGACGACCATCTGCGTGGCGATCCCCGCATGGTCAGTGCCAGGCTGCCAGAGCACCTTTCGTCCGCGCATGCGGTGGTGACGGACCAGAATATCCTGGAGCGTATTGTTGAGGGCGTGGCCCATGTGAAGAACGCCGGTCACGTTGGGCGGCGGGATCACAATCGCGTAGGGTTCGCCCTCTCCGTTCGGCTGAAACGCGCCGGACGCCTCCCACGCTTCGTAAAGGCGCGGCTCTGCAGTCTTGTGGTCGAAGTGCGGGTCAATCATCGGATCCGGCGCGGCTGTCTGCACATGGGGCGAGGAGAACTAGCCCTTCGCAACGCTCGTGTCATCCCGCCGGGGCCTTATCGAAGCGAGTTCTGAGGGAACGGCTCCCAAGGCGGAGCCGCCGCCTCAGCGGCTCATACGGCGAATGCGATCGATCTCACGGGCGACCTCGGCCTCAACGAGCTCCGGCAGGCGCTCGTCCAGCCACTCCTTCAGCATCGGCTTCAGAAGCTCACGCACGATCCCATCGAGGGTCTGACCGGGGGTGACGGTCATCGCCCCCATCAGGCGCCCCAGGGCGCCGGCCGCCTTGGCGGCGACAGGCTCACCCACCAGAGGCGGCTCGGAAAAGACAGGCGCTTCAGCCATGACCGGCGCGGGCGCCGGAGGCGGATCGCTGCGAGCGGCGAGATCGGCCGCGAAACTGGCCTCTTCGGCTCCCGTCTCGGGCTCATCCTCGAAATCTTCCGCCGGAATGATGATGTCGTCGAAGGGATTTGACGTATCTCCAGGCACGTCGATCAGCTCGAAATCCTGCGCAGGTTCGGGCGCAGGCGCTTTCGCCGAGACAGGCGCGAAGATCGGGGCCTCCTCGACAGCCGGCTTGAGCGCCAGCGGAGGCTCGGCGGACTTGAGCGGAAGCTCCGGGGCGGCCGCCTTCGGCGGGGTCCCCTCGTCTTCCTCAATGATCCGACGGATCGAGGAGAGGATCTCCTCCATTGTCGGTTCGCGCTGCGCTTGATCGGCCGACATGACTGCCCCTGTCCTCACCCTGACGGAGATCCCTTCGCCAGTGGCGACCCTACTAGGACAGGGGTTCAACTAAAGGAAGGTTAACGCGCGATCAACTCGGGGGTCAGACGCCCCAGAGAGGCCAGGAATTCGTGGATAGCGACATATTCCGACCGCTCGGCGTCGATCAGCCCGAGCTGGGCCTCGCGAAGCTCACGCTCCTGATCGAGAACGTCGAGAGTGATTCGGGTGCCCACGGCGAGTTCCTGCTTGGCCCCTTCAAGCGCGATTTCCGCGGCCGCGACCTGGCTGCGCGAGGCCGCGATCGACTGACGGGCGGCCGTCACCGAGTGCCACAGGCTCGCCACCTGAGCAGTCACGGCCCGCTCGACCGCCGCCGCCTCAAAACGAGCCCGGTCCGCGTCGAGACGGGATTCACGGGTCTTCGACCCGGCCAGACCGCCCGTATACAGAGGGATCGACAGTTCTGCGGTCAGGGCGAGACTGGTGTCCCGGAAGGTCTGATCCTGCCTCGTTTCCTGCATTCCCGCCCGCCCGACGATCCCGAGCCGCGGGCGCAGGGCGCCGCGAGCGACATCTACGCCCGCCTCGGCGGCTGAGGCTGCGGCGCGCGCGGCGATCACGTCCGGGTTGGCCCGCAGCGCCTCAGCCAGAGCGTCATCAAGGCTGGCCGGCATCGCCGGCGGGGACGGGGGCTCGGCCAGCTGCACAGGCGGCCGGCCGACCAGTCTTTCAAAAGCCGCCCGTGACGCGCCGAGGCCGGCCCGGGCTCCGGCCAGATTGGCCTCTGCGCCGGCAAGACGCGCCTCCGCCTGGGCGATATCGGTGCGGGTCACCTCGCCGACATCAAACCGGTCGCGGGCGGCCTGGACCTGCTGCTTCAGGGAGGCGACGTTGTCCTCGCGTATCGCGAGCTCGCGCTCGCTCCGCCGGACATCCACATAGGCGGCGACGACGTCCAGGATGAGGCCCTGCTCATAAGACCTCAGACGCTCTCCTGACGCTTCAGATCCGGCTTCAGCCTGACGCCTCTGGGCGGCGACCGCGCCTCCTGCGTACAGCGTCTGACGGGCTTCGAGGCCCGCCGTAGCCTGCTGGCCCTGCCCGTCGGACGGAAACGTCAGCCCTCCGATGGTGAAGGTCTGACCGACCTCGGTCTTCTGCGCCGAATAGGAGCCGTTCAGGGCCAGGGAGGGACGGCCGGCCGCTCGGGCCTGCTCAACCCGCTCGGCCGCGCCTTCCCGCGTCCGGCGCTCCGCCTGAAGCGAGGGATTGGCCGACAGGGCGGAGGCGACGGCCTCCGCCAGGGTCTCGCGGGCGGCCTGCGCGCTGGCCGGAACCGACAGGAGGGCGAGGAAACCGGCGGCGGCGATGCGTCTCATGTCCAAAATCCTTCCACGGAAGCGGCGAACAGCACAGTTCCAGCGCTACCTGACAGTGTCAACTAGCCTGAGACTCGTGATCAAAACAACCCGCAGGCCGGTCCTGCCGATCGCTCAGAACTCAAAGCGGACCGGAGCCTCGAACCCCGGCAGACGCGGGGCGGCCGTCTCGAAGGGCGAACGAAAGGCCGTCACCCCGCCCGAACGGGTATAGATCCTCGCCCGACGCACAGGACCTTCGGACACCACAACGGCCAGCCTGCCGCCCTCGGCCAGAGCCTCAAGCCAGGCCGGCGCAGGGTCTTCGACCGCGCCGTTGACGAATATCACGTCGAAGGGCCCCTTGCCCGCAGCGGCCGTCGACAGGTCGCCTGCGATCACCTCGACCCCGACCGCCCCGACTTTCGCCAGCGTGGCCGAGAGAGCCTCGGCGGCCTGCGGCGTCTGTTCGAGAGCAATCACTTTTGCAGCAAGTTTCGCGAGGACCGCCGAGGAGTAACCGGTTCCCGGAGCGACATCGAGAACACGATCGCCGGGCGCCACCGCCGCCGCGTTGAGAACTTTTGAAAAATCTCTCGCAGCCCAGAGATACCGGCCCGGCGCGGTCTCCACGACCGCATCGGCGTAAGCGAGGGCCTGACGGGCCTCCGGCAGGAACGCTTCTCGCGGCACAGACGCCATCGCGGAGATGAGACGACGATCCGTCACATCATTGGGTCGCACCTGACTATCGATCAGGGCAAGTCGGGCCGATTCCATATCCACTGCGGACCCCTCGGATTTGCGGGACTCAAGGCACTTGTGCGCCCCGGCCTCTTAGCATAGGCGTGTCCGTGCGCAACGCGCCCCTCCGTCGCTCCGCCAGGCGACGAGGTTATCAGCGAGGCCACGTGGCGGAGTGGTGACGCATCGGACTGCAAATCCGCGTACCCCGGTTCGATTCCGGGCGTGGCCTCCAACTTCCCTGACTTTAGAAAGCCCCGGCCGGTATTCCAGCTTCGCGCCTTTGCCCCGAGGCGAACGGCCGACGGGCTCCTTGCGGGTCCGGGATCGCTTCCCGGGCGGCGTCAGGACCCGACAGCCAAATGATGAAAATCGCGAAAGACTCTTGAACAAGCTGCTAACGTTAACCCGCCATTAACCGGCCCGAGGGATGGTGTGGTTGTCTTCCTTGAAGACACCCTACCATCACCCAAACGCCTTTGCGGGAGCCTTCGGCTCCCGTTTCTTTTTGCGTCGACGCGAGTTCGCGCGGATCCTGCCCCAGCCCCGAAGAAACTCGCCCCGCCGGGGATTGCCGCGCTCGAAACGGGACGCTATAGACCCCGCTTCCACCGAGTTCCGCGGTAGCTCAGTTGGTAGAGCAGTCGACTGTTAATCGACTGGTCGTTGGTTCGAGTCCAACCCGCGGAGCCATTTCATCCCCGTAAAATCCTCGTGCGCAGGCGGTCAACAGAGTGCCTCGTTGGTCACCGCACATGTTCCCTCGCCGTTTTGACCTGTGAGAGCGGGGGTTTCGCGAGGTGTCGGTCCGAGCGCGCGCCGAGCCCTGCTCTGCGCCAGCGCCGCGGCGTCTGGCGCCAGAACCCCGGCGGACGGCTCTGGAGGTCTGCGGGGCTCTGGGACGGCCTAGAGACGATTCGGAGGCAGTTTACGCCAACGAGCCGATCGTTGACGTCGGCGCGAGGGACATCGGGGGCGTCCGACGAGGCGCTCCTAAACGCGTTTCTCGGCGGCGAGCGGTTCCTCGTGACCGGCCCGCCCTGCTGGAATGCCCTCGGCCTGGGTTCCACGGCGATGTTTGCGGTCACGCTGGTCTACAACACGCGGCGAAGCGGCGAGTTCCAGCTCGGCGGCCGTCGCTTCCTGCTGCGGCGCGTGTACTTCCCCGAGCAGCCGACCGCCGAGTGGTTCATCGTCGACCTGCTCCAGCACCACGACATGGCCGGCGTCGGGCTGAGCGTACTGCGCGAGGGGCTGGTCGCGACCCTGCGGAGCGGGCGTTGGAATCGCATGCGGTTGCGCAAGATGGCCGAGACATACGGCACGAAGGCGACGCTGGCATTGGTCGACGAAGCCTTACTTGAGACAGAAGCGAGCGCTGCATGAGTTTCGTCCACGACGAGCCGGGCTTCGCGCCGTTACTGACACAGGTCGCCGACCAGACCCGCATCGCCCCAATGTTCTGGGGGCCGCGGATCCCGCTCGATGAGGCCTGCGGGACGCTGCGGGACTGGGTGGCGGCGATGCGGGGGTGAGCCACCTCGCCAAAGCGGTTCGATCAACACGCCGGGATACGAGGCAGCGGTCGGCGGGTTGACGCTGGCTCTCCAGCCCGATCACGGAATTGCAGAGTTGGGGGCTGTCTACCAACGGGTCACTTCGCCGCGAAGCCGGATGGGCCCTGCCTGAGCCGTTCCCGCAAAATTTTGGTCGAACCCGTATTGATGCGTGGTTTCGCGTCAGCTCCCGACCATCCTGTCCGCAGGCGTTTCAAAAGACCGGCGGACAGACAGGACCGTCCGGATTCAGTAAAAAAGAGGGGGCGGATCTTCATCCGCCCCCCATCCTCATCCTTCAGACACCGGGCCGAAGCCCCATGGCGCCTATGTCCTATTTGCCGGGTTCAACGAGCGCCTGATAGGTCAGGGTCCGCGCCATCGTTCCCAGATCATCTCCGCCGGTGCCCCCCATACGCTGGATCATGCCCACGAAGATGAGATCATTGGTGGGGTCGATCCAGAACCAGGTTCCGGCCGCTCCTCCCCAGCTGATCGATCCGTCGCCCTGGAGACTGCCGGCGGCGCGCGCATCGTTCACAACCTGAAAGTCGAGACCGAAGCCAACCGCCTCGTTGAACTGCGCCACCGAGGTGCCATTGCTCGAGACCAGGACACTCTTGGGAATGACGTTGGTCCCCATAAGCTCCACGGTCGCCGGCGAGAGGAGGCGAACGCCCTCCAGCGCGCCGCCGTTCAGCACCATCTGGCTGAAGCGGGCGTAGTCCATGGTCGTGGAGACCAGACCGCCGCCGCCGCTCTCAGCCGCCGGCGGCTTGGTGTAATCCGGCATGGCGACGCCGAAGAGAGACTTGGCCTCGACGATCTTGCCCTGATCGCGATCGAAGACATAAACCGCCGCAAGACGATCCGCCTTCTCGGCGCCCGTGTAGAACGCCGTGTCGTTCATCTTCAGGGGCTTGAAGACCCGCTCGGCGAGGAAATCGCCGAACTTCTGACCCGACAGCTTCTCGACAATGTAGCCCTGGATATCGACGGCGGATGAGTAATACCAGCTGGTGCCCGGCTGATACATCAGGGGGATCTGAGCGGTGCGATCAATCATCTCCTTAAGACTGGTCGAGGAGAGGACCTGCTTCTCGCGATACAGCTTGTCGACAGGATGCTCTTCAGCGAGGCCGTACCCGAAGCCCGCCGTATGGCTCATGATCTCGCGCATGGTGGGCGGGCGCTTCATGTCCTCAAGAACGAGCGATCCGTCCGGGTTGATCGACTTGACCACCCTGAGGGCCTTGAACTCCGGAACGTAACGCGTCACCGGATCGTCGAGCCGCCACTTGCCTTCTTCAAACAGAATCATCATCGCGACGCCGGTGATCGGCTTCGTCATCGAATAGATGCGGAAAATCGTGTCTTCCGTCATCGGCTTGTTCTTCTCGAGATCCGCCTTGCCGTAGGTCTTGAACCCGACAATCTGTCCGTGACGCGCAAGGAGGGTCGTCATCCCCGCCACGCGGCCGTCGGCGACCACCTTGGCCATGTAGTCATCCAGCTTTTTCAGACGCGCAGAATCAAAGCCTACCGATTCAGGGCTGGCTGC
>JAGWYJ010000032.1 GCA_018969425.1 Alphaproteobacteria bacterium | reverse complement strand
CCCGGGCCTCAGCCCGCCATTTGGAGAGGGTCATCTCCGATATCCCTTCTTCCTGCGACAGCCGGCGAAGGGAGATCGTGTTCGGAGGCAGCATCTTCTTCAGAACCGCTGCCTTACGTTCGGGTGAGTAAGCCAATGTGTCACCCTATTCCGGCCGCCCGAGCCTATACTTTCACACCAAACTCAGACGACAAATTCGCTGACACCGCTCTCTACTCCTAAGTCTATAATCTATCGACCACAAAGCCGCCTCTTGCAATAGCCCGCTTGATGCTCCACATGCGAGTTCGCGGATTGGTCCCGTCGAACCGCGCCTTATGAGGTGAGCTATGGCAGTCCTTGTTACGGGTGGAGCGGGCTATATCGGGTCGCATATGGCGCTCGCACTCCGCGACCGCGGGGAAGACGTCGTTGTCGTAGACAATTTAACAACAGGCTTCCGACCTGCCGTTCCCGACGGTGTTGTGTTCTATAATTGCGACATAGCCGAAGTAGGCGCTCGGCAGATACTCGATCGCGAGCGCGTAGACTCTGTCATACATTTTGCAGCCTCGACGGTCGTTCCCGACAGCGTCAGAGATCCGCTTGGGTATTATCGAAACAATACAATCAAAGCGCACAGTATGATTGAAGCACTCGCAGCCGCGGGCGGGCGACCTTTTCTCTTTTCATCGACCGCAGCCGTTTATGGAACGCCGACTAGCGAGTTTGTCGAAGAAGCTACGCCAGCCAATCCTGAATCGCCTTACGGAGCTTCGAAGCTCCTGACCGAAAGAATTTTAATAGATGCTTCGATTGCGCACCGGTTTCCCCACGCAATTCTTCGTTATTTCAATGTGGCCGGTGCCGATCCCCGAGGGCGCGCAGGCCAATCTACCGAAAGAGCGACCCATTTGATAAAGGTGTGCGTTCAAGCCGCGCTCGGAAAAAGAAACGGCATTGACGTGTACGGGACAGATTATCCGACCCCCGACGGTACCGGCGTTCGAGACTATATACACGTTAGCGATCTTGTTTCTGCGCATTTGCTCGCCCTCGATGCACTTCGCTCAGGCAGAAATAATCTTTTGTTGAATTGCGGATACGGTCGTGGGTTCTCTGTACTGAACGTAATCGAGACGGTTAAGCGGGTTTCTGGAGCCGATTTCTCCGTTCGGATGGCACGTCGTCGGCCAGGTGACGCAGCCTCTGTTGTGGCCAAAAGTGACAGGATCCGTGCGGAACTAGGCTGGACGCCTCGGTTTGATGATTTGGATACAATCGTTCAGCACGCCCTTGCTTGGGAAAAGGCTCTGTCCGCCAATGCGGAACTTAAAATAAGCTAGTGACTTTCATTCTGAGTGCCGCTTTTATCTTGCTACAATTGTAGCCTCTCGACAATTAGGCCCGGTGCAGGCGGTCGGCGCCACTCGATATGTCCGCTTTTCGTAGCACACGATTTGTCCGGTTTTCACCGGGGGGGTCGTTTTGCTTTCGGAGGTTCGTATGGCTCGGATCGTTGATGCGATCGGACGGGTGAGAGAGAAGCGGCTCAGCTGTATAGAGGCGGCTGAGCTGCTGGGGATGAGCGAGCGGCATTTTCGCCGTTTGCGGGATAGCTATGAGGAGGGGGGCGCCGAGGCGATCGTGGACAGGCGTCGCGGTCGGCCAGCTTCGAACAAGGCCCCTGATGAGACAGCGAATTTTGTCGCAGACCAGTACCGGACGAAGTATTTCGACTTCACGCCGAAGCATTTTCATGAGGCGTTGTGCAAAGCCCATCCGGAGTTTCGATACGGCTACACGTGGACGAAGTCCGTGCTCTACCTGCGCGGGCTGGTGAAGCCCTCAAGCAAACGCGGGCCCCACCGCAGGAGGCGTCCCCGCTCGGCGCTCCCAGGCATGCTGGTGTTCCAGGATGGCTCGACGCACGACTGGTTCTGCGGCAGGCGTGCGCCCTGCGACCTGATCGTAACGCTGGATGACGCCACGGGGCGTATCCTCTCCGCCTTTTTCTGCGAGCAGGAGGGGACTGCATCGACGTTTCGCGGGCTTGCTGAGGCGATCGAGAAATACGGTCTGTTTTCAGCCTTCTACACCGATCGGGGCAGCCATTACTTCAACACTCCGGAGGCTGGCGGAAAGGTCGACAGGAACAATCCCACACAGGTCGGCCGGGCTCTGGCCCAGCTGAGGATCAACCATATACCGTCCTACTCGCCTGAGGCGCGCGGTCGGATGGAGCGCGTCTTCGGCACGCTGCAGGGACGCTTGCCGCAGGATATGAGGCTGGCCCGGATCAACGATATCGAGACGGCGAATGCCTGGCTCAGGGACGTCTACATAGCCCAACACAACGCCCGGTTCAGCGTCGCGGCGGAAGAGGACGGATCGGCTTTCATTCCTTTCGTCGGCGATCTGGCCAACATCCTCTGCATCCATGAAGAGCGCGTCGTCTCGAAGGACAATACCGTGCGCTACGAAGGACGCATCCTGCAGATCCCAGAGCACACGCACCGCCGGCACTTTGTAAAGGCGTCCGTCCGGGTTCAGGAATACCCGGACGGACGCCTCGCCATCTTCCACGGACCAAGGCTCCTCGCCCGTTACGAGGCTGTGCCCGCGCCCAAGACCCATCCCGGAGAGAAGAGCGAGACTTCAGCCGCCTAGGTCCGCCCGGCGGCCGAACCCTTATCAGGGGTCAGGTAAGAGGCGGACATTTACCTTGCTACGAAAACCGGACATCTGTGGTTGTCATTGACAGTAGCGGGAGGTCGCCTGAACGGGCGGCCTCCCCTGCCTCGCCTTTCCGGGGGGCGTCGCGGCGATCTGGAGTCTGGGGATGCAAGGGCCTGCATGTATGAGCCTGCGCCTCCTGCCGCCGTTTCACCTGGCGGGGCCGTCCCGCTCACAAAGACGACCTTTCCAGAGCGGACATGGCCCTCATTGAGCGCGACCTCCTGATCGGCCTCCCTCTTAATGAGACAGGAAGACTGGGAGACGAGTCGTTCTCAGAACGTTGCGCGTCACGCCTCCCATCATGCGCTCACGCCAGGGCGAGCGTCCGAAGGCGCCCATGACGATCAGATCGGCTCCAAACTCATCGGCTGCGCCGAGTATTCTCTCACCTGCGCCTTTTGCGGCCGCCGAGGTTTCCGGCCCCTCAACCCTCACCCCATGGCGTGAAAGATGGGTGCATACGCGAAGAAGACCGCCATTGTCTGTGCCATCCATTCTGTCCTCTGGTCCGGAGAGCATGACCAGAACCGCCTGAGCCTGCGCCAGCAGAGGCAGGGCGTCATGGGCGGCTCGCGACGCCTCACGAGATCCGTTCCAGCACACCAGAACCCGTCTGCCGATCATCGACCACCCAGGTCGTCTCGGCAGCATAAGACAGGGTCGACCCGACCCCATCAGACAGCTTGTCAGAACCGTCTCATCCATAGACGTCCCATCCTGATCAATGGGCTGAGCGCAGATCACGAGGTCGCTGCTGCGGGCAAGAGAGGACACCAGACGCGAAGCGTCAGCGTGAGGGGTTTCGAGGACGCTGATTGCGAATCTCGAACTTAAAGACCCGGCGCCGCTCTCAATAGCCTCCAGCAAACGGCCGGCGTCGTCTCTGGCGGACCTTCGAGCCTGCTCATGCGCATCCGACATCGCGGGAGATACGCCCCCGACACTCATGGCGGTCATCTCAGCGAGGACGCAGACTGCAAGATCCGCCTCGGAGAGTGCAGCGATCTCGCCGGCGCAAATCGCCCGTGCGACCCCGCTGTCCGTTCCATCAGCAAACACCAGGACATCTTTCCAGGTCATCAATTCGCCTCTCCAAGAACCCACTCGGATGAAATCCTGTCCCGAGGCGCAATGTTTCGCCTTGCGATCAGACAAGCCGCCTGCTTTCCCTCGCGTCGCCAGCCGCGAGACCTCCTCCCGGGCTCAAAATGTTCTGAGATCAGCGCTACCGTTCGCGATTGAAGGGCCGCTGGATGTCAGGCAAAGTTCCGAGCCTGATACGGTCGGCGGGGTCCGCTCGTACATTCTCTTCCGGAGCACGCCGCATGGCTCGTCACATCATTGACCTGTCGATCGCCCTCGAAGTCGGAGTTCCCTCCGACCCTCCCGGAATGGAGCCGAAGATCACCTATCGAGCCCATGCCGAAACGGTCGGAGATATGGCGCGGTCATTTCCCGGACTGACGCGAGCAGACATGCCGGATGGAGAGGGCTGGGCGGTGGAGACAGTCGAGATCTCGACCCATAACGGCACCCACATGGATGCGCCCTGGCACTTCCACTCAACGACAGATCACGGTGCGAGGCGCGCGCCCTCGATTGATGAAACGCCTCTCGATTACTGCTTCCGTCCTGGGGTCAAACTCGACTTCCGTCATCTTCCGGACGGCCATGTCGCCAGCCCCAGGGACATTGAAGCAGAACTCTCGAGGATCGGTTACGACCTCCAGCCCCTCGATATCGTTCTGGTGAATACCAGGGCGGGAGAGATTTTCGGCCATCCGGACTACATTCATGCCGGCTGCGGCATGGGACGAGAGGCGACACTCTACCTGACTGAACGAGGCGTTCGGGTGGTGGGCACAGACGCCTGGTCGTGGGACGCTCCATTCAGCCATACCGCCCGCCGCTGGGCGGAAAAGCGAGATCCGGCCATCATCTGGGAAGGCCACAAGGCAGGCCGGGAGATCCCGTACTGGCAAATGGAGAAACTCGCCAACCTCTCGTCTCTGCCTCCATTCGGGTATGAGATCGCCTGTTTCCCGGTCAAGATTAAGGGGGCCTCTGCAGGCTGGTCGAGGGTGGTCGCCATACTTGAGGCCTGAGTGACCGCCGCCGAGCGGATCGGACGGACGCAGCAGCGGAAGCAAAAGGTACGGAGTAAGAACAGCTGAGCGACCGACGGCATTCGCCGCCGTGTCGCTCAGGATATCAGGCTTACGAGCTTCAGGTCAGAGAACTGATCATGACCGAATATCCATCCGGATCCCGGATGGCGAATTCTCTGGTCCCTGTGCCCGGATTGACCTGCGTTTCAGCTTCCAGAACGTTTACAAGACTGAGAGCGCGCGTCAGGACTTCATCATAATCGGGCACCCGAAAGAACAGGATCAATCCATTACCAGGCCTGCCTCGTTCAGGAGAGAATAACGACGAATGGTCATGCTCCCCCCACGCGTGGAGGCACAGCAGGACAGTTTCATCCTCATCCCTGATCATCCCGAAATGATCATGAGCCGGAGCGGCCAGAGGCTGACCGAACAGAGCCTGATACCATGCAAGGCTCTCGGACACGCTGGAGACCGCAATGATGGGCCAGGTTCTCCTCACCCGCCTCTCCCTTACTTCTGGGCTCAGTCAAGGCGTCCGGAGATCGGCGCGCCGCCGTGATCCGTCTTATGTCCCTCCCGGGATCGTCTTCGCAAGCCATGAAGCCCTTAAGCGCGCCGTGAGCGATCGACGTCCAACATCCTCGGGATAAAGACGGTTCAGACTTCTGTCCGAAAATGCCCTCTGCCTGAAACGGGGCGCAGGTATCAGGTCTCTGAGAATTACCGCCTCAGGGCTTTCCGACGGATTCATCGACCTCCGAAGCCTGCCCCCCCGCGAATTCCCGGTTTTCGCCTGAATCATTCCTGTCGACAATTTGCGACATATTGCGGCAAAGCAGGCATAGGCGGGTTACAGGTTTAGTGTCTGTTGGTCACACAAGCATCCGGCTTGAGAGGCAAGCAGACCATCCGGCGGAGACATTACCTGACTGTCGGGCTGGCCTGCCTCGCTCTTACTTCAGGAGCGCTTGCGGATCCCTCCCCCCAGCTTGCTGACAATCACTCGGACTTTGAAGGTGTTTGGGCTCCGGAGCCACTGGCGCCCCAGAGGCCGGGTCGCCCCTTCCCTCCGGACGGGCCCGTTCCGCACTCCGGCCCCATGGAGGTGAGCCAGGAAGACCAGGCCAAGGGACTTGATCATGGCGACATGCGAACCCGAGATCTGATGACCGATGCAGGGAAAGCGAAGTTCGCAACCTATGACCCGCTCCTGAACCCAGCAAGCAACTGCCAGACGCCGGGCTTACCTTCGATCGCCCACATTCCCGAGCTTCAGAAATGGCCCCTCGATGACGACACGTTGACGATCCGCCCCGAAAGCTGGCAGACAGTTCGGACCGCGTATCTTGTTCCGACGGCGAGCCCGGAGGGTCCCCACACGGTTCTAGGTCACGCCATCGCGCGCTTCGAGGGCACAACGCTCATTATCGACACCACCCACCTAAATGCCCAATGGGCCGGACTCGGTCGAAACGCTCCCGGCAGCGATCAGCGTACCGTTCGCGAGACCTACCGAATGATCGATCATGACACGATCAGAGGCGTAGTTGAGATAACCGATCCGCTTTATCTCAAACGCCCGATGATTATGCCGATAACGCTTAGAAGGCAGCCAAAGGGTACGCAGATCGTCGACTTTCCATGCGATGTTGAGGTATCGCAGAGGGACTGTTTTTACATTCGAGCCGGAGTAGAGAAGTAACTCAGCGCTGCTGACTCATCGCTGAGGATGCGCACATCCTCACACCCATCCCAGCCGCCGGTCTTCTCAGGAGACGAGGACCGCCTCCCGAACCAAGCCCCACTCTCATACCCTCCGGATCCTGATCCGCCTGCCCTCGTAGAGGACATCGTCATCACCCGGATATCTTGCAGCTTACCGTAACCGCTCCTCCGGACGCGGTCGCCCCATCAGGAGACTTAAACTTGAAGACGTTTGGAACTCTGGCGACGGCTGTCATTTTCACGTGCGCGTTCAGTACTGGCTGCGACAAGGTCATGGCGCAGGCGTCTTTCCCGATAAACGAGGATCCGTCATCGCGGCAAGCGCTCTCCGCCATGGGCGGTCACGCTTCTATTGGCCCGACGACTGCCGGTGTGAACGCCGGATCCCCGACAAGGTGCGCTTCTTCATCGACGCAGTTTGCAGAGGCGCGCATCGGGACGGTCACGGATGAGGATGGCGGCCGTTGGTCGGCGCCGGCCGCCACGCATCAGGGAGATACGGGGGTCGATCTTTTCAACGACTGCACAGGCAAAGGGATCAACCCCGACTATGTCGCCCAGCTTGAGACGGTTGTCGTAAATCCTGACGGTGTGGAAGTGACCGCTCTTATTCATGCAGACAATTACTTTGAACTCTATGTGAACGGCGCCTTCGTCTGTCGCGACCCGATCGCCTTCACGCCCTTCAACTCGACGGCATGCCGGTTCAAGGCCACCTATCCGATGACGATCGGTCTGCGAGCCGTGGACTGGGAGGAACATCTCGGCGTCGGCATGGAGTACGCTCGATACAATGTGGGCGACGGAGGCGTCGTCGCCTCCTTCAGCGACGGAACGCGAACCGATGAAAGCTGGAAGGCGGAGGCGTTCTACCTGGCTCCGCTCGACAGCACCGCCTGCCTGAAATTCGGACCAGCCGGGGAACGCGATTCCAGCGCATGTCCTATCAAACCTGCCTGCGCAAACAGCCGGAATGTCAACGCCTGCAAGGCGGTCCATTTCGCCGAGCCCGAAGACTGGGCCACGCCAGGCTTCAATGACAGAAACTGGCCTTCAGCAACAGTTTACACCCGTAAGCAGTTCGGACCAAAAGCGGCGTACACTGAACTTGAAGACGAGTTCGGTGCTGCGAAATTTCTCTGGTCGCGAAACATCAAGATCGACAATGTGGTTCTGCTTCGTAAAACCGTCGCAGCGCCATAACGCTGATTTTTCGTCGTGCTTCTGAGCCCCTGAGGAGATCTGGGAGCCTTCATGCGTGCGGGCCTGGTCGCCCGTCACGAAAGGGTTCGTCAGCAGCCAAAGGGGGAGCGCAGCTCGGAGGCTCAACCCCGGCGAAATGTCCAGACCATACCCGGGGCGAGGTCAAGCGGCCTCCACCGGACGTCGCGTCTCCGGTTCGACAGACGTCTGCTCTGGCGAAGACGGAGGCCCTGACAATTGGCGTCATCCGCTCCAGCGGCTATCATCAGACCCCAGAGTTCAGGCAATTGGACGGCTGGATCATCGTCGCCGACATTCAGGCGCTGGCGAACAGACGCCTCAAGTCATCCTGAAGCGTCTGACTTGAGCAATCGACAGGAGAAACCGGTGCGCCCAATGTTCAAAATGCTAGCGTCATGCGCCCTTGCGCTGGCCGCCGTGAGCCTGTCGTCCTGCCAGTCAAGCGGAGAGGCGGTTTCCGGTTCCGTTTTTCAGAGGCCTCGGACAAACGCTGAAGAGGATCTTGTAAAACGCGCTGATAAGATAATCTCGCGCATGACGCTTGAGGAGAAGGCCGGCCAACTCAATCAGCAGTTCGTCCTGGGGTCCACAGCTGCCATCGAAAAGCAGATCCGAAGTGGCGAGGTCGGCGCCATTCTGTTTGTCAGCGATCCGAAGATCCTGAACAGGCTACAGAAGATCGCAGTCGAAGACAGCCGTACGAAGATACCTCTCCTTGTCGGCTTCGACGTCATGCACGGCTTCAGAACGATTTTCCCCACATCGCTCGGCCAGTCGGCCTCATTCGATCCCGCCATCGTAGAACTTGCGCAGGCCGTGGCCGCAAGGGAGGCGCGCAGCGTCGGCATACACTGGACTTTCGCTCCCATGCTCGATGTCGCCCGCGATGCGCGATGGGGCAGGATGGTCGAAGGTCCCGGGGAAGACCCCTTTCTGGCCTCCGCCCTCGCCCGTGCGCAGGTCATCGGCTTCCAGGGGGAGAGGCTGGGGGCTCCAGATCACATCATATCCGGTCCGAAGCACTTCATGGGATATGGGGCCGCGCCTGGCGGTCGCGACTATGAAAGCGTGCAAATCTCGGATTCGGATATCTACAATGTCTACCTGCCGCCCTTTGAAGCGGCTGTCAGAGCCGGCGCCGGCAATATCATGTCGGCCTATATGGATCTGAATGACATACCGGCCGCCGCAAATCGCGGCTTGCTGACAGACATCCTCCGGCATGAACTCGGTTTCAAAGGATGGGTTGTCTCAGACGCCAACGGTGTCGCCAATCTGGTCACGCAGCATTTTGCCCGAGATCTGCCCGACGCAGCTCAACGCGCCCTGACGGCTGGCAACGATATGTCGATGGGCCTGGGGGCTGCGCACTTCGCGTCGCTGCCTGCGGCCGTTCGCGAGGGTCGACTGGCGGAATCGGTCCTGGATCAGGCCGTGCGACGCGTATTGCTCGCCAAACTGAAAATGGGATTGTTCGAGACGCCGTATGTGGATGAAGAGCGGGCGCAGCGCGTGCTGACCGACGAGTCCCATCTGAACCTTGCGCAAATCTCAGCTGAGAAGTCGTTTGTGCTGCTCAAGAATGACGGCGTTCTTCCGCTGAGGGACACAGATTACAAACGCGTGGCGATCATAGGTCCCCTTGCGAACTCCCTCGACGATACGCTGGGCCCATGGGTCTTCAATGACGACCCTGCCAGGACTGTCAGCCTGTTTCAGGGCGTACGGGATCGGCTGGGAGCAGGCGCCGTTGTCGAAACAGCGCCCGGCATTCAGCTGAGACGAACATTCCCGTCCCCCTTCGACGCCTTTACGGGCGGTCCTCCGAAAGCGTGGACAGACGACCAGTCCGCCGCCGAGTTTTCCAAGGCCCTTGATCTCGCCAATAGCTCTGACCTCATCATTCTGGCGCTTGGGGAGACAGCGGAAATGAGCGGCGAGCGGGCCTCGCGCTCCGACCTCGCCCTATCAGAAGGTCAGCTTCGCCTGTTCGACGCAGCCCAGAAGACCGGGAAGCCCCTTGTGGTGGTTTTGATCAATGGCCGCCCTCTGGACCTGAGCGGAATCATTGATCGGGCGCCTGCCATTCTCGAAGCCTGGCATCCCGGAACGCGAGGCGGAACCGCCCTAGCCCGAACGCTGTTTGGCGACGTCAGTCCCGGGGGCAAGATTCCGGTCACCTGGCCCCGAAGCGCCGGACAGCTGCCGATCTTCTATGCGCATAACCGATCCCACGGTCCAAACGACCAGAGCACGCGCTATCTTGATAAGCCGTCGTCTCCATTGTTCGAGTTCGGTTATGGCCTCAGCTACACGACCTTCTCAATTTCCGCCCCGAAGCTGAATGCGCCCTCGCTGGCTCCAGGAGGCAGGATTATCGTATCGGCCAGCGTCACAAATACGGGACAGAGAGCTGGCGATGAGGTCGTCCAGCTTTATGTCCATCAGCGCTCAGGCAGAGCCTCGCGGCCCGTGAGGGAGCTGAAGGGCTTTGAACGCGTCACGCTTAGTCCGGGCGAGAGCCGCGAGGTCTCGTTCGAGCTGACCGAAGACAGCGTGAAGTACTGGAACTCGGCGGAGCGCACATGGGTCATTGACCCGGGCGCCTTTGACGTGTGGGTCGGAGCCAGTTCCGCGACAACGACCGGAACCGTATTCGAGGTGACGGGTCCAGCCCGGGTCGCCTCCGAGCCGCCACGCCGATAGCGCGCGGACGCTGCGCCTCTTCGCCCGACCGCCCCACCCCGCTGCACCGTTGCGGAGGACGGGAGAGAGTCCCTAGTGACGGGAGGTTATGTCCGCCAGGACTTCCTCGCGGGGCTCTGACGACCATGACCCGATAACGACTTGAGACGTCCGTATTTCCCAGACCTCAGTTCACCGAGACCGGCGATCGCCCGGAGAATTGTCGAAGCCCTATGAACGCAGGACGCCCCCATGCTGCGACAGGTACGACAGTCTCTACCCCGAACCGGGTTCTGATCGAGGTCACTTGCTGCGGACAGGACAGAGACGGAACCGGACTAACCGAGCTTCCAAGTCTACGGGAGACACTGCAGACGGGTCGGACGACCCATCGGCGGAAAATGCTGGTCCCTGGCTGGGGCGCTAGGATTCGAACCTAGGGATGGCGGTACCAAAAACCGCTGCCTTACCACTTGGCTACGCCCCAGCAGGAAGTCGGGACAGTTACGCAATTCGCGTTCCGAACGCAACAGGCAGAAAACGGCTTTGATTCAGGGATTCCGACCCGCGGCCGGTAACCTTTCCTGGGCCGCCGGGAACAACCTGCCCAAATAGAGTCCCTGGCCACCTGACCCGTTCGTACGGCAGCGCAGGTGGCGTCCTGTCACGGTCCCACATCTTCACCGCGCGACCAGGCGTTATCCCGACGCCCATCCCGCCAGCTTCATAGGGGGGGCGCCCCGGATGTCTCAGAGATGGGCGCATCATCAATCCTCGCCCTGCTCCAGCCGCAGAGGCCGGATCCATCGCCCCGTCGTTGTCAAAACAACCTCAAAAGAGCCTCGGCAGCGATGATTGCGCCGAACGCTGAAAGTCGCTATAGCCCCCGCTCCGCCGGAGTATAGCTCAGCCTGGTAGAGCGCTTGCTTCGGGAGCAAGAGGTCGTTGGTTCGAATCCAGCTACTCCGACCAGCCGTTTTCTGATGATCACGGATTGGTCCCGGCGGAGACCTCCAAACGGAGGGCTTTCTCGACCCTCCGAAAATCCAGACAGCCGACGCCGGTCAACGCGGACAGGTTTCAATGTTTTGCGATTGCCGGTAAGACGTTGTCTCCACCTTGAACGGTTGGGAGAAGCGGAATGAAGACTTTCTTCCTGAGTTTCCTGGGCGGGCTCGCCGCCCTGCTCCTCTTCTTCATTATCCTGCCTCTCGTCCTGATCGTCTCCTTCCTTCCCAAGGACGGCCCCCAGACCGCGTCAGGAGCTCATGTCCTTCATATCGACCTCCGCGCAGGGTACCCCGATCAGCCGATCTCAAGCGATTTCGGGGCGCTGTTTCCAGAAATGTCGTTCGTGGAGATGCTGCTCAAGCTGAACTCCGCTGTCGACGATCCCCAGATACGGGGCGTCTTCATTCGAGCCTCCGAAGTCGACATCGGCTCCTCACGGGCGGAGGAGCTTCGGGAAGCCCTTCTGCGACTGAAGGGCGCAGGAAAGTTCGTAATGGCCCACTCGCAGGGATTTCTGGTGTCAGGTCCCTCGGCCTATCGAGCTGTCTCAGCGGCTGACGAAATCTGGATGCAACCGGGCGCCTCGTTCGAAGTGCCTGGCATGGCGATGGAAACCCTGTTTCTCGGCGACGCCTTCAAGCGGTTCAACCTGACTGCAGAAATTGAGCAGTTCCACGAGTTCAAGAACGCGCCCGATGTCTACAAGCAGTCAGACTATTCCGCGCCGCATAAGGAGGCCATGACCGCGCTCGCTTCCAGCATCTGGACTCACTCCGTCGCGGATATGGCCGGCGATCGCAAGATCACTCCGGACAAGATGAAGTCGCTTCTGGAGGCGAGCCCTTACGGCGCAGATCAGGCGCTGACGCTCGGCCTCGTCGACAAGATCGGCTGGCCGGAAGACGCTGCAGACGAAGCTCGGAAGCGCGGTGATGGCGACCTCGTGGATATTGACGACTATCACCCCTCAATCGCCTCGGACGGGGACGCCGTAATCGCCATCGTGGGCGGTGAGGGCGACATCATCAACGGATCGGGCGGGGCCCCCGATCTGCTTTCGCTGAACACGGCCCGGTTCGCCTCTGATACGGTCGCAGCGAGCCTTATCGCCCTTGAAGATGATCCGGACGTCGACGCCGTCGTGTTCCGGGTGGACTCGGGCGGAGGCTCGGCGACGGCGTCGGATCAGGTCTGGCGCGCCGTTCAGAGGCTCCAGGAGAAGGGCAAGAAGGTCGTAGTCTCGATGGGATCTGCGGCCGCCTCCGGAGGCTATTATGTGGCCGCCGGGGCCGACGCCATCGTCGCGTCGCGATCGACCATCACGGGCTCAATCGGCGTCTTCGGGGGCAAGGTGGCGATCGCGGACGGACTTAGACTGGTCGGCGTCAATCCGGCGTCCATCACCGTCGGAGGAGACTATGCGTCCTTCAATTCCGCAGAGCGTCTGTCGGACGCGCAGCGGACGAAACTCCGAGCCATGCTCGGGGAGACCTATGATCGTTTCACGACCCTGGTGTCGGAAGGCAGGAACCTGCCTATAGAGACCGTGCGATCGATCGCCCGCGGACGCGTCTGGTCCGGCGAGGACGCCCTGAAGTTAGGGCTGATCGATGAGACGGGAGATCTGATCGACGCCATCGCGAAGGCCAAGGAGCTGGCGGGCCTCAAGCCGGAGGACAAGGCCCGGATTCGACTGGACTTCCACCGCGGATCGCCGTTCGGATTGTTCGGAGAGGCCTTTACGGCCGCTCAGATGTCGGCTGCTCTTCCGGCTGCCGAAACCATCACATCGGTGCTCGGAGAGGCGAGGACAAAGGCCCTTCTCCAGCATCTGGAAAGAAGCCAGACTCAGGGCGTCCAGCTGACCTCGCCCATGATCCTTGAGCGCTGAACCCGGGTCACCCGACTGACGGCTTAAGAGCATATCGGGCTTGCAGCCCTTCGCCGACGGCGGACACCCGGCCGGCCTCGACCAGATGAATCATATGCGCCAGAACGGAATGGCACGCAGCCGGATGAAGTCGGGAATCAACGTCCCGATAAATGACTGAGACCATTTCCGGAATTCGCGTGTCGCCCGCGGCGAGGCGATCGACGATCGCCTGTTCTCGCG
Organism: Alphaproteobacteria bacterium; assembly: GCA_018969425.1. GTDB lineage: Bacteria > Pseudomonadota > Alphaproteobacteria > Caulobacterales > Hyphomonadaceae > UBA7672. The sequence continues at coordinate 24,477 of JAGWYJ010000032.1, read as the reverse complement.
CGAGACGATGACGAAGGTAGGCGTCGAGGAAGGGTTCCGGCTGAGTGATAGGAGGACCGTGCGTCGGCCAGATGGTGGAGAATCCCCTTGCCCGGACCTTGGCCAGACTGGCGAGATAATCTCCCATCCGTCCGTCCGGAGGTGAGATGACCGTCGTCGACCACCCCATCACGTGATCGCCGGAAAACAGCGCATTTTCCTCGAGCAACGCGAAACAGAGATGATTGGACGTATGACCCGGCGTCTCAATCGCCTCGATCGTCCAGCCCGGACCGCGAAGGAGAGCGCCGTCCTCCAGAGCGATATCAGGCCTGAAGAGGCTGTCGTCATCAGCCTCCATTTCAATCTCAGCTCGCCCTGAAACATGCCGACCCGATGCGAACACCTCGCATCCGGCCCAATCCGCCAGAGGGTGAGCAAGGGGGGAGTGGTCGGAATGGGAGTGAGTGACCAATACATGGGTGATCCGCTCGCCCGCGAGAGCCCGCTTGAGCGCTTCAAAGTGGTCGTCGATGACCGGACCGGGATCAATCACGGCGACCTCGCCCTCGCCGATCACATAGACGCCTGTTCCGCGAAAAGTGAAAGGGCCCGGATTGGGGGCCAGAAGCCGCCTGATGCGCGGCGTCACGCGCATCATCTCGCCATAGGGGGCGTCGAGATCACGAACATAGGGAATGCCCGACATGGAACCTCCGTTCAGTCGGCCAGCTCAGGGAGCGAAGGCGTCCGCGAAGGCACGGGCCAGACGCCTTGTCGCCTTCAGCTTCTGCCCCAGAGGCAAGGCCACCGGCGGCCCCATGTCTGTCTTGTTGGCGTCCACAATATAGATCCGGCCGTCATCCTGATTACGAAGGACATCGACCCCGCCCCAATCGAGCCGAATCTCCGAAGTAAAACGACGGATCAGGTCGATCTCCGCGGGAGAAAACACCTCCTCAGGCCGCACCATATCCACGCTGACATTCTCGTTCGCGAAGCGCCGCGCAACCGGACGGCGCTTCCGGAAGACCAGAACGGGTTCGCCCGCCACGGTGCAGGTTCGCAGATCCTCCACCAACCCGCCTCCAGCCGCGTTGTTGATCAGCTTCTGGTAGGAACGGCCCACCTGCGGCTCAAGGGGACCGTAAACCACTCGCCCGTCGTGCGCGGCGTTGATCTCTGACTTGTCGACCATCGGACCCTTGTGCCGCCGCGGATCCAGGGCGAGGTCATAACCCGCCACCCGACCGAAAGCTGCAGACACCGTCGACTTGGAAATGTCCCGCGCATTGAAATTCACGGTCCGCACACGTCGCACGCGAGCGCTGAGATCCGGCAGGATCGGCGAACATGTCGTCGAATCATCGAACTGAACTACGATGTCCGCGTTCTGAGGGCTATCGACCAAACGAGCGCCGGCGCAGTGCATGACAGGCCAGATGAGATACCAGGGACGCGGCTTGTCAGGAAAAAACGCGATCGTGGGACGTCTGTGACCCGTCAATCGCCTCTGAAGACGCCATACCTGAGCCGTCGCGTAAAAACAGAGCCACGCAAAGATATCGTGAAGCAATTTCACATCGAGGGACAGTCGATGGCCTGTTTTCTTGACGAGGACAATGTTGTCCTCGACCACGAAATCAGAAGTCCAGAGCCAGTTAGCCAAGACCGACCTCCTGAATTCGAAGCCCGGCAGCTATGAAATCACCGCCAACGCAACCCAGATCTGTCGATGTTCGGTCACGATTTTCAAGACCGGATCCCAATCCATCGCCAGCCGTCATGCCAGGCTCCTTTTTGCGCCGCCAGCCCTCCCATCACGCCCGGGAGCGCAGACCGCGCAGATACGCAACCATCGTCGAGAGGTCATACCCCGCCTGTGCGGCATATCCCACAATCGTCTCGGCTTCCAGTCTTCCCGACACGCCCTCAGCGAGCGCCCAGGCCGTAACCGACCTCGTTCCCGAGCGGCAATAGGCGAGCGTAGCCCCCGTCCCCTGTGCGCAGGAGCTGACCGCCGCAACGGCCTCCGGCGTCGGCGGGCCGACGAAGGGAGCGTGGATGTAGGTCAATCCGGCCGCCTCAGCGAGGACGCGCACCTCCTCGGAAGGGGGCTGATCCGCGGTCTCTCCATCCGGGCGATTATTAATCAGATTCCTGAAGCCAAGCCTCGGAAGGTCCGCGATATCGGCAGTCGAAATCTGCGGCGACACTGAAAAGTCGTCCGTCACGCGCCTGATATCCGACATGTTCTCCTGACCCCTCCCGGCGGACGGCCGATGAGCGACTATCGCTTCACCGCCTGATCCGTTATCTAGCGGGATATAGCCTCAATCTGTTCTATGGCGTAAGCACCTTTGTCCGACGCGTCATCCTCCTCCGCCTTATCGCGCTTCATCGGCCGCTTTCCGTGGGCCTATGCGGCCCGCCGGCTCCTGTCGGCGATCCCAACCATGCTGGCGATCATCACCATCGCCTTCTTCATGATGCGGGCGGCTCCAGGCAATCCGTACTCAACCGACCGGAAGCTGACCCCGGAGGTGGAAGCGAACCTCAAGGCCAGCCTGGGTCTCGACCGCCCCCTGCACGAGCAATACCTCCAATATCTCGGCCGAGTGGTGACAGGGGACCTCGGTCCCTCAATGAAGAACAAGGACAAGTCCGTCTCCGAACTCATAGGAGAAGGGCTTCCTGTCAGTTTCACCATCGGCGCGCTGTCGATGTCGCTGGCGATATTCCTGGGAGTAGGGTTCGGCGTAATCGCCGCAGTCCGGCAGAACTCGCCCGCCGACTACTCCGCGATGGGGCTCGCCATGGTGGGAATATCAATCCCGACCTTTGTGACCGGCCCGCTCCTGTCCCTGATCCTCGGCGTCTGGCTCGGCTGGTTCGCCGCCGGCGGACTCGACCTGGGACGAATGACGTTCAACAATCTCTTCCTGCCTGTGATCACGCTCGCTCTCCCGCAGATAGCGATCATCTCGCGGCTCATGCGAGCCTCCATGATCGAGACCCTTCGTTCCAATCATATCCGAACCGCCCGCTCCAAAGGCCTCAGCGACGCCGCCATCCTCATGCGTCATGCGGCGCCCACGGCTATCCTTCCGGTTGTCTCCTATCTTGGCCCCGCCATCGTCGGGATCATCACAGGATCGGTCGTCGTCGAGCGCGTCTTCGGCCTGCCCGGAATCGGCCAGTCCTTCATCGACGGGGCGATGACGAGGGATTATCCGAGGGTGATGGGGACAGTTATCCTCTACGGGGGACTTATCATCCTGTTCAATCTCATCGCCGATCTTCTCTACGCCATGCTCGATCCGAAGGTGCGATACGAATGAGGCGCGCATCATGACCCCCCTCCTCGCCCCGTCAGAGAGCGAGGCGCTGCTCACAGGCGCCGTGGTCAAGGGACGCTCGCTCTGGGACGATTCCCTGCGGCGGCTGCTGGCTAATCGCGCCGCAATGGCCGGGTTCGTGGTGCTCGGGCTGATCACTCTGATCGCCGTCTTCGGCCCATTCCTCTGGCCTCACGACTTCGCCACACAGTATCGCGACCGCCTCGCGATCGGCCCTACATTCGAAAATCTCCATCTCCTGGGGACTGACATCTACGGACGCGATCTCGTCGCCCGGGTGATGACCGGCCTCAGGATCTCGCTCGCCGTGGGCGCAATCGCCACCTTCGTGAGTCTCGTGATCGGCGTCGCCTGGGGCGCGATCGCCGGCTTCGCCGGCGGCCGGACCGATCAGGTCATGATGCGCATCGTCGACATCATCTACGCCATGCCCTTTATCTTCTTCGTCATCCTGGTGACGGTTGTCTTCGGTCGCCACATCTTCCTGATCTTCCTAGCTATCGGCGCAGTCGAATGGATGACCATGGCCCGGATCGTCCGGGGCCAGACCCTGATGCTGAAGCAGAAGGAGTTCGTGGAGGCGGCGCGCGCTGCAGGGGTGCAGCCCCTCGGACTGGTCGTCCGTCACATTCTGCCTAACCTTCTCGGTCCCGTGGCGGTCTACGTGACGCTCACCATGCCCGTGGTGATCCTGCAGGAAAGCTTCCTGTCCTTCATTGGACTCGGCGTCCAGGAACCTCTGACATCCCTCGGTCGTCTGATTTCAGAGGGACAGCGCGAACTTTCAACCCCATGGATGCTTCTTGCGCCGGCTCTCACCATGGTGGTGACGCTATTTTCGCTGAACTTCATCGGGGACGGCCTCAGAGACGCGCTCGATCCGAAAGATCGCTGACCTGGCCGTTTGATCGCGCGACGGCGGATCCCGAGGGGTCTATTCCGGCCCTCCGCCATAGAGCACCTCACGCGGATTGACCGGTGCGCCCGCTACGTAGTCCTCAATCAGTTTTTTGAGTTCCCGCGGACGATTCTCCCCACCCGGAAGATCCTCCCTAACCCATTGGGGCGCCATCATTTCGGAGGACCATCTCTCCCAGTCCTGTCGCATCCGGGTCAGCCGCTCCGGCTCAGCAGAGGCAAGATTGCGACGCTCTCCGGGGTCGGTACGAAGATTGAACAGGAACCAGGCGTCGTCAGCCTTGAGTATCTTCCAGTCTCCCTCTCTGGCCGCTCCCTGGCTCAGGGCGCGCCAATAAAGGGCCCTGTGCACAGGGCCTGCCCGGCTACCTTCCAGAAACGGGATCAGATCGCGTCCGTCGAGATCCTCCGTTCCAGGCGCGCCGGCCGTCCGAAGAACAGTCGCAGCTATGTCCTGACCAATCGCCGGGGTCGCCAGCACCCGTCCGGCCGGCAGCTCGCCAGGGCGCCGAAAAATCGCCGGAACGCGAATCCCGCCTTCAAGAAGCAACGCCTTGACGCCATTCAGCGGGCCGTTGGATGAGGTGGTCTGCCAGGTCGGACCTCCGTTATCGCTGGTGAATATGATCAGCGTGTCCTCAGCGAGGCCGTTCCGGTCAATCTCATCGACGATCCGTCCGACCCCATCGTCGAGAGCCGTCAGCATGGCGAGGAAGGCGCGACGCCTGGGGTCTGCGACGTCCGAATATCTGGAGAGGTAAGGCTCCGTCGACTGCATGGGAGCGTGGACTGCGGTGAACGCCACGTAGAGGAAGAACGGCGACTGGCGATGGTCCCGTATGAAGCTGACAGCCTCATCGGCGAAGGCCTCAGTCGTATGCGCCGGCATCGGCTCGACCTCGCGCCCGCGAAAAACGGTTTTCAGTCCCGAAGGCCCGGTGGGAACGTACGCCATCGAACCGTGACGCAGGCCATAAAATACATCGAACCCCCTCGCCTCGGGCGCCTTGTCATCCTGATAACCCAGATGCCATTTACCGATCATGCCCGTCGCATAACCCTGATCACGCAGCCGCTCAGCCAGCGTCGCTTCGGTCACCGGGAGGCCGTAATTGGGGTCCGTCTGGTGGACCGGCGCCGGGTTGCTCTCAAAACCGAAGCGATGCTGGTAGCGCCCCGTGAGCAGTCCGGCGCGGCTCGGCGAGCACGTCGGGTGCGCCGCATAGAACTCGGTCATGCGCACACCCTCGGCCGCCAGCCGGTCGATCCTCGGGGTCACGGAGACAGACGCTCCCTGCACGCCCAGGTCGCCGTATCCAAGGTCGTCCGCGAGTATCACGACAATATTTGGGGGGCGGCCCTGATGAGGGTCAGGCGACTGCGTGCAGGCCGGCAGAGAGATCGTCAGGATCGCCAGAGCCAGAGCGCGGATCCGTCCCGAAACTCTCACACCGAAATCGAGTGAAATCCTCACAGCATCACCTTCCAGCCACCAGAGACCGATCGAGGGCCTCGATCACGGGCGAGACGTCGTCCATCGACAGGCAGAGAGGGGGGACCATTCTGAGGACGCTCCGAAACGGTCCTGACTTGCTGACGACAATTCCCTGACGCCGCGTCTCTTCGAATACGGCCGCTGTCTGAGCGGTTGCAGGCGTCCGCTCGCGATGGTCGGTCACCAGCTCGATGGCGAGCATGAGCCCTATTCCCCTCACGTCGCCTATGAGGGGATGACGCCTCTGAAGATCCAGAAGCCCCTCCTTGAGGGCCGCCCCGACCAAACGCGCATTATCCTGAAGCCCATCCTCCTCAATCACGCGAAGAACGGCCCGACCCGCCGCACAGGCGACGGGGTTGGCTCCATAGGTGTGAAAGACGAACTTGTCCTGCATCGCATCGGCTACTTCGCGACGCACCACGACCGCAGCCAGGGGAATTCCATTCCCGATGCCCTTGGCCATCACGACAATATCAGGGACCACGCCGTCCAGTTCAAACGCCCAATATGCATCGCCCGTCCGGGCGAAGCCCGACTGGACCTCGTCAATGATCGCAAGACCGCCCGCCGCCCGGACCCGCTCGACCGCCCCGGCTATGTAGCCTTGCGGCATCTGCACAATGCCCCCATAGCCCTGAACCGGCTCTATGATCATCCCTGCAAGCCGGCCGGAAGTAGAGGACGCGATGGTCCGATCAATCTCGTCGAGATAGGGCTGAACGCCAGGTCCGAATGCTCCGCGATACTGGTTCGGCTCGGGCACAAACGCCACGCCTCCCGCCTGGGGAACATTATGTCGAAAGCCGGAGATGCCGGTGACCGACTGCGCGCCATAGGTTGCGCCGTGATAGCTTGTTCTCAGCGCGAGGACATCGATACGCCCCGTATAGGCCCTGGCCATCATCAGCGCGAGATCGATCGCCTCGGCGCCGCTGTTGGTGAAATGGACCACCCACTCCGGGCCCGACGGCATGGTCCCCGCCAGCTCCTGAGCGAGATGCGCCGGAACAGGATGATAGAACATGGTAGTGCAATGGGTCAGCTGCTCGACCTGGGCCCGCACCTCAGCGACGACACGAGGATGGGCGTGACCGACCGATACGCACAGGTTCATTCCAAGAAGATCCGTGTAACGACGGCCGGTCTCATCCCAGAGATACTGCATCTCGCCGCGACGAAAGATGAGCGGGGTCTCATAGGGCACAAACTTTCTCTGCGAGGCCGCATAGTAGCGATTTCTAAGCTCGGTCACTCCCGTAGTCGACCAGTCGGTGGCGATCGGAGTTGCGGATCCTGATGAGGTCATGACAGCGCCCTCAGTATGTCGCGGTCGACGCGCTCTTGGACTGAGCCTCGCGCACAGTCCCAAAGCAATCCCTCAGATCCGACAGATACCGCTCCCTCGCAGGTTCATGCTGCATCGAAAGCATAGTGTGCATGCCTCGGGGAGTTGTCGTCAGCCCGGGCACCCATCCTCTGGCCCGCATGCCGTCCGCGACTGAGTAAATGTCGAGGTCCTCGGCGCCGAAATTGAGAATGGTGACATCCGGTCGCGCATGGAAGATGAGACCCTCAATGGCGGACAAACCGCTGACGTAGCGATCGACCATCTCCGCCTGATTGCGGGCCGCGCGTTCATACCCCTCAATTCCCAGATGGTTCAGAACCGCCCAGGCCGCTGCAACGGCCGCACCAGGTCTCGTTCCGGAGAACGTCGCGGTCGTATAGACCCCGCTTGGCCAGTATCCGAGACGGAACGTCGTCCGCTCCACGTCCTCGCCGGAACGAAAATAGAGCGTAGACGCCGGCTTTGGCGTGAAGCCGAACTTGTGAAGGTCAGCCGAGATCGATCGGACTCCCGGCAATCTGAAATCGAAGGTCGGAGTTCCACGTCCTATGCGCTCAAAAAACGGCGCGACCCAACCGCCCACGCATGCGTCAGTATGAAGCCACACATCTCTCTCGACGGCGAGGTCGCTCAACTCCGTCAATGGGTCAATGACCCCATGGGGGAAACATGGCGCCGACCCCACAAGCATCATGGTGTTATCGTCGATCAGCTCCCGCATAACTGAAACGTCAACCCGCAGATCGGATGTCAGGGGAGCGCGTCTGACTTCCAGGTCCATGACGATCGCAGATTTGTCAAAGGCCGGATGACCGGTGACCGGCATGACGATGTTCAGCTGGGTCTCGCGTCCCACGCCGTTTTTCGCCCTGAACGCCTCCCGCGCCGCACGCACGGCGACAAAAATGCTCTCGGTTCCGCCGGTCGTAAATATCCCGCGCGCCTCCGGCGGAGCATGAAAAAGCTCCAGACCATAATCGCATACCTCTCTCTCCATCTGCCCGATGCCAGGGTAGGCGCGCGCCGCTCCAAGAGCATTTTCCGAAAAGAACTCCATGTAGGCGCGCTTTCCGACCTGATAGGTCTCCGGATCGGACAGGAAAAAGAATATAGCTGTCTGTCCCTCCAGAGGATCGGCGTCACGTTCGGTTCGCGCCCGCATGTCGGAGAGCAGGTCCGGCCACTCGCGTCCTGAACGCGGAAAGGGTGTGCGGGAAGATAACGTCATGGCGTCCGCCTCATGCAGATCCGATCAATGAGGCGAAGGCTAGCAAGCCGCCCCTGACCTGCATTGATAATTCACGACACAAGCTTGATCATGGGCGACAAAGTCTCACGGCTCTGCATGCCGCTCGAGCCAGTCTCCGGGAGCCATGCCCCGCCAACGTCGGAAGGCGTGATTGAAAGCGCTTTGCTCAGAATAGCCCACGTGAGCGGCTATCTCTCCGAGCGGCATTCCTCCCTTGAGCAGCAATCGTTCGGAAATCAGTCGCCGCCGCTCATCGAGGATATCCGCAAATTTCAGTCCCCTCGCCTTCAGGCGACGCTGAAGCGCTCTCGGATGAAGGCCGAGCTGCTCAGACACCGCTTCGATCCGTCCCTGATGGGCGGGGATCAGGGTCTCCAGAACAGTCGCCACCACCATCTCGATATCCTCAACACCGCCCGCCAACCTCGATTCGAGATAGTCGCGAAGATAACCGTGAAGCTGCGCGTCTCGATAAGGCTGGGGACAGTCGAGGATGTCTGCGTCGAACTCCACTGCGTCGATGGCCTGATTGAACAGGACTTCAGCTTCGAATTGCTGACGATAAATCCTGATTGAGCGGTTTGGGGCATGCCGCATGAGAATCCGTGAGACCCTCGGCTCACGCCCCGAGAGAGCCTCCAGAAGAACGGGAAAGGTCGTCAGCGATTCCTCAATCCACTGATCCGCCGTCTTCCTGAGGGACGAATTGACGTGATAGCCGCGTACGGCTCGTCCCGCCTCAACAGTCAGTGTGAAGCGCACTCCCGTGTTCTGAATGCCGAAATACCGTGTCAGACACTCCAGCGCGCTTCTGACGTCCGGGCTGTGACGGGCGGCTATGAAAACGGGGCCCAGAAACCCGAAGTCGCGATACTTAGAAAATCGGTAGCCGAAATCCGGGGTCGCCAGTTCCCGGGCGGCCATCTCGAACGCCCGGAGAACGCTCTGCAACGGGATCCAGCCCTCAGGATCCGACAGCTGTCTGCGTGTCAGCCCAAGTCGGGAGAGTATGGTGCGCGCCCGTCCGCCCTGCTCATCGACGTAGGACTCAAACCCTGACAGCGCGCGAACCCGGACCCACTCCCGCATCTCGTCTCCCGAGCGTCATTTTGTCGTGAATTATCAATCTTGCGACGCTGATTATCAAGTCTCTCCAGCCACGCATGCTAGCATTCCCGTGTGACGATGAGGGATGGAGTCCTCGCCCCATGGAACGGACCCACCGCCAGCCCCCCTCGGAAGCGGATCTGGTCTCCATCTCGGGAGGGCGGTTCCTGATGGGATGCGACGGCTTCTACCCCGAAGAATCTCCCGTGCGTCTGGTCGATGTCGATCCCTTCTTCATACAGCGAACCCCGGTCACCAACCGATCCTTCGGGCGATTTGTCGATGCGACCGGATATGAGACCGTGGCAGAGCGGGCGCTTCGCTCGGAGGACTATCCGGATGCGGACCCTGACCTGCTTCAGCCAGCTTCAATGGTTTTCGCGCCGCCCCCGCATCCGGCATCTCTGCGGGATCCGTCTCAGTGGTGGCGACTGATCCGGGGGGCGAACTGGCGCAGCCCCTTCGGACCGGAGGGAAGGCCCGCCCACCCGGACCATCCGGTTGTCCACATCGCCCTTGAAGATGCGGACGCCTACGCCTCCTGGGCGGGGCTGCGTCTTCCAACCGAGGCGGAGTGGGAGTTTGCGGCGAGAGGCCGGCTCAAGGGTGCGGTCTACGCGTGGGGAGACTGTCTGCATCCGGACGGCCGCCGGATGGCGAATACCTGGCGCGGAGACTTTCCTTCTCCTCCTGAAGACGACCCGACAGGTTTCGGCACAACTCCGGTAGGCGCTTTTCCGGCCAATGATTTCGGACTGTTCGACATGATCGGCAATGTGTGGGAGTGGACCGACGACTACTTCGCTCCCCATAAAGATTCGGCGCCGCCGAAGTCCTGCTGTGCGCTCAGCAACCCCCGGAACCGGAACGCACAGGCGAGCCTCGATCGCCCCCGCGGCGGCCGTATTCCCCGAAAGGTTCTCAAAGGGGGGTCATTTATGTGCGCACCGAACTACTGCCGCCGGTACAGGCCGGCGGCCCGACATCCGCAGGATATCGACACCGGGGCCAGCCACATCGGATTTCGATGCGTCCGCAGCATCAACGAGACAGACGACAGGAGCGCAACATCATGAAGTCACCCGTTCCTCCTTCGGGCGCCCGCCGACGAGACCTGCTCGTCGGCGGAGGGCTGCTTGCCCTCTCCGCACGGATGAGCGCAGACGCCCAGACCCGGACGCGAAGCCGCAGCGCCCGATCCCCTGGAAAGGCCCCGAACATCGTTTTCATGCTCGTCGACAATATGGGATGGGGAGATCTCAGTTGTTATGTTGGTCCTATTCGCGGACAGAATACGCCGCGCATCGACAAGCTCGCAGCCGAAGGCCTGCGCCTGACGAACTTCAACGTCGAACCGGAGTGCACGCCCTCACGATCCGCCTTCATGACCGGACGCATGCCTATCCGGAGCGGAACGTCTCGCGTGGTGATTTCTGAAGGTCGGGACGGGCTCGCCACGTGGGAATACACGCTGTCAGAGCTCCTTTCGGACGCTGGATACGCCACCGCATGCTTCGGGAAATGGCACCTCGGATCCTCTCAGGGACGACTGCCGACGATGCAGGGCTTCGACGAATGGTTCGGCATACCCCGGTCGAGCGGAGAGACAGCCTGGGCGCTGCAACCGGACTTCGACCCTGCGGTCTATCAGGAACAGCCCGTAATGGAGGGTCGCAAGGGCGAGCCGAGCCGCACGCTTCGCGACTATGACTACGCCTACAGACCGTTCATCGATCGCGAGGTCACGGACAGGTCAGTAGATTTCATCCGTCGGAAATCAAAAGAACAGAAGCCGTTTTTCCTCTATACCCCCTTCACCCTGCCCCATGTCCCGCCGCTTGCGCATCCTGATTTCGTGAAGCCGGGCCGCACGCAGTATCAGAACGTTCTCGCCGAAATCGATTATAATGTCGGACGCATCCTCGACGAGCTGTCCGCTGCCGGGATCGACGAGGACACGATCGTCGTCTTCGCCAGCGATAACGGCCCCCAGAGCTTTCAGGGCGTAGGCATCGATTATGGCGGCCAGTCTGACACCGGCCCCTTCCGGAATGAATTCGCGAGCGCATGGGAGGGCGCCGTCAGAACTCCGTGCATCGTCCGCTGGACCGGCCGGACCTCTGCGGGTCGGGTCAGCAATGAGATCGTCTCGCTTCTGGACTTCTACCGGACATTCGCCGGTCTCGCCGGGGCGTCTGAGCGAATTCCGTCAGACCGGGCCGTCGACTCCGTGGACCAGAGCGCTTTTCTCTTCGGCGACGCTGAAAAGTCGGCCCGCGAGCATTGTATGTTTTTCTACCGTGACGAGCTGCTGGCGGTGAAGTGGCGAAGCTACAAGATCCACTTCAAGGTCAGGGAGCCGGCCGAAGGTCTGGTGCGCGCCCCGGGACAGAATGTGTCGGTCGGGGTCGTGACCGAGCCCAATTATCCCTGGGTCTTCCATCTTGAGTCAGACCCCAAGGAGCTTTGGCATGTCGGTTTCACCAGCGGCTGGTTTAGGGGACGTAGCGTCGATCAGATCCAGCGCGATTACGAGGACAGCGTAAGGAAATTCCCGAACCTCAAGGCAGGTGCGGACGGTCCGCCCGCCTGATCGAAGTGTTGTCAGGAACCCGCTCCCGCGCGTGCGCGACACTCCCCTTGAGGAGACCGTTCAAGACCGCCGGCCTCCGCGCCAGCCCCTCGAAGCGCCTCACGAAGCGCGCCGTCAGGACGAATGAGAAAGGATGAGCTCGCCAGAACTTGTCTGTCCGGCCCCAGGAGCTCAATCACCAGACGTTCGCCCGCATGCTCCACATTGCGTGCAAGGCGGGCTTCGGCCTCCCTCCTGTCGCGCCAGGACCAGAGCATGACCATGCCTGACTGCAGGGTCGCACGAACGCTCAGCGATTCAATCGAGGGGCCTGGTCCCAGAGTGCTGTCGGCGACCCGCGAGACCAGGATCTGGGCCGACACAGGCCTCGTCAGTCTCTCAGGGACAAGTCCGGAGTACTCGAGCATCAATCCCGGGGGAGCGAAGTGGTCGGATTCGAGCCGTCGCTCTGGCGCGGGAGCCCAGGCCAGAGGAGCCTCGTCGCGCGCGCCTCCGGACACGGTCACGATGATCTCGCCATAATCGCCTGAGCGGCTGACATAGCAGGACGCGCTATCGGCGAAGGCCGGTTCAGCCGGCCAGACGACCGCAAGCCCTGTCAACATTCCGCCGACAACCGATCTCGCGTTCATGCGCTCCTGCGTCCCGAAAGGTTACTCCCGCCGCTCCGCGCGGAATGCGGTCCGACCGTCCAGCTTGACCATATAACTGCCGAGGGCCGCGCGGCGGATCTCAGCCCTCCAGGGCCCTTTACCCAACCCGCCCAGGCGTATGTCGTCCGTCTGACGCCAGACCTGACCATTCTCCATCACAAGGCGCATGCGCCCGTCTGATCCAACCTCCAGGCGATCCACGCGTAGCGTGAGAGCCTCCATCGGGGCGGCCCCTTTCGCCCCGCCAGACAGGATCCCGCCGGTAAGGGCGGGAACGGATGGGAGTTTCAGTCCGAAGGCTTCAGTCTCGACCCTTCGGATCTGATCGCTCGTAACGACCGCGAGGCGGCCGTCGGTCTCCTCAGACCGGAGACGTTTCACCTCCCGATCGAAACAGGAGAGGCGCTCTGCGTCCGGGGAAATGGAAAGACAGGCCAGAACAGGATCAAGGGGCCTTTCCTGCGCCGTCGCGATCGGCGCGAGCAGTGAAAGGCCAACCCAGCAGGCGAGCGCTGACAGAATTTTCATCAGAAATTCCAGCTAACTAAGACACAGGCGGCGTCAGGCACTTTCAATTTCAACCACTCTGACGCTAGTTTCCGTTAAAGGAAAGCCCGGGTCCGTGACCACGGCCCCACAAAGGAGAGTTCGCACCATGGCCCACAGGTTCGCAGCGCTCAGCGGAATCCTGGCAGCTGCAGTTCTCGCGCTCGGCGCGTGCGGCGAGACAGAACCCCGAACGCCTGCCGCCGAGCAGCTGCGGCGCGGCATCGGCGCTAATCCTGACAGCCTCGACCCTCAGCAGGCGGAAGGCACCTGGGCCAACGACGTGATCGGGGACATGTTCATCGGACTGTTCACCGAAGACGCCGCAGCTCGTCCGGTGCCTGGCGTGGCGGAGAGCTGGACCGTGTCCGACGATGGTCTCGTCTGGACCTTCAAGCTTAAACAGACCAACTGGTCAGACGGGACGCCGCTGACGGCGAATGACTTTGTCTACGGCTTCCGCAGACTGCTCGATCCCAAGACGGTCGGCGCGGTCTATGCGTCGATCCAGTACGGCATCAAGAACGCCCGCGACGTGAATGGCGGGAGACTGCCAACCGACCAGCTCGGAGTCCGAGCGATCGACGACTACACGCTCGAGATCACCCTTGAGCATCCCATGCCCTACCTGCCTGGCGTCCTCAAGCATTACACCGCGTTTCCGATCCCAGAGCATGTCGTGAAGGTTCACGGAGAGGACTGGACGGACCCGGCTAATCTGGTGGTGAACGGGCCCTATAAGCTCGCGGAATGGAGATCGGGCGATTTTATTCGATCGGTGAAGAACGAGGCGTTCTCGGGAGCCTCTGAGCTCTGCTTCAGCGAGATCGTCTACTTTCCGATCGCAGACCACGACCAGATGGTGCGTCGAGCGCAGGCTGGCGAAATCGACATGAACAACTCCTTCCCCAGCGGTCAGCTCGAAGAGACCCGAAAGAAACTTCCCGGCTGGCCGCGTATAGCGCCCATGATGGCGACCACCTATGTCGTCGCCAACACCACCCGTGAGCCGTTCAATGATCCCCGGGTCCGCGAAGCGCTCGCGCTGGCGATGGACCGGGAATACATTGTCGCCAACATTCTCAAGGGCGGACAGCTCCCAGCGTACGGCTTCGTTCCTCCCGGCATGAACGGGTATCCGGAGGGCGCGCGATTCACATGGTCTGACCTGCCGAGAGAGCAGCGCCTCCAGAAAGCAAAGCAGCTGCTTGAAGAGGCCGGCTTCGGACCTGACCGCCCGTTCGCATTCGAGTACGCCCATCGCGCTTCCGGCGATAATCCGCGTATCGCGCCTGTGCTTCAGGCGAACTGGTCGGACATCGCCCCCTGGGTCAAACCGGAAATTCGCCAGGTCGAAACGCAGGCCCTCTACAACCAGCTGCAGTCCAAGGACTACGCTGTCGCCGATACCGGCTGGGTCGCCGACTACAACGACGCCTACAATTTTCTCTACCTTCTCGACAGCCGGACAGGCCCGATGAACTACGGAGCCTACGCCAACCCCAAGTATGACGCGCTCCTGGATCAGTCGAGCAAGGAACTCGATCCCAACGCGCGCGCAGGACTCCTCAAACAGGCCGAGCAAATCCTTCTGGACGATGCTGCGGTCCTGCCCCTCCTCGTGCGGGTCACTCAGGACATCGTCGATCCGAACATCACCGGATATGAGGACAACGCGGAAGACATCCACCGGTCGCGTTACATGTGTCGAAAAGCCGAAGCGCCCCCTGCGGGCTGAGATGGCCTGACGCGGGGCCCCAAGGCCCCGCCCTCACCCGGCCGGAGAGCTCTCCGGCTCTCCGCGCCCCCTGAGAGCGAAGGAAACTTCGTCGATCAGGGACTTAATAAGGGAAGCGTTTGCTCCCATGTCCGGGCCCGTCTGCCGGGATGCGGCGCGAACGTCAATTCTGGAGCCATTTCCATCCGGCGAGATACGGACAGCAATGTCCGAGGCAAGACCGTACCAGCGGGAGTAGTGAACGGCCTCCACCTGCCCTCCGGGGGGATCATTCAACATGACAGCCCAGCCAAGGCGTTCTGCCGCCTCAGCAACGGCGAGCGTCGCCTCCGGAGGGGGAACTCCGACACGCACGGGCTTGAGATCATAGACGACGGACTGAGCCTCGGAGAATGAGCGTCCCGCCCAGACGCCGGCCTCCTCGGGGAAGACTGCATCGTCGCGGATCGGCGCAGCCCCGGCCGCCTCCCGCACCTCCAGAGCCCGGACCGTGAAGGACACGGGCCGCGTCCAATCGGTCTGGACATCATGAAGCGGCGGAAGGCTTTCTCGCTCGAGATCGAACGCCTGAAGCCTCAGCACGCCGATCAGACAGACCAGCGCGAGGGCCGCCGCAGGTGCGGCGCCCCTTCGGGGCGGGGACATGACATTGACGAGAAGCGCGACAAGAGACACCGCCCCTCCCGAGGCGAAGACCCACATCGAGATCCCTGACAGTCCCCACATGGCGAACCCGACGTCCGCCAGCCCCAGACGGTAGAGCGCCGGCCCCGCCAGAAGGAGACTGCAGCCTCCCACGAACAACGCAGCGGCGACCCACAGAAGATATAGGCGCGCTCCGCGCAAAGGCGGAGGCGCGCCGGATCCGGGGGCGGTCATCCCGTCGCCTGAATGGTGGGAAGCTTGTAGGTCTTGAAGGTGTCGCGAAGCTGCAGCTTGTTGATCTTGCCCGTCGCTCCGAGCGGGATCTTCTCAATGAAGGCGACGTCGTCGGGCATCCACCATTTTGCGATTTTGCCGTCGAGGAAGGTGAGTATCTCTTCCCGAGAGGCGCTTGCGCCAGGCTTCAGCTCAATGATGAGCAACGGACGCTCATCCCATTTCGGATGCGCCAGGCCGATGGCGGCCGCGTTGGCTACGGCCGGGTGGCCGACGGCGATATTCTCGATGTCGATCGAGGAGATCCACTCGCCGCCAGACTTGATCACATCCTTCGCGCGGTCGGTGATCTGCATGAAGCCGAGCGGACAGATATTGGCCACATCTCCGGTGTCGAAGAATCCGTCCTTATCGAGAATGTTTCCCCCAACCCCTTTGAAATAACCGCTGGCGACAGCCCACCCGCGAACCACGAGATGACCGGAGGTCTTCCCGTCGCGAGCCACATCCGCGCCATTGTCGTCGACGATCTTCATCTGAACGCCGAAAGGCGGGCGACCCTGCTTCAGCTTGTAGCGAACCACTTCATCCCGGCCCTTGGCGATAATCTCCGGGGTCATCGAACCGAGCGAACCCATGGGACTCATCTCCGTCATGCCCCAGGCGTGAACGACTTCCACCTGATAATTCTCCTCGAAGGCGCGGAGAATTCTCTCGGGTACAGCAGACCCGCCGATGACGACGCGACCAAGGTGAGGCAGCGACAGGGAGTTGGCCTCGAGGTGCTGAAGCAGCATCAGCCAGACCGTCGGAACGGCGGCCGAGAAGGTCACCTTCTCTGTGTCGAGCAACTCGAAGATCGAGGCGCCATCCATCTTGGCGCCCGGCATGATAATGCTGGCGCCTGTCAGCGGACCGCAGAAGGTGATGCCCCAGGCGTTGGCGTGGAACATGGGGACTACAGGAAGAACGACATCGCCTGCTCCAAGCGCCAGACCGTCCTTCTGAAGCGCCATCAGCGCATGGAGGACGTTCGAGCGATGCGAGTAAAGAACGCCCTTGGGATCTCCGGTCGTCCCGGACGTATAGCAAAGGCCGCAGGCGGTGCGTTCATCGAAGTCGCCCCAGACCACGTCTCTTGACTTGCCCGCGATATACGTCTCGTAAGCGACAAGGTTGGGAATCGAGGTTTCCTTCGGCATGTGCGCCTCGTCTGTCAGCAGCACATAGCGCCGCACAGTCGGACATTTCGAATGAATGGCCTCGACGATCGGCAGGAAGGTCGTGTCGAAGAAGAGGTGGGTGTCTTCAGCGTGATTGATGATCCATGCGATCTGCTCCGGGAACAGACGAGGATTGACGGTGTGAAGGACACCGCCGATGCACATGGCCCCATACCAGGTCTCCATGTGTCGACCCGTGTTCCATGCCAGCGTGGCGATGCGATCGCCCATCTTCATCCCGTCCTCCAGCAATGCGGAGGAGCACTGCTTCGCCCGGTCATAGATCTCGGCGTAGGTCTGGCGAATAATCGGGCCCTCAACCGTTCGGGTCACGATCTCACGGAACCCGTGATTGACGCGCGCGTGCTCGAGGATCTTGTCCACCGTCAGAGGGAAATCCTGCATCAGCCCGAAGAGGGGGGCCTGGAGCCCGGACGAGGCCCCCGCGCTGACGGGCGGAGCCGCCTTAACCTGGGAGGGCTTTTTCCCGCCAAAACCGAACACCATTCAATCTTCTCCCATGTCGAACCGTCGCATCGAAGCGCGGACATTAGACGCCGCCCCTGCCGGCCGCAATTCATCCGGCGGCCCCGAGGCTAACCCTTTCGACATTTTTGATCGCAAGACCCCAGATTCAAGCCGCTGCGACCTTTCCATCCGCCTGATATTCAGCCCCCCCGCCGCGCCCGGTCACAAATTCCAACCGACTGTCGCTTCATTGTGACCAAGCGACACGCCTTCTCACCCATTTTTCTCTCGACGCCCGTGGGCGTGCCCCTTATGTCACCGCGTTCCGGACCCTGGCTCTGGTTTCCCTTAAGGAAGGGCAGATCGGTTCAGGGGCGGACACCAAAGGACGGGTCTTTGCAAATCGGGGGCTCGCGGGGGCGGTGTATGACGTTGGAATCCCCCGGTGCGTGACCTATAGTCCCGAGATCGGGATACGGGTCTCCGGCATCGGGATTCGGCGGGTGGTCGGGCGGGCTGCAAGGAACTAAGCGGGCCGCTCCCGTCTCGTGCGAACGGCAGGTTGATGGGATTGGTCTTCATGAAGATGACGGACGAGGCTCAGGTGGTCGCCAGACAGACAGGTTCACGGGACGCACGCACTCTCAGCATTCCCGGCCTTGACGCACCGCCGACGCGGCATGCGCGTCTCATCGCATGGGTCAGAGAGATCGCCGCGCTCACCCAGCCCGATCGCGTCTACTGGTGCGACGGGTCGGACGCAGAGTGGGAACGCCTCACGGGTGAGCTGATCGAGGCGGGCACGCTCAGGCGGCTCAATCCGACCAAAAGACCTAACTCGTTCTACGCCGCCTCAGATCCCAAGGACGTCGCGCGTGTGGAAAGCCGGACATTCATCTGCTCGAAGCGCGAAGAAGACGCCGGCCCGACGAATAACTGGCGAGATCCGGACGAGATGCGGGCTCTCCTGAACGGTCTTTTCGATGGATGCATGCGCGGCCGAACGCTCTATGTCGTGCCCTTCTGCATGGGTCCCCTCGGTTCGAAAATCTCAGCCCTCGGCGTTGAGATTACGGACAGCGCCTATGTGGCGATTTCGATGCGCGTGATGACGCGCATGGGTCGCGATGCGCTGGAGCTTCTGGGGGAGGACGGCTTCTTCGTGCCGGCCGTTCATACGCTTGGGGCCCCTCTGGCGCCTGGCCAGACGGATGTGCCCTGGCCCTGCAATGACGAGAAGTACATCGTGCACTATCCCGAAACCCGGGAAATCTGGTCTTACGGATCGGGCTATGGCGGAAACGCTCTCCTCGGGAAAAAATGCTACGCGCTGCGCATCGCGTCCGTCATGGCGCGGGACAATGGCTGGCTCGCCGAGCACATGCTTATTCTCAAACTGACCAGCCCCGAAGGACGTTCGACTTTCGTAGCGGCCGCATTCCCGTCCGCGTGCGGCAAGACCAACCTCGCCATGCTGGAGCCGACCATTCCCGGCTGGAAAGCCGAAACGGTGGGCGACGATATCTGCTGGATGCGTTTTGGCGACGATGGCCGGCTTTACGCGATCAACCCTGAAGCGGGATTCTTCGGCGTCGCTCCCGGAACCTCAGCCGCAACCAATCGCAACGCTCTCGAGAGCTGCGCGAAAAATACGGTCTTCACGAATGTCGCGCTGACCGATGATGGAGACGTCTGGTGGGAAGGCCTCTCGAAGGACCCGCCGCCGAATCTGACTGACTGGCGCGGACGGAAATGGTCGCCGTCATCAGGCGAACCGGCCGCCCATCCGAACGCCCGCTTCGCCTGCCCTGCCGATCAGTGTCCGGTCATCGCCCCGGAATGGGCCGATCCCAAAGGCGTGCCGATTTCCGCGATCCTTTTCGGCGGTCGGCGGGCCACGGCTGTGCCGCTCGTGACAGAGGCCTTCGACTGGGAACACGGCGTGTTCATGGGATCGACGGTTGCGTCCGAAGGAACAGCGGCGGCGGAGAACAGGGTCGGCGAACTTCGACGCGATCCCTTCGCCATGCTTCCCTTCTGCGGATACAATATGGGCGATTACTTCGCTCACTGGCTCAAAATCGGCGCCGCAGCGCCCGACCCGTCGAAGCTGCCGAAGATCTTTTTCGTGAACTGGTTCCGCAAGGACACCAACGGAAAGTTCATCTGGCCCGGCTTCGGAGAAAATAGTCGGGTGCTCAAATGGATCGTCGGACGGCTTGAGGGGACGGCCCACGCCAACGAGACCGCTATCGGCCGGGTTCCTGCGAAGTCCTCGCTCGATGTTGGAGGGCTCGGGCTCTCGGATGGTCAGCTCGATACGCTTCTGGCCGTCAATCATGACGTCTGGAGGGAGGAGGCGTCTCTCATTCCGGCCTTCTTCGAGCGGTTCGGCGAGCATCTTCCCAGGGAGCTCTGGGACCAGCACGGCGCTCTAACCCGTCGACTGGGCTGATCAGGCTCACCGACTTCCCGTCTTATCCGCTCCCGTCAGGGACGAAAGCGGACGTGTCAATCAGGCCGAGAGGCCCAGCTCGCGACGCGTACGCGCCGGTAAGGCCGCTGTGACCAGCCGATGGGACATCTCAATCAGGGAGGCCACCTCCGCTCCCTCAACGATCTCGCACCTGACCTGCAGCCAGGTCAGACCGCGCGAGGCGAGATATGGCGCCGGCTGGTAACCTTCGACATCCCGAAGCGCCTCAAACGCGATTGGGGTGACTTTGACCGATACGCCCCACGCGCCCGGGCCTAGAGCCGCGCCGATGGCGAAAACCCTGGGCCCGACCTTCCAGACCCTCGCTCCTCCCCACTGGATGACGCGATGGGCCCCAGGTCGGGACCTACAGATCCGGTCGAACGCCTCGGCGGCGAGGTCCCCGGCCACAGGCTGCACAGGACCGGACGTTATCGGATCGCCACCGGATTGATGACCATCTGCACCGTTCCCTGCATGCGGGGAGCGCCAAGAACGAAGAGGAACTCCTTGACGCCGTCAGCGGCCAGCTCGGCGGTATTGATCGTCTCGAGAATATGAACGCCGTTCTTGGCCAGGAGCGTCTGGTGAACGAGGAAGGGCCGGGACGCGGACTCGAAGGGTATCGCCTCCAGCGCCACAGTGTCAGAGCCGATCGCGACGACACCGAGATCGGCGAGAAACTGGGCGCCCTCCGCCCCAAGGCCCGGCTCCCGGCTTCTGAAGGTGTCGGGATCGGTCCCGGCCATCTTGAGCCAACCGGTGTGAAAAATCACAACATCGCCTTTTCCGATCTTGATCTTCTGAGCCTTCATCGCCGCTTCGATCTCGCGCCGATTGTAAACATCGCCGACCTCAAGCATCGGCTTTCCAAAATGCTTGGTCATGTCGACCAGAACGCCCCTCGTGACGATCGCCGGAATGGAGGCGAGATCGAGCACATAAGAGGACGCCACAAGCGAGCCGGGGGTCCCATTGTAGTAGTGATGATCGACCCCAAGATGGGCGAGGCCGTCGATCTGGGTCCCGATTCCCATCGAGGTTGTCACCCGTTCGTCCCAGGCGGTCACACGCTCAGACCCGTTAGAGGTGAAATCCGAGCCGCCCGAAGACAGACGCTCGACCCTGTAGGTCCTGTTCCCATAGGCCGGCGTCTCCGGTCCGGTCGGCACTCCGAGAGCATACACCTTTCCAGACGTCACCAGGCGGGCGGCCTTCCTCACACCTTCCGGAGACAGATTATTGAGCGCTCCGATGGTGTCGGCCTCTCCATACTTCGACGTCCACCAGGAGGGCTCCTGCGCGACAGCGCTCTCCGACACACATGTCATTATCAACGCCAACGCCATGCGCTTCATGACCGACATTTCCGCCTCCCTTGAGCGAAGCGCCTCCCGCCTTCCGGCAAGGGCGCCCATCTTCTTTTTGTGACGTCAGCCTGCCATGGGCGTGACGACTTCGCAAAGTCTTCGTTCACGGATAAAGACGCCCGCTTCGCCATGGGCCGTCGGGCGTCTCCCTCAGAAACTCGAGACGATCGTGAAGCCTGAAGGGCCGATCTCTCCAGAACTCGATTCGCGTCGGGGTGAGCCGATAGCCGCGCCAGTGCGGAGGGCGAGGGGTTCGTCCAAGACCATAGGCTGCGGCAAAACGAGCAATGCGCGCTTCAAGCTCGAAACGTCCCTCCAGCGGTCTCGACTGCTGCGAAGCCCAGGCGCCGATCTGACTGTCCTTGGCGCGGCTTGCGAAATAGGCGTCCGCCTCAGCCTCAGCAGCGTTGAGAACCGGTCCGGAGACCCGGACCTGTCGGCGGAGAGACTTCCAGTGGAAGCACAGCGCAGCCACCGGATTGCTCTCCAGCTGAACGCCCTTTCGGCTTTCAGAGTTTGTGTAGAATACGAATCCGTTCCGGGAGACGTCTTTTAGCAGCACCATACGAACATCCGGCGCCCCAAGTTCGTCAGCCGTCGCCAGCGCCATGGCGTTGGGGTCATTGGGTTCCGTGCGCTTCGCCTCCTCGAGCCACTCTGCGAACAGGCCGAACGGATCCGTACGGGCGAACAGCGCAGGGTCGTCGGGCGATGAAGCGGCGGACGCCGCATAGTCCTCTGCTGACGGAGTTGAGGGAATCAGTCCCGATCGATCAGTCATGCGGCCTTCCCTTTCGAGCTGAGAGCCCTGAGGTTTACGCTAGTGCCGAGCGCGCGCCTGCGCCAGTGCGACCCGTTTCCGTCCCCCCGTGAGCGAAATGTCATTTCCCCCTTCCTTTTCCGGGGGGCCGACGACTGTTCAAAGGAACTTTTTTGCGCTTCAAGCTGGGCTCATGTCCCACAATACCTACGGTCATCTGTTTCGCGTCACCACCTGGGGGGAGAGCCACGGCCCCTCGATCGGCTGCGTCATCGACGGCTGTCCTCCCGGCATCGGCCTCACAACCGACGATATTCAGCCATGGCTTGATCGCCGCAAACCCGGAACCTCGAGGTTTGTCACCCAGAGACGCGAGGACGACGAAGTGTCGATTCTCTCCGGGGTCTTTGAAGATGATGAGATTCGCCGCCTTCATGGCGGACCGGTCACGACGGGAACCCCGATCTCGCTTCTGATCCAAAACACGGATCAGAGATCCCGAGATTATGAGGACATTCGGGAGCTTTACAGACCCGGGCACGCCGACTTCACCTATGACCGAAAATACGGACTGAGGGACTACAGAGGCGGAGGGCGCTCCTCGGCTCGAGAGACCGCCTCGCGTGTGGCCGCCGGAGCGGTCGCCCGCAAGGTTCTCGGGCCGTCGATCCGCGTGCGCGCCGCCGTCATCCAGCTTGGCCCGCATCGGATCAACCGCGAGAACTGGGACTGGGAGACTTGCGCGAGCAATCCGTTCTGGTGTCCGGACGCCAGCGCAGCGCCCCTCTGGGAGGACTATCTCGACGGGGTCCGCAAGAAGGGCTCGTCCTGCGGAGCGATCATCGAGGCTGTCGCTGAGGGCGTCCCGGCCGGCTGGGGCGCCCCCATTTACGGCAAGCTCGACGCCGATCTCGCCTCCGCCTTCATGTCCATCAACGCCGTCAAAGGGGTTGAGATCGGCGCAGGCTTCGAGGCCGCCGCCCTCAGCGGCGAAGACAATGCCGACGAGATGAGGATGTCCGGAGGCGATGTGCGTTTCCTGTCGAACAATAATGGCGGCATCCTCGGAGGCATTTCGACCGGTCAGCCCATTGTGGCGAGGATGGCCGTCAAACCGACCTCCTCAATCCTCACCCCGCGCCAGACAGTCACAGCCTCAGGCGCCGACAAAGACATCCGCACGCGAGGCCGTCACGACCCTTGCGTCGGCGTGCGCGCAGCGCCGGTGGCGGAGGCCATGCTGGCGGCGGTATTGGCCGATCACAAGCTCCGCCACGCTGGTCAGACAGGGCGCTGAACCCAGCTCCCATTCCCCTCAGGCGCGACATTCCGTCCGAAAAAGAACCGCTAACGGAGGTTGCCAGCCCCGAACGTTCGCCCCTATAACGCGAACGACCACTCTCAAAGTGGGGATTTGGCTCGCCGATGCTGTCAGAGCAAATTCGGCGGGGCGAGCTGAATTCTTGGAGGATTTCATTTCGGGTCGGACCTAGCGCCGGGCTTGCACGCCCTGCGTCGGGCGCCCGTACGGAGCAGGCCCGTCCCCCCAACCCAGGGCCTGACGAGGGCGGGCAGGGAAAGCGAAAGCCTTCCCTGCCCGTCTGGGGACGCAACCGCCTCAACCCGCGAGCCGAATGGACCGCTCTGCATGCACGTCGATCATCATCACCGGTCCGCCCGAGCATCGGACAAGCGATCAAGGTCTTCGTCACGGTCCAGTCGCCTTGCGTGAAAGAGATGCTCGAGGTTTCCGTCTCCGCCTCGGATCGGACTGACCTCCCATGAGAGAATTCTCCAACCCTCCTCTCCGAGCCACCGAGTGAGGCTTTCCCGAGCCAGACCGACTGCCGCATGATCCGTCACAACGCCGCCCTTACCGACGAACGCCCGTCCGACCTCAAACTGGGGCTTGAACAGGGCGATCAGGTCTGCGTCCGCAGACGCCAGCCTCAGAGGCGCCGCCAGCAGCTTGGACAGGCTAATGAAACTCGCGTCGCACACGACCAGCGAGGGGCGGCTGCCGGCGATTGTCTCCCACTGAGAAGCGTCCAGGGATCGGGCGTCGACCCCCTCAAGACTGATCACCCGCGGATCTGACCTGATCCTGGGGTGAAGCTGGTCGCGCCCCACATCCACGCAGACAACCTGACGGGCGCCGGCAGACAGCAGGACGTCCGTGAACCCGCCGGTCGATGCGCCGATATCGAGACATATCCGTCCCTCAGACGAGAGAGAGAACGCCTCCAGAGCGTGAGCGAGCTTCACCCCTCCCCGCGAGACCCAGGGATGCGCCGGCTCGAACTCAATCCGGCT
>JAGWYJ010000031.1 GCA_018969425.1 Alphaproteobacteria bacterium | reverse complement strand
GGACGGTCGGCAGGCTGCCCCGGTCTCCTCCGGGCGGGCCTGCCTTCCCTTGTCGTCTCTCCCGCTGCAGCATCGGGCCGTGCGAGGTTCAGTCGGCTGCGCGCTGACCCTGTTCGGCTGCTGAACTCGCAGCCCCGAGGCGGGAGTTCGTGGCGGCGAAGTACCGGATATAGGATCGCAGTCTCTGGGTTTTCGCGCGGATAACGGCAATTTCGGCGAAGGCGGCCAGACGCTGAGCTGTGATGACCTCAGGAAGCTGGCCTGCGCCCAGCTCATAGGTTTTCCGCTCCAGCCGAAGCGTTTCAACCGCCAGGTCGCGGGCGCGCTCCTGCCGGCGGACATCGTCCTGCGCCGTCTCGATCGCCGAGAGCGCGTCTGCGGCCTCGGCGAAGGCTCGCAGAACCGCCGCCTGCAGGCGGGCGTCAGCTTTGTCGATCTCAGCCTCGGCGCGACGGACATCGGCGTGAAGGCCCTGACGGTTGAACACCGGCAGGGTGAGGCTGGGGCCGAAGCTCCAGCCGGTGGCCGAATAGCCGAAGAGATCTTCCGGGTTGAGAGCCGTCTGGACGCTTCGCGCTCCGATACGGATGTGGGGATAAAGTGCGGATGCGCGCAGCGCGCGGTCGGCGTCGGCCGCCTTCAGGGCGGCCTCGGCGGCTTTGATGTCGGGTCGAGCCCGCAGAACCTCTCCTGTCGCCTCGACCGGGGTCACGGTGAGCGAGGCGAAGTCGACAAGAGAGAGGTTGGGTCCCTCCCCCTGCTTCGCCTCCGCGCCCGTAAGCATGGAAAGCGCATGGCGCGCCGACGCTTCTCTCGCCAGAAGACCAGGCAGGAGAGCCTCATCCTGAGCGATCAGCGACCGCACGCGCGTGCGGTCGATCTCGCCGCTGGCTCCCGCAGAGATGGATCGCTCGACCAGGTTGAGGGTGGTCGTCCCGCCTTCAAGGATGCGCTGCAGCATTTCGCGTTCCGCCCGGGCGCCGGCGAGGTCCACAGCCCTGGAGGCGATCTCGGCGGCGAGCGTGAGCCGGGCCGCTTCGAGGCGGAACCCTTCAGCATCGATCCGCGCCGAGGCTCCGGCGCGAACGGCGTCGTTTTCTCCGAAAAGATCAAGATCGTAGGAGGCCGACCCGCCGAACGAATACCGCGTGAGCGTTCGGCTGGGAAATCCCTTGAATCCGAATGAGGTCCCGTTGATGCGACCTCGATTGAGATCCCCCTCGAGCATGACGGATACGCCTGTTGACGCCTCAGCGGCGTCGCCTGTCGCCCGCATGGCTTCGAGACTGGCGTCGGCCTCGCGCAGGGACGGATTGGCCTCAAGGCCGCGGACGATCAGGTCTTCGAGGGTTTGCGACCCCAGATCAGCGGTCCAGGCTGGCGGGGCCGGCGTTGCAGGCGTCTGCGTCGCAACCGGGGCGCTGGAGGCGCACCCGGCCGCAAGAAGCAGGCTGACTGTGGCGAGCCTAATCGACAGCATGGATCTCATTCCTCGGAGGTGGAGCGGTAGGCCGGCGCATGAACACGACCAGCGGAAGCAGGGCGAGCGTCAGAAACATGGCGACACGGAAATCGTTGACATAGGAGATCATCGCCGACTGTCGGGCCGTCTCGGAGATCCACGGGGCGAGCGTCTCCATTCCGCCGCCGGGAAGGCCGGGCAGGTTCGGATTGTCGGGTCGGACATTTTCGATCAGGCGGCCATAGGTCGACTGGGAGTTCGAGACGAAGAGCGCCTGCATGCCCGAGATGCCGATGGCGGACCCGGTGGAGCGCACGAGTGTGAACACAGCCGAGGCGTCGGTGCGCTGTTCGGAGCTGATGCTGGCGAAGGCGAGCGTGTTGGAGGGGATGAACACCAGTCCGAGGCCGAAGCCCTGGATGAGACCGGAGATGGTGATCGGCATGGATCCCATGTCGAGCGTGAACAGGCTCATCTGCCAGAGGGAGAGGGCGTTGATGAGAAAGCCGGAAGCGAGAAGGTATCGGGGATCGATTCGCGAGGCGAGGCGGCCCGCAACGACCATGGAGAGGACCATGCCGATTCCTCGCGGCATCGTCACGAGACCCGCGGTGACGATCGGATAGCCCATCAGGTTCTGCATCATAGGAGGAAGCAGCGCGAGGCTTGAGAACATCAGGACCCCGGTCAGCAGGCCGACCGCGCACCCCAGCATGAAGTTCGCGTCGGCAAAGAGGCTGCGGGCGAAGAACGGGCGCTGCGCGACCAGTGTTCGCCAGGTGAAGAAGTAAAGGCCAGAGGCGCACAGGAGGCCGTAGAGGCGGATTTCGTTCGAGGCGAACCATTCCTTGCCCGGGCCCCGGTCAAAGATCATCTGGAGGGAGACGATAAACAGAGCGAGGGAGGCGAAGCCGGAGAAGTCGAAGGGTTGCTTGTCCGCGGCGGTCTTTTCGGGGAGAAAGGTCATCACCCCGAGAAAGGCGAGAATGCCCACAGGCAGGTTGATCAGAAACACCCAGCGCCAGTTGAGACTTTCCGTGATCCATCCCCCAAGCGCCGGCCCGAGAATGGGCGCGAGAACGACCCCGGCGCCGAAAATGGACATCGCCTCAGCGAACTTTTCCGGGGGGTTGATGTCGAACAGGATAGCCTGGGCGAGAGGAACGAACGCCGCCCCCGACAGACCCTGAACGATACGATAGAGGATCATCTGCTCGATACTGATCGCGGTTCCGCACGCGAGCGAGGACAGCGTGAAGGCGGCGATGGCGGTGAGCATCACCCGCTTCCGTCCGAAGCGTCCGGCGAACCAGCCGACCAGAGGCGTGCCGATCGCCTGAGCGACGATGAAGGAGGTCAGAACCCAGGTGATCTGGTCGATCCCGGCGGAGAGGCCCCCCTGCATGTGGGGCAGAGCCACATTGGCGATCGTGCCGTCGAGAGTGTACATCGTCGTCGCCAGCATGACCGAAAGGGTCAGCGGGCCGCGGGCGATGCGCGGGGAGGCCGCCTCGGTCACTATGGCTCTCCGGGGGCGGCGGTGTCGACGCGGACATGAGCGGACAGACCCGCCGTCAGCCGCGCGTCAGCGGGCGGATCGACGAACTCGAGCCTGACCGGCACGCGCTGAACGACCTTGACCCAGTTGCCTGAGGCGTTCTGCGCGGGCAGAGCCGCAAAGACGGCGCCCGTTCCGGGGCTGAACGAGGCGATGCGAGCCTTGAGGGTCTGGTCTCCGAGGGCGTCGAGGCGGATCTCTGCGCCTTGTCCGTCGCGCATCCGGGCGATCTGGTCTTCCTTGAAGTTCGCCTCCACCCAGGGATGACCTGAGACCAGCCAGAACAGGGTCTGGCCTGGGTTGACGAATGATCCCGTCTGGACCTGCTCGACGCGGGTGACGATCCCTGCTGAGGGGGCGATGATCTCAGTGTTCGAGAGAGCGATGCGCGCGCGGCTCAGTCTCGCCTGAGCCTCAAGAACCATCGGGTGTTGATCGATGGGGGTCGACGGATCGCCGCCATTGGCTCGCGCCGCCGCTACAGCCTGCCGCGCAGACGCCAGCGAGGCGACAGCTTCGCTGACGGCGTGCTCGGCTGAGTCCATCTTCTGGCGGGATGTGAGACCTTCTGCGCCGAGGGCGTCGGCTCGCGTTTTTTCAGCCCGCGCATAATCGAGACGCTCTTCGGCCGCCGACACGGCGAGGACTTTCAGCCTGTAATCCTCGCGCAGTGCGGACACCCGTTCGCGCGCGGACGCCAGCTGAGCATCCGCCTGAGCGAGGTCGGCCTCATAGGAGGCGGCGTCAAGCGAGATCAGCTTCTCTCCGGCTTCCACGGGCTGGTTCTCGCGTACGTGAACGGCGATGATCCGAGCCCCGAGCGCCGAGCTGATCGCGGTGCGCGACGCCTGCACATAGGCGTTGTCCGTTTCCTGATAGCGATGCGGCGAGAGGGCGTACCAGGCGAACGCCCCAAGGGCCGCAATCGGAAGGGCGAGCAGAAGCCCGGTTCGCACGCGGCTCGCTGGCGTTGTGCGGGCGGTCTTTGACGAGAGATCGGATGATCCGTCCATCAGCAGGGGTCCTCTTCGAGGTCGTGAGCCGGTTCGGCCACCATCGCCGACAGTCGGGCGTGGAGCGTCTCCAGCGTGGATTTCAGGTGAGCGATCGTTGTGTCGTCCATGCCGGCGAAGCAGCGAGCCTGAAAGTCCTGCGCGCGCCGGCGAAGCGCAGGCATCCGGTCCCAGGCCGAGGGGGTCAGGAAGATTCGCCAGGCTCTTCGGTCAGCGGCGTCGGCGCGGCGGGTCACCCATCCGTCGCGCTCGAGGCGGTCGATCATTTCGCCGACGGCGACGCGGGAGATGGCCAGTCCGCGCGCCAGGGCGGCCTGGCTTTGCCCGTCCTCGCGAACAAGGAGGCCGAGCGCGCGCCAGGAGGCGCCCGAGAGCCCGTCGGCGGCGACCTCGGCGTCGAACCTCATCCGCGCAAGGCGGGTGACGTCTCCGAGCAGGAAACTGGTCTCGGCGATGAGGGCGGACTGAGACACGGGGACACGAAACCAGCAAAATGTAATGCTCGTTACGTTTGCCTCAGATCAATTGTCAAGAGCCTTACAATAAGGCGCCTTGTTATTGTAACCTCTCCGGGCTCCCGACCGGGCTTCAGTCCTTTCGCGGGGCCAGAATGTCGTCGAGATGAGCAGGCGCCCCCTCGATCCGCTCGAGATGGGGATAACGAGCGCCCCCGGAGTAATCGAGCGTGACCGTGCGGAACTCCTCGCCCGTTCGCAGGAGCAGCTGAACCGGCGTGCCGGCCGATGTGGCCGCCACCGCCTCGCGCAGGCGCGTCGGGCTGAAGGCCTCCCCATTGACCGCCGTGACGGTCGAAAGGGTGGTCAGGCCCGCCCGGAACGCCGGACCGTCCCAGTTGACCGAGGTGATCTTCCCGTTGGAGTCGACCGCGAGGCCGATCGAATAGGTGAGATTGGCGCCTCGCGACCGGGCCTCCGTCGCCTGAGAATAAGCGTTGGGGGTCGGCCTGAAGACAAGGCGATAGCCTCCGCGGGCCAGTCCTTCGAGCGGCGCGTTGACCGCGACCGCCTCCACGCGGGTCCTGAAGAAGGCGTCCCAGTCATAGGGTTGAACCCGGTTCAGGGTCGCCACGACATCCTTGTAGGTATAGGTGAGCTGGCCCCAGTCTCCGTCATCGACCCCGAAGAAAGCAGCGGCGAAATCGTCGAGAGAGCGCTTTCCTTTGGAGAGATCCCGGATCAGCGTATCGGCGTCGAGCCAGATGAGCTGCCCTTCGGAGTAATAGTCTTCGCTTCTCTGCCAGCTTCCCCACGGCAGAGAGCGCCGGGCGGCGATGATCGGGTCATTGGTCGTATCCAGAAGCGGACGCCACGCCCGACCCGGTCGACCCTCGCCGTAAAGCGCGGCGACGCCTGCGAGCACGTCAAGCGCTTCCTGCCGCGTGTAAAAGCCGGCGCGGGCCGCGAGGACGGCCCCCCAGTACTGTGTCTGTCCCTCATAGACCCACATCAGGGAGTTGCGCATGGGCGTATTGAGCGTCGGGGTCCAGAGATCGGCCGGGCGCCTGTATTTGCCGTTCCAGGAGTGGACGTACTCATGGGCGAGCAGGTCGCGGCTGATGTAACCCGTATCCCATTCCCGGAAATAGCCGCTCGTGACCCCGTTATCGCTTGAGCGCGCGTGCTCGATGCCCGCGCCCGAGAGGCGGTCGCTGACCGAGAGCAGAAAGTCATAGTGATCGAACTGTCGGGATCGGAAGAGCCGATCCGCCTGACGCACCAGCTCTCGCAGCACGCCGACGGCCTTCTCACTCATGGCGAGCTGTTCGGGTTCGTCGGCCATGGCGTTGAGAGTGACCCTGGAGCGTCCGCCCGGATCGAGGTCGAGCTTGGTCATGTGCTTGCCCGCAAACAGCGGACTGTCGACAAGCGTCTCGTAGGAGACCGTCTTGAAGCGGACTGTCGAGCCGTTCCGGCTCTCGGTCTCGAGGGCGGTTGCGTAATCCCATCCTTCAGGCAGGCGAACCGAGACATCGAAGGGGATGTTCCGGATGAAGTATCCCGCCGGATAGAGCGGGGCGACATACCAGTTGAGGCGCAGCATCTCGCCGGTGACCATGACCGGACCCTGCGCCGCCTCGATAGGAGTTAAAAACGAGGCTTCAACCTCAAGCGACTTGACGCCTTTGGGCACATCGACGTGAAACGTGAACACATCGCCGGGGTCGCGCGTCCAGGCGAGCTCCCGACCTCCCCCGACGATTTTGAGGCCGGCGTAATTGTAGATCGGCCCGCGCGGGGCGTGATTGCCGGGAATCCACTGAGCGTAGTGCAGGCTCATGCGTCCCGCCCTGGGCGTAGGAATGCTCTGGCGGATCGTCCAGATCTTTCTCTCGAGGTCCGTGACGTCCAGCTCCAGGCGCACCGTCCCGGGGAAGGCGACGTCGCGGGCCGCAGGAATGGACTGCTCGATGCGAGCCGGCTGAGGCGCTCCTCGCGGATCGGCGGCGACGGGCGCGCCGGCGAGCATCAGCGCTGCGGCGACAAGAAGGGCGTGTTTCACGGGTGGGAGCTCCCTTTTCAGCGCCGGGCCGCGGGCCGGGCGGACATTGGACCGAGATAACCTGTCAGAGCGGAGAATGACAACGAGCGCAGAGCAACTTCCCGCCTGGGGGGAGACACTGGCCGCAGGTGTCTATCCCTGGCCTTTGTGGGGGCGGACGATGGTCATCCGCCCTCAGGATTGTGAAGGCGGATCGCCGGCGGTCTTCGCTCCCGGGGGCGCGAAGGGACTTGTGAACAGGCCGGATATCGCCAAAGTGACGGCCGCAAACGGGACTGATGCGCGCTGCAGGCGCGCGATCGTCAGATGAGGCAGGGAGAGACAGGAATGGCGAGCCAGGAAGCCGAGGGGGTGAAGGGCGAGCAGACCACACCCATGAGAACGGTCGTCATGGCTTCGTCGGCGGGAACGGCGTTTGAGTGGTATGATTTCTTTGTTTACGGCGCGCTTGCGGCTGTCATTTCACGGAATTTCTTCTCGCAGCTCGACCCGACCTCAGGACTGATCGCATCGCTGGCGCTTTTCGCCGCCGGATTCGTATTTCGTCCTGTCGGAGCTCTCGTCTTCGGGCGTCTGGGCGATCGTTTCGGTCGCAAGGGGGCGTTTCTGGCGACCGTCATTCTGATGGGCGGAGCTACGTTTGCGATCGGGCTGCTTCCGACCCACGCGCAGGCGGGCGGGCTTGGCACGGTTCTTCTCATCATCCTGCGCATTCTTCAGGGAGCGGCGGTCGGCGGAGAATATGGCGGCGCTGCGATCTATGTCGCCGAGCACGCTCCCAGCGACAGGCGGGGGGAGTCGACAGGCTGGATCCAGTCCTCGGCCGCCTTCGGTCTTCTGGGTGCGATCGGCGTCGTTCTCGTGACCCGCACCTTGGTCGGCGAAGAGGCTTTCCAGGCGTGGGGCTGGAGAATTCCCTTCCTGTTTTCAGCCTTCCTTCTCGCGATTTCGATCTGGATGCGCCTCAAGCTCAAGGAGAGCCCGGAATTTGAGCGCATGAAAACCGAGGGCAGGATCTCTCAGGCGCCCTTCCGGGATGTGTTCCTGAAATGGTCGAACATGAAGTACGTGATCATCGCCTTCCTGTCCCTGATGACGGCTCAGGGCGCGATCTGGTGGTGCGTCTTTTTCTATACCCAGATCTTCCTCGAGAGTTTCATGAAGCTGCCTCCGACCTGGGCGAACACCGTTCTGATCGGCGCAACTCTCTCGAGCGTTCCTCTGTATGTCTTTTTCGGCTGGTTGTCGGATCGGATCGGGCGCAAACCGGTCATGCTTTTCGGGATGATCCTGGCGGCTGTGGCGATGTTTCCGGCGTTTCACGCCATCGCCTCCGGCGCCAATCCGGCGCTGGCGAAGGCTCAGGACACGACGCCTGTGGTTGTTCACGCGGATCCGGCGGGGTGCTCCTTCCAGTTCGATCTTCTGGGTCGGACGAAGTATGAAACCTCATGCGACATCGCGCGCAACGTGCTCACCAAGGCCGGTGTGGCGTTTTCGACGGTTGATGCTCCGGCAGGGGCTCTGACCAGCGTCTCGATCGGCGGCGTCGAGGTTGAGACCCTCGACGGATCGGGATTGAAGGGAGATGAGCTGGCGGCGATCACGAAGGAGAACCAGACGCGGATCGCGGGCGCTCTCGAGCTGGCGGGCTTCCCGACGGCCGCTGACATGGGCTCGGTGGACTGGGGTCGCATCATCCTGGGCTTCCTCGTCCTGGTCGTCGCGGCGACGGCTCTTTATGGCCCGCTGGCGGCGGCTCTCGTTGAGCTCTTTCCCAGCAATGTTCGCTACACGGCCCTCTCAGTGCCCTACCATATCGGCGTCGGCTGGGTGGGCGGGTTCATGCCGATGACCGCGTTTGCGATCGCGGCGGCGACCGGGAATATCTTCGCCGGTCTCTGGTATCCGATCGTATTCGCCGTGCTCAGCATCATCGCCTGCGTCATCCTGTTTCCCGAAACCCGCGGGCGTCCGCTGGATCAGCCTCCGGAGTGAGACGAGGCGCCGTCGCCCGATCTCGGCGTCGGCAGGATCAGGCGAACGCTGAGACCGCCTGTCGGGCGGTTGACGATATCCATTCGGCCGCCGTGAGACCGGCAAATGGAGTCTGCGAGGGCGAGGCCGAGGCCCGCCCCGCCCAGAGAGCGGTTGCGCGAGGCGTCCGTGCGCACGAACGGTTCGCGGGCGATGGCGATTTCTTCCGCCGACATTCCGGGCCCTTCATCCTCCACGGCGATCTCGGTCTGATCGGGGCCGGGACGCACGTGAAGGCGGGCCGAGCCCCCGTACGCCACCGCGTTGTCGATCAGATTGCGCAGCATGCGACGGAAGAGAACGGGTCGGCACTCCAGCGGCGCCCGGCTTCGCTCGCCCAGGGACACCGGTGCGCCGGTGTCCGCGTAATCCTCGACCAGGTCTTCGACAAGCACGGCGGCGTCCAGTTTCTGAAGGGCCTCCGCAGACCGACCCTGCCGTGCGAACTCGAGAATGGTTTCGAGCAGCTGGGCCGTTTCCTCGAGCGTGGCGATCGCCTTCACTCGCTCTGATTCCGGCTCCATCGTTTCGAGACGGATCCGGATCGATGCGAGCGGGGTTCTCAGATCGTGACCGATCGCTCCCAGCATTACATCCTTTTCCCGCAAAAGGGCCTCTACCCGTCTGTTCATGGCGTTGAATGCCGAGATGGCGCTGCGCACATCTTCGGGCCCGCTTAAGGGGAGATCCCCGCCGCCGTCCCCCGATCCGACCTTGGCGCTCGCCTCCGCGAGGTCCCGGAGCGGGCGCGACAGGCGCCGGGAGATCCAGAGAGCTGCGGCAAGAACGCTCGCAAAAAGAATGAGCGTGCTCGCGCCGAGACTGAGCATGTCCTCGCCCGCAGGCTCTCGCATCACGAAGGAGGCGTTCACCCAGCGCCCGTCCTCCAGCCGGGCCGACATCGCGACCTCCCGGCCCGCCAGCCGGCCCCCGAGGGGCCGATTGGGCCCACGGTTCCTGTCACGAGAACGATCGCCGACCCTCCGGGTCGCGGCGGCGACCTCCTCGACCCTGACCTCGGCGTCGACGAACGCCTGGCGCAGGCGTCGCTCAAGCTGGCGATGGGGTTCGTAGCGATGGCGCGCCGCGAGGGAGAAATCGTCGACCGTAAGCCGGGAACCCGGGGGCCTTCCGCGTCGTCCGGGGGGCGGCCCCCGACGATCGGACGGACGGCTGGCGACTTCTGCGGTCGCATCCACGAACCGGGCCATGGGCGGTCCGCTCATCTCGATCAGTCCGGCCCGCGATCGCTCCCCCACCAGAAACAGGAAGTTCACGGCGCTCGCGGCCAGCAGGGCGAGGGTCATCACCATGGCGATCTGACCCGACAGGCTTTGAGGCAGGAGGCGCTTCACAGGGCGCGCACGTCAGTGGAGAACCGGTAGCCGCCGCCCCAGACGGTTTTGATGAACTGGGGGTCTTTCGGGTCGGTCTCGATTTTTCGTCTGAGGCGGCTGACCTGATTGTCCACGCTGCGGTCGAAGGGGCCCGCTTCCCGACCCCGGGTAAGATCAAGAAGCTGATCGCGGTTGAGGACGAGATTGGGTCGCTCAAGGAAGGTGAGAAGAAGCGTGTATTCTCCTGTCGACAGGGGCGTCAGCACTCCGTCGGGCCCTTCGAGGGTCCGTTCTCCGGTCTTCAGGGTCCAGGACCCGAAAACATACCCCTTCGCCTGCGGTTCCGCGGATCGCGGCGGAAGGCTCTGAGATCGTCTGAGAACAGCCTTCACGCGGGCGAGAAGCTCGCGCGGACTGAACGGCTTGACCACGTAATCATCGGCCCCGACCTCAAGACCCAGGATCCGGTCAACCTCTTCGGCCCGGGCGGTGAGAAGGATGACGGGAAGCGCTCCTGAAGCCCGAATGCGCCTGCAAAGGCTGAGCCCATCCTCGCCCGGCATCATGATATCAGCGATGACAAGATCGAACGCGTGCGCAGCCAGAAGGGTGTCGGCCTCCGCCGCATCGCCTGCCGTCCGAACCCGGAAGTGGTTCGTCTCCAGATATCGCGCGAGCGGCTCGCGGATCGAAGGGGCGTCTTCAACGATGAGAATCAGCGGCGCCATCAATCAGGGTTCCGGTCATGAAACGATCGGCAGCCTGCCGCACGAGGGGTTGCGCGTGCAACAGGCTGCATCGGGCCGCAGGCCGGGGGAGAGGAGGATGTCGGCCTGCGGATTTTGGAAGACTATTACCGGCCCGGCCCCCGTCCCGCCTTGAGTTCTGCGAGGGTGACGACGCCGTCTTTATTGGCGTCGAGGCGTGTGAAGGCCTCTTCCGGGCGCTTGGAGAACTCCTCGAAGGAGAGTTTACGGTCTCCATCGCCGTCAGGACGCGGGCCGCGGCGATCGCCGCCCGGTCCGCCCGCGCGATCGGCCCGTCCCTTGCCTCGGCGGCCGTCTCCGCCCGCCTGGGGCCCTTCCGCCTCCTCCGGGCTGAGCTTGCCGTCGCCATCCTTATCCTGGGCTCGGAAGCGCGCCTTTTGGGCGGCCGCTCTCATTTCCTCCGGCTCGGCGAAGCCGTCCTTGTCGGCGTCGATCGCGGCGAAACGGGTCTTCTGTCCTGTGTCGAGCTCCGAGCGGGTGATTTTTCCGTCATTGTTCGCGTCGAGTTCGAGCAGCCCGAGCGGGCCCATGCCGGGGCCTCCGGACGGCGGACCTTTCTGGGCGTAGGCCGCAGGCAGGCAGAGGGAAAGGCCGGCCGCAGCCAGAGCGGCGATGAGAAGGGGACGATGCGTCATGGGGTAACTCCTGAATGGAATGAGGAGGGGGAGCTCCTCATAAGGTCAGGATATAGGGGCCTGGTGTCGCAGGAATTCGCCGGAAAACGCGCTCTTTGTGCCAAAGTGTATCGGGACGACGGTCAGAACCCAAGGGTCCGGGCGATCCAGTCGCTTATGATCGGAAGATAGGTGATGAACCCGACCGTCACCGCCCATGCGGCCAGCAGGGCGAGGATGGATCCGGCCGCTCCCACCAGAACGATCACCCCATCGCGCTCCGCCAGTCCCATGCCGAGAATGGCGCAGGCCAGGGCGGGGGGGAAATTTCCTCCCGGAGGCAGCGGAAGGATCAGGATCAGCGCCATGATCAGAATGATCAGACCGATAAGGATCGTTCCGATCGTCCCGGTGACGGGCATGAGGCGGGGCCGGGCGATAGTCTCCAGCGTGCGCAGACGCGGCGCGAGCCCTTCCATGGCCGAGACCAGCGAAGCGCGCGGAAACGACCATCGGGCCATGAAGGCGGGAATCCAGAGCTCCTGGCGGCCGATCACCATCTGGACGGACACCATGAGCAGGGCGAGGCCGACGATCGTGGGAACCCCCGGCGGCATGGGAACGACCGACGGAAGGGCGAACATCAGGGTGGCGAGACCGAAAGCGCGCGCGTCAAGCGCCCCGATGATGTCGCCCAGGGTGATGCGCTCGCTGTCTCCGCGAACCGCGCTGAGCAGAATATGCGACACGCCGGACGCTCCGCCGGGCAGGGCCTGTGGATCGTGGGCTTCAGGCATTCCCGGATATCGTCCTGTCGGTCGGTTGCGAATGGGAGAGCCGGCGGGAGGCGCCGACCCGTGTCGCGCATTCGGCGCTTCGGAATCCGGCCCCTGACGCGGGGTGCCGGACACTCCCCGCAGGCGATCCCCATGTCCAGACTGAGCGGCAGATATTTTTTGCATGGCGCTTTTACGTCTCACCTGCTAGCTCAGACCATCGACCGATCCGGGTCGGCGCGTAACGTAAAAAAGAGCTCAGAGGCCGCCATGTGGTGGGACAAACACGACCCGAACGCTCCGCTGAAGCCGGATCCCAAGCCTCTTCCCTTCATGAAGGCGAGAATGGTCGGCTTTGTCGTGACCGCTCTCGTGTTCATCGCAACCACAATTTCTCTGTCGGTTCAGGGCCTCAATCTTGGTCTGGACTTCACCGGGGGCGTGCTTATCGAGGCTTCCAGCGAGACGGTTCTCGAAGTCGCTGATGTCCGCGACCGGCTGGAGACCGCCGGGCTCGGCGAGACGTCCGTCAACACGACGGACGGCGGCCGGACAGCGCTCATTCGACTGTCGGTTGAGAAGACCGGGGCGGATGTCGAAGGGGTGGCGAGACAGGTGACGACGGCCCTCGGCGCCGGCGTCGAGATCCGCAAGGTCGACGCCGTCGGGCCGCGTGTCAGCGGAGAGCTGTTCCGCGACGGGGTTATCGCCTCGCTGCTCGCCATTATCGCGATCGCGCTCTACATCTGGTTCAGGTTTGAATCGAAGTTCGGATGGGCGGCGCTCGTCACGACCTTCCATGACGTCTACGCGGTCATAGGGCTGTTCTCGATCACCCGAATGACATTCGATCTCACCATTGTCGCGGGCGTGCTGACGGTGGCGGGCTACTCGATCAACGATACCGTGGTGGTGTTTGACCGTATTCGTGAAATGTTGAAGAAGTACAAGAAGTTACCGATTTCAGACATTATCGATATCTCGATTACGGCGACCCTTTCGCGAACGCTGATGACGTCGATCGCCACGATGCTGGCGGCGGGCACGATGCTGTTCCTGGGCGGATCGGTGCTGTTCGGTTTCGCCGCCTCGATCGTTTTCGGCATCATCATCGGCACGTATTCGAGTATCTTTGTCGCGGCGCCCCTGCTTCTTTATCTTCCCGGACGTGTGCCGGGTCAGAAAGCCCCTTCGGCCGAGGAAGAAGCTCAGGCGACGTCCTGAACTCGTCCCTCTAGGGGTGCGCCTGGTCGGGCGAGCGGCCGGATGATGAAGCGCGCCGAGGAGGACGAAGATCCTCCGGGCGTTCAAGGGAGATCTGGTCATGGTTGCGCCATCCTCGAATGTCGCCTCGGGAAAGCCCGTCCCGTTCTACGGTCAGCTCTATTTTCAGGTGATCTTCGCCATCATCGCCGGAGGCGTCCTCGGATGGCTCTATCCGGCGGCGGACAATCCCTGGATCGAGGCGTTTCTGAAGCCGCTGGGTGACGGTTTCATCAAGCTGGTGAAGATGATCATCGCCCCGGTCATCTTTCTGACCATCGCCATTGGCATCGCCGGCATGCGCGACATGGCCAAGCTCGGGCGCGTCGCCCTCAAGGCGTTCACCTACTTCCTCTTTTTCTCGACCCTCGCTCTCATTGTCGGCCTCGTCGTGGCGAACGTCGTTCAGCCTGGCGCCGGCATGAATGTCGATGTCTCGAGCCTCAGCGCCGGGGATATTCAGAAGGTGCAGGGATTTCAGGAGAAGGCGGGCGATGTCAGCGTCACCGGCTTTGTTCTGGCCATTATTCCCGACACGTTTCTGGGGGCCTTCGTCGGCGGCAATATTCTGCAGGTTCTGTTCGTCGCCATTCTCTTCGGGATCGCTCTCGCTCTGACCGGCGACCGGGCGGATCTCGCTGTCAGGGTCATGGAATCGGTCAGTCAGGCCGTCTTCCGGATGGTGTCGATCCTGATGAGAGCCGCTCCCATCGGGGCCTTTGGGGCCTTCGCCTTCCTGATCTCCACGCAGGGGATTGAGGCGATTGCGAAGCTGGGCATGCTGATCGCCTCCGTGTACCTGACCTCCTTCCTGTTTGTGATTATCGTCCTTGGACTGGTGGGTCTCTGGGCTGGGTTCTCGATCTTCAGTCTTATCCGCTATCTCAAGGATGAGCTGTTCCTGGTGCTGGGGACGTCATCGTCCGAGTCAGCGCTTCCAGCTCTGATGGCCAAGCTCGAGCGCGCGGGCTGCGCCAAGCCGGTCGTGGGCCTTGTTGTTCCGGCCGGGTATTCCTTCAATCTCGACGGCACCAATATCTATATGACGCTGGCGGCGCTTTTCATCGCCCAGGCGACGAACACCCCTCTGTCTCTGGCCGACCAGCTTATTCTGCTGGCGGTCGCCATGCTGAGCTCGAAAGGCGCAGCGGGGGTCTCCGGGGCCGGGTTCATAACGCTGGCGGCAACGCTCGCCGTCCTGCCCAGCGTGCCCGTGGCGGGGATGGCTCTCATCCTTGGCGTTGACCGCTTCCTGTCGGAATGCCGGGCGCTGACCAATTTCATCGGTAATGCGGTGGCGGCGATCGTGGTGAGTCGCTGGGAGGGCGCGCTTGACCGCGACGCTCTGCGGGCCGCGATGTCCGGGAAACTCCCGCCCATCGGGGCTCTTGTCGGTGAACGGGATCCTGACTGAGGTTACGCCGTCCGCGTAAACCTCCTCGCCCGTTCCGTTCTCGCCCCTGTCTGAAGTCTTCGCGACCCTGGGCGCAAACGTCGCTGCCGCGGGAGCGATATCTCGGCGCATTCTGAATTGGCCCAGCCGCTATGTCCCTGTGACTCCTCGTAGGGCCATGAGTGTCGCAAAAGCGCGGGTAAAACATGAGCCTAGGGACGTCTAGGGCCCCTTATGCATGTCCCTGAACGTCCTTAATCAACGCTCGATGACGATGATGTTGGCGCTGCAGCCGAGGCCGATCCCGCAGGCTTTGTTCGCAGGCTTGATCGTGCAGTGGTCGAGGACGTGCAGCGCGAACCGGGCCTGTGGCTGGCGATTAAGCGATCCGTCGATGCTGTCACCCGCCCAGGCCGCTTCCTTATCACCAGTTCGGCCGACCTGTTTTTCGGCGCTATCGCGCCGGACTCGCTTGCAGCGCGGGTCTAAAAAATCCAACTCCTGCCCCTCTCGCAGGCCGAAATCGTCCGCTGGCCTCCCGCACACGTCCTCCCCGACGCCTTCGCGGAGACGGTAGCGGCAGGCGCCGCCTTTCCGTTGGCGCATGTCATCGAACGGGGTCTCGCGGGTGGATTTCCAGAAGCCCTCACCCGGAGCGACCCGGTCCGTCGGGCGCACCTGGCTGATAAACTTTGCCCGGTCCCTTGCATCGCGGGATGTCCTGGACATCACAGAGGTCCCGAAAGCAGGCATGATGCGGGTCTTGACCGATACGGCGGCCGTCAAGATCGGGAAATTGCTTAATCGCTCTGATCTGGGGCAAAGGGTCGATTTTTTTAACTAAGACGATCGATCGCGGGAGTCTTCTGCTTGAACACGTCTGTCTTCTGGCGCGCCTGCGTCCCTGGCATCGAAGCGAGATCAAGCGTCTGGTCAAAACGCCGAAGCTCCAGATGATAAATTCAGGCCTTCCTTCAGCGTTACGAGAGATCGACGAAGGCGTGATCAGTCGTGATCGCACTTTGCTGGGCCCTTTGCTCGAGTGCTTCGTCTACAGCCAGTCACGCAAGGCCCGCGGGTTAACAGCTGAAAACATTCGTGTCGGGCTCTATGAGTCCTGTTTGTTATTCAAATTGGGGGTGTCCGAAAATTTCGGGTCAGGTCACCCGAGATGAAACCTTGTCGCCGGGGATGGGGCGTCTCTCCCCGGTGCTCTGCGACCTCAGCCGCAGAGGGAAAACTGGTTTCCGGACGACTATTGAAGACTAACTAAACTAAGCTAATATAGCCGAAGACTGGAGGGCAAGGTGCGGCAAGTCACAATTCATAACGCCAAGACCCATTTGTCCCGGTTGATCGAAGCCGCGATGGCGGGTGAGGAGATCGTCATCTCCAAGGGCAATACGCCCATGGTGCGCCTGGTTCCCATCGTGAAAGGCGGGTTCCGGATGGCTCTGCTGGGCTCCGCATTGGGTCCAGGGCCAGATTTCCTTGCGTCGGCGACGGAAGATGATCTCGCCGCCTGGGAAGGCCAGCCCGAACGGCTGGAGGACACCGGTCCGTGACCGCCGTCCTGCTTGATACGCATGCATGGACCTGGAGTTTGTCCTCGGGCAGCCGGCTATCATCCGCAGCGCTGGCCGGGATTGCGGGCGCCGAGGTGGTCCTGGTCAGCCCGATTAGTTTCTTCGAAATCTCCCAGAAGGTCAGGCTCGGCAAATGGCCTGAGATGGTTCCCTTTGTCGGGCGCTTGGACGCGATTCTGTCGGAACAGGGGGGCGTGCCTGCGGCCTTCACGCCCGAGATTTGCTTGCGGGCGGGCATGATCGACTGGGATCATCGCGACCCCTTCGACCGACTGATCCTGGCCACCGCGCAACTCATGAACGTCTCCCTGATCTCCGCCGATACAGTCTTCGATGGTCGCGTCACGCGAATTTGGTGAGTCGCCGGCGGGGCCCTGACGACAGATCCTCGTCTCCGTCAGGAGCCGCGCGCCCGTTTGGGCGCGTCCCGCAACGGCTGACCCCCTTTCTCAACTCCGTTCCGGCCGCCGGGACACACCTGGAGGTGCAGGCGATTGCCACACGGTTCCGCGGCCAGCCTTCCGAGCCTCGGCCGCCGACACCCCGCTGGAAAGTATATGCCGCTTCGGTAAATCGACCCACATCGAGGAGCCGTTCCAAACTGTCGCCGGGGCGAATGGTTTTATCGGCGATTGAGATGATGCGGGCGTCGATGGCCAGCAGCACGTGGCGATCGTGACTATGATCGAGCGCGAACGAGAGCGGGGCGATCGGGTCAAGAACTCGGGCGGCGTCCGTAAGGGACGGGTCGCCGGGCGCGGAAAAGGCAGGAGCGGCCGCTAACGGGGGATGATCGCTTATCTGGGTGCAGATCGTCCGGTGTATCTGCTCACGCTACAGAGACAGGGCGCCCGGTTCAAAGACCGGACGCCCGTTGTTTCAGAGATTGTAACGTCGGTCAGACGTTTCAGAGCTGGCAGTCGTTCTTGAGGAAAGCCTCGATCGCCGCCAGCGAGTCCCGGTGGTTCTCGGGGGTCCACTTGTCGAGCTGGTGTCCCATGTCCTTGAGAACGACGAGCTTCGACTTGCCAGTCGATTTGACCGCATTGTGGAAGTCTGTGGCGTGGAAGAGCGGAACGCGCACATCCCGATCGCCGTGATAAATCAGGATCGGCATGGCCAGCTTGTCCGTGTTCTGCATGGGATCCATGCCCTTCACGGTCCGCCCCTGGACCGCCCGCTGAAGGCGGCTTTCACCCCAGTTATTACCGATCCTCGTGAGGTTGGAGACACCCGCTCCGGCGATAGCGCACTTGAAGGGACCATTGGGGCGCACGGCGGCGGCGAAGGCGGCGAACCCGCCGTAGGAGTAGCCGAATATGGCCACCCGCCCGCGCGCCGCGTAGCCTTCGCGGATCATCCACTCGGCGCCGTCATCCTTATCGTCCTGCATTTTCTGGCCCCACTCCGCATCGCCCGCGGTCCAGAGCGTATGGCCCCAGCCGGTGCTTCCGCGGTACTGAGGCTGAAGGACCGCATAGCCGCGGGTGGCGAGGAACTGGGTCCAGCCGGTCGCGTCCCAGCCCACGAAGTCACGGGCCCACGGGCCGCCATGCGGAAGGACGATGGCGGGCGGCGCCGGGTCTCCCTTCTTGAAGTTCGGCGGCAGGGTCAGGAAGCCGGGAATCTTCAGCCCGTCCCTGGCCTCATAGTAGACAAGCGTACGATCGCCCAGCGAAGCGGGTTTGACCGTCGGGCGTTCGCCGCCGATCCCCAGAACCTTGCTCTTGTTGAGCAACAGGTAATAGGCCGGGGCGTTCCGCGGACCCTCGGCCGAGAACAGGATCTTGGAGAGGTCCTGCGTCATGTCGATAAGGGTCACGGACTGACCCTTGAAGGTCGCATTGAGGCCGTCCTGGATCGATTTCATCTCAGGATCGATCCAGTAGGTCTCAGAATCGCCAGCCAGATACCGGAAGCCGAGCAGCTGGCCGAAATTGGAGGCCCTGCGGCTGAGCACAACGCCCGACGCGTCGAAGTCCGCATGCTTGAAAAGAGGTTCCTTGTCGAAGGAGTCCGTCTTGGCGTCGTAGAGATAGACCTCAACCTTGTCTGAGAATTTGTCCGTCAGAACGTAATATTTGCCAGTGCTCTCATCATAACCGGCGATGTCGACCGTCCGACGATCCTTGGAATCGACCGTCAGCGGGGCTTCGAGGTCGAAGTCCTTGGTGTCGGGATTCAGGATAAGGGTCTGGAACTCATACTCGTTATTCCCGACCGGCTCGACTTTCGAGCGTGTCCGGATCGTCCCGTCCCGCGGATCGAGAAGCCCGATTCCTGACGAGCCGCTCTCCCGGAAAAGGAATTCCGTTTTGCCGGTCTTGAGGTTGACCTTCGAGTAGCGAGCCTGAAGCGAGGCGGCGTCCGTCTGGACAAGAATCACGTTTTCCGGGTCGAGAGGCAGGTCGACGATCCCGGGTGAAGACCCGATCTCAAGGCAGCGCTGGGTTTCTTCGCTCACGCCGACCGCTCGTCCGCCGGAGAACGGATCATCGAATTTCTGGATCGAGTTATCCGTGAGGTAGAATTTATAAAGGTAGGTCTTGGTGGCCCCGGTCACCTTACCTTCGCCGCACCCGTTGAGGTTGCCCGTCCAGGCCTGGCTGGCG
Source organism: Alphaproteobacteria bacterium (assembly GCA_018969425.1). Taxonomy (GTDB): domain Bacteria; phylum Pseudomonadota; class Alphaproteobacteria; order Caulobacterales; family Hyphomonadaceae; genus UBA7672. Next base: position 19,323 of record JAGWYJ010000031.1, on the reverse strand, counting down.
ATGGCGATCACCTTGCCCGCCTTGAGAGCGCTGGCCTGAATAAAGCCCATTTTGTTATTGCCGGGCGTGACGCTGGTCACCGCCAGTGGCTTGGTTCCATCGACCCCGGAAATATTCCAGGTGGCGAGGGCGCGTGCGTCCGGGTTTCTCGGGTCCGCAACAATGCCGATCAGCGTATCCCCTTCAGCGGACATCGAGACTCCCGAGACCACGGGGATGCGAGCGATATCCTCAATGTTCAGCGCCTGCCCGAACGCCGGGGCTGATCCCAGCAAAGCGAGCGACGCACCCAGTCCAAGCCATCTCGACAACACGCGGGAGCCCCTCGAATTTGGTGACGGATCGGTTCGATCCGAGATGGAAAATGGAGGCTTCGGTCGTGCGGCGCAAGGTCTTGCGCGCAGCCAGTTCGCTCAGGGTAAAAATTTCCCTCACTGCGCCAGATCAATTGTAGCGAAAAAGTCACAGCCCTTTCGTAAATGCGGCGGAAGAGGGGCCCTGCTGAGGCAAGAAGATTGCGGCGTTGAACGCCCTTATGCCAAAGGAGGGAATCGCCTGTGAAAGATCGGGCGTCCGTTGAATTCGGTTAACTGGGGTTCATGATGACAAATAACAGCGCGATGCTGCGCAGGTTCTTCCGTGGTGGCGCGGCGATCGGCGCCCTGTCTCTGGCGATGGGTGCGGCGACGGCCCAGACCCCTCCGGCCGCTGCGCCGGACGCTCCCGCTCCGGTGGAGACCACCAAGCCGGCTGAGGAAGCTCCCGCTTCTGGCGAAAAGGTCGTGATCACGGGTTCGCGCATCGCTCGCGATGTTTACACCTCGTCCGCGCCGATCACGGTCATCACCGCTGAGAGCGCCCAGCTTGAAGGTCTCGTGGATACGGCTGAAATCCTTCAGGGCTCCTCGATCGCCAACGGTTCGGTTCAGATCAACAACCAGTTCGGCGGCTTCGTCGTCGAAGGCGGCGTTGGGATCAACTCCGTCTCGCTCCGCGGCCTCGGCGCGCAGCGCAGCCTCGTCCTTCTGAACGGCCAGCGTCCTGGCCCTTCGGGAACCCGCGGTCAGGTCGGCGCATTCGACCTGAACGTCATCCCGGATTCGATCATCAGCCGCGTCGAGATCCTGAAGGACGGCGCGTCCTCGATCTACGGTTCGGACGCCGTCGCAGGCGTGGCCAACGTCATCACCCGCTCCTCGATCGCCAAGCCCGAGCTGACCATGCAGGTCAACCGTCCCGAAGAGCAGGGGGGCGCATCCTTCTCGCTGAACGGCGGCATCGGTTTTGACTTCGACTGGGGCGGCACGCTTATGCTCGCCGCTGAATACGAAAAGCGTGACAGCCTCGCGAATGGAGATCGCAGCTGGTCGCGTTGCGCTCAGGACCTGGTCTTCGATCCGGCCACGGGCCAGCGCCTCGACCGTATCGACCGCTCGATCCTTGCCAATACGAGCCTCGGCGGATGCAACTCGACCAACATCTATTTCAACACGATCCTCGCCAGCAACGGCAACCGTTACGTGCCCTCGCCAGACGGGATCACAACGGGACCGTTCCCGGGATATCGTCCCCGTGCGAACCGGACCTACCTGACCTCCACAACAGGCTTCGCGTACTTTGAAGACGTTCTCAACTCCCAGAAGTATCTCGATGCGGACGTTCTCTCAGGCGTGCAGCGTGCGAGCCTTTACGGCAAGTACGACATGGACGTGCTCGGAATGCAGTGGACGACCGAGGGTCTGTTCACTCGCCGCGAGACCGAGAGCCGCGAAGTTCGCCAGTTCTTCCCCTTCGTCGGTGGGGCGCTCTACTATGACGTTCCTGGCTCCTTCACGTCTCCGTTCGGCCCCACGTCCTTCACTCAGCCGGTCACCATCTGGCCGCTGAACACCGACGTGAATGTTGATTACTACTATATCAACTCCAAGCTGAAGGGCGACTTCGGCGACACCGGTTTCCTCTCGACCTGGACCTGGGAGGCGAACGCCTCCTACACCCAGTCGGAAGGCGAATACATTCAGAACAACATCAAGAACGAGACGGCGGGCGATGCGAACTACGCCCGCGCTGACGGCAAGTACTACGGCCCGACCTACAATCCCTTCTCGGCCGACTTCCTTTCGGGCAACTACTCGGCTGACGTTTATAATCTGCTGACCTCAATCGACCGCGGAACAACGTCCTACACGCAGTCCGTGGTGAGCGCTGTGGCGACGGGCGATCTCTTCTCGCTTCCCGCAGGAGACGTGGGTCTCGCAGTCGGTGCGGAATACCGGGCCTTCGAGATCGACGACACGCCGAGCCTTAACGCTCAGCAGAAGAGGCTCTGGGGCATCTCGTCGGCTCTGCCGACGCGCGGCGAGGACAATGTGTCCGAAGCCTTCGTGGAATTGGACGTGCCGCTGCTCAAGGGCGTCCCCTTCATCGAGGAACTCACCTTCAACGGTTCGGCCCGGGCGTTTGACTATGACAGCTACGGCTCCGACAGCGTCTGGAAGGCTGGTCTGAACTGGCAGGTCACCCCCTCGATCCGCGTTCGCGGAACGAAGGGCACGTCCTACCGCGCTCCGGCTCTCTACGAGCTGTTCCTGGGCAACCAGACTTCGTTCGCGTCTCAGACGTCGATCGATCCCTGCAGCGACTGGGGCAACAGCACGAACACCAACATTCGCGCCAACTGCGCGACGGCGGGCGTGCCCAGCAACTACATCGCAGCCGGTTCCTCGGCGGAAGTGGTTACCGGCGGCGGCAAGGGGGTTCTCTCTGCAGAAACCTCCGAAGCTTCGACCCTTGGCTTTATCTTCACGCCGTCTTTCATCAACCTCAGCGTGGCGATCGATTATTTCGACATCACCATCTTCGATCAGGTGGCCCAGCTCGGCGCTGGATCGATCGTTTCCGGTTGTTATGCGGCCCCGGTCTATCCGAACGCCTTCTGCGATCTGCTGTCGCGTGCGCCGGCTTCCAGCCCCCGCGCCAACCAGATCCTGACCGTCAACGACAGCTATGTGAACGTGAACCAGCAGGCGACCCACGGTATCGATATCGCGGTTCGCTACGAGCACGAGTTTGATTTCGGCAACCTGGTTGTCGACGTCAACGCCACCAACACCCAGGAAGACGTGAACCGTCTGTTCGCGCCGACCCGTGTGTCCGGCTTCAACACCAACGACTTCAACGGGTCGATCGGTGATCCGGAGTGGACGGGCGACGCTCAGTTCTCGCTGCGTCGCGGCGACATGACGTACTCCTGGTTCGTGGATTATGTCGGCAAGACGGACAACTCTGTCTTCTACGCTGAGAACGTCACCTATCAGGGCCGGGCTGCTCGTCGCCTCCTGCGCACCGAGCAGTACTTCACCCACGACCTCTCGGTCCGCTGGAGGGGAGACAAGGTCACCGTCACCGGCGGTGTGGCCAATATCTTCAACGCTCAGCCGCCGATCATTTCGGCAAACGTCGGCAGCCGTCTTGGAAACGCTCCGATCTTTGGAACCCAGTACGACCTCCTCGGTCGGACCATGTTCCTCCGGGTCGGAACCCAGTTCTGATCTGAGAGGTATCGTCTCAGGACGGGAAAGGCCGCGCGACAGCGCGGCCTTTCTTTTTGAGCGTCTGCGCCTTTAAGGTGTTGACCTGTTGTCGCTCATGTCAGGTTCGCGTTTTGCAGGCAGACGCCATCGCATGGGGGGCGAAGACCCGCTCTCAGTGGGGGGCGTCCATCTGTGAGCCGAGGGCACATTTTCGCCCTCTCAGGCCTCAGCGCTTCGAACCTCCTGAGGCGCGAGCTCAGATCCGGCGCGTTCGGCCCGCCCAATAAGGCTCACGCACAAGTTGCCGGAGCACCTTGCCCGCCGCCGAGCGCGGGAGGGCCTCCACAAAATCGACAGTCCGCGGCCTTTGAAAGCCTGGAAGCGCATCGCGGGCGAAGGCGAGGATGGACGCGGCCGTCGTCTCATCAGCCGAGAACCCCGGCTTGAGCTCCACGACCGCCTTAATCTCTTCACCCCAGTCTTCGTTCGGCACTCCGATCACCGCCGCATCAGCCACCGCTTCATGCCGGATGATCACGTCGTCGATCTCGACCGGGTAGATGTTGACCCCGCCTGAGATGATGAGCTCTGCGGTTCGACCGGTCAGGAAGAGAAAGCCCTGCTCGTCGAAGCGACCCATATCGCCGAGCGTGTACCAGTCACCCCGATAGGCGTTCGAGGTCTTGGCCGCGTCCTTGTAGTATTCGAACCGGCCCGTGGCCGGCGCTTTCATGTAGACGGCGCCTTCGGTTCCGGGCGGACAGATAGCTCCTTCGGGATCGAGCACCCGGACCTCGACGCCTGGAACCGGTCTGCCGACGGATCCGGGTCGCTCCAGCCACTCCGGGGACGTGATGAAGACCCCGCCCCCCTCGGTCGCCGAATAGTACTCATAGAGCACCGGACCAAACCACTCGATCATCGCCCGCTTCACATGAGCCGGGCAGGGCGCCGCTCCATGGAGGATCCAGCGCATCGACGAGATGTCATAACGGCCCCGCACGGTCTCATCGAGCTGGAGCAGGCGATGCATCATCGTCGGCACGACATGAGTGTGCGTGACGGCGTGTCGTTCGATGAGGCGAAGAGTTTCTTCAGCGTCCCACTTGTCCATGAGGACGCATGCGACCCCCATCTGGATAGGGGTGACGAGGTTCAGGTTGAGCGGAGCTGCATGATAAAGAGGCCCCGTCACGAGCGCGATATCGCTCTCGGGCCGCCACTGGGCGGTCTGATTGACCGTGGCGGTCAGCTGGGAGACGACCGGTCGCGTGGCGCGGTAGACGCCCTTGGGACGCCCTGTGGTGCCCGAGGTGTAAAGCATGACCGAGCCGGGCTCCCCGTCGGCGAGATCGCCCGGATCCTGTTCGGCGATCAGCGCATTGAAGTCCTCAAAACCTTCAATGTCTCCGGCGAAGCAGAGGCGCACTTTAAGCTGCTCGGCTTCCCGTGAGGCCTGAAGCGCGGCGGCGGGGAAGCGCGCGCTCGCCACCAGGGCCCGGGCGTCGCAATTGGCGGTCACGTAGGCGACCAGTTCTGGCGACTGATGCCAGTTGACGGCCGTGAGCCTTAATCCCGCGCGCTGGCAGGCCGCCCAGGTTTCGACGAACTCCGGAGCGTTGTGCGCAAGCAGGGCGACGCCGTCGCCCGTCTTCAGTCCCCGCGCCCGGAACAGGCGCGCGAGCTGGTTCGCCCGGGCGTTGAGCTGAGACCAGCTCCGCAGTCCCGAGGTGGTGATCAGTGCGGCCTGATCCGGCCTGCGGCGTGCATGCACGGCGATCGCCATGCCTCGCGCCGACAGCTCTTCGTCGGAGAGGGGAGAGGAGGTCATCAGGTTTTCCAGACAGTCAGAGCAGATGATGGAAATGACGCCAGACCATAAGGGCGCATCCCGTGGCTCGGCAATGCGTCTGTCCGTCGTTCAGCCAGCCTCGACTTTAAAACCGTCCCGCAGCTCCCGCTTGAGCACCTTGCCGATGCTGGAGCGGGGAAGGCTTGAGAGGAGCCTCAGATGCGATAGCCGCTGCATCCGACCGACGCGGTCATTGAGCCAGGCTTTGAGCGCATCGGCCTCGATTGAGGTCCCAGCCTTCAGCACCACGAACGCGGCCGGCGTCTCGCCCCACTCTGCCGATGCGACCCCGACCACCGCGCATTCGGCGACCGCCTCGTGACGGGAGAGCTCGGCCTCGAGGTCGCTGGGATAAATGTTGAACCCTCCGGAAATGATCATGTCCTTCTTGCGATCGCCCAGAACGAGGAAGCCGTCCTCGTCAAAACGGCCGATGTCGCCAGTCCGAATGAACCGGTCGCCTGCGGGGCTTCGCCATTCCGCATCCGCCGTCTTTGCCGGTTGATTGTGATACCCCGTCATCATCGCAGCCGACCGCCCGACCACCTCGCCTGAAGCGCCTGGGGAGACCTCGCGGCCGGCTTCGTCGATGATCCGGATATCGTGTCCGGGCGCTGGACGTCCCACAGTATGAAGCTTGTTGGGATGTTCATGGGCATAGAGCAGACAGGAGCCGCCGCCCTCGGTCATTCCGAAGATCTCGACGAGGCCGCCAGGCCAGCGTGCAAGAATGTCCGCCTTGAGGCTCGCCGAAAACGGAGCGCTGGTGCAGGTCTTCATCTGGTAAGACGAGAGGTCGAAATGGTCGAACTCGGGCAACGACATGATGCGGCTGTACTGGACGGGAACCAGCATGGCGTGGGTCGCCCGGTGCTTTTGCGACAGCTCGAGAAATGCACGCGCATCGAACTTCCTCATTAGAACCAGCGTTCCCCCGCGCACCAGGGTTGGAATGAGGCTGACCAATGTCGTGTTGGAGTAAAGCGGCGTCGAGACCACGGTGATAGAGGACGGCCCATAGCCCAGTCCTTCGGCGCGCCGCACATGTCCCCATCTCATGGAATGCGGCTGCACGATGCCTTTCGGGGCCCCGGTGGTTCCGGATGAGTAGATGATGTTGAAAGGATCGCCGGGCTGGTTGCCTGGAGGCGTGAAGTCCTGTGCGCTGGAGCGACAGAAGGTTTCGAGGGTCGGCTTGCCGTCGCCTTCAAGAAAGACGCGTTCGATCCGCTCATCAGCAAGGCGCGTTCCCAGAAAAGCCGATACGGCGTCGTCTGTGAACAGGACCCTCGCTCCGCAGTCCGAGATCATCGCGGCCAGGCTGTCGGCCGTAACCGAGGGCGAGAGCGGACAGGCGGCGGCGCCTGCCCTCAACGTTCCCAGAAATGCGATGACGTAGGCGTGGGAAGTCGGAGCGCAGATGGCTGAGACGCACCCCGGCCCGATCCCTCTGGACGACAGGGCCGCGGCGGCGGCGGTGACCGCGATGTCGAGGTCGCGGTAGGTGATCGTGGTCGTCCCGTCGATGATCGCCGCATGATCAGGACGCTCGGCGCTGTGGGCCGCGATCATCTCCGAGACCGTGCAGAAGGGCTGGGCGAGGAGATCCGATGTGGTTGTCATAGGCGATCCTGGCGGTTTAGCAGCCGGAAAACTTGGGAGGTCGCTTGTCTGAGAAGGCGGTGCGCCCTTCCAGATAATCCTCGCTGTCGAAGCACGCGTCGATCGCCGCTTCGGCGTCCGCTTCAAGGCCTGGATCAAGGATCGCCCGGCTGCATATCTTGGCGGCGCGGATGGTCATGGGAGCATTCGCTGCGATCATGTCGACATAGGAGCCCACCGTCGCCTCAAGCTCGGCCGACGGACAGATGCGGCTGACAAAACGCGCCTGAAGGGCTTCTTCGGCCGTGAGCTGGCGGGCCGTGGTGAGCATCTCGATCGCCAGCGGCGCGCCCACAATGGCGGCGAGCCGCTTGTAGTTGTCGAGCTCATAGCCGAGACCCAGGCGTGCGGCCGGCACGCCGAACCGGGCGTCATGGGAACACAGACGCATATCGCAGGCGCTTGCGATCACCACTCCGCCCCCGATGCAATATCCCCGGATCATGGCGATCACAGGCTTTCGTGCGGTGGAGAGGGCGCGTGTCGCCGCCATCACCGCTTCGGTGAAAGGACGGTTGGAGCCGGCGTTGAAACGGGCGCGCCCGAATTCTCCGATATCCGCCCCGGAGATGAAGGCCCGGGCGCCTGCCCCCTGGACGACAATCGCCGCGGTCCGTTCGTCATCATCAAGCCGGGCGACCGCCTCGGGCAGGGCGAGCCACATGTCGAGGCGGATCGCGTTCAGTCGTTCAGGCTGATTGAAGGTGAGCCATCCGCAGGGACCGCGAACCTCCGTGATGAGCCGACCCTCGGCGAACTCCATGCGCTGCTCCCGCCGCCCGAACGCGCGTTGACCCGTCAAATTTAACTCGGTACCACCTTCGTGCCGAAGCGCTAGGCCCGATACGGCTGGGAATGCAAAGGTTTTTTGTGGGGTTGGGTCGCCCTGGCCTGCCGGGTCTCCTGGATGGATCGGGACGGGCGAGACGCAGGACACAGACCCGCCCCTGACCGACAGAGGATGAGACGTGAAGAGGGGAGCCGGCATATGAGCGACGCCCCCACGCCTCGGGAGAGCGGACAAGCGTCTCATGAGGGGCGCGAGGCGCGTCCGTCTCCTCCCCCGGGCCTTTCGGATGAATACGAGGTTCTGTCGTTCGCCCGGACCGAACTCCTTTCGGGGCGACGGGCGGCTCTGGTCACCCTGACGGGGCTCGACGGACCGTTCTCGAGACCCCTCGGCGCGCAGATCGCTGTCGCCGCCGACGGACGCTTTGCAGGATCGATCTCAGGAGGATGCCTCGAGACGGCGCTCGTCGAGGAGGCGTGTGCGGCTCTCGCGCTTGGGCGGGACCGGGAGCTTCGCTACGGCCGCGGCTCACCCTTTCTCGATGTTCGCCTTCCCTGCGGCGGGGGGGTGGATCTTCATGTCGACGCCTCTCCAGATCCGGGAGTGTTGACCGAGGCTCTCGATCAGGCGGCCGCGAGGCGATCCTTCTCCCTGATCTTTGGGATCGGGGGCGCAACCTCAGCCATGCGTGTGGGTCGCTCCGACGAGATGGCGGGGAAGGGGCAGTTCCGACGTCGCTTTGCTCCGCGTCTGCGTCTGGTTCTTGCGGGACGAGGGTGGGAGATCGTAGCTCTCGCCAAGCTCGCCCGTGTCGGCGGATGCGAGATCGTCGTCGCAAGTCAGGAACGCGCCACGCTCGAGTATTGCACCCCTTACGCGGACACGCTGATCTCTCTCACCGTGCCCACCCAGGCCCCGGCCCTGCCGCTCGATGCCGACACCGCGCTCGCCTGTCTGTTCCATGAACATGAATGGGAGACGGCCCTCCTTCTCGACGCTCTGCGCAGCCCGGCCTTCTATGTCGGAGCGCTGGGATCGCGACAGACCCACAGCCGCAGGCTCGAGACCCTGAGGGAGCTGGGCGCAGGTCCCGATGACATCGAACGTCTCAAGGGACCGATCGGCCTCTTTCCGTCGAGAGATCCGGCGGTTCTGGCCGTCTCCGCCCTGGCGGAGATACTGGCTGTAAGAGCATCGGGGGAGGCCCGGTCTTGAGCGTCCCGATGAACAGATCGGCCGTCATTCTCCTCGCCTCAGGACGTTCGAGGCGCTTCGGATGGCGTGACAAGCTGCTCCAGGACCTCGACGGTCAACCTCTGATCGCCCATCCGGCCGCTGTCCTGGCTTCTCAGGACTGGCTGGCCCGCATTGCTGTCTGTCCCGTCGACATTCCGCGGATCGGGGAGATCCTGCAGGACCGGTTCGTGATCGCTCTGAACTCGAAGCCGTCGAGGGGCCTCGGCCATTCGATTTCGGTCGGGGTGCGCATTGCGAGGCAGTTCCGTCCGGACGCCATCGTCCTATGCATGGCGGACACGCCTTTTCTCGAGCCGAGCGTGTTTGAGCGGGTTCTTGAGCGTCTGGGCGGACCGGAGCGGATCAGCATCGTTCATTCAGGCTCCAGGGAGCTGGTCCGCCCGCCGACCGCCTTTGATGCGGCCTGTTTTGAGGCGCTCGAGGCTCTGGACGGAGATGAGGGGGCGCGCGACGTGATGCGGGATCCAATTCGTCGCGTGGCGTCAACCGAGGCCCCCGAGGCTCTCCTGGCGGACATCGACACCCGAGCCGATCTTGATCAGGCGCGTCAGCAGATGGAGATCCGGTCGCGATACCGGTGACCGCAAGGCTGAGGACGCCTGGGCTAGGGAGGGTCCGGACCGTCGCAGGACGGGAGGGTCTGGCTGTGGCGAGGTGAAAAGGACCGGTTGAAATCACCGAACTGGTGCCGCAGGGGAGGATTGAACTCCCGACCTCAGCCTTACCAAGGATGCGCTCTACCACTGAGCTACTGCGGCGGTCTAGGTTCGTGAAGGCGATCGCATAAACGAAACCCCTTCCCGTGGGAAGGGGCGATCAACGGAGAGATCGACATGAAACCCCCGGAAAAGGATGAGGAAGCTAAATCCCGGAACGTGAAGGAGGATCGCGAGAAGCGCCTCGCCCGGGCGCTCAGGGCCAATCTGAGGCGACGAAAGGCGACTGCCCGACCCCCTGCCGCCCCTGAAAACCCCGACGGCGCCGAGCTTTAACCTTCGCCTCGGCTTGCGGTCGAAGCCGTCGCTGATCTAGGGTTTTTGATGGACAGATTATCGATTCACGGCGGCGGCCCCCTGAATGGGGTCATACCCATCTCCGGGGCGAAGAACTCGGCCCTGAAGCTCATGGCTGCGGCGCTCCTCTGCGACCAGCCCCTTCAGCTGAGCTCCATGCCCAATCTGGCCGATACCCGCTTCATGGCCCGACTGCTCGAGCAGCTGGGCGTGCGCGTCGACTGGCCGGCGGGATCTTCGGTCTGCCGCCTCGATGCGGAGACGATCTCCTCGACCATCGCCCCTTACGATCTTGTCCGGAAGATGCGGGCGACGTTCAACGTGCTGGGGCCGCTCCTTGCGCGGATCGGGCATGCGACCGTGTCTCTTCCCGGCGGCTGCGCCATCGGCGCACGACCTGTGGATCTTCATCTCAAGGCCTTCGAGGCCATGGGAGCGGACATCGTTATCGAGCAGGGATATGTGAAGGCGGCCGCTCTCCGTGGGCTCAAGGGTGCGCATATCCTCTTTCCCTTCGTGTCGGTCGGTGCGACCGAGCACGCCATGCTCGCCGCAGCCCTCGCGGACGGCGAGACCATCCTTGAGAACGCCGCGTGCGAGCCGGAAATCGCGGACCTCGCCTTCTGTCTCAATTCAGTGGGGGCGCGCATCACGGGCGCGGGAACCCCGATCATCCGGATTCAGGGCGTCTCGCGGCTCGGCGGCGGGAGGTATGACGTTATTCCGGACCGGATCGAGGCCGGCACCTATGCGATCGCCGCCGCGGCCGCAGGCGGCGAGGTTTTCCTTGAAGGGGCGAGGGCGGAGGATCTGGTCTCTCTGATCGACCATCTCCGCCTTGCAGGGATCCAGGTGGTGGCCGAAGAGGGCGGCATCCGGGTGTCGCGGGGCGATGGGCCCATACGTGCGGTCGACGTCGACACCGCCCCGCATCCAGGCTTTCCCACTGATCTTCAGGCCCAGTTCATGGCCCTGATGACCATCGCGGACGGGACGAGCCTTATTCGGGAGAACATTTTCGAAAACCGCTTTATGCACGCCCCCGAACTCAATCGTCTTGGCGCCGATATTACCGTCAGGGGCCGCGAGGCCACTGTTCGAGGCGTGCGTCGGCTGAAGGGCGCGCAGGTGATGGCGACCGACCTGAGGGCCTCTGTCAGCCTTGTGATCGCGGCGCTCGCTGCGGACGGCGAGACGATGGTTAATCGGGTCTACCATCTCGATCGCGGGTTTGAACGGCTGGAGGAAAAACTCGGTCGTTGCGGCGCCCGGATCACACGTCTGAGCGGATCGATCTGACGTTCAGCGACGGATCGTGATGCGGTGCACAATGGCGCTGGAGAACGGACGGGAATTAGTCTAGGTCACAACCCGTCGGCGAGGGCTGACGAACGGGTTGCGCGGTTGCGGTAACCGGCGGCGCGAAGGCGGCGATGAATGGCGGAAACGGGCGGTCTCAGGCTCCTGGCGGATGACGCCGAAGGTCTCAGCCTCATGGCGGCCGCCGTGCAGGACGCCCTCGTGCGTCCGCAGGACATGGCGTTCAATCGTCGAGCGCGCAGTTTCGGGCTCGAGGTCAATCGTTTTCAGTGGGAGCGGGCAGGGCGGCGCCCTCCCTACTTCCGATCGCGGGCGATTCTCGCCTTGTCCGGAGTTCTCAATGTCCGTTCGCAGGCCCTGCCCCGAGGCGTTGACGATGTCCTCTCCCTCCTTGATGTCCGCTTTCATCCGGGGGCGGAGGCGCCGGCCGGAGAGGTCGAGCTCGCTTTCGCCGGCGGCGGTCGCCTGATGGTTCAGGTTGAGTGTCTTGAGGCGACGCTCCAAGACACTGGTCCTGTCTGGCCGACCCGAAGAAAGCCTGATCATGGAACGCGCCCATGAGCGTGCGCTGGTTCTCAGGGACAGATAAGGATTTCAGCGCGGACTTCGCCGCCTTTCTCGATCTTCGTCGGGCCGGGTCGTCGGATGACGTCATGCTTGCCGCGACCCAGATCGTTCGCCGGGTGAGGCGGGAGGGCGCCTCGGCCCTGGTCGAGCTGACGAAGCAGTTCGACGGTTTGACTCTTGAGCCGTCGACCCTGACTTCCGATGACGTGGATCTTTCGAAATCCGCCGATCTTTGCCCCGAGCCGGTTCGTCGCGCCCTCGAATTCGCCGCCTCGCGCATTGAGGCTTACCACCGTCAGCAATTACCCGCGTCTCACGCCTTTAGGGACGCGACCGGCGCCGAGCTCGGCTGGCGATGGAGCGCCATCGATGCGGTGGGGCTTTACGTTCCGGGCGGTCGGGCGAGCTATCCCTCCTCTCTTCTGATGAACGCCATCCCGGCGCGAACCGCCGGCGTCTCGCGTCTGGCTCTGGTGTCTCCCGCTCCGGGCGGCCGGATCAATCCGGCTGTAGCCTATGCGGCGAAACTTGCGGGCGTGAGCGAGTACTATCCCATCGGGGGCGCTCAGGCTGTCGCCGCCCTGGCCTATGGAGCAGGACCCCTGCGTCCGGTCGACAAGATTGTCGGTCCCGGAAACGCATGGGTCGCCGCCGCCAAGCGCATTGTCTTCGGAGATGTCGGCATCGACACGATCGCCGGTCCTTCCGAAATCACCGTGGTGGCGGACGAGGCCAATCCTCCCGACTGGATTGCAGCCGATCTGCTCTCGCAGTGCGAACATGATCCTCTCGCTCAGGCCATTCTGATCACCGATTCGGCTGCGTTCGCAGACCGGGTGCTGAAGGCTGCGGACGCTATGCTCGCCTCGCTCTCGGATGCGGCCCGGGCGTCCTGGAACGACTATGGGGCGGTGGTGATCGCGCCGTTGAGCCAGGCCGCCGATATCGTCAATCGCATCGCTCCCGAACATGTGGAGATCGCCGTCGAGGACCCCGATCTGATCGGCGATGAGATCCGCCATGCCGGAGCGCTTTTCCTCGGTCGTTTCGCTCCAGAGGCTCTCGGGGACTACGTCACCGGATCCAACCATGTGCTGCCGACGTCCGGAGCGGCGCGTTTCGCCTCCGGTCTGTCGGTGCTGGATTTCATGAAGCGAACATCGGTTCAGCGCATCTCTGAACACGCCTTCCGGGCCCTGGGTCCTGCCGCTGAAACGCTCGCCGGGTGCGAGGGGCTTCCGGCCCACGCCCGATCCGTATCCGTGAGGTCGACATCGACATGACCTCGCCCCGACGCATCGTCGCAATCGAGATCGACGAACGAAGCCTTGCTCCCGCAGGTCCGGAGGCTGATCACGAGAGGCGCGTGGCGATCTTTGACCTGATCGAGGGAAACAGTTTTTCGGTGGTCGGCCATGAGGGAGGGCCTTACTCGATCCTCCTGTCCCTGGCCGACAATCGCCTGGTGTTCGATGTGAGCGAGGAAGGCGGCGCCCCGGTCAGGCGCTTCATCCTGTCCCTCACCTCGCTCAGACGGATCATCAAGGACTACTTCCTGATCTGCGACAGCTATTACGATGCGATTCGCAACGCCTCGGCCGCTCAGATCGAGGCCATCGACATGGGTCGGAGGGGGCTTCACAATGAAGGCTCTCAGCTTCTCGTTGAACGTCTCGCTGACAAGGTCGAAGTCGATTTCGACACCGCAAGACGCCTCTTCACCCTCGTTTGCGCCCTCCACGCGCGTAACTAGGCCTCAACGACTGGTCGACGGCGGGACCCGAATGCGTATATACGGGCCTCCCGCAGGACCGCCGGGGAAGAGGAGTTCATGGCGAAGGAAGAACTGATCGAATTCGAGGGCGTGATCGTAGAATTGCTGCCCAACGCCACGTTTCGCGTGAAACTGGCGAATGAACATGAAATCATCGCCCATACAGCGGGCAAGATGCGCAAGAACCGCATTCGCGTCCTCACCGGGGACAAGGTGCTCGTCGAGATGACGCCTTACGACCTGACCAAGGGACGCATCACCTACCGGTTCAAGTGACCGGCGCGAACGGGGTTATCGGTCGGCCGCAGCTGGTTTTGGCCAGCGCCAGCGACCGGCGTGTGATGTTGCTGACCCAGGCGGGGTTGGCTCCGGACCTCGTGGCGCCGGCGGATGTGGACGAAACCCCTCTCACTGGCGAGAAGCCTGCAGATCTGGCCTCGCGTCTCGCGGACCTCAAGGCGAGGCGGGCGAGCCAGGATCACCCCGGCGCCTTCGTCATCGCTGCTGATACGGTCGTAGCGTGCGGCCGGCGCTGTCTTCCCAAGGCGGAAACCCTTGAGCAGGCGCGCGCCTGCCTCGAACGTCTGTCAGGTCGGCGACATGATGTGATCACCGGAGTCGCGGTCATCGCCCCCGATGGTCGTATGGCGAGACGGCGCGTGGAGACGCGCGTGACGTTCAAGCGCCTCTCCCTGGCTGAAATGCAGGGTTATCTGGCCTCCGGCGAGTGGCGCGGTAAGGCGGGAGGATATGCAATCCAGGGGCTGGCCGGCGCCTTCATTCCAGACATCAGCGGCTCCTACTCGGCCGTGGTCGGGCTGCCGCTCCATGAAGCGGCTGCGATGCTTGAAGGCCTGGGGTTCCCTCCGGGGCGACGCTGGGGGCGTGAGCGGTGAAGGCGCATCTTTATGTCGAGGAGGCGGTCGGCGAGCGACGGCGAGTTCTGCTCGACGAGGATGGAAGGCCCTTCAGGGTCGATCTCGAACGCTGGAGCGAGGCGCAGGACCGCCCCCGGCTGGATGAGATCTGGTGGGGGCGCATCAGGGCTCGCCTGCCTGGCGGCGGGTGGTTCGTCGATCTCGGGGGCGATCGCGACGGATGGATCGAGACGACCCGTTCGCTCCGCTTGCGGGAAGGCGAACGCCTGGCCGTCCGTGTGAAGGCCGAATCCTGGGCAGGCAAGGGCGCCCTTCTGGTCAGGGCTGAGCCTTCGGCGACCGATGCGCGTCCGGACAAGCCTGGGCGCCTGTCGCCCGCCCCTGATGATCCGTTCCTGAAAGGCGTCGAGATCATCGAACGATGCGAGGGGCAGGCGGCTGGCCGCCGGATCGACGAGGCGATTGAGGAGGGCCTTGAGGGCCGTCACCTCATTCCGGGAGGCGGGCGCCTGACGATTGAGACCCTCGAAGCGATGACGGTCGTCGATGTCGACGCGGGAGGGCGGGACGGCCGGCCCGAGACCCTGGCCGCCTCCCTGAACCTCGCCGCCGCCCGCGAGGCGGCGAGGCTCATCTCTCTCAAGGGCCTCGGTGGGCTGGTCGTGGTTGATTTCGTGTCCATGAGATCGCCTGTCGATCGACGTGAGACAGTTGCCGGCTTTCGTGAGGCGCTGGCGGCACGACTGGGCCGGGCGAGCGAGGTGCTTGAGCTGTCCCGGCTCGGCCTGTGTGAGGCTGCGCTGGCCCGCCGTTTGAGGCCCCTGCGGGAGGCGTTGGGCGCGGATCCAGCCGAAAGAGAGGCTCTTGATGTGCTTCGAGCTATCGAACGGGAGGCCTGCGAGAAGCGGGGCGCCCGGATCGGCGTTCGCCTCTCTCCGGCGGCCGCCGGCTGGCTGAGGGCGGACCGGATAGGCTGGCGCGCGGCGCTGGCGGCCCGTATCGGCGAACGCTGGATAATTGAGGATACCCCTGCGCCAGAGGGGCGCTGGCAGGTCTGGAGCCTGACATGACCGTTCGTCCTTGTCCCATCTGTCGTCGGAAGTCCGAGGAGGCTCACGCCCCGTTCTGTTCCCGGCGATGCGCCGATGTCGATCTTCATCGCTGGCTGTCGGGCGGCTACGCGATACCCGGGTCCGAGGAGGGCGAGGGGGAGGATGGAGCTTCGAGCCTGCCGGATCGCGATCGCGGGACAGAGCCCTCGTGACAGGGGAGGATCTGCGCGCGAAAAAGCATGGACACCGTCGGAGGCATTTCCTATACAGGCCGCCGTCCTGCCTCGCTGCGGGTCGCCCAGGTAGCTCAGTTGGTAGAGCAGCGGATTGAAAATCCGCGTGTCGGCGGTTCAATTCCGTCCCTGGGCACCATTTTCCTGTCCCCCTGAACATGACCGTTCACAGCAGGCGCGGCTTCGGTGTCGCGCTCAGCACGGGCCTGTCACGACGCCTCTCACGATTGCCGGTGCGGGGGGCGCCCTCAAGACCCCGTCTGAGCCGACTCACAGCGCCGGCCGAGACAGGTGTCGGGACCCTCGCGACACGAGGGGGCGTCCGGTGAGCCGGAAGTCGCGATCTGTGGGACATCATCCGATGATATCAGGAGGATCGCTGATCAGAGACTCATGCCGCCATCGATCACGATATTGGCTCCGGTCATGAACCTGGCTTCATCCGAGGCGAGAAGGACAGCGACTGCAGCCACCTCCTCGGGAGTTCCGAGGCGTCCGTTGAGCTGGCGGGCGATGAAGGCCCGTCGGGCGGCCTCGGCGTCTCCGCTCGCCGCCATCCGGTCATGAAGGGAAGGGGTGTCCACGGTTCCGGGAGAAATCGCATTACAGCGGACGCCCGAGGCCGCGTAATCCCGCGCGACCGACATGGTCAGGCCGATGACCGCCGCCTTGCTGGAGCCATAGGCGAGACGGTTGGGAGGCGCCATCACGCTGGAGGCGACCGAAGCGATATTGATGATCGAGCCGTCCTTTCGTTCGAGCATCGAGGGCAGAAACGCGCGCGTCAGCGTGAAGATGGAGCTGACATTGATGCTGAAGCTCCGGTCGAAGTCTTCCGGCGTGCATTCAAGCAGTGCGCCCTGGGCGACATAGCCGGCGCAGTTGACGAGAACGTTCACATCAGGATGGGCCGTGGCGGCCCGGCGCGCATCCTCCGCCTGCGTGACATCGAGCCCCATCCGGATGAGGCGCTCTCCATCTGGCAGGGCGAGGAGGGCGGCGGGTCGAAGATCGGTTGCGATCACCCTCGCCCCTTCGGCGAGGAAAGCCTCGCTGATGCTGCGCCCGATGCCCTGGGCGGCTCCGGTCACGAGGCAGGTCTTTCCGGCCAATCGTCCCATGATCTTTGTCTATCCCTTCATGGCCCCGAGGGGACCTTCATTCTAAGCGGGGGCCGTGAGCCAGTCTCGCAGATATAAGCGTCGATAACATAAGTCGACGCGGAACGGGAGGTCGATTATGAGTCTGAAAAAGACAAAGTGGAAAACAAAAAAATAATAAAAACGGTTATTTGTAGGTCGCTGGCGATAATAAGCTAACACGCAAAATGGCTCAAAATCGCGGTTTGCGTGTTAGTTGCGTGTTCGATTCCGAGTGTCTTGGCGGTCAGGTTTCATCGCTCATAAGTCGTGCTTTGGATATGACAGCCCTGCTATCCCAACGAGGCGCTTTCGTCGAAATTCAGAAGCCGGTTTTTTCCCGCATCAATCGTCTATCGCGCGTAGGCGGCGTTACAAAAACTAGGCGTTTGCATGAGAGTTCCTAGACATTGTGCCAAGATCTCTAGGGGCGCTAAGTCGAACTAGGATCGCGCAATTGCCCGTGCTCAGGAGCAGGGGGTCGACGTGCGCGCGACTTCGAGGCCGAGGGCATTCCACGGATGACGCTGCGCCGTCTAAGGCCTGGGTGCCGACAAAGCCGCCGGTGCGCCTCAAGGTCTATACGCGCCAGTGGCGAGGCGCTCACCGCCGGCATCAAGCATCATAGCATCGACGGCGTATCTGTGCCGATCACGACGCCCGCCAAAACGGTGGCCGATAGTTTCAAGCATCGCTCGAAAGTCGGGCTCGATGTCGCGCTCGAAGCGCTCCGCGACGCGCTGCGCCGCAAGCGCGCCACCACCGATGAGATATGGCGCTGCGCCGTGGCTGACCGAGTCGCAACGGTTATGCGTCCCTATCTGGAAAACCTGCCATGACGCGGCCGCCGCTCAAAAACATCGGCGCTTCGGTGCGCGCCTCACTGACCGACTATGCGCGCCAGCGCGGCGAGAACGCGCAGCTTCTGATGACGCGCTTCGCTATCGAACGCCTGATCTATCGTCTCGGGCAATCGGACTACCGCGACCAGTTCATTCTCAAAGGCGCGATGCTTTTGTAGCTTTGGGCGCAAGGACCGTACCCAAGCAGCGGCGATCTCGACCCGCTTGGCCAGGGCGATCCCGCACCCGAACTTATGACAAGAATAATCAAGACGCTCTGTGATCTGACCGTGACGGGCGACGGAGTGATCTATGTCGCCGCCAGCGTAGGAAGAAGACTATCGCGGCGTGCGTGTCACGCTGACCGCAATGATAGCGAACGCACGCTTGCCAATTCAGATCGATAACGGCTTTGGCGACGCCGTCGCGCTGCAGGCTACCGAGGTGACGTACCCGTTGCTGCTGGACTTCCCGCCAGCCATCCTGAAGGCCTATCCGCCGGAAAGGATTGTCGCAGAAAACTGGAAGCGCTAGACCGCTTTCCTCACACCGGTCCACGGTGCGGGTCATTTTCCAGCGGTTGGCTAATCGAGGATTTATGGAGCGGCGGGGGATACGGCTCCGCCATCACCGCCTCGGGCCTGGCGGTTTCGGGTGGGTTTTTCCTGGTCTCCGTTGTTGATGGGAAGAGCGAAGCGGGGGGCTCTCAGGCGGCGCACAATCGTCGGTGGGCCTCGCCCCACTCCCCGTCCCAGGGATGGGCGGAAGCCATGGCGAACCGGATGCGCCGGACAGAGACAAGACCGCGCGCGCCCACCTTGAGCAGCTTCAGACGGATCGTACCGCAGGAGGCGGCGGCGAACTGAATATCGGCCAGCTCTTCAGCGTGCTCCAGGTGAAGTCTTTAAAGACCCGCTCCGCCCGGCCGCTGGAAAGGCTCTTCTGTTCCGCCTGTTGCAGCTCTTCTCTGATCGCGCCCACCAGGCGCGCATTACGGGCAAGCCCGAACACATAGTCGACGCGGTTGTTTTCACACCATTCCATCAGATCGTTCCGGCAGAAGCGGGAATCAGCGCGCAGCAGAATGCGGGTCCGCGGCCAGCGCTGGCGGATCTGACGAGTGATCCGGATCACCTCCTCCAGCGCTCCCGCCGCCCCATCAATGTTGGCCGGCCGGCGCTTCGCCGCCAGCAGATGGCGACCGCAGAAGATGTAGAGCGGCAGATCACCGTAGCCGTCATGATACCCATGAAAGAACCGGCCCTCCTGATGGCCGTGCAGGGGATCATCGGTGGCGTTCAGATCCAGAATGATCTGGCCCGGAGCCCGCGGCTGGGCCTCCATGAACAGATCCACGAACAGGGCTTCAATCGCTCGGCCGTCATGGCTGATCCGGTGATACCGGGTCGGC
>JAGWYJ010000060.1 GCA_018969425.1 Alphaproteobacteria bacterium | reverse complement strand
GAGGCCGTCCGGGCGGATCTCGAAAGTGCGCTGGAGGTGCGCCTTTGCGGTCTCCGCCATTCCGATCCTGTCATCCGGGGCGGGGCTCCAGTTTCGTTGCAGGGCCTCGACCCGGATCTGCGCGCTCTGCGCGAGAAGGACGTCGAGCTGGCCGGGATCAACCTTTCCATCGCAGGCGGCAATGTTCCGATCGAGCATGGCGAGAACGATTTTCCAGTCCGGCCTGCCTATGGATGTGAAGGGAATGACGTAGCTGTAGTAGGTGGCGAGGGAATAGTCCGCCATTTCGCAGCTAGCGGCAGGGTCGCCGCGGCGCACGGGGCGGCTGAACTCAGTTGGCTTTCCGGTGAGGGCTTCGGTCTGCGCCAGGAGGTCTATGATCGCTTTTGCAAGGTCGCCGTCCGGGTAGGGTTCGATCGTCACCGGACCTGCGCTGGTCGTGAAGCTTCGTGCCGGGTAACGGTTCCCGCTTGCGTCATACTTCGCCATCGCGCGGTAGGCGCGCCAGGCCAGCACTGCCTGCGCTTGTGCTTCGGCGGGAACTTTTGCTTTCAGGACAAGGTTGACGTGGAGATTGGCGAGGACCCGGTTGGCGTATGGGTCCTCCTTGCACGCCGCCGACAGTTCACCCGCCTGTCCGGAGAGAGAGGCGAAGTCGGCGTCGGGCCGCTGCGATATCGTAAAAAGATCGACGGCGCGGGTCACGCCGTCGGGCGGACAGGCCCCCCAGGCAGCCGGGGCGAGGGAGGCGATACCGACTGCAAGCAGACAGGATCGAAGCAGCATGAGGGGGGCTCCGGTTTCAATCGCCACAGACACGGACCCTGCGAGTTGGCTATGTAATCCCGTGTGCGGTCAATCCTCCATCCGGGCGTGAGATGAGGTTGATGTAGCGTTGTCGCGGCAGGCATTCGAAGCCCCTGAGGGGCTGGGCCGACCCTATCTCTGACGTCTCCTTTTGGATGTCCGCTCGGCTGTCAGCTGATGGCTTCTTCCTCCCGGCCGACCCTTTTGAGACGCTCCGCTCCGGGGCGGACAACCATTCGTTACGAAACAGCGACAGTCGCATTGAGATCGAGGATTTGAGCCGCGATTATCAGACATGTCTGGAGCCCCGACGGTGCCACGCATTAGAAGGAACACTGAGCCGGCGCTGAGAGGCAGTCGCTGCAGCTTCTATTTTCGGTCTCCCCTTCGCTGAGCACCGTTGCGAGCCATTCTGCGAATGGCTCGCCGCCCGACTGTTCCGCATAGAAGAGAGGCGAACGAAGGATCGTGTGGGTTTCGCCGCGCGCCAGATATGAATGGAAATTAGGCGTGTTCTGACGTTCCTTCAGTTCGCGCACCATGGAATTCGTCCAGGCCTCGCAGCTGCGCTCAGATCCCATCTGCGCATAAAACGCGCGCTGGGTGGCGTCATAGGTCGTCGTGTACTGAGCGAAACGATCACGGGGAAACTTCGCAGCAAGGCGAGCGACGACCGCGGCGTCTGGAGTGAGGTGCGGGTTACGCCCGAATACGGACGCAGGCAGGGTATAGTTCCAGTTCGTGTTTCGGGTCTGGGAGAATTCCGTCGTCGTGACGCCCTGGCCTCCGTCCCCAAGAAATACGGCCCGACCGCTCGGATACACCTTGCGCAACGCCGCATAGTGAGTGGCTGCGCCGTAAGCGCCCGCACTTGACCCTGTCACAAGCAGGCGTTGCGGCTTCGAGGTATGATCTCGCATCCAATGGAGGATCACCTGGAAATTATCCCAACCACGGTGCTGAATGGTGTAGGGCTCACCGGTGTCGGGATTACGGTACTGTGCGGTGTTGGAGCCTGAGTGTACGTCAGCGGTGCAATACGGCACGAAAAGGATGCTCCAGTCACGAACCGGATTGCGTGGGTTCGCGAGATCGAACACTCCATTCATACGGGTGGGATCGTCTCCCGGGATAAGTTCTCCCTTGTAAAGACCCGCCCCTTTGCGACCGCCTGCGAGACGCGGCACTGCGCACGTCGCATCGTTCCAGCAGGCGCCGCCGCCGTCGAAATAAACCATCAGCGCGTCGCTTCTGCCCTGCTTGAACCAGAACGCAAATTCTTTATTCGCCCCCGGGGCATCTGAGCAGGTCGGCTCATAAAGTCGGCCGTTGATGCGCACCGGCTCAGGATTGATGCGCTCCCACTCCTGGGTCGCGCCTGACGACACAGGCATGTTCTCGTTCGCGCTCTGAGCGCAGCCCCACACAGCCAGAAGCATGGCCGCAGCCAGATAAACTATCCTCATGTAACGCCTGCAGGATTATGAGCCAGACCCAAGAATGCCCCAACAGGTATGGCGAGCGCCTCGGCTCATGTCCATGAACTTTGCATGGCCTGGCTCACGGTATCAGGCCCCGCTATATCGCCCGTCGAGGGCTTTGCACAAAGGCGCAACAGGACGATCCCATGTCTCGCCTGCCAACCTTCCGGACCCTCCCAAACAGAGAACGATGAGGGGATACGAGACGCGCGCGCCTGTCTCACTGTCGTTGCCACATCCGTATCCGGATTGAACCTGGGAATAGCCCCACGTCCGCTAAGCAGGGCTCCGGCCAGAGTCGCGGGTTCCGGATTCGTTGCATCGGCGCTGAGTGCGCATTCCGGACTGTTAGTACAGGCGGTCAAGGGAGTGTCGGGACGAAAAACATTCGCCTCAAATGTAGCAGCCTCACCCAGCCGGATGACGCAGGCTGGGTGACGTCGCCGAGTCCCTTGCAAGCGCAAACTAGGAGCATCATGATTAGCCGACGGCGACTTTCTGAGCGCGCGCCGTCAGGGCCAGGGGGCGGATATGCTTGGGCGAGTCGCGGCTTGGGTTTTTGTGGTCTCAGGGTTCTGGCAGATGTCAGCATACTCTGCATTCGCTGAGGCGCCGCTGCAGGCGTGTTACGACCACTGGCATGCTCTTGAGGTGAGTAGCTCTGAGAGCCGCACGGCTGATGAGGACAGTCGCCAGAGAGCGAAGCTGGCCTCTTCCTACGCGCGCAGCGCCAGTCGGGCTATACGCGTGGCGTTCAGACAACAGACAGGTCAGCCGCCAGAGACCGACAGCGCGCTATTCGTCCGACTGTCGAAGATAGTCTGGTCGTCTATCGAAGACAGAATCCCCGCAGAGTGCCGGATTATGCCCGGTGTAGGAAGGTTCACTGACTCCGCGGGCGCACGGCAAGTCCGTAGCCAGATCGAGGATGCAAGACAACGAAATGAGCCGAGGTTGGCAGCTAGTCTCGCGACATTCCTTGCGGATGGCGGAGATGCTCGATCCCAGTCGACGCTCGGGGAGATTTACAGAGATGGCGGGCCGGGTCTTGAAAAGGATCTTGAGCGGGCCGTGTCCTGGTTCATGAAGGCGGCCGACCAGGGTGACCCTCTCGGACTCTTCCAGCTCGGCTTTCTGTATGTGAACGGAACGGGCGTTTCCAAGGATCCCTCAAAGGGCGTGAACTTGATCGAAAAAGCGGCGGAGGAGGGGTTTCCGGAGGCGCAGTATGTGTTGTCGCAGGCCTATCAGCAGGGACTGGGCGTCGCCCAGGACCAGGAGCGCTCAATCCGCTGGCTGGTGCGCGCTGCCGAGGCGGGTTCGCCCGTCGCACAGGCCAGCCTTGCTGAGCGATACGCTGTCGGGAAGGGCGTGCCGCGGGATCTGCCGACCGCCGCCATGTGGATCCAGATTGCGGAGCGGGAGGTTCGTGTCTCCTTCACGAGTGGACAGTGGGAGCTGCGCTCGCAGATCCGCGGCATGGCTCAGCAGATCGCCGCCCTGACGACACCTGAAGAGTTTGCCCGCGCCGGGGCGCGTGCGTCTGAATGCGAGCGACAGGATTATGTCAACTGCCCGGGCAGCTGACGGCCTTGCGGCTGACGGTCCGGGTAGTTCGAGCTTCCGCCCGGCGCGTTGATCTGAACCGTCGCTTTCCATAGGGATGCGCCGCTCATTTTTCTCTTTAGCACGCTTTGATTCAGCGCGAGACGCGAGCCGGTCACCTCCGAAGGTATGCGGTCGCGGGACCTAATTATAACAAGACGTTTTGTTGTG
Source organism: Alphaproteobacteria bacterium (assembly GCA_018969425.1). GTDB lineage: Bacteria > Pseudomonadota > Alphaproteobacteria > Caulobacterales > Hyphomonadaceae > UBA7672. The sequence goes on along the minus strand of JAGWYJ010000060.1, from coordinate 3,568 downwards.
TATTGACAACAATTCGTTGAGCGATTAGACGAAAAGTTATGTACAATCGCATTATGCTCTTCAGAGTTGAAGCGGGCCTCAGTCGAAAGCAGTTGGCTGAGATGCTGGGCGTGAACGCCCAGACCATCGGCTATCTGGAACGGGGCGATTACACCCCCAGTCTGGAGCTGGGGATGAAATTGGCGAGCACGTTCAGGGTGCGAGTTGAGACGCTGTTTTCTCTCGACCCGTTTCCAAGCGTGGCGGGCGCCTTGGAACAGGAAAGAGAAGGACCTCATGGCAAACAACGCACATAGGATTCTTGAAGGCCTCGATAGCCTTGCGAAGATGACGGGGGTCCCTGATCTGGACCGACGGATGACGCAAGCTCTCGAGGCCGAGGTCATCAGACCGTTCAGGATCGCGTCCGCGGTTCTATTGGTCGCCGTCCTTTGTGGGTTGGTGCTGGTGACAGGAGGGCCCTGGATGAAAGGTTTCGGCTTTTTCCTAGTCCCGGCCTGCTATGTGGCCTCGGGGATCATACGGATGTTCAGTCCAATGCGTTCCTTCGCACGTCCCCGTGACGAGTTTGAAAAAGGTCTGCAAACGCTCGGAAGGGTATGGGGATTCGGGACGGTGGCCGTCCTGAGCGTTGGCGGATGCTTCTGGTTCGGAGTGGCGACATCTCTGGCGGAGGAAGGCTTCAATCTATGGATGCCTCGAGACGCCCTCGAATGGTTTTTGATGGGCCTCACTCTCGTTGCCATCGAAATGAACGTCTCGATTCTGGCCGCGAGTTGGGCTCTGCCCAAATCCGCAGCGGAAACGGACTAAGTCTGACGTCTCAAGCCCGCTTTCCTGATTGAAGGGACGGACACGGCGGCACGCGAAGATCAGCGATGAAGGCGAGCGCGGGAGCGAACACCTGTTCTGGTTCAATCGATGTCCGGTTTTTGGGTGCGCAGGTCGAAGAGAGACCAGCGTCCTGGTCGCAGTTCAACGGCTGCGCCGTGTCGGGCTAGGGGAAACCGTCCAGCCCCCTTTTGAAACACGAGTGAGCGTGCGTGCGGCTCGCGATGAGGCGTCAACCGGGGTGTCTGTCGTCATGATCTGAGGATCGGCGACGACCCGATGGAGGCCGCCGCGTCAGAACGAGACATCGCTTCCTGTTTCAACAGAGAAGGGGCCGACAACTTATGGCTCTTGCCCGTCCCAAAGGATCTGGAATGATGAAAGCCTGCGCGTCCGGGCGAAGTCGGTGGAGCTAACTTGATGTTCCTGTCTTACAGAAAGCGCACATTGAGACGTCTGTTGACAGCAGCGATTCTCGCGCAGGCTCCGATCGCGCTCGGAGGTTGCAGCGGGGCCGGGGGCGGCTCAGTGTCCGCCGCGCCCCATATGGACACTCGGCAGGTAAGTGAGATCACGATCCGTGCGCGCGATGGGACGGAGCTCAAGGCGGTTCTGTCTTCGCCTGTCGGTCGTGGGCCTTTCCCGGTTGTAGTGTCTGTTCACGGGGGCGCGGGAGATCGTCCCATTGAGGTGATGCGGCAGGCCGCGTCTCCTGAGAGCGTCAGTCCCACCACGCAGATGTTCAATCGCCAGCCATGGATCATTCTCGCTCCAGACTTCCGTTCTGACTGGATGGGAGCGGAGGAGACGGACATTGTCGATGCTATCCGCTACGCAGCAGAACTTTCTCAGGCCGACCCTAGGCGGATTGGCGTATTCGGGGGTAGCAATGGCGGCCGCCTGACCCTGCGCGCCGCGAGCCTTGATCCTGCCGTCAGCTCCTGCCTCGCCGTTGGTTCGCCTTTTCTGACAGACCCTCAGGTCTTTTTTACGCGCGACCTGACCCGGCCGCCCTGGTCGCAGATGTCGCCCGCGGCCAACGCCTGGAACACGGCGACGCGCCAGCGCCTTGAGATAGCCGTTGAGCGATCAGCCCGGCGTCAGGGGCTGTCGACCGAGGGGTTGGTCGCTGAGCGTTCTGTGGTCTCGAACGCCGGCGCCATAAGGGCCCCTGTGCTTCTGATAACCAGCCGGGCGGATGAGCAGGTTCCGCATGTCATGCTCGAAAGCCTGATTGACGCTCTCAGTCAGTCGGGCCGTCTGTCGAAACTCGTCACCGTTGAAGCCAGTCTGCATGGCTTTTACTGGGGGCGCGACGGCGAAATCGGGTCGCGAGAGGGACGTGGAGCGAAGACATCCGTTCAGCTGGAGGAAGAGGCGCAGGTTCGCGAGGCGGTCCTCGGCTTTTTCACCCAGTGCTTCTCTCTGTCCCCTCCCTCCTGACATCGCGTCCCCATCGCGATCTTGCTCGGCTGGAGGGATCGAAGGACCCGCGTGCGCACTGGAGTGGACCTAGAAGTTGAGGAATGCCGCCCCAACCTGCGCTCAGGGATCGACCAGCTGACGGCCAGGGATAGGCCGGTTGATCCGATTATAGACGGGAAAGGGAAGGGGTCCCTGTGGATGATGTTTCACCGCCGAGCTCGGCGGTGAGACATCAGCCTGTATCTGAGCAGGCTTGGGGTCGTCCTCGGAAGGGTATTATATTGTAACATAAACTCGAGGAGGACAGTCGATGGTCTCGCTCATCAAGCTGGCAAGCTTTTTTCTCGCGGCGACCGGCTGGATGATGACGGGCGTCGGCAGTGCGTTCGCCCAGGGGGTGGAACGGCGCGAGGCGCACGCTCATGTTCATGGCGCCGCCGAGATGTCGTTCGTGATCGACAGGGACCGGCTCCTGGTCGAGCTGGCGGCTCCGATGGGAGACATGGTGGGTTTCGAGAGCGCACCGAAAAATGCGGCTGATCGAATGAAGATTGATCAGGCGACCCGCTTGCTCAACGATGCGGCCAGGGTCGTTGCGCCAGGGACTGCAGCGGGGTGCAGGATAACCGAGACATCCGTCCGCATGCCCTTTGGAGGGGCGGCGAGGTCGGCCGATCATCATGATCATGACCCGAAGGGCTCTCACGTCGACGTCGAAGCCTCTTATGTGTTCGCCTGCCGCTCGATCGGAGCCCTGGATCGTGTAGAGGTGACGGTGTTTCGGACCTTCCCGGAGCTCGAGACGATTGAAGCTGTCTTTCTCGGGCCGCGGACGCAGGTCGCTCGCAAACTCAAATCGTCGTCTCCAGTTTTTCGTCTCAAATAGGTGGGCGGTGTTCCGGTTCGAACCTCGAAGCTTGCGGATGGCGGCAGGATGTCTGGTGTGGGTTTTGGCGGGTTGTTCGCCGGCGCCGGAGACTAAGGATACGGCCTCCTCTTCTGCGCCCTGGCCGGCAGCCGCCGGGGGAGGGGCGGATCCGCCCTCGTCCGCTCAGGAGGACACATCGTCTGTAGTGTTCGGGCGTGAGGGCGAGCCTGAAGTCCTGATGTGGGAGGATCTTCTCCCCGAGGGAGAAGAGGCCGCACTTGCAGCTCTCTACGAGGACTACTTCCGAAGCCTTGATCAGAGCGTGCGCAGCTCCCAGACGTTTCTCACACAGTCTCCCTCCGCCGGTCCGATCAGTCCCGGAAGCATAGAGGAAGGCAGTTCTCTGGATGTCATGCCTCAGGTCGGAACCTTTAACACTGTGAC
>JAGWYJ010000030.1 GCA_018969425.1 Alphaproteobacteria bacterium | reverse complement strand
CTCCAGATCGCCGCGACGCCCCCCGGAAAGGCGAGGCAGGGGAGGCCGCCCGTTCAGGCGACCTCCCGCTACTGGTCAAAGGCCGACGGAGACATTATCCTCGACCATCGTGACGCCAGGCGCCGCCCATGCAGCCCGTTCTGCAAGGTCCCGCTCGAACCAGGCTCTTACCTTGCCGTCCAGCCGCACCTTTCCTCCATCGATGGTCACCCGGATTTTCGAGGCTTCAAGCTCCGCCTGACGTGCGAGGGCGTCTTCGATGCGCTTCTTGACGTCATTCGCCTGAACGCGAGCCTTGACGGTGACCTGATTGCTGACCCCGCGGACGCCTTGCAGCGGACGTACGACATTCTCCGCCGCCGTTCGCTGATACTGCCACTCCACCTGCCCGCTGAGTGTGACATAGCCCTTTTCGACCTTCGCCTTGATCTGACCCTTTGGGATGGTCGTATCCCAGTCGATGACATTTGCGATTCGAGTCGCAAGGGCCTCATCAGTGAAGGGCTGAGCAAAAGGTCTGACCTCAAGATCTTCGACATATCCCCTGACGCCTTTGACGCGCTTGACGGCGGTTTCCGCATCCAGCTTCTGAGCGTAGTTGGCGACAAACCCGGAAAGCTTCACGATTCCGTCCTGAACGGCCACGCCGATATCATTGGAGTCTATGGACGGCTCCCACTCCAGCTCATCCATGACCAGCGTCTTGATTGTCTTGTCGTCCATGTCGGTATCTCCAGTGTTGGAGCCGCGGACACTGCGGCCCGTGCACTCTCCCTCATGTGGGCGGACATGCGTTGACATTCATCAACTTTGAAATCGTCGGGCATGCGAAAAAAACAACGAACAGAGTGGAGGCGTGTCGTGATGGAAGTATGGAGGCCTGAGGCCGCTAAGACAGAGCTGACTGCGTTTGCAACTGTGCTTGGCGTTCCAACATGCCGTGCGTCGTCTTTTGTTGACGCATGTCTGGCCAGTCTGGATAAGGAGCAAAGCGATATCGAGGAGACGAAGTCGAACCCCGATCGCTTCAGCGCTTTCCGCGCAGTCTTCGAGGCGGCCCCGTCAGCCCGATCGGGGCCCTCTGGGCTTGGGCTTGCTGAAGCTGCCAGGGCGGTCTCAGAGGCATCTACAGGGCCTTTTCGTATCGCCCCCTACGACGTGAAAGGAGCGCTCTTTCTCGTATCGGCTCTCGACTTTGGTCTTGACGAGGCGTCCGCAATCTTTGGGTCTGACGCCGTCGGCCTCAGTCGACGCCTTGAGCAGCTCCTGGATCAGATCGATGAGCTTGATGAGCGGGGGACGGCTGCAGACGGGCAAGCTCACCGTACCCCGCCCTGGCTCTAATCTGTTCATGGCGGGCCGGAGCCGATAGGCTCCTCAGAAGATCCCGAGTTGGCGGACTTTCCGGACGCAGAAGAGGCGTCGCCTTCAGATCGCTTCATGAGCGCCGGAAATTGAGACGCATTGAGTGTCTCGCTGCGCAGGAGAAGCTCAACACCCCTGTCCAGATCCGGTTTCCGACGCGTGAGAATAGTTTCTGCAGTTCTGGAGGCGTTCTCAAGAAGCTTTCGAACAGCCAGATCGACATCCCTCTGCGTATCCTGAGACGCCCCGGACATGCCCGGAAAAGGAGTGATGAGGGTTTCGGACCTTGGCGTCAGACTGCGCTCGCCGATCTCTGCAGCCATGCCATAGCGCTCGACCATATCCAGAGCGATCTGTGTCGCGTGCTGCAGATCGTCAGCCGCCCCGGTCGAAACATCCTCGTGGTAGACCAGGGCCTCCGCAGCACGTCCACCGAGAAGAACGGCGAGGCGCTCTTCAAGATCTCTGCGGGAAAGAACAAAGCGCTCCTCCGAGGGACGCTGAAGCGTATAGCCAAGCGCCCCAAGACCTCTGGGTATGATTGAGACCTTTTGAACCGGATCGACAGATGGGAGATCCGATGCGACGAGGGCGTGACCCATCTCGTGAACCGCGACACGCTTTCGTTCAGAGGGCCGGAGAACTCTGCTTCTTTTTTCGATTCCGGCCACGATGCGTTCGATTGCGCTCTCGAAGTCAGCAAGGGTGACGAACGTTCCGTTTCGTCGCGTGGCGGCGATCGCGGCCTCATTGACGAGGTTTGCAAGATCGGCCCCGACAAATCCGGTAGTCAGGCCCGCGACAATGTCGAGGTTCATCTCAGGGGCAAGACGGATCTTCCGGGCGTGAACCTTCAAAATAGCAAGCCGCCCGTTCTGGTCTGGACGATCGACGAGGACCTGACGATCGAAGCGTCCGGCTCGAAGGAGGGCTTTGTCAAGAATCTCCGGACGATTGGTGGCGGCCAGAAGGATGACGCCCGAGCTCGGATCAAAGCCGTCGATTTCGGCTAGGAGCTGATTGAGCGTCTGCTCCTTCTCGTCATAGCCGCCGAGAAAGACGCTGCCGCGCGCGCGGCCCAGAGCATCCAGCTCGTCTATGAAGATGATGCTGGGGGCAGCTCGCCTGGCCTGTTCAAACAGGTCGCGAACGCGCGCAGCTCCGACACCGACAAACATCTCCACAAATTCAGACCCGGAGATCGAGAAGAAGGGAACTCCGGCTTCACCGGCGACAGCACGGGCCATAAGGGTCTTTCCCGTCCCTGGCGGGCCAACAAGAAGAATTCCCTTGGGCGAGCGGGCGCCGAGACGACCGAACGCCTTCGGATTTTTGAGAAACTCTACAACCTCGCGGAGTTCAGCCTTTGCTTCATCCACGCCGGCGATGTCGTCAAATGCGACAGGTGATCCCGTATCGCGATACAGCTTCGCACGTGATCGTCCAACAGACAGATAGCTGGCGAGCCCTCCGCCAGAACCTGCGCGGGAGCTGAGAAGCAGCAGGACGAGATAGAAGGCGAGAGCGGGCGCGACCCAGCTGAGAATACGTGTCAGCAGGCTCGATGAGGGCGCACCCTCCACCCGAACGCCTCGATCGATAAATCTCTGCGCGAGGTCTGGGTCGACCCGAAGGGTCAGAAACGGCTTGGGTGTCTGCTCTGCGGTTGTACCCTTGGTCATTCCTTCGATGCGGTCAGGTGTGACACGTACGCTCTGGATGCGGTCTGACGACAGCCACTTTTCGAAAGTGTCGTAGGAGATCGTCTGTACCGGATTGAGAAGCGAAAGAACCGCTGGAACAAGCCATAATGCCGCCAGAGACCCGATGACCAGCCAAACGCCCAGACCGCCTTCCGTTTCCTCGGGGGGATCGGATGACGGCAGACTGGATCGACCACGGCGACCACGATCGGAGGATGCTTGCAGAGCCATACGGCAATAGGCCCCTGTTTGGTCCGACAAGGTCTTGCGTCAAGTCAACTGAGAACGGCTCTCCCGATATTGGTTCGCCGTCTGCTTCTGGGATGATCTTGATTTGTCGGTCCTTATCGTGAAGCTCATGCGCGTGGAGTGACTCTCTCAGGTTTGCGCTGATCAGAGTGAAAGCGCGATGGCTGCGGAACGTATTGGAGAACGCAGGTGGACAGGATGAATCCGGACCCATGCAGGAGAGGCGTCCTCCGATATCTGGCGCTCGGCGCTGCGGCAGGGGGCCTTCCTGGCGCGGCCCTTGCTCAGACGCTCCGTGTGTCCCCGCGGGAGATTGTCCAGGCGAAGGATGCGCTGAATGTATCCGATTTCCTTCCGATTGCGGAACGGACCATGCGCCCGGCTCATTTCGGTTATCTTCAGACGGGCGTGCTCGATGACGGTACGCTTGACGCCAATCGCGCCGCTTACCGGCGCTGGGGCATTCAGGCCCGTCGTCTCGTCGATGTCTCCAGGATAGATTTGACCACAAAACTTCTTGGCGAGACGTGGGCCTCGCCCGTAGTCCTCGCCCCTGTGGCGAGCCAGCGAGCCTACCATCATGAGGCGGAGAGGCCTGTGGCGCGAGCGGCCCGGTCGCATGGCGCTCTTCAGATACTCTCGACCATGACCAATATCTCAATTGAGACGGTCATATCTGACCGACAGGGGCCTGTCTGGTTCCAGCTTTATCCGACCAATGACACAGAGATCGCAAAGTCTCTGGTGACGCGCGCCGACAAAGCGGGAGCCAGCGCGATTGTGTTCACATCTGATCTTCTTTCCGGGGGAATGAGGCGGGAGACGCAGGAGCGTCTGGCTCGCACCGATCCTGGCGATTGTTCTTCCTGTCACGATCGCTCGGCCGGCTTTGCCGACCTGGTGAAACGTAAGGCGATGTTCGACCGCTTTGATCTGGGGAAAGCCAGAACGCTGAACAATCCCTCCCTGACCTGGGAGTTTGTTCGTCGGCTTCGTGATTGGACAGAGAAGAAGGTTCTCGTGAAGGGAATCATGACCCCTGAGGACGCCGAGATGGCGCTCGCCTTCGGTGCGGACGGCGTCATTGTGTCAAATCATGGGGGCAGAGCCGAAGAGAGTCTTATGGGAACCCTCGATGTCCTGCCGGCCATCGCAGCGAAGATCAATCGCCGCATTCCGATTCTCATGGATGGAGGCGTCCGAAGGGGAACGGACGTCTTTAAGGCGCTGTCTCTTGGCGCGAGCGCGGTCTGTGTGGGGCGGCCCTATATCTGGGGATTATCGGCTTTCGGATCCGAGGGCGTCGAGGCTGTTCTGAGCATACTGGATGAAGAACTGCGGTCAGTCATGCGGCAGGCGGGCGTGACGCGTATTGGCGCCATAGGACGAAACAATCTCACGCCTATCTGACGCCCGTGGGCTGACCGCTTTGTCGGGAGGACAGTCGCGACACGACGTCGTCAGACGAAAAACACGGGGGCAAAGCCGCCTCCAGGTGTTCTGAAATTGGTCGTCTGGCCCTGGTAAAGCCGGGCCGCTGCGAGCAGGGGCGCGCCCTCATAGGTATAGATCCGCACATCCATCTTTCGTGCGACGGCCGTCCCCTCGACAAGCATGCGTCTCTCTCCGGGAGTCGCCAGTTCCTGAGCGATATAGGGCGCCTGCAGAATATCTTCCCAGACCCGCCGCGTGATCTTGTCGCCGCGATAGACCGCCTTGCCGCCATAGCCTGACATTGGTTTGAAAAACATTCGCCCCCGTTTACGCCACAGATCGTCAGAGGTCTCCGGTCTGACCAGTACGGCGCGCGGAATGTCCGACAATGCGGAGAGTTCTTTGTCCCCGATGTTCAGACCGCTTAGGAAATCAGGATCCGAAAGGAAGGTTAGATTGCGCTTGTCCGCATAGAGAGCGTGCGCACGCGGATCAGGCGTGATAACCGCTCGATCGTCAAGCAGAGCCTGTCTAAGCGCTGCGTTGCGCGGCTCGCTCAGCGAGAAGTCTGTCAGGCGGTTATAGACCAGATCAAGACTGACCCCTCTGGCTGTGAGGCTGGTTCGTTCACATTGAAGCTCGGAGGGGTCGATGATCATCGCCTCGATCCCATGACGCTCGAAGAGCCGTTGGGCAAGCAGGAACTCTGGATACAGAAACTGATCGGAGGGTTCCTGATCGACGATGGCGATACGCCGCAGATCTTCGGGATGCCTGCCGGATCGTATCCACTCCTGGCGAAACATGCCGATCACATTGGCTTCGAAAGATTCCGACCACACTTCTCTCAGAGCAGGATCCATTTCTGCGCAGCAGGCCTTATGGGCGCGCACGCTGGCGGCGTTGAGGAAGGCGCCCCCTGCGTTTGTGTTGATCTCGATCAGCCTCGGCGGTCCGTCATGAAGATGGAAGTCATAGCCCATGAAGACCCCAACCGGACCACGATCGCGAAGCAGGGGGTCATCGGCGCTTTCAAGGACCTGAGCCTGAAAGGAAGGTGTTTGGACCACCGCCTCGATAGCGGCGATCGTCTCCAGCATGGAATGTCTGGCGGATTGGGGGGCGAAAACCGGCACACCGGACAGCAGATGCGGCCGATTGGCGACATGGTTCCGATGAAAATCAGGATCGCCGCTTTGCCTGGCGAGCTCTCGGGCTAGCTGAGGGGTGTCGAGGGTCTCGCAAAAACAGTCGAGATTCAGAGAGGCCGCTCTGAGCTCGGGAGCTGAAATGACTGTCTTAGGCGATCCGGTCTCCATATCCGCCTTTCAGATCTGTCGCGCCGCTGGAGAGCGTGTTCAAAGACCGCCCATAGCGCTCTTCAATCGGGATGACGAGAGGAGAAATCCGCTTCCCGGACAGGATAGGGGTCGTCGAGACGTGGATGCTCCCTAGCGTGTGGCGAACGGATCTGGGGAATTCGGATAAGGCGCCGGCGGAGCTGGAGGGGTTGGCGCAGGCTGCTTGGGCGTGCACTGCTTGGCGAGGTTGGTAATCATGGTCCGATGTTCGCGAATGGACCGTTGACATTCCATGGTCTCGAAGGATCGGGCCGAACTCAGCAGGCGCAGGTCGGTTGTCAGGCGGCTGACTGTCGCCTGTAGGTCCCGCGTCTGCCGAACCTCCTCTCTGAGTTCAATCACATTCCATCCCAGAAACGCCGCTGCGATCAGGGCCCCGCCGAGACAGGCGCCGGTCCACATCAGGGCTGAGCCCGTCTGGCGACCCTCAATGTTCCTCTGCGAGAGACTGTCTGAGGATCCATTCTGGTGTCCCTCAAGCATATGCAGGGTCGTCTGTCCCCCGTTGGATGGGGATTCTCCCGAATGACGGGTCGGAAGTTGCGTATCGTGTCCCAGAAAAGTTCTGTCGGGATCAAGGCTGACCGACGGCCTCTGCTGTCCGCAATCGAATTTGATCGAGAGGTCATGTTCAAGGCGACTGACCAGGCTCCTGAGATCGCCCCGGATCACTTCCCGGTTGGCCGCAGTCGGATGGGCCATGGCGGTCAGATACTGGACGAAAGCGTCAGCTTCGGCATAGGCGTGCCCGGGGGTGACCGTTCCATCGAAAGCTTCCCGGAATGCGTATTCGGCGAGTTCGACGATCCATCTCCCGGCCTCATCCGGGCGGCTCGCCCACACAGGAGGCTGTTGCCCCGATGCCGGAATTCTGACCTCGATGTCCAGAGCTCTCTGTCTGTCCCGCGAATTATCGTTAGGCTTGGTCATGATGTGGTCGCTCCCGGGTCGGACCTGTGATCATTTGCGTCAGTAATCGTTGCATCGAGCGACATGGTAGGTATCGAAGAAGGCCCGCGCCTCCTTATCGGATCGCTCCATCATCTGCCGCCCGATATCGGCGAAGCCGATACAGTAGTAAGACATGCCCTGACCCATCTCGAGCCGGGACCTGAGCTGCCGTCCGCTGTCGTTTTCGGGATTTCCCAGGACTTCAAGACCCTCGGAAAAGGACTTGTAGGCGCTTTCCCAGCGGCGTTTGCGATCATCGCCATTCGCAAAGTGCGCAAGGCGCAGCTGATGAAGACCCGATAGCAGCTTCGCCTGGGCGGGAGATCCCGCGCCTGCAGCCGCGCAGACACCTGAGGTATCGCCCGATGTCGCCGCTCGCGCCTTGTCAAGGAGACGGATGCGAGCGAGGCACGCCTGAGCCCTATAGTCCCCGTTGCGGCCATCAATCGATACCGCCTCATCAGCGAGGCGGATCGCGACGGGTTGCGGCGGCGCAGGGCCCTCGGTCTCTATGCGACTGAGAAAGTAGAGAGCCGCGCCGCGGCTCGGGAGGTCCCGGCTGCGCGAGGCCAGACGTTCAGCTTCCGTCAGCTGGGTTCGCGCAGCGGGAAAGTGAGCAGCTCCCTTATTGAACAAAATGCTGCCGATGCCGAGAAACGCCGACGCCAGGCCGGGATCCAGGCGCCCCGCAGCCTCAAAACTGGCGAGGGCGTCATCGGTACGGCCCTGAGACAGCTGGATCCGCGCAAGTTCAACCCGCAGGGCGGCGTCCGGGGGCGCCAGTGCGAGGGCTCGCTGCAGGGGCGCTTCCGCCTCTGCAAGGCGGCCGGAGCCGGCCAGCGCCCGTGAAATCTCGACGAGCAGGCTGACATTGTCGGGCGCCAGCTCGAGGGCTCGCTGCAGTCGGCGAGCGCCTTCCTCCTGGCGGCCCATTCGAATGAGAGTGCGGCCCGATCCTGCGACCGGGGCGAAGTCCTGAGGGGCGAGGCGCTCGGCCAGCTCGAATGCCCGAAGGGCATCGGAAAGGTGATCGGAGGCTGATGCGCCATCGGAGGCGATGGCGGCCAGAGCGAGGCTTGTCCGACCGAGACCGACAGCCGCGCTTGGACTATCAGGGTCGTCACGTCTGGCGCTTTCAAAGGCCTCTTTTGCCCGCTGCAGGCTTTCCGGGGTCGACTCCAGGAGAGCAAGATCGCCGAGGCGGATGCTTCCGCGAGATGCAAGATGCCGCTCTTCGGGATCCGTGCGCCGGGCGCCGGCGACCACTGCGCGATAATCCGAGCTGGCCTCTGTCATGCGACCGATCGCGAGGAGCGCCTCGGCGCGATCGAACAGAATATGCGTTCTGGGGCCAGGAAGCTGGAGGGCCTCATCAAGAGCTGCGATCGCCTCCGAGGACTTCAGAGACCCTGAGAGAGACTGAGCCAGGCCATGGAGTGCGCGTCGGCGGGCGTCGGGCGCCCGACCGGAAAAAAGCTCAGCCGCCAGTCGCAGAGGCTCTGCGGCCCTGTCATAGGACTTGGAGCGAAGTCGCGCCTCTCCGAGATGAAGGTTTGCGAACGCAAATGACTGAATGTCGATGCTCGAAGCGCCGAGTGCGCGGGAGCAGACGGTTTCTGCAACCTCCGGGGGCGCGGTGATTTCGATGTCCCTGTAGCAGTCAGCCGTGTCGATATGAAGCGCGTCGACATGAGAGGGAGGCGCACTCGTGCAGGAGGTTGACAGAAGAAACGCCAGCAGAACGGTGGCCTTGCCTCCGCATCTAAGGTTATTCGCTCCTGTTCCGCGCAATGAGATCTCCCGCCCCGCCGTCCGCCTGACCGCCGCTCCGGGAGGGTATTGAGGGCGATCCATCCCCCTCGCTCCCGGCTGAAATTGGGAGATAGGCTCTGCGGTCCGCAGAAGTGTTGACGTGTGTCAACCTGCCTTGAGCGATCAGGTCGATCCCAGGCGTCTCATCCCGCAGTGATGCGCCAGGCCAGAGCGCCGGCGAGGATGGCGCCAAGGCTGATCACGAAAAACCAGAGACGAAAGCGACTGGTTCCAGGAATAGAGGCTGCGACGACCTTGAACACCGTGTTCGACCCGGCGGCGATCAGGATCGCGGAGGCGGCTTCCTCAGCGCCGCCGCCAGCGCGGACAAGGTCGGCGACCGCCAGCGTCACGGCGTCGACATCCACCAGTCCCGCAGTAGCGGCGAAGGCTGTCAGTCCTGCAGACCCGAATTCGGCAGCGATGAGTTTCGCAAGGACGGTTGCAGCGCACAGGAGAAGCGCGAAGCGACCCACTTCGCGCAGATCGAGAGGGCTATGAATGGCTTCATACCCGGCGCGCCCATTGGGCGTCGAACGACGTATGAGGGCGCCTGCGGCGGTCAATGCGAACACGGCGGCCGCAGCGCCTGCGGCAGGTGCAATCATGATCAACGCCTTGCTGGAGAAGGTCCCTGTCAGGACGCAAACGCGAACGAGCATGACAATTGAGGCCAGCGAAGCTGCGAGAATGCCCTGAGAGGTGGAAATTTCCTTTGCCTGAGCCCGCCGTGCGACGTCGAGCGTCACCGCAGTGGACGATACGACCGATCCTGCGATCGCCCCGGCGATAAGGCCCGAAGAGGGGCCAAGGGCTCGAAGGGCCGCATAGCCTCCAAAGGAGGCGGCAGCCACCAGAATAGTGAGTATCCATAGGGATCTCGGGTTGACCGCCCCCCATGGATCAATCGGCGTCGACGGGAGGAGGGGGAGAGCGATGAAAGTCGCCACGAGAATGAGAAATGCCGACCGGATTTCCGGCCAGGTCAGACGCCGGAGCCAGCCGTGTAGAGCATCCTTGAAAGCGAGAATGCCTGCAGTCGCGACGCCGGCGCCAGACGCAACGACAGGGTTGCCGACCACGGCGTAGATTCCGAGAGAAAACACCAGCAGTCCGGCGATGACCGATGTAGCCGAGGCATCCTTGTCCGCCTCGGCGTGCTTGAGGTGAAACACGACGAAGGTCGCGGCAAAGGCGAGTATAAGCGCGGCGGTTGGAACAGGGCCAACCAGTGGCGACAGGGCTCCTGCGAGGCCTCCCAGGCAACCGGACAAGGTGAATGTTCGCAGACCGGCGACACGCGCCCCGTCCGCCTCATGGCGCTGCTTCCATCCCCGCTCAACGCCAACCAGAAACCCGATCGCCAGAGCAAGTCCGAGACGCTGGGCCAATCCAAGCAGATCTTCCGGGCCTGAGGCGATCTGGTTCAACATCATGTCGCCTGCTTCAAGTCGCACTCTGAAGAGAGATGAGCCCCGTCAGCCTGCCTTCGGACACCCCTGTCTGCTGATATCGAGAGCCGAGGCTGTCGGCAAGGATCCGACCTGGCCCATCCTTATTGACGAAGGTAACCAGGTGACTGAGGCCGTGGAGGGTCGCGAACTGAAGACATGCGTCGATCAGCGCGCAGCGAACGGTCTGTGCGCAGGCGTGGATGGTCGTCAGATCGTGCAAGGCCCGGTCTCGCTCCGGCGAGATCTGAACTCGCCCGACGCCGAGCAGGCGATCTCCGCTGCCAACCGCCACAAACGTCGCCTCCCGATAATAGTCATCATGGACGAGCGCCTCGGAGATGGCCCCGCGCGGAGGGGAAAAGGATCCGGGGAGCGCACTTTCAAAGATCCGCTCTCCGTCGAAGCTCATGAATCTGTCCTGATCTGCTGGGCGACTGGCGCGAACGATCACAGTGTCGCCAGGCTCCGTCAGGGTTTGACCGATTTCCGCCGGCCAGGGGACGATTGCTGTTTGCGCAGACCGGATATCGTTGGGGTCTCGCAGACGAATTCGCGCATCAAGACCGATAGCGCCGTCAGCATCGACCAGAAGGGGATTCACATCGATTTCCGTGATGTCGGCACACGAGATCATCAGATCGCTGAGGGCGCACAGCGCGTCGGCGATCGCATCGACCCTTGCGGGCGGGACATGTCGAAACCCTGCCAGCAGCCGGGAGATGCGCGTTCTCGATATCATTTCGAGGCCTATCGCACGATCGACAGGCGCAAGGCCGAGCGCTCGGTCATGTACGATCTCGGTGGAGACCCCTCCCTGTCCTACGAGGAGACAGGGTCCGAACACGGGGTCCCTTACGGCGCCGATGATAGCCTCATGGCCAAGTGGCTTTCGGATCATCGACTGCAGGGTGAAGCCCTCCAGTCTGGCGGTCGGAGCGTTGCGAGCGAGTGTGGAAAGCATCTCTTCCGCCGCCTTTTTGGTCTCGTCGCCACTGGACAGTCCAAGGCGCACGCCGCCGACATCCGATTTGTGGGTGATATCCTTCGAAAGGATCTTGAGAACGACAGGAAATCCAATTTGTTCCGCCAGCTCTGCGGCGGCTTCTGGCGTCGGCGCTATTATGACCGAGCTGACGGGTACCCCGAACAGTTCGAGTATGGCTTTCGCTTCAGCCTCTGTAAGGAGGGTCCGGCCGTCTGCAATTGCAGACTTGACGATAGCCGAGGCGTTCGCTGATCGGGAGGGGTCCTGAACGAGCGCCGGCGGCGGTGTATGGCTGCTGAGAGCGAGAACTCGGGATCGGGAGGCGATCAGCTCTATAGCCCGAACGGCCTCCTCTGGAGTGTCGAAATTTGCGATGCCCGCTGTACGAAGGTGACGGGAGGAGGGACCGACGCTCTCCTCACCCGCCCAGCACGAAAGCCATGTTTCGTCTTTATGGTCCTGCCGCAGAGCCGCAACGCTCTCTGAGGCGTTCGTCCGGTCCGCAACGCCGGTGGGACAATTCATGATAAGAAGCGAGGAGTCGGCTGCATCCCCAGAGATCGTCCTCACGGCTACGTCATAACGATCCGCATGGGCGTCGCCCAAAATGTCGATCGGATTGGCGCGCGACCAGGACCGAGGCATCACCTGGTCAAGTTTGGAGATTGCCAGAGTAGAGGGAGGCGGAAGGCGCACCCCTGCAGCCCCGGCGGCGTCAGCGGCGAGAACGCCGAGGCCTCCGCCATTGGTCACGATTGAGAGGGACGGCGATACGCTCGTCATGGAAGCGGACAGAGCGAGGGCGATGCCGTAGAGATCCCTGAGGGTATCAATGCGTACCATACCGGCGCGCGGAAAAGCCGCGTCATGAACGGCATCCGCTCCCGCCATTGCTCCGGTGTGGGAAGCTGCAGCGAGCGCCCCGGCATGACTGCGTCCGGCTTTAAGTATGAATATCGGCTTGCCACGCCCTGTTCTGCGTCCGGCCGCCACGAACTTGCGGGCCGAGGTGATGGTCTCAGCGTAGATGAGGATAGAGGATGTCGCCTGATCACGGTCGAGGTAGTCCAGAAGATCGCCGAAATCGATATCGCGCATGTCGCCGAGAGATACGATGCGCGAGAAGCCGATGTTCCGCGAACGCGACCAGTCGATCATGGACGTTGCGATGGCCCCTGACTGAGTAAGGAATGCGATCGACCCCGGCTCAGGCGAACAATGACTGAAGCTCAGATTAAGGCCGATCCCTGGAGACAGCATTCCGAGACAATTGGGGCCAAGAATGCGAAGGCCTGAAGGGCGGACTGACGACACGATAGCGTCGGCTTGGTCAGCACCAAGGCCGGCGGAGATCACGATTGCGCAACGACACCCCCGCGAGGCCAGCTGATCGATCAGCTGAGGAAGGCCTGCGGCAGGCGTCGCGACAACGGCCAGATCGATTGGCTCAGGAAGAGCATCCACTGAGGGGAGGCAGGGCCGCCCCTCGATCTCGCGGGCATGGGGATTGATAAGATGGATCGTCCCCTTGAAACCGCCTCTCAGCAGATTTCGGGTGAGAATGGCGCCAACCGAACCCTCTCTCTGACTGGCGCCGACGAGAGCCACTGAGGCAGGTTCGAAAAGGGCCTGAAGATTATGGGTTGTCATGATGGTCCTGCTGTTGGCGGGAAATCTGGAGTAATCGTTGGGGACTGAGCCTCCGATTGACGTCGATCAAGATGAGTTCGCCCCTCTTTCCATTCCAAGATAGGGGTGAAGATTGCAGGGTGACGCCATGACGGAAGGCGCTATGTCGCGGGAAGGATCGCCCTGCGTGATCGAGCTGAGACTTGAGCGTCTCGCGCTGTTATTTGATCCTTTTGACCCCTTTCCGGTTCCATTCAGGGATCTTTCCAGAAGCGCTGAGGACTTTATCGTCGGATGGGCCCGCGAGTTTCCAGTTTCCGTTCCAATTCAAATTCTGATTCACGGTCCGTCCAGCGAGATCGGACCCCAGCATGCGGAAGATCTTCGTCTGGCCCTATCCAATCATTTCTTACAGAAGGCCAGAACCCTTTCCGGAGACCTCGCGGAGATGCTTCGCAGAGGTCGTCTTTCGCTTCTGATCGGTCTTATGGTCCTCGGCGGATGCCTGCTTGGAGGTCGCACCCTGTCCCTGCTTGTAGGGGGGCAGCCCTTCTCCGGCATCGTATCGGAGGGCGCGCTTATTCTCGGCTGGGTGGCGAACTGGCGGCCGATGGAAATCTTTCTGTATGACTGGTGGCCCTTGCTCGCCCGACGGCGTCTCTACCTTCGCCTTTCCAGGGCTCACGTTCAGGTTTCAGGCAATGACGTTCCGCCGGCCGGCCATTCGGATCACGCTCTGGAGGCATCGGTTGCATAGATGGGAGAGAGCCGGTTCGTATGGCGCGTCCCTGGGAGTGTTCGCTCCGGTACTGATACTCGACCGTTCCGACACGGAGGAGACGACAGGCCAAGAGGGGAACAAAACTGTTCAGGTCAACAGGGGGCTCAAAACCCTTGGATGATGACGATCAGAAGATTGGAGACGGCCAACTCGCCGGGTGCAAATGGCGCAAGCCCCATCCGGCAGTCAAAAAAGGCGCCCGGGCAGACCGAACCGGGGGCCTCAGGGCCGGATGGAAAGCGACGTCGCGCAACCCGAACTCGCTCTCCGGTAGCCGAGGTCTCTCGAATGGGCGCCGTACTCCCATACCCGTCTCTGGGCGCCTATGTGGCGTAGAACGGCGCTGACCGAGACAGGGACATCCTCGTCCCGTCGATGGTTCAAAGAGAGCCACCCATCCGGAGCATCGGAGACGCTCCTAGACGCAGGGCCGTGTGCGTTGACGGATGCTTCTGGGCGGCCGGCCTCCATAGACGGGAGGGCGGTGAGATCGCGGTGAGCGCCTGTCCACACGCCCGCAAAGGGGCCTCCACGCGCCGCCGCCTCGATTAGAACCCGCGCGGGCGCCTCAAGGAAGGGAGCCTCTGCGACGACGGAGCAGTTCGCCGCGACAGCCGAAAGAGCCCTCTGAGCGAGCAGCCTGTAAACGGTCGCCCTGCCTGCGGGTTCCTGTCCTGCGCTTGCGAGCGGGCCTGACCAGATCGTCTGACGAAGTTCGTTGAGAATGGACGCAGCGTTCAGACGACGTGCGCCGCATGGCCCGGAGAGCTCCGTCGCGATACGGAGACCGAGAAGCGAGGAGGATTGAGGAGAGGCGACGCATAGTGCAGCGACCGCAGGCGAGGTCGTCGCCATTATTGACTTCGCAAGCTGGACTCTTTTATCGGCCGTCCTGGAATCTCCGCCCGAGCAGGCGTCGGCTGCACGATCAAGCGAACGCACCGCCATGAAGAATGAAAGAACCCCAAGGTCCTGATCAGGCTCTCTCGCGGCGTCAAAATACGTGTTCATCGCAATATTGGCCTGCGACCTCTGACCGCTCTCGAGCAAACTGATCAGAAGCAGGGACAGGTCATATAGCTTGTCTCCTGTCTTGTGCTCGACCGGGATCATCGGCGAATGGATCGCCCCTGAAAAATCCGGAAGTATCCGTAGGCCGATTGAAGGCGCGTCCTCGACTCGCATGATCCCGTGACGCCCCTCCTCTTCGCGCTCAATAAGGCGATCAGCGAGATGAGATCTGATGTGAGTGAGCTGGGAAAGGAGATCAGAGACCAATGCTCCGGACCGATCAAGAAGTCCTGACGCCTCACACTTGTCTTCCAGAGATGACGTCAGTGCGTCGGGGGAGGGGGAGAACGTGCCATTTGTCGACCCTGGTTTATCCTCTCGGTGAGACTCAAGCAGCGCCTTCATGATCAGGCACAGATCATTGTTCGACGCCTCCTGAGTTCGGGTATCGGACCGCCGGGCGAAGGACGGACGCAGTGACGTTTGAAGGGAAATGATCGACATGACGCCTCGGGCCTCTGGGATATGAGTGATGCGCGACAGGGCAGACCAGGACAGGACCTGCGGAGCGCCCTTAAGGGGCTGATGCATGACCATTGCTGGAGGAGGATCTGCCTCCGATTGCCTCCATGCCTCCAGCAAGAAGCTCAGCGTTCGCCGCCATCAGACCCTCAGGACTCTGCGCTTTCGAAAGAGCAGCGAAATATCGGGAGTAAAGGTCGCAGGTCCGGGACCACATCTGGAGCGGATCGGATCGTGAGGTCCAGAAACCGTTGAGAGCCGAACCGGCATCGGAGCGACTTGCGTGACCTGTAGTGTCTTTCGGCATGATGGCCTCCTTCAGCTTCCACGAAACCAGCTGCGTGGGGTGTGCCGGATGGGAGACGCCAGGACGTTGATCCCGATCAACACGATCTGGAATACCTCTGACAGGTATAAACGATGAGGAGCCGAGCCCGGTCCGGCGACGCTCGCAATGGTCTGATGCTTCAGAAGGAAAGTGTTCATGTCGACAGGTCTGGCCGTTTTTGACACGACCGTTCAGGAGACCAATGAGTGGCTTCGGGCCATCGAGACAGACCTTCAGCCTCTGACCCGTCAGCAGGCTTATTCTGCTCTTCGGGCCGTCCTGCATGTCCTTAGGGACCATCTGACGGCAGACCAGGTCTCCGGTCTTTCCGCCCAGTTGCCTATGCTCCTGAGGGGGGTCTTTCTTGAGGGATGGAAGCCGCTTGAGGCGCCAAGGGGTGGTCGCGACCCGGCGGTCTTTCTTCAGGAAATTCGGGCGCGGACGATGGGCGCCTGTCAGAGGGACGCAAACGATATCGCTTCCAGCGTTCTGACAGTCATGGCTGACCGGATCGATCCGGGCGAGGTTCGAAAAATCATCCAGCACCTTCCAAAGCCCCTGAGGGAGTTCTGGCCTGTGAGGGCCTGGGCGCTGTAGTCTGACCGCGGTTTTCCGGGGGGGGCGGCCGGATCGTGGATGATGTGATTGGACTGACGTCACTCGAGGCGCAGCGGCGTCTTCTCGCTGAGGGACGAAACGAGTGGCCGGATGCCGAGACCCGGTCATTGTGGATGATCGTCCTAAGGGCCGTTCGAGAGCCGATGTTTCTGCTGCTCTTTCTGGCAGCGGCGATCTATCTGTCCATTGGTGATCTCGGAGAAGGTCTTTTTCTTACCTCTGGAGCGTGTCTCGCAGTTGCTCTTGTGATTGTTCAGGAGGTGCGAAGCGAAAGAGCTCTGCGAGCTCTGCGTACTCTCGCTGCGCCGACCGTTCGTGTGATTAGAGACGGTCGAGAGATAAGGCTACCCTCGGTCGAGCTCGTCAGAGGCGACGTGATCCTTGTCGGGGAGGGCGAGCGACTTCCCGCAGACGCTCGTCTTCTGCGCGGCGATACTCTTGGAATCGATGAAAGCATTCTGACGGGAGAATCCGCTCCTGTGGATCGCTTTCCAATCACTTGTGGAAGTGGAACGGATAACGTCCCCATCGAAGATCCTGAGCGACATCGTCTATTAGGAGGAACGCTTGTCGTTCGCGGCCATGGGGCGGCTGAGGTTGTGGCGACTGGTCCCCGCTCCGCTCTTGGCGGCCTGAGTTCGTCTCTGAGCGGGATCAAGTTCGAGCTCACGCCTCTGCAACGACGCTCAGCAGGTCTGATCGCGGGCCTTGGAGGCATGGCGATCGCATTCTGCGGCGTCGTCGCCCTCACATACGGATGGCTGTTCAAAGACTGGATTGGAGGCATCCTTGCCGGAGTGACTGTAGCCGTCGCTCTTGTTCCAGAAGAATTTCCCATGGTGCTCGCCGTATTCATGGCCCTCGGCGCATGGCGTCTGGCCAGGCGCCGGGTTCTTGTCAGGCGGTCAGCTGTGATCGAAACGCTTGGCGGCGCCGGCGTTCTGTGTGTGGACAAGACAGGAACGCTCACTGAGAACAGGATGGAGGTCGAAAGCCTTTGGACCCCTGAGCGCGGGCGTGAGAAGCGGATACCGGAAGGAGCAGGATCCGGAGAAAGCCAGCTGCTCCGTATCGCAGCGCTTGCCTCGCGCGTCGGAACCACGGATCCGATCGATCGCGCTGTCACAAGTGCAGTTCGTTCGGGGGTCAAAGCCGAAACCCAGGTGTCTCCAGTCCGCACCTGGCCTCTGACATCATCTCGACTAGCGGTGATCCAGTTATGGGATGCGCCGACAGAACGCACCGCCGCGGCCAAGGGAGCGCCGGAGACAATCTTTGACCTGTGCGGGCTCCAGGGCGAGCCGAGAGCTCGCGCCACACGAGCGCTGGAGGATCTGGCAGCATCAGGTCTTCGTGTTCTTGGAGTCGCAGGATGGCGTGGAGGTGATTTTCCAGAGGCCGATCCCGACCTTGCACAGTTCGAATTCTTTGGCCTGATCGGATTTCTGGATCCGTTACGGTCAGGAGCTGTCGAGGCCATCGGCGAGGCGAGGCGAGCGGGAATAAATGTCGTGATGATCACGGGCGACTACGCTCCGACCGCCATGGAGATTGCAAGACAGGCTGGCATAGATACGTCTGGAGGGTATCTGACAGGGCAGGATATAGCCGCTCTTGCCGACGACGCTCTGGCCGATCGGATCCGGACAGTTCGCATCTTCGCTCGTGTTCTGCCAGATCAGAAGCTCAGACTGGTCAGAGCGTTCCGGTCACGCGGCGAGATCGTTGCGATGACTGGAGACGGGGTCAACGATGCTCCAGCCCTCGAAGCGGCGGATATCGGGATTGCGATGGGGCGTAGGGGGTCTGACGTTGCGCGTGAAGCGGCGGACATCGTCTTATTGGATGATGGTCTTCCGTCGATCGTAGGAGGCATTCGCCTGGGTCGTCGCATTTTCATAAACCTCCGCAAGGCCCTGATGTTCATCACTGCGGTCCATCTTCCTATTGCGGGTCTGGCGCTGCTGCCCATCCTGCTCGGACTGCCTCCGCTGATGTATCCCATGCATGTGGTTCTTCTCGAGCTCGTGATCGATCCTGTCTGCTCTCTGGTCTTTGAATCCGAGCCGAGCGAAGCGGACGCCATGGACAAGCCGCCGCGAAATCCCCGGGAATCGCTCTTCGGGCTGACGCAACTGAGCCTGGCGCTGCTTCAGGGGGGCGTGCTGCTTGTTTTTATCCTGGCGTCCTACGCTTTCTGGCTGGCTTTGGGCTCAGAGACGGAGGCGCGAGGCGTCGGCTTCGCCTCTCTTATCGCCTCAACATTGGCGCTAGCATTGGCAGATAGTTTTGGAAAATCTCAGTCTCTCTTTCACTCAGGTCGCATGGTGTTCTGGATTATCGCCTTAGGTGTCACGGTGGTCACCGTTTCGATATTCCTTCATCCTTCGCTCTCGTCAGTCTTTCGAGTGGCCTGGCCAACAGATCCTGCGGCCTGGATCACGCTTGCACTCTCTCTTCCGGCTGGCGGTTGGATGGGGATCTTGACGAGATCGGATCTGCTCGCCGTGCGAGGGCATGAAAGACAGACGAAAAAAGCATCAAGCTGAGATCTGATTGACCGGGGTCAACGCTCCTCCTCGCTCACCATGGTGTTCTCGCACTCCGATGAGGCTGGCAAATCATTACAGGAGCTGCGCATGAATAATCATGTTGGAAGCGAGAGCTTTCTGGCGCCCTTTCCCCGATCTGGGGGTGGAGTTTTCACTCCGGTGCAGCGGGAACTTGATCGCATTTTCGATCAGCTGTCGCGAGGATGGACCTCAGGCGCTCTGTCCGGATTGTCGCCCTGTATGGACGTGACTGAGACCAAGGGCGCGATCGAGTACGCGTTTGAACTACCCGGGATGACGCAAGGGGACGTTAAGATCACCGTCGAGGATGATGTCCTGACCATCTCCGGTGAGAAGAAGCTGGAAAAGGAGACCAAGGATCGTCAGCGGCGAGTGATTGAGAGAAGCTACGGCGCATTTGAGCGGTCTGTCAGTCTTCCGGCAAGCGTAGATCCGGCCAAGATCAAGGCGGTGATGGCTGATGGGGTGCTCCGTGTCACAGCGCCCAAGCATGCCGGCGCCGAACCCAAGACCATTGAGATTCAGTCCGCCAAATAGCTCCGCCCCGAGCTCTGGACTGAATGGACGCCCCGGAGATCGCCGCTCCGGGGCGTTCTCGTGTCTGCAGGAAGGCGGATCGGGTTGACCCCTGTCAACAATGACTGTCGTCCGTTGCCCACAATGACGTTCTCAATGGGAGGGCGCGTGATGGTTTGCAAAAGTATTCTGGTATTGATGGACGATACCCCGGCGGCGACGCTCCGCGCGCGGGCTGCGACCGCGATTGCACATAAGCTTGGGGCCCGGATTACCGGCCTATTCATGAGATCGGATCTTATGAGGACTTACGGGGCCGGAGAGGCGCTCGCCTTCATGCCGCCGGATGACATCGACAGGCTTCTGAAGCGTCATGCAGACGCCGTGTCTGAGGCGTCCGACCAAGCGCGTCGCTGCCTTGAGCAGGCGGCCAGGGACGCCGGAACGAGCGCTGCGTGGCGAACCGTTGACGGCGATCTGGACGACGACGTCCTCGATTGCGCTCGTCGATGTGATCTTGTGGTCTCGCCAGTCTCAGTGCAGGCCAGTCTTGGACAGAACCGGGTCTCAGCGGCTCAGATCGCCATGGCGTCGGGCGGGCCTGTTCTTGTGCTGCCCGATGCCGGCTATGAGCCTTTGACGGGGCGAAGGATAATGGTGGCGTGGAAGGGAACGCGGGAGTCGGCCCGCGCCCTCAGGGACGCCTGGCCTCTCCTTAAATGCGCCGAAAGCATCACTGTCGTCCGAGTAGGGGCTGGTCCTGGGAGGACGAGCGATCCATGGCTGGAAAGTTTTTTCGACGCTCACGGTCTCACGATGACCTTTATTGAAAATCACCTGACTGACGCGTCGGCGGCTGACGTTCTCCGTCTTGAGATGGGCAAGTCGGGTTCAGACCTTTTGGTGATGGGAGTTTATGGCGCGTCCCGCGTCCGGGAGCTCATTCTTGGCGGCGTCAGTCGTGATCTCCTGGCGAAGCCGACATTCCCTATCTTCATCTCTCATTGATCTGAGTTCGCCGCTTCAAGTCAGACCGCGTTCTTGGACTGTGTGCTCGTGACGAGGGTCATCAATGTCGTGAATGGATGGATGCGAGTGAGGTATGCGTCAGATCGCTCGGAGATCTGCGATCTGTTGATTGCGGTCAAGCAGGATACGCTCTCCGCGTGATCGAATGGCGTCTCCAGAACAGGAGAAAACCATGGTCAACAACGTATCCAGACGCGTCGCCGAGGAAGTGGGGGACGTCTATCAGGATGTCGTTCATAGCCTGAGCAAAATGGCGAGACATATCGGAGAGGATGCTGGCGACACGATGTCGAAATCCGGCGCTGCTCTTGTCGACGCTGCCTCGGACTTCGCGAGACAGGCGCGAGAGACGAGTGTGAAGGCCGCTAAGGGAGCAGGTCGGCAGATGAGGACCCATCCGGCGGCGACGGCGGCTCTCGCGATTGCAGCCGTAGCGGTGATCGGCCTCGCCCTCGGGCAGCGGGCCAGGACTGCAACCCGTCGCTGATCCGTCGATAGGACCCGCGACAACCTCGGCAAGGAGGGACGCCCCGATGATCATCGGGGCGTCCCTCCCGTTTTAGAGAGTCTGTGGGAAATGGCATCCGGCGGAGTTGGACCCCTTCACCTCGCCGTATATCCGCCATCAATGACAAGCTCCGAACCTGTCACGAAGCCGCTTTCATCGGACGCGAGGTAGACGCACCCCCAGGCGATATCGTCGGGAACGCCGATTCGGCCAAGAGGATGCAGCGCGCTGGCGCCTGCGCGAGCCGCCGCCGGATCGGGTTGATCATTGAGGAACTTCCGGACCATATCTGTCTCGATAAATCCCGGATGGATCGAGTTCACGCGGATCCCGTCTGCCGCATAGAGCATCGCGTCAGTCTTGGTCATCAGGCGGACGGCTCCCTTTGAGGCGTGGTAGGCCGGAACGTCCGCTGCCCCGACCAGACCGTAGATTGACGAGAGATTGATGATGCTTCCGCCGCGGGCGGACTTCATGTGTGAGATGGCGTGTTTCGTGCAGAAGAATACGCCCTTGACGTTGACCGCCTGAACGAGGTCCCATTCTTCTTCAGTGAGTTCATGTGTCGGACGTCTGGAACCTGAGATGCCTGCATTGTTCACCAGGACATCGAGGCCGCCCATCGCCTTAGCTGCAGATGTCATTGCGTCAGACACCTGCCGCTCGGAACGAACGTCGCATGAAATGTAGATGGCGGAAGCGCCCTCCCGGACGATCTCTGCCGCGAGGCGTCGGCCCTCGACGTCAAGAATATCAAGGATGGCGATTTGGGCGCCCTCCTGAGCCATACGCCGGGCGCAGGCCTCTCCAATGCCCACCGCCCCGCCTGTGATGACCGCGCGCTTGCCAGTCAGTCGCTTCATGTTAGTCGCCTTTCATTTTGGGGCGCGCCGGACTGGGCGCAACCTCGAGTGGACACGGAGGAGGAGAGTTGCTGTCGGATCGGGTGCGGGCTGATGTGTCTGCGCAGGAACGCTCGGAGGCTGAAAGAAAATTGTCATTTGAGGCGCCTGGCGAGAAAAAAGAGCAGCCCTTGATTTCGAGCCTCGAGGCCTCGAGGATCAATCCTTCCACATCCATGTCCGTCGCAGATTGAGGCAGGGTGACAGTCTTTGAGACAGCGCCGTCGACAAGCGGCTGAACCGCCGCTTGCATGGCCAGCTGGTCCATCGGGGAAATTTCGTTGGCGGTCAAAAAAAACGGCGGAACCGCGCCGGTTTCCCCGGTAGTTTCTCGCCATTTGGACAGGCTCACCGAGTGGATATCAATCGACTGCGGTTCTCCGCGCAGATCGCGAAGGTGACGACGCGTGACGGCTGCGAATATGGGTTCGATGCCGCTGGAAACCCCGCCCGCCAGAAGGCTGATGGAACCTGCAGGAGCAATCGCGAGAAGGCGGCCGTTTCTCAATCCGTATCGCCGGATAGATTGTCGTATGGTCTCCGGCAGACGACGGGCGAAGCCGCCCTGCAGGAATTTATTCCGATCGAGCGCCGGAAAGGATCCTTTTTCCACGCCAAGATCAACGGAGGCCTTGTAGGCGAAATCCCGGATCGCTTTCATTATCTCCTGCGCAAGATGTCTTCCATGGGAGGAGGAGTATGAAACGCCCAGTAAAACCAGCGCGTCTCCAAGCCCTGTCACCCCAAGGCCCACCCGTCTGACCGCGCTAGCCTCATCGCGCTGCGCCGGCAAAGGGTAAGGCGTGAGATCGAGAACGGCGTCCAGAAATCGGATAGCGGCCGCGCTGGCGGATTCGAGGCCCGGCCAGTCGATCTGAGGCGCGGGGCCGAACGGATCAATGACGAACGCACATAGATTCAGAGACCCCAGGGTGCAGGCGCCATGAGCGGGCATGGGCGCTTCTCCACATGGATTGGTCGTTGTGAGGCGCTCCCGCCACCAGAGGGTGTTGTCATCATTGATCCGATCGATGAACAGCACACCGGGCGTCCCGGTGCGTCGGGCGCATGAGGCGATCTGTGTGAGGAGATCTCTGGCGCGTATCCATGCGCCGCCGCCCTCGGGGTGACGCAGACGCCAGCGCCGGTCTGCGATGGCTGCGTTCATGAACTCGTCTGAAATCTGAACCGAGAGAGCGAAATGGCTGAGATCAGGACCCTGAGCGGACACAAAGGCTTCGATGTCCGGGTGACGGCATGAGAGGGAGGCCATGAGAGCCCCGTGTCTGCGTCGTCCTGCAGGGAAGGCTTCGGCTGCGCTATTCAGGAGGCGCAGGTAGGACAATGGATCGGTATGAGGGCGACCGCGCGAGTCTGTCGTTCCCTTAGGCCCCAGGGGCGAGACATCGGCGCCGACCCCCCCTCCGGAAGCGAGGGTTGAGGTCACGTCTCTCAGGTGCTCCATAAGGGTTTCGAGGGAGGGGGACACTTCGCCTGAGACGAAACAGTTGCAGAGTGTCTCTCCCTCTCGGTCACCGGCGTTCGCAAGGATCCGGCCGCCGGGAATGAACTGTCCGCTCTCCAGCAACGCGAGGTAGGCTTCAGTCCACCGGGGACGATCAGCCTCTGCTGAGGCGACCGCTCCGGCGACCCGTCTGAATGTGTCGGCGATGCGTCGTTCGCCGCGTAACCGGTACTTAAGGGACCAGATCAGGGATGAAAGCTCCCGCGCGTTCATCCACCCCTCTCCACGTTCCGGGCGCCGGGACTCTGAGGTCCCCTCGCGAGGAGCCTCTGATCAGACGAAGCGGGGTTGATCGGGATCAAATCCGTGCAGCGCCAACGCGCCGCGGATCAGTCCTGGACGCCGGCTCTGGCGGCGGCTTCCCTCAGGCGTGCGCACGCGGCCTCGGCGGTTAAATCGCGCTGAGGGCCGCCGAGCATCTCGAAGCCGACCATGAACTTCCGGATCGAGGCCGACCTCAGGAGAGGTGGGTAGAAGTGAGCGTGAACGACAAATCCCTCTGCATCTGTTGATGAGGGCCTCTGATGCCATCCCATTGTGTAGGGAAAGGGGGTGTTGAAGACCGAATCATAGGTCCGGGTCAGTCGTGAGAGAATGTTGGCGAGAGATGCGATTTCGTCGTCTGAAAGTTCAGTGAGGTCGCTCACGGGACGGCGCGGCGCGAGCAGCGTCTCAAAGGGCCAGGCCGCCCAGAAAGGGGTCAAGACGACGAAATGCGTATTGGAGAGCACAACGCGTTCGCCGGCCTCGATCTCGCGGTCGAGATAATCGCTCAGGAGAGGGCGGCCCCGCTGCCGGATCCAGGCGGTCTGACGGTCCGTTTCGCGCTTCAGCTCGTTTGGAACGGTCCGGCTCGCCCAGATTTGTCCGTGAGGATGAGGATTGCTGGCCCCCATCATCTCTCCTCGATTTTCGAATATTGTGACGGCTGAAATGTCTCGTGAGCCCATGAGCTCTGACGTCTGATCCATCCATGCTCTGACGATCGCCCGAATGCTCTCCTCGCCGAGTGCCGACATCCCTGCATCATGGCGCGGCGAGTAACAGATCACGCGGCAGAGCCCCGTTTCAGGTTCACGGACGAAAATGTCGTCAGAGGTCAGATCCGGCGATGTCTCAAGGAGGGCTGGAAAGTCGTTTGTGAAAACATGGACGCCCCGATAGTCCGGATTGACGACGCCTCCCACGCGCGGAGCGCCGGGGCAAAGATAGCAGGACGGGTCGTGGGTCTGGGAGGAGGCGCCCTTTGGGTCCGAGACCTCCCCCTGCCAGGGTCGTGACAACCGGTGCGGCGAGACAAGGACCCAGTCTCCTGTCAGAAGGTTCAGGCGCTTATGCGAAGAGGCCTGGCTCACGGCATGATTTCTCCGGCTCCGGCGCCGACAGTGCAGACAAAACCTTCTGTCCTGCGGCCGGCGAGGCGCTCCTGGTCCTCAAGGATGCTCTCCACAGCTGTTTCGGCCCTCTCGCGATCGCACAATGCGAGGACTGCGCCTCCGAAGCCGCCGCCCATCTGACGAGCGCCATAGACGCCGGGAGTGCGCCGGGCGAGGTCGGCGAGCTGATCTGTCTCCGGGCAGGTAACGGCGAAATCGTTCTGAAGGCTATGATGAGAGGCATTCATCAGGCATCCCACCTCAGAGAGGTCGCCCTGACTGAGGGCTGTCGCCGTCAGTGCGACCCGTTGGGACTCGGTAATGACATGGCGGGCTCGCCGATGAAGAGTATCGCTGAGCTTTCCCTCTGCGAGGGAGATGAGATCAGCATCGCGCAGCACCCTCACATTCAGCAATCGGGCGGCGTCCTCGCATTCCGCGCGTCTTTGCGCATATCCTCCGTCCGTCAGCTGGTGGCGGACCCCGCTGTCGATGACGGCGAAGGCAGCATGCTCAGGGATCGGAGCGATCCGCGCCTCCAGCGTCCGGCAGTCGAGCACCAGGGCGCAGCCCGCCAGTCCGCTGACCGAGATGAACTGATCCATGATCCCGCACGGGACCCCTACAAAATCCGCCTCTGCGGATCGGGCCCACGCGGCGCGCTGCTGTCGCGGGGCGTCAATGCCGGACAGAGCAAGGACAGCAGTGAGGACGGACACCTCAAGAGCCGCCGATGAGCTTACCCCGGCCCCCTCCGGCACATTGCTGGACAGGCCGATATGGCAGGCGACCGGACTGACGCCGGCTGTCTGAAGGGCTGAGAACACGCCTGCGGCATAGTCCGACCAGTCGTTTTGCGGGCCCCTCGCGGGATCAAGCTCACAGACGTCCCCGCCTCGGTTGAGAGAGAAGATGCGGCTGACGCCGTCCGGACTTGGGGCGGCCGCACAAAGGCAGGCCCTGTCAATGGCCGCCGGCATGACGAACCCTTCTGAGTAGTCCGTATGCTCGCCGATGATGTTGATTCGCCCCGGCGCCCGGAAGAGGCGGCCTCCGGCGCCGAAGCGCTGCCCAAAGGCCTGCACAAGGTCGGAAGAAAGGGACATGGTCCGCCTTTCACGAGTGATGGCATTGCCGACCCAATCCCAGTAATAGCAATTCGTGGCGTCGCAAAGGAGGGGTCGGGTGAGGCTGGGGGTTTGCTACTATCCGGAACATTGGCCTGAAACCGTCTGGGTGGAGGACGCCCGTCGAATGGCTGACCTCGGCCTCTCGCGCGTGCGCATAGCGGAGTTCGCCTGGAGCCGGATGGAGCCCGAGCCTGGCCGCATGGAGTGGGCCTGGCTCGACAGAGCGATTGAGAGTCTGGCCGGGGCAGGCCTCGGGGTCATCATGTGCACGCCCACGGCAACCCCGCCGAAATGGCTGGTCGACCGGGACCCTGACATGCTCGCTGTCGACCACAAGGGTCGGCCCCGCGGTTTCGGATCTCGTCGGCACTACTGTTTCTCGAGCCCCCGTTATCGTGAAGAGTCGGCCCGTATCACCGAGCTGATCGCCGAGCGTTATGGCCGGCTGGAGGCGGTCTGCGCCTGGCAGACGGATAACGAGTACGGATGTCACGATACCGTCGTGTCGTATTCCCTTCACGGCCGTCGGGCCTTCCGGGTCTGGCTCAGGGCTCGCTACGGGACGATCGAGGCCCTGAACCAGGCCTGGGGGGCCGTCTTCTGGAGCCAGGAGTATCGGTCTTTCGAGGAGATCGAACCGCCTGTCATGACCGTGACGGAAGCCAATCCGTCCCATCGTCTCGATTATCAGAGATTCGCTTCAGACGAGGTTGCGGCGTTCAATCGTATCCAGACGAACATTCTGAGACGATTGTCCCCCGGACGGGACATCGTTCACAACTTCATGGGCGTATCGACCGCCTTTGACCATCATGTGCTGTCCGCGGATCTCGATGTCGCAACCTGGGATTCCTATCCCCTTGGCTTTCTCGAGCAGGGGCGATGGTCGGACGAAGTCAAGGCGCGTTTCATGCGTCAGGGTCACCCCGACTTCACGGCCTTTCACCATGACCTTTATCGCGGCGCATGCCGGGGACGGTGGTGGGTGATGGAGCAGCAGCCCGGTCCCGTGAACTGGGCGCCGTGGAATCCGGCTCCGGCGCTCGGAATGGTTCGCGCGTGGACGTGGGAGGCGTTCGCCCACGGCGCAGAGCTTGTGTCCTATTTCAGATGGCGCCAGGCGCCTTTCGCGCAGGAGCAGATGCATGCGGGCCTGCTGACGCCCGACCGGCGAGACGCTCCGGCGGCCGGGGAGGCCCGGCAGGTCGCAGCGGAGCTGAAGGCGTTCGGAGAGATCGCTTCAAGGCCGTCGCCTGTCGCTCTCCTGTTCGACTACGAGGCGAAGTGGATGTTCGATATCCAGCCCCAGGGGGCGGATTTCGATTATTTCCAGCTTGCGCTCGAGTTTTACGCCGGATTGCGTCGTCTGGGGCTGGATGTCGACATCATCTCGCCGCGCGAGGATTTCAGCGGCTATAGTCTCGTCGTCGCTCCCAGCCTGCCGGTCATTGACGCAGATCTTGAGCGACGTCTTTCAGCTTTCGGCGGAGCGTTGGTTCTCGGGCCGCGCACGGCGTCTAAGACGCAGGATTTTCAGATCCCGGAGGCCATGCCTTTTGGCGAACGCATCCCGAGGCTGCCCTTGCGGGTCGTTCGTGTTGAAAGTCTGCGACCAGGCTGGGTCGAGCCAGGCGACTTCCCCGTGTCGCGATGGCTTGAGCATGTGGAAACCGATCTTGCGCCCTTGGCGAGGACCCGGAGCGGCGCCGGCGTCTGGTATGAGAACCAGGGAGCCCATTATCTCGCCGCCTGGCCGGATCCGCGTCTGCTTCGAGCCGTTCTTGAGACCGCGAGCGTCGGGGCGGGCCTCCAGGTGTACGATCTTCCCGACGACCTTCGTGTCCGTCGACGGGGAGATCTCAGGATAGCCATCAACTATGGTCCCGATCCGATCGATTTGGCGGACTGGATTCCAGGCGCAGCTGAGATCGACTTTCTTCTGGGCGAGAGGCGTCTGTTGACGGCGGGCGTGGCGATCTGGCGATGCGGCGGCGAGGGGCTGGCGAGGATTTAGAAAGCAGCTTCGCCGATCCGCTTCTGGTCCCTCGCGGAGGAGCCTAGAGACGTATGAGGTGAATCAGCCAGGCGGTCTGAGGGTCGCTGAGTGGAAGCGCCAGTCCCGTCTCAACAAGACTATCCGCGTAGAATACGCGTCCGTCTCGCCAGAGGTGCGGCTCGGCGAGGCGGCGGGCGGCGATCTGCGGCCAGGGCGTTGGAAGGCTGACCTTGTAGCGGGCGGCACGATCGAGGCCGGGAATCGCGAACGGGGCGCTTTCAGCATGCACGGCGACGTCCGCCCGGCAGGCGAGAACAAGAGCTTCGCCCTGATCTTCGGAGATCGTCATCCTGCCCTCTGCGCCATCCCGCGTGCTCCATCGAAGATGTCGTCCTGAGTGGAGAAGGCCGCGATGGCGTTTGTAGAAAACGATGTGCTCGGCCAGCGTCTTTCGGTCCGTCTCCGACATGCGTTCAGGGTCCGCCTCAACGCCCATATGTCCGAACAGAGCCACCCGGGCCCGCATTTCCATAGGTATCACGCGCCCGGTAATGGGATTAGGGCTTGGCCCCACATGCGCGCCGAGGGCCTCCATCGGAAAAATGATTGAGGTCCATCTCTGGATAGCGAGGCGCTCAATCGCGTCCGTGGTGTCGCTCGTCCAGACGCGCATGCAGCGTTTGACCACCTCAAGATCGATCCTGGCGCCTCCGCTGGCGCAGCTCTCGATGTCGACCCCCGGATGAGCGCTTCGGAGCCGGTCCATGAGTTCGTAGGAGCCTCGCGTTATGCGTTCCGCCGCCTGCTGTCCTCCGCTGACAGCGGGATCGAGGAACCGATTGCAGTCCCACTTCAGACAGGCGATGTCGTACTCGCTGAGCAGAGCATCGATCTGGCTGAAGACGTGATCGCGCACGTCGCTTCGGGCCATGTCGAGCCACAGCTGGCCGCGCATGGTCCGTCTCGCAAGGCCCGGCGCGTGGACGCACCAGTCCGGGTGAGCGCGGTAGAGATCGCTATCGGGGCTGACCATCTCAGGCTCGACCCAAAGTCCGAAGTCCATCCCGAGAGATTTCACATGGCGGATGAAGGCGTCCAGGCCGGAGGGGAAACGTGAGGGATCGACCCGCCAGTCGCCGAGAGAGGATGTGTCGTCTCTCCGTCCGAGAAACCATCCGTCATCAAGGATGAACCGTTCTGCGCCCAGTCCGGCGGCCTGATCGGCAAGACGCCGCATCGAGCTTTCGTCAAATGAGAAGTATGCGGCCTCCCACGAGTTGAAATGGACCTTGCGAGAGCCGTCGCGTCGGACGGGCAGGATGGACGAGCGAACGAAGGGGTGGAAGGCGTCTGACACGCCGTTCAGGCCCGTTTGCGATACGCAGGCGTAGACCGTCGGCGAAAGAAATGCGCCTCCTGGTCTGAGGACAACTTCTCCTGGGGCAAGATGGACGCCGGCGGAGGCCTGACGGGCGCCGCCGGAACAGGTCGCGGTCGACAGGCGGTGGTTTCCGCTCCAGGCGAGATGGATGGCGAGAACGCGCCCGGCCTGGTCGCCAGCCCCGCTTTCGAGAAGGGCGAAGGATGCGCCGGCAAAACCTGTCCGGCCGGTACGGTTCGTGGACGACCACTCCCCGGGCGGCAAGGGCATGCGGTGCGCCTGCATCTCACGAGACCAGTCTCCTGAGAACGCCAGAACCTCGCTGGCCCAGTTCGGGACAGGGAGGCTTAGGGAGCAGAGTGAGTGAAGATGAAAGTCGCTGTCGGCGAGGTTGGTGAGGCGGACGGACGAGGCGAGAACGCCCGTCTTGGGGTCCAGACGCCAGAGGAGGTCGGCTGCGAGCCCGGTACGCTCGTCTCTCAGCGCGACATGGATCTCCTGCGAGGAGCGTCGCATGGTCGAAGAGGTCCAGCAGATGAGGCCGTCTCCGTTATCGTGATAACCGCTGAGCGCGGGCTCTGCGAGCCAGCCCGCGCCCGCAACAGGAAACAGGTTCGGCAGGACTGGCGCATCAGGCGTCGATTCTCTGGGGCCGCGCTTGAGCGCTGCGTCCAGAGCTTGGAGATCCGTATGCGCCGGAAGGGGGCGTCCGAAGTGAACGAGGCGAGGAGATGCGCCCTCTTCGATCGCCGTCACAAAGGTCGAAATAGCGCTGTCGATCCGCTCATACTGGGTCATGGCGCGCCTTTCTCCCTCAACGCGTCCGAGTGACGGAGCCGGGCTCCTGATAGGGATCGGCTCCGGCGGGGACATCCGAGCCCCATCCTCTGTTGGCCCGGCCCCAACAGCAGGTGAAACTTTGATCTCCTCGAAAGGGGCATTCGTGCTTCGTCCGGCTGGTCAGGACTGCGAGCCTGTCGGTCGCGCAAGCAGAGGAAGGCTCGCGCTTTTTCCGAAGATGACGCGATTCACCAGCAGCCCGAATCCGATGCAGGAAAACAGGGTGACCGCCATCAGATGGATGTAGTGGACGGGCGTCCAGACGAAGGTGAAGAAGGCGTAGAGGCCTGTCCCGAATATCAAGGCCGCCATGGCCGCACGTGCGTCCACTCCGCGGAAGGCCAGTCCGAGAATGAAGGCCGACAGAATAGGCATCGAGAGAAGGCCGTTGAGCTGCTGAACGAGATTGATGATGGAATCGGCGCCTGAATAGACGGGAACGAGAACGATCGACATGACCATGAAAGCCAGAGAGATAACCGTGTTCAGACGAGCGACATTGGGTTTTTCGGCGAGGAATTTCTCGTGAAGGTCGCACACGTAGAGCGTGACCGAAGAGTTGAGCACGGACGTATAGCTCGTCAGGACGGCGGCCGCCATGAATGCGGCGAATGCTCCTGACATCCAGCCGGGCAGGACCTCAGCGACGATGGTTCCATAGGTTTTGTCGCCCAGATCTCCAAAAAGCTTGAATGCGACCACTCCCGGTATGGCGACGATCGCGGGAATGAAGATGATCCGAATGACGGTCGCCGCCAGAACGCCCTTTTGTCCTTCCTTGAGGTTGGGGGCCGCCATGGCGCGCTGGGTGATGGTCTGATTGGTGCTCCAGTAGAACATCTGGATGAATATCATTCCGGTGAGCAGAGTGGGCCACGGGATCGGGCTGTCGGCGCCTCCGATCATCGACAGTCTCTCCGCGGGAATGCCGGAAAAGTCGAAATTGATCGCCATCAGGGCCAGAATGACGACGGCTGCGCTGAGCCCGAGGACGCCGATGCCGGAGAGTGTGTCGTAGACCGCCACAGCTCTTAGACCGCCGGTGATGGCGTAGGCGGCTCCGACGATTGCGAGGAAGGATGCGATCAGGATGAGCGGGGTGTCCAGATCGAACATCGTCTTCAGGAACAGTGAGCTCGTATAGAGCATGATCGGCAGATAGATGAAGATGTTGCCGAGGAGAAACAGGATCGAGACGCTGGCCCGGAGATACTTCGATCCGTACTTTCGCTCTAGAAGTTCTGTCGTCGTTGTGCAGTTGTTTCGGTAGTAGATCGGCAGGAAGACGTAGCAGAGCATGAGGAGGCCTGCGATGGCGGAGAGCTCCCACCAGGCCAGGAGAAGCATCTGATTGCCGTTCATCCCGACCAGCTGGTCGGTTGAAAGGTTGGTGAGCGTGATCGATCCGGCGATGAACGGCCAGGACAGGTTGCCTCCTGCAAGGAAGAATTCCCGGTTGGAATCTGCGGATCGTCCGCCCATCCGGGCGACCTGCCAGGCTGTGGCGGCCGCCATTGCAAGGGTCAGGGCGATGAACACGCCCCACTGAATCATGCTCTTGTCCATGGCCGCTCTCCCCGATGGTCTTGTATTTGGTCCGAGGCTAGGGGCCAAACGCAGCCTCGTACAGGGGCCAAACGCCATCTTGTGAGACAAAGCGCGTGATCCGCCTGTTGAGGAAGGAATGGAACGAACAGGGATTGGGACAACGGCTCATGCGCGCTAGGGAGGTGGCGTGCCGGCAACAGGTTGGAGGGTAGCATGACCGAACGGGCCTATGACGTGATCGTTTATGGGGCGACCGGGTTCACTGGCCGCCTGGTCGCCGAGTACATGGCGGAGACCTATCCGGGCGGGGACGTCAAATGGGCGATCGCAGGTCGAAGTCGCGACCGTCTGGAGGCTTTGAGACGTGAGCTGAATGTCTCCTCCCAGCCGGATATTGTGGTGGCTGACACAGCCGCGCCTGAGACATTGGCCGCGATGGCGGCCAGCGCGAGGGTCGTTCTGACGACGGTCGGCCCCTACCAGCTCTTCGGCGCTCCCCTGGTTGAGGCCTGTGTCGCGGCAGGGACGGATTATGTCGACCTCTGCGGCGAACCGGGATGGATGGCCGACATGATCGCACGTTTCGACGCTCCGGCCCGCGCCTCCGGGGCGCGGATCGTCTTTTCCTGCGGCTTCGATTCAATTCCCTTTGATCTGGGCGTTCTCTTCCTTCAGCAGACGGCGATCGCTCGCTTGGGCGCTCCCTGTTCCCGAGTGAGAGGGCGCGTGCGGAAGATGCAGGGCGGCTTTTCAGGCGGCACGGCCGCCAGCCTTCTGGCGACTCTGGAGGCGGCCGTCCGGGATTCCTCTCTCATGAAGAGGCTGGCCGATCCGTTTCTTCTGGCCCCTGGGTTCCGTGGTCCGTCTCAGCCGGCCGATGAGGGCGCTGTCCACGATCCTGTCGTGTCGTCGTGGACGGCTCCGTTCATTATGGCGAGCATCAACACCAAGAACGTTCATCGCACGAACGCATTGCTCGCAGGCCTTTACGGTCAGGATTTCGTTTATGACGAGCGAGTGATGACCGGCGACGGTCCCAAGGGAAAGCGACGCGCGATGGCGGCGGCCCGACAGGAGAAAGTGCAGACAGCGCTTCTCGCCATGGCCCTCACGAGGGCTTTGATCCGCCGTTTTGTTCTTCCGAAGCCGGGTGAGGGACCATCGAAAGAGCAGCGGGAAAACGGCTTCTACGATGTTCTGTTCGCGGGCGAGACGTCGTCGGGGGATCGTCTCCGTGTGTCGGTCTCCGGCCGGAAGGATCCCGGTTATGGATCAACCTCCCGAATGATCGCCGAAGCGGCCATGTGTCTCGCCCGGGATGTCGACCAAGCCTCGACCCGCGGAGGCGTCTGGACGCCTGGGGCCGCCCTTGGGGCTCGCCTTATCGAAAGACTGGAAGCGCGGGCAGGCCTGACCTTCCGGGTTGAGGATCCGGCCTAGGATGACGACGGTTCGGACGCTGTCTGGCGTTCGAACGCGATCAGTTCAGCCCGTGTCGGAAGAGATGTCTGGGCCCCTCGACGCGTCGCCGCCAGCGCGCCTGCAGCGCATGCGAACGACAGGGCCTGATCTTTGGGTCGTCCTTCGATCAGGGCGAGGGTGAGCGCCGCAACGAAGGCGTCCCCGGCGCCTGTTGTGTCGACAGCGGTGATTTTCGGAGCTGCAGCCCGAGCCGACATCCGTCCGGATCGGAACAGTTCGGCTCCCTGAGCGCCTGCCGTTATTGCGACAAGGGCCCCGCTGCGATGGAGCGCCTCTCCGTAGAAGGCGGCTTCCACCTGGTTCACCACGATCAGATCCGCCTTCATGAGCAGGGCTTCGGCAATCGGACGCGCGGGAGCGAGATTGAGGCAGACGAAGCCTGGCGCGCGGCTGACCGCATGCGCGATGGTCGCCTCGGGCGTTTCCAGCTGACAGACGAGAGCGCCTTCGATCAGGCCCTTGACGTGTTCAGGTCTCAGTGCGGCGTTGGCCCCGGAGGCGACGACGATCTGGTTCTCGCCGGACGGATCTACAGCGATCAGAGCGACGCCGGTCGGTTCTGTCTCGTCGGCCATGCATTCGGAAAGGTCGACCCCCTCCTCGCGAAGAAGTCTGAGCGCCTCTTCCGCCATGGCGTCACGGCCGACACGCGCAATGAGCTGCACGTCGGCGCCGAGCCGCCTCGCCGCAAGGGCCTGGTTGGCGCCTTTTCCTCCAGGGTGGCGCGTCAGCCGGGCGCCGGTGACCGTCTCTCCCGGGGTCGGGAGCTTCGGCGCGGCGGCCGTGAGGTCAAGATTGACCGATCCCAGAACCGTAACCTGAAGGGGCTTCATCGTCGCAGACTTTCGATGAGCAGATTGAACACTCCGTCCGCGTCGACAGCGTGCGCCCAGCGGGCGTTTTCCGGGACCTCGGGGCCCAGACGAAACTCGACCGCCGTATGGCCGCGTGTCAGTCTGGAGGCGGTCTCGACCTCAATGTGGGCGGGTCGCGTCTCAAAGAGTTCAGGCGCCAGCAGCCATGCGATAGTGCAAGGATCATGAAGCGGTGCGGCTGAGCCCCCTACGCGCGTTTGCTCGACATGATTGGAGAATGCGAGGAGTTGGCTCGCCGCCTGCGCCATAGGCGTCGCAATAGCGTTGATGCGTTCGAGCCGTCTGGGGGTCGAGCGCACCTCATGAGTGACGTCGAGACCGATGAAAACAGGGCGAATCCCGGCGTCGAGGACGATCTGTGCGGCGTGGGGATCGGCGTAGATGTTGAACTCGGCGCTGGCGGAGATGTTTCCGCCCTCGCGTCTGGCGCCCCCCATCACGCACACCGGCCCAAGCCGGGCGGGCAGATCCGGCGCGAGGCGCAGGGCGAGGGCGAGGTTCGTCATGGGGCCGGTGACCGCGAGACGAACCGCGCCGGGCGGATGGGCCATGACGGCATCGACAAGGGCCTGCGCCGCAGGCCCGGACGCAAGCGGATCTAGAGTGTCGGGAATCGTGAGGGCCCCGAGGCCGCTGGGTCCGTGAAAATCGCTCGCGGCGGCCTGCGGCGCGAGGAGGGGACGTCGGGCGCCCGCATGAACGGGAACGTCGCGCCGGCCTGCGATGCGCCGAATGATGCAGGCGTTTCGCGCTGTCGTTTCGGCGGCCACATTTCCGCCCACGGTGGAGACCAGGCGCAGATCGAACATGTCGGGTCGTGCGAACGCCATGAAGAGCGCGATCGCGTCGTCGACGCCGGGATCGCAGTCGATGATGAGAGGAACGGGGTCCATGAACGGGCGTCCGGCGTTGACGGGGGCGTTAGGCTCCCTTTGGGGGGATTAGCCTCTTTCCCCTCCGCCGGGAAGGCGCACTCACCGTGCGGCTTTCCGCTGCGTCCATGAGCCGGATGGAGGGAATTCTTGGCCGCACGGCTGAGAAGGGTCTGGACAAGACCGTATGAGAGGAGGAGGATTCGCGTCTGGTTGACGTTGTCCGGTCGTCCTCAGCCGAATGGGCGCTGTCGGCGATACGGGGTGTCGGGATCTCCGTTACGTGTCGTTGCGCGGCGCGCCGCAGGCTGCGAGGAGTGGGAAGCGAATGATCAAACTCAAGATCAATGGGAAAGAGCTCGAGACGAACGCCGAACCTGACACGCCCCTGCTGTGGATCGTTCGGGATGAGGCGGGGCTGACGGGATCCAAGTTCGGCTGCGGTATCGGCATGTGCGGGGCCTGCACCGTCCATGTGGACGGCGCAGCGATCCGTTCGTGCATTACGCCGATTTCCGATCTCGAGGG
Organism: Alphaproteobacteria bacterium; assembly: GCA_018969425.1. Lineage (GTDB taxonomy): Bacteria > Pseudomonadota > Alphaproteobacteria > Caulobacterales > Hyphomonadaceae > UBA7672. Next base: position 4,191 of record JAGWYJ010000030.1, on the reverse strand, counting down.
CGTGGAGATCACCACAATCGAGGGACTTGATCCGGCGGGAGATCATCCTGTCCAGCAGGCGTGGCGTGAGCTGCAGGTTCCGCAGTGCGGTTATTGTCAGTCGGGTCAGATCATGCAGGCGGCTTCGGTTCTCAAGGATAATCCTGCGATCACCGACGAGCAGATAGACGCGATGATGTCGGGCAATCTCTGCCGGTGCATGACCTACGCCCGGATCCGGGCGGCGGTCAGGCAGGCGGCCGATGTGATGAAGGGAGGGCGCTGAGATGTCTGGACGAGTGAACAGGATGTCAGGCGGTCTCGATCTGAGCCGTCGCGGTTTCATGGTGGCCGCTGCGGGCTCAGGCTTCGCCTTCAGTTTTCTGACCGCCTGCAGCGAGGGTGCGGATGTCAAGGCGTTCGAACCCACCCAGTGGTTTTCTATGGCCCCGGATGGGATCGTCACCGTCAACATCATTCGCGCGGAAATGGGTCAGCATGTGGGCACGGCTATCGCCCGCATTCTGGCGGATGAGCTTGAGACCCCCTGGGAGACGGTGCGCATCAATCATGTCGACACCGATCCGAAGTGGGGGCTCATGGTCACCGGCGGAAGCTGGTCGGTTTGGCAGAGCTATCCCCTGTATTCTCAGGCCGGCGCAGCTGGCCGCATCGCGCTGATCGAGGCGGGAGCGAAGATCCTTGGGGTGGATGCATCCTCATGTCGTGCGGAAAATGGCGAGGTCCTCTCGGGAGACCGAAAGATCTCTTATGTGTCGATCCTCAAACGCGGTTCTCTGGAGCGTGTATTCACCCCCGAAGAGCTTACGGCGCTGCCGCTTAAGCCGGTTGAGGAGCGTCGGCTGATCGGCAAGCCCGTGGCCGCTCTGGACGTCGCCGAGAAGACGACCGGGGCTGCGGTCTATGGGATCGATGCGAAGGTCGAGGGCATGGTTTATGCCCGTCCTTTGCTTCCCCCGACCCGTTACGGTTCGAAAGTTGTGGCCGTGGACGACAGTGCGGCGAAGGCGGTGTCGGGCTATCTTCAGTCTCTGACGCTGGAGGATCCGTCCGGGACTGTTCCGGGCTGGGTGATGGTCATCGCTGAGACCTATCCGGCCGCGATCAAGGCGGCAGGACTTGTAAAGGTGGAGTGGACGCCGGGACCTGGGGCGGATGTTTCGGAGGCGGACCTTCAGAAGCGCGCGTCTGAGCTGATCTCGAAGGCGGATGCGGGCGCTGTGCTCGATACGGGAGGCGGGGATGCGCAGGCGGCGTTTCGGGCTGCACGCTCGACGCTTGAGGCGACCTACACCACCTCGACCGTCCTTCACTTCCAGCTTGAGCCCGTGAACGCTCTGGCGTTTGAGAAGGATGGCGTCTTTGAGATCCATACCGGGAATCAGTGGCAGAGCCTTATCCTGCCGACCCTGGCGCAGGCTCTGGATCGACCCGAGACGTCCATTGTCCTTCGCACCTACCGGGTGGGCGGCGGCTTTGGCCGACGGTTGAATGGAGACTACGCCGTTCCTGCCGCGCTGGCGGCGAAGGCCCTGGGCAAGCCGGTCAAGATGATCCTGTCCCGAGAGGATGACGCGCGCTTTGACTCCCCTCGTTCGCCCTCAGTTCAGAAGCTTCGGATGGCGTTCGACGCGAAAGGCGAGGTCACGGCGATGGAGCACCACGCGGCCGCCGGTTGGCCCACTCTCGCCATGGCGCCGTTCTTCATGCCCAAGGGGTTGGGCGATGTTCCGTACGATCCCTTCGCCATTTCGGGCGCAGATCACTGGTATCAGGTCGGCGTGCAGAAGGTTCGGGCGATCAATAATGATCTCGCCAACACCGTCTTCCGCCCTGGCTGGCTTCGCTCTGTTGGGCCCGGGTGGACCAACTGGGCGCTTGAGAGCTTTCTCGATGAAGCCGCTCACAAACTTGGGCTGGACCCGGTCGCATTCCGTCTGAAAATGCTGACGGGGGAGGGGCGCAATGCGGGATCGTCTCCGAATTCAGTCGGCGGCGCGCTTCGTCAGGCGGCTGTTGTCCGTCAGGCTGCGGAGAAGGCGGGCTGGGGCGGCGCGCTCCCGCCGAACACCGGGCTTGGCCTCGCCACCAGCTTTGGCCAGGAGCGGAATATGCCGACCTGGGTCGCGTGCGCAGCACGCGTCAGCGTGGATCGCAGTTCAGGTCAGGTGAAGGTCGAGAAGCTGACCCTTGTGACGGATGCCGGGGCCATTATCGACCCGGACGGAGCTAAGGCGCAGACGGAGGGCGCGGCTCTCTGGGGGCTCTCTATGGCGCTCCATGAGGGCGCGGCGTTCGAGGCGGGTCAGGTGCGGGAGAGAAACCTCGGCGCCTACACCCCGCTTCGTCTGGCCGACACGCCGGTGATGGACGTCTCCTTTATCGAGAGTCCGGAAGCGCCTGTGGGGCTTGGAGAGCCGGCGACGACAGTGGTTGGGCCGGCGATCGGAAACGCTATCTTTGCTGCGGTCGGTGCGCGCCTGCGTCACATACCGATCCGCCCCAACGATGTCCTGCAGGCCCTTCGCGGCTGAAGATGTCGTCTGAGCGGGACCAGAATGGAGCGCCGGGCCAATGGCTCGGCGCTCTCTTTTTATCCTGACGCCAGCCGTCTCGGCGCACTTATTTGATGACGCGTTGTGTCCGCTGGAGAGCCGAGGGCTGTGTGTGGCTGCGGATCAGGGAACGTCTGTCTCCGGCGCGGCTGCAGGCAGTCTCAGTCTTTCCACAATACGCACCACGTCAGACTGGCGCCGGACATCGAGTTTGTCGAAGACCCGCTTGATCTGGGCCCTGACCGTCTCCCGTCCGACCCCTCGCGCATCGGCGATGTCCTGAAGAGTGAGGCCATTGGCAAGGAGACCTGCAATCTCGCTTTCCGCTGGCGAGAGATTGAACAGGAGCTTGAGCCCGTTCGTGACCGGTCCGGAATGCGCATCGTCGTCAACCGACGTGACGATAAGAAGCGTTTGCGCGCCTGTCAGGGCGTCAAGCCCCAGCCCCCGTACCGGATGGGGGGTCGCCAGCAGCGGACGCCGCGGCGATCGGCGATGAATGACGATGGATGACGAGCCAGGCGTCAGGGCGCCGTTTCGGGCGGGGACCGCAAGCGCAGCGAGGGCGGAGCGGCTGTTGGGATGGTTCGCCCAGAGCATGGACTGCCGCACGTTGAATTCCGCATCGAACAGTCTCTCCGCCGCGGGCGTAGCGGCCATGACGCGGCCGGTGACGCTGAGAAGGATTGCTGCGCTGCCCTTCAGCGCGAGGCCTTCAAGCGCGCCGTCCAGACGGGCCTGACGAAGCGTGTAGGCCAGTCGCGCCGTCCGATTGGCGATGGAACGAAACCGACCAAGCGTCTCCATCTCCACGTTGGTTATGGGGCCTTTGTCCGCAGAGCGGGCGAGTGAGAAGATCCACGTCTGGTCGGAAATCGAATGGCGCCATCCGGCGAAGGATTCGATCCCATGCTTCACGTAGAGCTCATTATAGATTGCGGTCGCCTTGCGGCCCTCCGCATCTGTCATCGTCTCGTCGCTGAAGAGGGTTCCGTTGGGAACCTGATTGACGAAATTAGCCCGGTAGTCTCCAGCGAGCCAGCCATCCTTCGCGTATTCATTGAGAAAGACCAACGCACTGTCCGCCCCGATGAAAGTGGGATCTTCAAGGTTGGCGTGAACCAGACAGAAATGGTCGAAGCCGAGTTCGCGACCGGCCTTCGCGAAGGCGTCTGGAAGGGTTTCCGGTTCGAAGACGGCTTCGTCGAGAATCAATTGAGCTGCGGCGATTGGAGTCACGTGGCTGCTCGCCTGAGCGTAGCGTCGTCCTGCATTGGTGCGTCCCCCCCGGAACCCAGACCCCTGCTGTTAGCGTAACGAAACCGTGACCGAAGGGAAACTAAAACCCCATACCCCGAATGGGTGTATGACGTAGCGACTGACGTCCGGGTCAGGGCCTCTCGGGCTGTCACCCCCCGTCCGCCATCGATCAACGGCCGGACGATCGCCGGAGCGGGGGCTCGGACCCGAGGCCTGAAGTCAGAGAAAACGAATCGGGCCCCTGCGAGCTGGGGCTGGTCACGATCATCAGGGGCGGGCTAGCCTGACGGCAGCCTGTCGGGTGACACAGTCGAAGAGGAATGGGCCGATGCATGATGACGACCCCCCAGTCGTTGCTCCGGCGCACAGCCCTGAC
>JAGWYJ010000029.1 GCA_018969425.1 Alphaproteobacteria bacterium | reverse complement strand
ATGTGCAGGCGAACTTCGTCTCGAAGCTCAAGGATGCTGTCGAGCAGGGGATTTCAAACCTGGTCGATGCCGACCTCGCACGAGAGAGCGCCCGGCTTCAGTCCCTTCAGGTGAAGCAGCAGCTGGGTGCAGAGGCTCTCTCGATCGCCAACAAGGCGCCGTCGCTCATCCTCTCATTCTTTCGCTGATCCCCGGTTCTCGGGCTCGCCGGTTTTTCTGCGCGCCTGATGGCAATATATCAGTCCCCGCCCTTAACAGGGGCGGGGATCTTTTTATCCCGGATTGCGGCCAACAGATGTCTCGAATGGCCTATCGCGCAGGCGCCGATCCATTCGCTCGGATCTTGTTTTCAAAGACGCGGGAGCCGGCGAGAATCCCTGGCACTGAATAGTTCCCCTCGTGGCACGCGTACTCGAAGATCGGTCCATCCTTCGTTTTGAAGGCGATTTCGCCGCCCCAGGTCTCGGTATAGAATAATGGGTCTTCGACCCGAAACTCATGAACGATTTCCGTCTCCGAGGTTCTTGTGAAACGCTCTGTGACCTTGCCTTCGGAGCTCAGGAAGATCGGTCCGGAGACTGCCTGCTCAGGGTGGAGATTGCGGGTTTCAACGACCAGCGTATCGCCTTCATACCATCCTATCGAATCACCAAGCCAGGGCTTCATGATATCGGGTCGATGGTGTCCGTTGATCGGAATGATACGGGCGTCATGAACCATCTCCGCCATAATCATGACATGGCCTGGCGTCTGAACGATCTGATAGTTCGAATTATATATGGGGTTCAGCATGACGGGACCGCCTGTTCCCGAAAACCCGATCAGGCAGCGTTCGGAAATGGGGAGCTCTTCAGGGTCGGAGAAGTTTCCTCCTTCCATATAGCTGGTTCCGGCTCGACGGGCCTGGTATGCGCCGATCTGTCGACGCGCTTCGGCTGACAAGGGGATCTGGCCACTCTTGGGATAGGTGATCCATGATGTCCGCAATTCACCCCTGACCCGCGCGAGCGACTGACCAGGGTCCAGCCAGAATGAGTTATATCCCTGGTCTCCGAAACGGGCGTCACCTTCCTCAGGCGGTTTGTCGGTCGGCGCAGGTTCGCTTTGTCCTTCCCCGGCGCGGATCCAGAAATCATTGGCGACAATCTTCGCCGCCTCGGCGTCACTCACAACGAGGGAGGTGACTCCGGGGGGTCTCGTCAAACCCGTTATCGACTGGTTGGTCCAAACGCCCTGCAGGTCAGGATGACCAAACGCTGTTTTCGGCGGAACATACGCGGATGGCGATTGCGCGATCGCTGGTGCGGTGAAGATTGCGGCGATCAAGCCGGTCCACATCATCGTTTGCATGGACCTGAACGTCATGGAGCGTCTCCTTGGTTTGTTTGTCCTGCGGGCGCCCTTAGAGTTCGGTCTTCTGAGGGGTGGCCGCTCCGCCTGATAGAACACTAGATGTCCTGCATTTTCAGGCAAGGCCATCTTCGTCAGGTCTTCGCATCCAGTCGTCTGGCCTCTCGCAGCCCTGGAAACATCCATGCCCAGAGGCCCGAAACGATAACAGCGCCGACGCCTCCGATCACGGCTGCGGGCACCGCTCCCGCCGCCGCGGGGCCGATCGCTGAAGCCATGAAACCGGCGCGAAACTCGCCAAGCTCGTTTGATGCTCCAACGAAAACCGAATTCACAGCGTTCACCCGACCTCGAACTTCGTCCGGTGTCCACAATTGCAGAAGCGTTTCACGGACAACCACGCTCACCATGTCCGCGGCGCCCAGGAGCGCCAGAGCGAGGATCGACAGCCATGCGACAGTCGACAGTCCGAACACGATTGTGAAGACGCCAAAAAGACACACACACACGAACATGATGCGGCCCGCATGGTCACGGATCGGAAAGGCGGCGAGGGCGGCGGCTGTCAACAATGCTCCGACCCCCGGGGCGGCTCGAAGCATGCCAAGTCCGTCAGGTCCAAGGTGAAGCACGTCCCTCGCATAGACTGGCAGCAGAGCGACAACGCCGCCTAGCAGGACTGCGAACAGATCGAGGGATATCGCGCCCAGAACGACTTTCTCCTTCCAGATGAAGGTGAACCCAGCGAGCATGTCCTGAAGCGAACGGCCTGTCGCGGATGGATCTCGTTTCGAGCTTGCGGGTATGAGAAACACCAGAATAGCCCCAAGCGCCATGCACGCGAACGACACGCCATAAGCGATTTCCGCTCCATGGCCCGTCAGCGCGCCATTCCCCCCAGCGCCGTTCTCTCCCAGTCCGTAAAGGAGCCCCCCCGCCACAGGACCAATGATTGTCGCGGCCTGCCAGGCCGATGAGTTCCATGTAACTGCATTTGAGAAATCTCTTGTCGGAACAAGGCTGACTACCAGCGATGCTGAAGCAGGGCCTAGAAATGCTCTGGCGACGCCGAACAAGGTCAGCACAGCTAGCATGAGAAGCGGTATGTGGAAGCCGTTGGCGCTCAAGGCCGCCATGATGAACCCGCACAAGGCTGCCAAGGATGTTGCAAGACCCATGATCAGTCGCCGGCCATACCGATCCGCCACGCCGCCGGTCACCAGAACGAGCAAAAGGGCGGGAGAGAACTGAACCAGGCCGACAAGCCCGAGGTAGGCTGTGCTGCGGGTCAGATCATAAATCTGCCATAGGACAGCCACTGACAGGATTTGGGTGCCGAAGGTCGTGAGGAGCCTCGCGCTCCAGTAGAGACGGAATGAGGGGTGCGCGAATGCGGTAAAGCGGCCCCCGGGGCCTGATCCGTCTTCGAGTGCCGTCATGATATGTCTCGCCCGCGCCCGTCCTCCCGAGAGAGGTTCACAGCAGTCTGCTTCAACTCTTTCAGGTCTCCTAGTCCCATTGAGGCTGTGATCAGCGATCCTTCGACTTGGGCAGATCCAGTTGTGGAACGATGCGTTCCATTCGGGCGCTGCCAGTGGTCGCCGCGCCAACACGTGTTGTCGAAGCTGCGGAGCCGGATAGCCGTTCCGCCACGGCGTCGCATTCCCAAGATGACAGGCGAACCCGCTAAGCGGATCTTATCGTTCCGTTTGTAAGGTTCTGTTTCTGTTGATACGACTTGCGTTAGCAAATTCGAAACTGCAAAGAGATTGGGTGGGGAGCGAAACATGCGCCGATTCGCGACGGTGCGTACGGAGCCCTGACATCATGTTTGGCAAACTCTTCAGTCTCATGTCGACGGACCTGGCGATCGATCTGGGGACCGCAAACACGTTGATCTATGTAAAAGGGCACGGCGTTCAGCTCGACGAGCCCTCGGTGGTTGCGTACGTCAATCAGAACGGTCGAAAGGTTGTCCATGCCGTCGGCAAAGAAGCCAAGGCGATGCTGGGGAAAACTCCCATCTACATGGAAGCCGTCCGCCCAATGCGGGATGGGGTGATCGCTGATTTTGAAGTCGCTGAAGAGATGATCAAGCGCTTCATTCAGAAGGTGCAGGTCAGACGGTCTTTCATATCTCCGGTCATCATTATTTGCGTGCCGACCGGAGCGACGCCTGTCGAAAGGCGAGCAATCCATCAGTCTGCGCAGATGGCTGGAGCGCGGACTGTCCACCTGATCGATGAACCCATGGCGGCGGCGATCGGGGCGGGTCTGCCGATTGATGAGCCCTCGGGCTCAATGATCGTCGATATAGGGGGCGGGACGACCGAGGTCGCAGTGTTGTCTCTGGGCGGGATCGTCTACTCCAGATCGGTGCGGGTCGGCGGCGATAAGATGGATGAGGCGATCGTCAATTATCTCCGTCGTGAAGAAAATCTCCTGATCGGAGAGAATGCGGCCGAACGCATTAAAAAGGAAATCGGAACGGCGAAGGGCCCTGAAAATTCAAAGGGAATGTCGCTCGATATTCGTGGGCGCGACCTTATGAACGGCGTTCCTAAGGAAACCGAGATTACAGAATCCATGGTGGCGAAGGCTCTGGCCGATCCGGTTCAGCAGATTGTCGATGCGGTGAAGACGGCGCTCGAAGCGATGCCGCCTGAGCTCGCTGCGGATATTGTCGATAAGGGCATCGTGATGACTGGAGGCGGCGCCCTGCTGCGAAATCTTGACGTGGTTCTCCGGGAGCGTACGGGTCTGCCGGTCACCGTAGCCGAAGATCCGCTCAAGTGCGTGGTCCTAGGCTCCGGTAAGGTTCTTGAGAACCTGGACAAGATGAAAGGCGTTCTCGCGCCGGATGTCTGAGAGAGCGATCATCGGGATCGCGCCTGGGCGCCGGCGTCGGTCTGCTGGGAGCTGACGGATGGCCTGGTATGGTCGCAGACGGTCGGGAGAGCCGCGTATCGCCGCGCGGGCTGCTGTCGTCGGTATGGGCCTCGCCATGGTCGGCATTCTGGCTGTGCAGACGTCGTCTGCAGTCAGATCCGCCCTGTCCGCCCCCCGCATGTCGATGGATGCCGCGACGGCTACGGTCGCTTCCTATGCGTCCAGCGCAACCGGGGCCTTCAGGGGGTTCATGATCCGGTTTGGGCCGGACCGCGCTGCTGAAGCGCGGATCGCCGAACTTGAAGCAGAGGTGCGAGATCTCATTCGCTGGAGAGAGGCGGCTGAGACCATGGCGTTGAGAATGGACCGGTATGAACGGCTGCTTGATCTCGTGGGCGAGACCCAGGGGCAGTCCGTTACGGCGCGTGTTGTAGCCGAGGCAGAAAGTCCCTTTGCGGCAAGCCGCATCATCAACGCCGGGGCGGCCAACGGCATTCGCGAAGGATACGCCGCGATTAATGAGAACGGTCTTGTGGGCCGGGTGGTTCGGGTCGGCGAGTATACCTCGCGCGTTCTTCTGGTAACCGACTTCAGCAGTCGAATTCCCGTCATGGGGTCGAACTCTCAGGATCGGGCGTTGCTTGTCGGCGATCGCGGGGAGGGCGCGAGGCTTATAGAGCCTGAGACCCCGGACAAGATCACCGACGGCGAAATCTGGGTCACCTCCGGCGATGATGGGCAGACCCCTATGGGGCTAAAGGTCGGTCGCGCCCGTCGCGTGGACGGAGACTGGCGGATCGATCTGACCATGATGGACGATCCTGTGGACTTTGTGCGTCTCGTGCCGCCGCCGGATTTCGCCAAACCTGAAGTCGTTCCTCCGTTGGCGACCGATGAGGCTGCATCGCCTAACTCGGGATCGGAACTTGTCAGCCGTCCTTCGTCATCCGGTCCGACCCCATCGTCTGTCACCCCGGCCCGACCTTTGCCTAAGCGTCCTGCGCCCGCCTCAGGCGGAGGCGCGCCATGACGATACCGTGGCGGATTTGGCTCGTGCTATGCGCTCTGGCGTCGATCGCGATTACATCGGTCGGCCTTCAGCCCGGTATGGGCGGAATCTGGTGGCCGATACCGGCCCTCTGGCTGGCTGCCGTTTGGGCCTCCTTCGGCCTGTCGGTCTGGGCCTCCGCCTGTCTGATCATCCTTGGGGTTCTGACGGACTTCATCACTGAGGCTCCAGTGGGCGCCTGGCCTCTGGCGCTTTTGTGCGCCTATGGGGTTGGTCTTGTAGCCTGGGACCGACAGCCGCCGGTGCCGGTAGTGATTGCGGAACTCATCGCCGCGGGAGGAGGCGCCATCGCTGCTGGTCTCGCATTGTCGGCCGCCGGCAGTATTTCGGGTCAGGTCGGGTTCGCCCGCGAGGGGCTGATTTTTGACGCCCTGACCACCCTCCTTCTCTATCCGGTCGTACGTTATGTTCTGTTGCCGCGCGATATTCGGGAGGCGAGGCGATGAGCCGGGACTGGTCGCGAAACTTTCCTTCCCGACGCAATATTTTCCTCATTGGAGGGGGCGTGATGTGGGGCGCGCTGACCGTGCGTCTCGCCGAATTGCAATTGCTCAGAGGTCGTGAGTTCGAGACGAAGGCCACCGAGAACCGTATTCGCCTTGACCCCGCGCCTCCGCATCGCGGTGCGATCTATGATCGCGCAGGACGCATTCTCGCCGGCAACAAGAGAAATTTCTACGTTACGCTGCGGCCGGAACTTGCGGGCAATCTTCAGGATGTCGCCAACGTCGTCGATCAGCTGGGTCGCCTGCTGCCGATCTCTGAGTCTAAAAAGCGTACGATCCTTCAGGATGCGCAGACGCGTGCGCGGTTTCTGGACATTCTTGTGGCGGATGATCTGACCTGGGAGGACTTCGCCAGGATCAATGTTATGGCGCCTGAGCTTGCCGGCGTGACTGCTGAGGTGGGCGAGCTCAGATCCTATCCTTACTACGCCGCCTTCTATCATACCGTCGGATACGTTCAGAAGGCGAACGACAAGGATGTGACGCGTATGATTCAAGCCGATCTCGATTCGATCGGCGAACAACCCGATACTCCTGCCGGACAGGCGCGAGCTCGCGCCATACGACGTCTCTACAAGCATCCCCAGATGAGGGTCGGCAAGCAGGGCGTAGAGGCTTTTGCGGAAATCGGTCTGAAGGGAGAGCCCGGTAAGACACGAGTTCTTGTCAACGCATCGGGACGGGTCATCGATCGATTGCCAAGTGACGATATCTCGGGTCGCCCCGGTAATGATCTGGTTCTCACGATCGATGCAGAGCTGCAGAACTTTGCAATTCAGAGGTTCGGCACCGAGTCGGGAAGCTGTGTCGTCATGGACGTTCAGTCCGGCGAGATCATTGTGATGATGTCGACGCCAGCTCCGGATCCAAACCAGTTTGTCAGCGGCATTTCGCAGACCGCCTATGATCAGTTGTTGAAGGATGAAAAGAACCCTCTGTATCACAAGGCGTATGACGGCACCTATCCTCCGGGGTCCACTTTTAAGGTCGTCGTGGGCGCCGCGGCGCTGGAGTCGGGGGCGGTGGATCCTGAATTCAGCGTGAGGTGCACTGGACGAACCTGGTTCGGCGGTCGTTTCTTTCACTGTTGGGAGAAGCGCGGTCATGGAACCGTCAATCTGCACACGGCTCTGCAAAAATCGTGTGATATCTATTTTTATGAGGCGGCCCGGCGGGCAGGCATCGAAAATGTTGCGGCGATGGCCAGAAAGTTTGGTCTGGGGCATCGGTATGAGTTGGGCTTGACCGGCGGCAAGGCGGGCGTCGTCCCGAATGACGCATGGAAGAGATCGGCCATGAATGAACAGTGGTTCGAGGGCGAGACCCTTAGCGTCGGCATCGGTCAGGGGTACATGTCAGCGACGCCTCTCCAGCTCGCCGTTATGGCGGCGAGGGTTGCTGGAGGCCCGGGAGCGGGTAATCCGAAGCTGATTGCGTCAGGAACAGATGTAGCGGACCAGACTATTACGCCCCTTGAGGGGGTGTCGGACGATACGATGCAGCGCCTGCGAGCCGGAATGTTCGCGGTGACATCAGAGGCTGGCGGGACGGCGGTTCGGGCTGGTGATCTTGATCCCCAGGGACTGTTGCCCGCGCCTTTTACCCATGCTCGTATGGCGGGAAAGTCGGGTACGGCTCAGGTCCGGGTGATCTCTGCGGCCGAGCGGGCCACGGGCGTTATCAGTAATGCTGATCTTGCATGGCGGCTGAGGGACCATGCTCTGTTTGTGGCCTTCGCTCCGGCGGAGGCGCCGCGCTACGCCTGCGCCGTGGTTGTCGAACATGGCGATAGCGGCTCCAGAGTGGCGGCCCCCATTGTCCGTGACGTTCTGGCTGCGACCTTGAAGGCCGACCCTGGCTCCAAGCCTGCGTACTCGCCGGCCAAGCAGGTTGCGTCTGCCCCCGGGGAAGGCGAGCCGACATGATCCGTCGTGAAAGCATACTGGGCAAGCTCACCAGCCTGCACTGGTTCCTTCTTCTGACAATCGTGGCGATCGCCGTGTTCGGAACTGCGATCCTGTTCTCGGCAGCTTCGAGCGCGCATAATCTTCAGACAGGAAAGCCAGATATCCACGCCGATCTCGCATTCAACCATGCGGCGCGGTTTGCGTTTATGCTGGGAGTTGCGATCACTCTTTCTCTGGCGCCGCTTCGACTTTGGGCGAGCCTTGCCTACCCGGTTTACGTCGCAGGCGTTGTTATGCTCGTGGGCGTCGATGTCGCCGGGGTGGTGGTCAATGGGGCCGAGCGCTGGCTGCAGTTGGGGCCGATCCGTCTTCAGCCTTCAGAACTCATGAAGCTGGCTGTCCCGCTGGCGCTGGCTCGATACTATCATCAGATGTTCGAAGGCGGCCGTAACGGGGTTTGGATTCATATACCTGCCATTGTCGTGGTGGCTGTTCCCGTGGCGCTTGTTCTGAGGCAGCCTGATCTCGGCACCGCCCTCATGATTCTGGGAACCGGTTTAGCCGTCATCTTCTTCGCAGGTATTGGCCTCCGAATTGTGGGAGCGGTGATGGCGCTTGCGCTGATCGCCGTGCCCATCGTCTACTTCTTCGCCCTTCACGATTATCAAAGGCAGCGGGTCGACACTCTCTTCAATCCTGCGGCTGATCCACTTGGAGCAGGCTATCAGCTTCAGCAGGCGATGATCGCCATCGGCTCCGGAGGACTTGCCGGTAAGGGGTATATGGAGGGCGCTCAGAAGGAGCTTGATTATATCCCTGAACAGCACACTGATTTCATTTTCACCATCATCGCGGAGGAGTTCGGGTTCGCCGGATCGATTGCGGTCCTTCTTGCCTGGGGCGTCGCCCTCCTGCAGGGAATGGATATTGCGGGACGCTCGCGAAGCGCCTTCGGAGCGCTGGCGGGATCAGGGTTCGTTGCGACCCTTGCGCTTTACGTCGTGATCAACATCGGCATGGTCATTGGGCTGCTGCCGGTCGTCGGCATTCCGTTGCCGCTCATCTCCTACGGCGGCACTGTGATGCTCACCGTGATGGTCGGGTTCGGTCTCCTCATGTCGGTTCACCTCAATCGGGACAGCAACATGTCCCTGAGAGGCCTGTTCTGATCGAGGTCGCAGCGGCTCTGCCTCTACGTGACAGAGTTCAGGCTTCGGGAGGCGGATAATGCAGACACCTGGAAGAGTGCTTCGAAAGAGTGACGCGTGGTCTTCCAGGGCCGGTTTCATCCTTGCTGCCGTTGGGTCATCGATCGGTCTGGGGAATCTCTGGCGCTTCACTTACGTCACGGGGGAGGCGGGGGGCGGGATCTTCGTTCTGCTTTATCTGGCTTTTACTCTCCTGTTCGCTTTGCCGTTGCTCGCTGCAGAATTTGCTATAGGCCGGCGCTCCGGACATTCGGCGATTGAAAGCGTTCAGGCGGTCGCCCGCGCGTCCCGCACTTCCGAGTTTTGGGGCGGGGCTGCGTGGCTGGGTTCGCTCTCCTCGTTCTTCATTCTCACCTTCTACTGCGTCATCTCATCGTGGATTCTGGCCTTTCTTGTTTTGGGGATATCCGCCGGGCCCTCAGGGGCCTCCGGGGGGCAGGCAGCTGTTGAGGCGGCATCAGCCCGTTTTGATCGTGTCACGAGCGACGTTCCGGTCATGCTGTCCTGCCTCGCAGGGTTTGTAGGCGTGGTGTCGCTGGTCGTCGGTCTGGGGGTCAAACGAGGAATTGAGCGTGTGTCTCTGGTGCTCACGCCCGTGTTTCTGGTTCTTCTTGTTTCTCTCTTGGGGTTCGCCGCTGTGGACGGAGACTTTCCAGCAGCTTTGTCCTTTATTGTCGACATTCGGACAGCCAACTTCACCTACGCCATGATGCTTGAGGCGCTCGGGCAGTCTTTCTTCGCGACCGGGGTCGGGGCCTGCGTCATGATGACTTATGGGGCTTATCTTCCGAGGGATACGAACATCGGAGGCTCTGCGGCCCTCATCGCGGGCGCGGACACAATTGTCGCTCTGGTCTCGGCGCTGACAGTCTTTTCTCTGGTTTTCGCAACCGGAGGTGATCCCGGGGCAGGTCCCGGACTGTTTTTCATTATGCTTCCGGTCGGTTTTGAGGCTCTCCCGCTCGGCGAGGTTTTTGGGGCTGTGTTCTTCTTCATAGCGCTTCTTGCTGCGCTCGCCTCTGCGATATCTCTGATGGAGGTTTCAGTCTCATGGCTCGATGAGCGCACTGGCGTCACGCGCGGTGGGGCTGCGGCAGGTCTCGGCTTCGCCATTTTTATGATTGGGGCCGGTTATGTCTTCTCTCGCGAGTATATCGTGTTCATGGACTTTCTGACCGCTTCCATCATGTTGCCCCTGGCAGGCGGCGTAACGGCTTTTTTCTGCGGATGGGCGGTTGATCGCGCCATCATGGAGGCCGAACTGGGGCCGCGCATCTATCGCGTTTGGTCGACAGTCGTCAGGTGGATCATTCCCACCGTCATTGCTGCTGCGATCGGGCTCGGTGTCCCCGACAAGCTACAGAATCAGGGGTGGATCGAGCTTCCGGAGGCTCTTCAGGGCGTCTTCGGACCTAATCCTTAGGCGAGACGAGCAGCGAGCATATCGCTCGCTTTCACCAGTTCGCTGACGATGCCGGGCTCAAGGGAGGAATGGCCCGCATCCGGAATGATTTTCAAGACTGCCGCCGGCCACGCCCTCGCCAGATCCCAGGCAGACGAAAGGGGCGTTATGACGTCGTATCTGCCGTGAACAATCACCCCGGGGAGATCGCCAAAGTGGGCCGCCGCTTCCAGCAGCCATCCGTCTCGTTCGAAAAATCCCTTATGCCGGAAGTAATGGCACTCGATCCTGGCGAACGCGTCTAGAAAATCCGCCTCATCAAATCTGGGCGGTCTTTGCTGCGGTCCCTGGATAGACAGGGTCTCCCCTTCCCAACGAGCCCAGGCGGCGGCCGCTTCCGCTCGAACTGCCGGCGAATCGCCGGTGAGGCGCCTGTAGAATGCGTCCAACAGGTCGGATCTCTCGGCCACCGGGATCGGCGCCACGTACCTTTCGAATGCGTCGGGAAAGATGTGGCTGGCGCCTTCCTGATAGAACCAGCGGATTTCGCTTTCCCGCAGAAGGAAGATCCCGCGAAGCAGAAGGCCGAGCACCCGATCTCTGTGTTTCGCAGCGTAGGCCAGGGCGAGCGTCGAGCCCCACGAACCGCCGAAAACGAGCCATTGATCAACCCCCAGGTGTTCCCTCAGCGCCTCGATGTCGCTGACCAGGTCCCAAGTCGTGTTCTCTCTAAGCTCGGAGTGCGGTGAAGATCGTCCGCATCCCCGCTGGTCGAAAAGGATAATCCGATACTTTCGGGGATCGAAGAAACGTCGCATTTCCGGGCTCGACCCCCCGCCGGGCCCGCCATGAAGGGCTACGACTGGCAGTCCGGCGGCGTTGCCGCATTCCTCCCAATAGAGCTCGTGAAGGTCGCTGACTTGCAGGCGGCCGACCTTGCGCGGTTCGATACGCGGGTAAAGGGTGCGCCGTGATCGTTCTTCATTCATGGGTGCTTCATCTACCGGCGCTTATCCAAAGGTCAAAGGCTATTCCTTCATCCGTCTCGCTTTTTGACGGGACCGCTTCTATAACCCTTTGCGCGGGGTGGAGACAAAAGATGTTAGCGGCGCATCTGATACGGAAACTGGCGGTCCCCGTGGCCGCACTGGCGCTTGCGGCAGGATGCGCCACCGTCTCTGTTTATGAGCCTCGTCCGTCTTCAGAGGCTCCGCCGGATGTACGGCAGTCCGTTCTCCGGCAAGCGTCGGAAGCATACTGTCGGGAGACAAGAAAAAAGGGCCTTGCCGTCGGGCAGGGCGGCTTTGGCTCGATCGCCGGGCTTCTGACCGGGGCAGACGAGACAGGGGCAGTCTATTCCGACCTCATCCTTGATGCGAACGCCAGCCCGGCGGCGACGCTTGAACGGGTTCGAGCGGACGTAGGCGATGTCACCCGAGGCCTTCAGTATCTGGACGAGTTAGCCAGGGCGGTGCTCGCACAGTCCGTCCCGTCAGGGTCTGATGTGACTGAGTTCGAGAAGGCGCTAATTCACGCGCGGCAGGCCAGAGAAGCCCTGTCAGACGCCCTCGCGACGACGAACGTGAAGCTTAAGACAGACTACTCTATTGAGGGTGAGCTCGAGGATCTGGATCGGACTTTGACGCGCGCTCGCGTGACGGCCGACGACCTGGCCTCGGCGCTTGAGCCGGTTGGAGCATTTGCTCAGACCCTAGGCTGAGGGCGGCGTCCCTCCCGGATCCCCACGACGAGCACAAAAAGCCAACCTGAGATGAAAGCCGCGCCTCCGAGGGGCGTCAGCCACGTCGGAAGCGCTAATGCCGGCAAACTCGTTTCGAGGATCGCCCGGACGATGATCCCTCCGCTGAACAGCGCGACCCCGATCAGAAATAGCCAACCGGCGGGCCTAAACCGACGCGAGACAGTGGATGTTCCTCCCGCGGTCCACAGGCTGGCGATCGTGTGCGCCCAGCCGAAAATCATGGCCGTATTCCAGGTCGAAATCGTTTCAATGCGCTCAAGAAGGCGCTGGGTCTCCTCCAGCCCCTCCGAGGTTAACGGCTGGTAAAGAAGGTGAGAGCCCGCAGCTCCGGCGACGGTCAGAATAAGCCCGACAGCAGCCCCGGCAGCCAGCAACTTCCTGTCCAATTCCTGTCGCATCGGCCCAACCTCATTTCTCAGCAGTAGGGCCTGCGCAGAGACATCGCCATGGTCATCACCAGCCGGGCGGTCTCCCAACGAGACCTTTCGCACGCAACTTACACGCGAATGGTGTCGTTACATCCTTTGCTTTGGTATTTGGTAGACGTTTATCGTTTAAGCTTCGTTTCATGACTTCGGCTGAAGCGACATTCGAGGTTTCGGAAGGCGCTGACGGAACCAAGGTTCTGGCTGTCGCGGGCGATTGGACAATCTGGACGATCGGGGACGTTGAGGACAGGTTGCGGCGTCTGCCTCAAATGGCCGGAACGCAACTCGACGCCCGTGACCTTCGCCGGCTTGATACGTCAGGCGCCTTTCTGATTGATCGAGCCCTTCGATCTGGTCCCGACGACCGCTCTGATCTTGAGGGTCGTTTCAAGAACGCGCCTGCCAGTGTGCGGCGTCTTATTTCCGTCGTGCGGCGGGCGTCCCCCGTCACATCTGCGTCGGCGCCCGTAAAGTCTGGCCTTCAAGAGATGATCGCGCGCGTAGGTCGAGGCTCGGTCGACATCTGGCATGAGTTTCTGGGAACCCTATCATTCATAGGGGAGGCGATGTCGACACTTGTTCGTCTCATGGCGCGTCCCCAGAGGATTCGCTGGACATCTGTCACCGCGGTTATGGAAGAGACCGGGGTCGACGCGCTGCCGATCATCAGTTTTCTGTCCTTTTTCATCGGGCTCGTCATCGCCTTCATCGGCGCTAATCTTCTGGCGATGTTCAACGCGTCAGTTTTTACGGTTGAGCTTGTCGGGATCGGAATGCTTCGCGAATTCGGGGTCGTGCTGACCGCAATTCTTCTCGCAGGTCGAACTGACAGCGCCTTTACCGCTCAAATCGGCTCTATGAAGATGCGCCAGGAGATCGACGCCATGCGGGTGATGGGCCTCGATCCGATGGAGGCCCTAGTCGCCCCACGGCTTATCGCTCTCGTCATTATGACTCCCTTGCTTGCGTTCGCCGCCGCTCTGGCGGGGGTGGCCGGCGGTCTGATGGCGGCATGGCTCGCCATGGATATCTCTCCATCCATGTTCATCTCACGTTTCAGGGATGTCGTTCCGCCTCAGCACTTCTGGACCGGGATCGTGAAGGCGCCGGTTTTCGCGATTGTTGTCGCTCTTGTGGGATGTCGGCAGGGACTTCTGGTGGAGGGAGATGTGAATTCGCTCGGTCGACGCACCACCTCGTCCGTGGTTCAGTCGATCTTCATCGTTATTGCGCTCGATGCCGTATTCGCTGTCGTCTATTATTTCATGGACGTATGATGACGAGCGTATCTCCCTCTGCCTCGATCAGTCACCCGGAACAGGGTCCGGAGCGCGAGATTGCTGTGCGCGTGCGCGGTCTGACAAATCAGTTCGGATCCAAGATCGTTCACAAGGATCTTGATCTCGATCTGGTCGCGGGGGAGGTCCTTGGCGTCATTGGCGGATCAGGGACGGGCAAGTCGGTTCTTCTCAGAACGATTGTTGGGCTCAATAAGCCGAGGGCAGCCGATATCGAGGTTTTCGGACAGCGCATCGATCGTCTGCATCGAACGTCTCGCGTGGCGCTTGAGCGTCGCTGGGGTGTGATGTTCCAGGACGGGGCTCTGTTTTCGACCCTGACGGTTCGCGAGAATGTCATGGCGCCCATGAGGGAGCATACCCAGCTATCCCGCTCGCTGATGTCTGAGCTTGCAGATATGAAGATCGGTCTTGCCGGTCTTGAACCCGATACGGCTAATCGACTTCCAGGCGATCTTTCCGGAGGGATGCGTAAACGCGCAGCTCTTGCGCGAGCCCTCGCGCTTGATCCGGATATCCTGTTCCTGGATGAGCCAACAGCTGGTCTGGATCCGATCAGCGCGGCACGATTTGACCAGCTGATACGCTCTCTGTCGGAGTCACTGCGCCTCACGGTGTTTCTGGTGACCCATGACCTCGACACTCTGGTTGCGACCTGTGATCGAGTGGCGGTTCTCAACTATGGCAAGGTTCTGGCCATAGGAACTCTTGAAGAGGTGCGGGCGAACCCGGACCCCTGGATACAGGAATACTTTTCCGGCCCGCGCGGCCGGGCGGCGGTGGGTTAGGATATGGAAACGCGAGCCAACTATGTCTTGATCGGAGCTTTCGTCCTCATGGGCGTGGCCGCTCTGATGCTTTTCACGGTGTGGATCTCCCGTGAACCATTCAGTCGTGATTACGAACTGTACGATGTGGTTTTCGAGGGACCGGTTAACGGTCTAGGCGAGGGCGGCGAGGTACGGTTTAACGGCATCAAGGTCGGCGAAGTCGACCGCCTGTCTCTCGACAGGCAGGATCCAAGCCGCGTCGTTGCTCGCATCAAGGTTCAGTCTCAGACCCCCGTGCGGGTCGACAGCGTCGCGCAGCTGAACTTCATGGGCATAACGGGAGTTACATTTATTCAGATCCTTGCCGGTTCTCCGGGCGAACCTTTGCTGACCCGTACTGTCGGCGGTCCGCCTCCGGTTATTCGGGCAGAGCGTACGACCCTGGATGAGTTGTTTGAAGGCGGACAGGATTTGCTGACCGTATCCAGTCAGACGATTACTGCGCTGAACCAGGCGCTGACCGAAGACAATGTAAAGTCCATCGGACGTATTCTCAAAAATCTCGAGGCAGCCTCCGAGAAGCTTTCGTCGAATGGCGGTCTTATCGACGAGGCGTCTGCGGCTATCAGGTCAGTCGACCGTGCAGCGGTTGCGATGGAGCAGGCGGCTGTGAATGTCGATGTGGCGGCTACAGGGTTCGATTCTGATTTCAAAACACTGGCTGCTGGCGCTGAGACATTCCTTGAAGAGGCTCGACCTGTGGTTGCAGAAGCGAGAACCACCCTTGCCGCCGTAGGGGCGGGTGTTGATCAGATCAATTCCACAGTGACCCCCTCCGCAGCGGGCGCGTTGGACCAGTTGAGCCGAGCGGCAGGGGACCTTCGATCGCTGATCCTGAGGCTTGAGGGTGTCGCTGTTGACGTTGAGAACGATCCAAGTCGTTTCGTCTATCGGCAATCACAGCCGGTCGAGTAGGAGGGGAGACAAATGGTTCCTTTTGCGGCTCGTATGATCGCATTCTCGCTCGCCGGACTCGGTCTTGCGATATCCGGAGGCTGTCTCTCTGTGCTGCCGTCTCCAAAGGCCCCACAGGCCCTGATCGCTCTGCCGTCTGACCGAGCTGGTAAGCCTGAGGCCTCATTGAGCGCAGATGTCACGATCTACCCTCCTGATGCTTCGAGAGCTTATGCGGGTTCCGATATCGCAGTGCGTTCTGACGAGGAACTGGTCTTTCTTGCCGATGTTCGATGGGCGGATGCTGCGCCGCGCTTGTTGCAGGGGGGCGTCATGGACTCGCTCTCGAAGGCGTCTGGCGAGGGCCGGGCGCTGTCTGCACAGCAGGGCGGCGTCACGGACTATGATCTTCGCTGGCGAATTATCGATCTCAGTGTTTCGAAGGGGACCGGAGCGGTTCGGGCTGAAGTTGAGGCGTCGATAGTTGATTCTTCTACGCGCCGAATTGTCTCCCAGGAGAGGTTTTCTGCTGATGAGCGGCCCAGAAGCGGAGGGGCGCGGGACCGAGCTGCAGCCCTCGCGCTGACCTCCCAGGCTGTTTGTGATCGGGTTGCAGGCTTTGTGGCGCGTTCCGCCCTTCCCAAGAAGCGTCAGCTTCCTCCAAGTGCAGCGTCGAGTAATAAGTAGGTTGATAAGCGCGGAGAAGCGTCTTCGCGTGAACGCTCCGCGTCGGCTAATATCCTCAGCGCGTCCGGCTCTTCCGCCGTTATAAAGCTTCGAGCCGCCGCCTTGAGTTCACGGTCGGCTTCGAGAAGCCGGACAATTCTGAGGAGATCCCCAGCGGCGATATCCTGAATCAGTCGGCGTCTTTGTCTCGCGCCCTGATGGGTCGCCGCTGCAATGCGTTTTACTTCGGACGCTCGCAGGGACTGAGCGGGACGCATCCCGGCTTTCTCCAGGCGATTGAACAGGTTCGTGAGCGTTTCGTCACGCTGCTCTGGCGTGATGTCTTCCATACCCGTCAACAGCTCTTTCCACGAAAGACCTGGGGATCTGAGGATGGCGTCACCCGAGAACGTCTGATCTTCACCTCCTTCAGACGCCATGCCTGATAGCGTGCTCATGCGGTTGAGAGATCCGGCTGTCCGGGCCTCTGGCGCTGATGATTGGGGAGGCAAAGATCTGAACCGTTCCGGTTGATCCGTTTGCGCAGGATTGGAGGTCAGATCATCGATTGAAGAGGGCTCATCCCGCATCTGATTCAGCAGAAGCGATGCCCGCTCTATTCTCTGCCGGGCCCTTTCCAGGCCGCTTTCCGCCATTGTCGTCGCGCGGCTTGCGGATTTGAAGAGAAATTCCGAGAGCTGATTGATGCGGGTTTCGGTCTCGTCCGCCTGAGCGCGGGCTGCAAGGGTCGCCGCCCGTGTCGTCGTTTCGGCCTGAATTCCAGCCTCTTTCAGCTTGATCATGGCCCGCGCCGCATCCTCGGATGCCGCGGCCGACTTTGCAGATATCAGTTCGCTGGCTTTCAGGGCACCCTCCAGGGCGTCCGACATGGCGTCTTTCAACGCATCTGCGGTGTTTTTGGAAGCCGCCGTGGCAAGTTCTCCAGCTTTAATGGCGGCGTCGACCATGCGGGTGGATTGGACCAGCTGCTCTTCCATGCGACCGAGGGATGTTGCGAGGGTCTGGGCGCGCTTCCGACTTTCCGAGCTCATACTGTCTAGCTGGTCGATACGCTCTATCAGAGTTCGAGCTGCTTCATCGATGCTTCGTAGGCGCTGATCCATTCCCTCGTCCGCCTTTCTCACTTCCTCCTGCGCCTCTCTCGCCGCCTCGGAAAGGATCTGAGCATACCGTGGAACGGATCTCGAAAGACTTTCTGATTGCGATCTGAGGTCGTTCGAGAGGGTCAGGAGGCCCTCCCTTTCGATTTCCAGTCTGTCGGCAAGGGCTGCTGCGTCTTCACGAGCAAGCAGGGCGGTCTCACGGACCGAGGCTGCGCTGGCTGCGAGATCATTTCGGAGCTCGTCCATCCGATGACGCGCATCGATTAGCGCTCTGTTGACGCTTTGGGTCTCTCTCGCAAGCGCTTCAGCAATGGTCTCGGTTTCCTCCTGTGCGATGCTTGCCGGCGTCAGCAGTCGGCGCGCGGCCTCCAGGACGATCGCATTCGCCTCGCTCGATCTTCTGGATTCGCGCCCCATGATGCCGGCGCAGATGAGGATTAACCCTGGCGTCAATGCGCAAAGTCCTCCTGTCACCAGAGTAAGGGGGGGCTCGCGCAACAGAACATCGAGGCCGACTTCGCTGTACAGCCAAGCTCCAAGCCCGGTCCAGAACGCCAGGGCGAGGAGGAAAGCCGTCCAGGGCATCCATAATCCCGCCGTTCTTATCGTTTCCATCTTGGAACGAAGTCTGGCGTCTGAGCGCCTGTCGTAGAGGTCCGTCATACGTTTAAGCCCCAGGGCGGCCCAAGGCGCTCTTCGCCCTTTCCACATGGGCGGGGCGGGGGAGGCCGGGGTCCATTCTGAAGGTCCGGACGGGGATTGAAAAGACCGCCTCTCACCTTGAGCTGTAAACCTTCCCGGGGCGATCTCCATCGTCCGGGGATCTTACGACTAAAGTGGCGGCGTTATGCGGATAGGTCAGCTATTAACCTTCGCTTACCGCCAGGCCCGGATAGTTGTGTTTTGACGATCCGGGAGATGAGCGTGGCGGCAGATAGTCTCGATTTGCAGCGTCTAAAGGAGATGACAGGCGATGATCCGCTGTTGGCGGCGGAGGTGCTTATCCTTTTCTGCGATCAGGCGATCGAGTGGCGAGCTTGTCTTGACTCGGCCGCTGTGCCGCCAGGCTGGATTGAGGTTTGCCATTCCATCAAGGGGGCAGCCGTCGGTCTGGGAGCTCTGAGGCTCGGCGAGGCCTGCTCGATAGCTGAGAAGCTTGGCCGTACATATGGACCAGACGCGGCTGGCGCCGAGTCCTGTCTTGATCGGGTTCGGGATCTTCTGGTTGTTTCGACGACCGAGATGGTCGCTCTTCGTGTCACGCTTAGCGCGGACGGGAGGTTCCCCCAGACGAAGCCGGATCGGAGTATGTGACCTTCAATACAAGAATTGAACCGGGTTGACGGGAACGCCTTGCATTCATCGCCAGAAGCCTTGTTCTCCGGTAAGAGTTCGGAGCATGAGCTGGTCGAAGGCTGGGACCCGGCGCGCAAGCCGGAGTGACAGGTTCCGGGCGATGCCTATTCCTGGGACTGAGGATTGAAAGGCCGGCGTCAGAAGACGGGACATGATCCGGGTCCACCGCACCAGGCGTAGTCGCGCCCGCACGAAGGCATCCAAGGCAAGTTCCATATCATCCGGATCTTTTTCGAGAGCCTGCGCTAAAGCAATTCCGTCCACCAGGGCGAGGTTTGCTCCCTGGCCAAGCTGAGGACTGGTCGCATGCGCTGCGTCTCCGATCAGTATCGCCCGTCCGCAGCGCCACCTGTTGAGACGGGTGTCGCGGTAAATCGCCAGTGACACGCCGTCCGGATTCTCAACCGTCTGCGCCATGTTTCCGGCTTCGGGCCAGTAGCGGGCAATCCTGTCGGACCATGCCTTCAGTCCTGCCTCTTTCCATTGGGGCTCGGCATCTATCGGTAGAGACCAGAAGAGCGCGCATTGGGGGGTATGTCCGACTGGACCCGTTCCGACAGGGAGCAGGCCGATCATCACGCTCGCCTTGTCATAAACCTGACGGAGCGCTCCAGCACATTGGTTCTCGGGGTCGGCAACGACCGTCCAAAGCGCACCCCATTTGTAGAGACTTGATGATCGACTTCCGAAAAGACGCTCTCGGAGACGTGAGTGCGCCCCGTCTGCTACCACCACGAGATCAAAAGGGCCCATTGCGCAGCCATGGCTATAGGAGACGATCCCTTTTTCCGGGTCGACACTCTCGATATCCGCATCAAGAACCTGGTCGATTCCCATTGAGCGAATTTCGTCGTACAGGGCGTTAAACAAGACTCCCCGATGGACGCCCAGGCCGTAAACGTCTGTTCCGCGACGACCGTAAGCCAGATCCAGTATTATCCTCCCGCTTGGATCCCGTCCGATCAGCTGATCAACCCGAGCGCTCGCGGCTTCGATCTTTGACAGAAGACCGAGTTCCCGAAGCGCCGCCTGTCCGGTTGGTTGCAGGAGGAGACCGGCGCCGACAGGTCGGGGCGTTGAGAACCGTTCGAACAAGGTGACTTCATGTCCTTGCTGTCTCAGCGCCAGTGCGCAGGACATCCCACCCATACCGGATCCGATAATTGCAATTCGGCGTGCTGACATGGCGGTCTCGTATCTGCCCGACAGGCGCTATCGTCAGGAAAAAGCGTTTTCTTAGGCAGGACTACCATCGCTTCAGCCCCGGCGCAGTCGTGAAGCGTCAGAAATCAAACGTCACTGCGGAATAGCCGTAGACGACGTCTCCGGAGGCATCAGCGTTCGGCGCGTTTTTCAGAAACAGGCCTTTTGAGAGATGGGCGGCCCCGAGCTCAAGGCGCGGTCCGGAAGGGGCGGGACGCCATCGCAGTCGACCTTCCAGCTGAACTCCTACGCCCTTACCTGAAGCGCCGGTCCGATCCCGCAGCCCTGATCCGGAGAATCCATCCCGGCTTTCCGACAGATCGACCTGACGAAGAGACACATAGGCTTCCGACGCGGCTGAGGGCCGCCACTCGAGCCGCGCTCCCGCCGACTTGAGGTTGGAACGGGCAACAACTCCCCATAGACTCGTGGGCCCAAACTCAAAGGCCCTGTCGCCGAAAAGAGGATCGAACCTCCCATAGAGGCTGTCATTAGGGTCCCGGTCACCAGATGCGAAGTCATAATGAACAGACAGTCTGGGTGAGGTAGGGGCCGATAACGTGAGGCCAATTTCAGCGTGACTCATGGACGCGCGTGTTGTCAGATCCAAGGAGTCTAAAGCTCCGTTTGTCGCTCGGGATTGGCCTGACTGATGGGCCCATTCCAGATCGAAATCGAACTGCTTCTTAGCCGGGGCCTTTCGGAGCCGCAGCCCGTACGTGGTCAGACGACGGTCACGCGAAGGCAAATCTGCAGCGTCCTGCTCATCGATCCTGAGAATATATCCCTCACCATTGATACCGTCGGTCAACGTGCGTTGAAGGTGAACGCCCGAGAAGACGACTGATTCGTCCGACCTGTTCAGAGCCGCCTTGTTCGAGGCGGCGGCTGATACGTCCATCGGTTGTCGTACAACCGGCGATACCCGAAAAGCCAGCACCTCGTCGCCATGACCCGATCGCCAGATTAGTCTGAGACCGTCGAACGATGTCTTCTGATTTCGAAACTGGGAGCGCGCCGCCAGTCGCCTTGAGCCCACATCCAGCGTGAAACGCCCTAAGTCCAGACCGACTGACTGTCCTGAGGCCCCAGGATCTGACGGGCGCCACGAGACGTAGGCCTGAATGGGTTCAAGCGTGTCCACTTCACCGGGAGCGCCGCCAGTCGAGGGGCCCGACAGGCGTCGGGAGTCCTGTATTTCTCCGACCAGAGACACGCCTCCGAAATCGGCCTCCGCTTTCAAAAGCGTCAGGAGACTCAGGAAGTGGTCGCTCGCAGGCGCCGCGTTCGACATTCGTCCTGAGAGCGCTTCGACGCGAGATCGAACTGAACCTGACACAGAGACTTTCACCGCCTCCTCAGGGGGAAAAGTTTGCGTGTGAGCGATCGGTGCGCCCGCGAAGACTATCCCTATCCAGGCGATCCAGCCCTTGGTCAGGCGCACGTTCATTCGCTAACTCAACACTAACCGGGGATGTAATCGTCGAGCTGACACGGAGCTGCGTCAAGCGGCACGGTCAAATCATTTACTTACTCTATAAGGTGAGTATAGATTTGGTGGCGAGTATGTCCGGCCCATACACGTCGCTTCCACAGAAGGGGAGGTTCCGGCTTGATTTCCCAGAAGGCCAAGTACGCGTTGCGCGCGCTTCTGGCGCTTGCTCGCGCCCCTCATGACTCTGCTGTCTCGATTGCTCAGATTGCTGACGAGCAGTCGATACCGAAAAAGTTTCTCGAACAGATTCTGCTCGAGCTGAAGCATCATGGTCTGGTTGAGAGTCGTCGCGGAAAAGCCGGTGGTTATTCGCTTTTCAGGCCTGCTGACACGATTTCATTCGGTGAAGTTCTCCGTATCATTGATGGACCCATCGCGCCATTGCCGTGCCTCTCGCGAATGGCCTATCGACGTTGCGCCGACTGCGGGGACGAAGCGTCTTGCGAGGTCCGACGGGTCTTCTCCCGGGTTGCGGAGGAAACACGGGACGTGCTGGATCGAACGAGCATCGCTTCCGCTCTCGGGCGCACACTCGCCGACATCGCGCCAGACCGTTACGGCATCCAGGCGCGTTGACAATCACTACTCGATTTGTAGTGTTTTCGCATCAAGAGGCGACGATGCGAATTCTCCTGTGGGTTATTGCGGCGGCGACAAGTCTGGCGGGAGCTTGCTCTCCTCCCTCGTCAGGCCGTTCCATTCTTAATGTTTCCTATGACGCCACTCGGGAGTACTTCGAGGCCTTCAATCGGGACTTCGAGGATGAATGGCTCCGGGAGACCGGGGAGCGTATCGTTGTGAACATGTCCCACGGCGGCTCGGGGAAGCAGGCCAGGGCGGTGCGCGACGGTCTTGAGGCCGATGTGACGACACTGGCTCTGGGCGCTGATCTTGACTTGATTGCCCGCGATGCCGGGGTTCTGTCTCCGGATTGGAGAGCAGAGCTTCCCGCCGGAGGCGTTCCTTTTTTTTCGACGATCGTTTTTGTTGTGCGAGAGGGTAACCCGAAGGCGCTGCGGGACTGGAGCGATCTGACCCAACCTGGCGTTCAGGTCGTCACCTCGAACCCGAAAACCTCTGGAGGAGCCCGGTGGGCCTATCTCGCCGCGTGGGCCTGGGCCGATGCCGAGAGCGGAGGGAATGTAAACGAGACGATCGAACGGCTTTCAGCTCTTTTTCGGAACGTGCCGGTTCTCGATGCAGGAGCTCGAGGGGCCGTGACTACATTTGCCCAGAGAGCGATTGGGGATGCATTAGTGACCTGGGAAAGCGAGGCGCTGCTGATACGGCAGGAGTTTGGAGATCAGGGGTTCGAGATTGTTTATCCGTCAGTCACGATCCGAGCCGAGCCTGTCGCCGCCGTGGCTCGGGGTCACGCTGATCGACATGGCGTCAGGGATATCGCTGAGGCCTACGCCAGCGCCTTGTTTTCTGAAACTGGTCAGAGTCTGGCATCGAAATTCGGTTTTCGGCCGTCCTTTCCGGATTTAGCGGATGTGGAGGACCGACCACGCTTTCCTCCCGTGAAGATGGTGTCCGTTGATGATCCTCTCTTTGGAGGCTGGGACGAAGCCCAGCGACGACACTTCATGGAGGGAGGATCCTTCGATCGGGTCCTCGGCGACAGGAGGTGAACCGTGAATCTCCAAGCGTCACCCAGCCTTCGATCAGCCGGCAGGCCCCGCCGATCCATGCCGGGTTTCGGACTTAGCCTCGGATATTCGACGGTCTATCTGAGCTTCGTTGTCCTCTTGCCGATGGCCGCTCTGGCGGCGTCTGCTGCACGTCTTGATTTCGAAGGATGGATAAAGGTTCTGTCGGACGACAGGGTAATTTCTGCACTCAAGCTAAGCTTCGGATCCGCTTTGTTTGCCGCATGCGTCAACTTGGTTTTTGGTCCTGTCTGCGCTTACGCTCTTGTCCACTTCAGATTTCCCGGGCGCAGGGCGCTCGACGCTCTGGTGGATATTCCGTTCGCCCTGCCCACTGCGGTCGCAGGTATTGCTCTCGCCAGTCTCTACGCACCGTCTGGGCCAATGGGTAAAGCAATTCTGGAGCTTTTCGGGGTTCAGGTCGGATATACGCCTTTAGGCGTCACGCTCGCTCTGATTTTCGTCGGTCTGCCGTTCGCAGTGCGAACTCTTCAGCCTGTCCTAAGAGATCTGGATGGAGAGGCGGAACTTGCTGCGGCCCTTCTGGGGGCGGATCGTCCCCGTATCTGGAGGCGTGTGATTATCCCGTCGCTGGCACCGGCTATGGTGACTGCATTTGCGCTGAGTTTTGCTCGCGGAGCAGGAGAATATGGATCTGTCATCTTCATTGCGGGTAACTTTCCGCGCCTTTCAGAAATCGCGCCGCTGCTGATAATCATCCGGCTTGAAGAAAACAATTATGCAGGAGCGTCGGCGATCGCCGTTGTGATGCTCCTCGTCTCTCTCAGCTGTCTCGTCCTGATCAATCTTTTTCAGGCCTTGATCCGGAGACGACTGGGTTATGCGTGACGATCTCGTCCTGTCCGCGGGCGACCGGCCTGATGTGAAGCAGCCCGCTTCCGGAGGGGATGGACCTTTGCTCCGTTTTTTCCTCATTCTGATCACCTGGTTCTTTCTGTCGATTATAGTCCTTCTCCCCCTGGGGGTTGTTTTTGCGGAGGCGTTTGCTCGCGGATCGAGTGTCTTCTTGTCGTCCCTCGTTTCGCGCGACACGCTGTACGCTCTCGGCCTAACTCTGACCGTTACCGCCTTTGTTGTTCCTGCAAACATGATCTTCGGTTTGTCAGCCGCCTGGGCGCTGACAAAGTTCGATTTTCCGGGAAAGCCTATTCTCCTGACGCTGATAGATCTGCCGTTCGCGGTGTCTCCTGTGGTCGCGGGATATGTTCTGGTTCTCGTTTTCGGTCCCTCTGGATGGTTGGGGCCTGTTCTCTCGGAACTTGGCGTGAAGGTTCTTTTCTCCACCCCGGGGATCGTACTGGCGACCATTTTTGTTACATTTCCAATGATCGCCCGGCCCCTCATCGCACTCATGGAAAGTCAGGGTTGTGAGGATGAGGAGACCGCTCTGTCTCTCGGGGCTGGCGGGTTGAGGACGTTCCTCACCGTTACCCTGCCTAATGTTCGATGGGCGCTTCTCTACGGGGGGCTTCTTTGTACGGCGAGATCATTTGGGGAGTTTGGGGCGGTGTCGGTCGTATCGGGTCACATACGAGGACTCACGAACACCATGCCGCTTCATGTTGAGGCGCTTTATAATGACAACAAAGTCGCGGCGGCCTTTGCGGTGGCGTCTCTTCTCGCTTCGCTCGCCGTGATCACTCTGATTTTCAAATTTGTTCTCGAGCGACGTCTCCCTGATGGCGTTCAGGGGCCTGAGCGGCTTCGCTGAGAGGAGATCGATATCATGAAACTCCAGCTGGAGAGTGTCACCCGGCGCTTCGGCCACCGGACTGTTGTTGATCAGGTGTCTCTGGACATCATGTCGGGCCAGCTCGTCGGCGTTCTGGGTCCTTCCGGGTCTGGGAAGACGACCCTTCTCAGGCTCATTGCGGGCCTTGAGACCTCTTATGAGGGGCGAATTCTCTTCGATGGTCTAGACGCCTCGCAGCTCTCTCTCCAGGCGAGAGGTGTCGGCCTTGTCTTCCAGCAGTATGCTCTGTTTCGTCATATGCGGGTCTTCGAGAATGTGGCATTCGGCCTCCGGGCGCGGTCAGGGAAGAGCCGTCTTTCCAGCGTTGAAATTCGGCGTCGGGTGAACGAGTTGATTCATCTCGTGCAGCTGGAAGGCTTCGAGGATCGTTTTCCAGGCCAATTGTCCGGCGGACAAAAGCAGAGAGTGGCTCTCGCCCGCGCATTGGCCGTTGAGCCTCGACTGCTTCTTCTTGATGAGCCGTTTGGCGCTCTTGACGCCATGGTGAGGCGAGACCTGAGGCGCTGGCTCAGAAGTGTCCACGAGCGGACGGGACGCACAACCATCTTCGTCACCCACGATCAGGAAGAGGCTCTTGAGCTCGCTGACCGGGTCATCGTCATGAACGCCGGACGTGTCGAACAGGATGCGGATCCGGACCGTATTTATGATGATCCGGCGTCGTCGTTTGTCTTTGAATTCATAGGCGAGGCCAGTCGCGTTCCAGTTCAGATCCGGGACGGATTGGTCTGGTTCCGCGATAGAAAGTTGATTTCACCTCGCGTGGAGGCGCCTGACGGTCCAGCCGTTCTTCATCTTCGACCAGAGCATGTGCGTAGGGTCGAAGGGGAGGGATCAATTGACGTTTCGGTTGTTGCGGGGCGGAGGATCGGTCCCAGGCGCCGCCTTGGTCTTGAGATCCGGGGGGGCTTCGGAAGACTGGAAATGGATGCGGACGCCGCTGCGCCGATTCGGATAGGAGACCAATTCCGGGTGGAGATAACAGGTGGACGCGTGTATGCGCCGTCTCAACTGCGCCCGCCTCAGTAACCTCAGACCCCGCTGACCTCTCCAGATCGCGCCTCCGCCTTCAGCCACGTGATGAACGCACGTGCGAGTTTTGAAGGCGTTCTCCATTTGGGCCAGACGATCCAATAGGCGAAATCGATATCCGCTGACCCATCTGCGAAAGGAGCCACTAGTCTGCCTGTGTCCAGGTCTCCGGCAGCAATCGCTCTTTTTGCGAGAGCAACGCCTTTACCTGCGGCGGCCGCCTCGACTGTGAGGGCTGACTGGTTGAAGCGCAGGCCTCGTCCCGTGTCGATATGAGTGACGCCTCTGGCCATAAGCCAGCTTTTCCAATCCGGGCATGACGGATCGTACTCAGGCCCCTCATCGTGAAGGAGTTCATGGGACGCAAGATCCTCGGGAGTTCGTATCGGATTTTCCCCGCTCAAAAGCTTTGGCGAGCATACGGGGAGCACCGATTCGGCGAGGATCTTCTCGGATCTCAGTCCCTCGTACTGGCCTTTGCCGTAACGGATCGCAAGGTCGAGGTCAGTTGAATTGAAATCGGCCAAATTGATGTCTGCCGAGATCCAAACCTCGGCGCCCTGATGGAGCCTTTGGAACGCATCAAGCCGCTGGGCCAGCCACTTTGCCGCGAATGACGGCGCACATGATATCATCAGACGATCTCTTCGCATCGGTGAGCGCATGAGATGAACGGCCTCCGACATCTGTTCGAAGGCGCGGGTCAGGAGGGGCAGGGCTCCGGCGCCCGCTTCAGTGAGCATCACCTGCCGCCCGGTGCGCCTGAAGAGAGGCGCCCCTGCGAATTCCTCCAGCTGGCGGATCTGCTGGCTGATGGCGCCCGGAGTGACGCTGAGCTCCTCGGCTGCGCGGGTGAAGGAAAGATGCCGGCCGGCGGCTTCGAATGCCCGCAGGGCGTTTAGGGCAGGTAGCCGGTCGTTCGCGGTCATGGCGGCTGGGTTTCCAGTTCAGGGTGGCTAATGTCTCGTCTTAGGTATCTTCGGTTGCCGGGAGACGCCTCCGGCCCCATTGAGAAACTCGGCTCTTCCCAGTCGGCTCCATACATGCCTGATGTGTGAGAAAAACTAAAGGGCGAAGATGAGTAGCGCGGATTTCGAACATGGCGGCCGTGTCTGGCTTGTGGGCGCGGGTCCTGGAGATGTTGACCTTCTGACTCTGCGGGCGGTCCGAATACTTGAGGCTGCCGACGTTATCTTTTGTGATCGCCTTGTGGGTTCGGCCGTGCTCGATCTGATCCCGCCCGGGACCAGAGTTGTTTATGTCGGAAAATCCCGCGGGGAGCACTCGGTCCCTCAGGAGGAAATTCATACTCAGCTGATTGATGCGGCCCGTCAGGGCCAGGCTGTCGTACGTCTCAAGGGCGGCGATCCGTTCATATTCGGTCGTGGGGGGGAGGAGCTCGAAGCTCTCAGGGCTGCCGGGATCAGGGTTGATGTCGTTCCGGGCGTTTCAGCCGCCCTCGGTTGCGCCGCGGCGGCGCAGATACCGCTCACCCACCGCGCCGTCGGACGGAGCGTGACCTTTGTCACAGGCCATGCGGCTCTTGGCGTGGAGCCGGAGCTTGACTGGTCCGCGCTAGCGAGAGCTCATCACACGGTTGTCGTATTCATGGGTGTGGGATCCGGCGATATCATCGCGCGTCGAATGATTGCGGCCGGTCGGGATCCCAACACCCCGGTGGCGGTGATCGAGAACGGAACTCGATCAAATCAGATAATTGCCTATGGCCGTCTTGAGGGCTTGTCCGATCTGATCCGGACGAACGGGATTCAAGGCCCGGCTCTTCTCATCATTGGAGAGGTCGCCGCCTGTGGTCTTGAGGCTGATTTTGACCGCTTACAGACCAAGGGCGATTGTCGCGAGGAGCGAGTGTCGCTCTCGGATCTCTGGGGGTTGTTTTCATGAGCTCGGAACGGCCGAAACTTGGCCCGGACATTCCAAAAGCGATTACCGGATGGAACTCAAGAACGGGTAGAGTGATTTATCTGACGGCCGACCGAAACTGGTCGGAATCGTTGTCGGAGGCCTGCGTTATGACGGGCGATGAGGCGCAGGAGGCCTTGCGTTTCGCTTCGACTGATCAGGTTCGTGTCTCAGATCCATATTTCATGCAGGTCACGCAGGATGGTCTGATCTCCGGGCGGGAGACGCTCCGCGAGACAATCCGCGCCCGGGGGCCGACCAATCATCCCATGTTCGGCAAGCAGGGGGGCGATCTATGATGGACGTTCAGACCGTCAGAGCGCTCATTGCTTTCGAGCGCCCCTGTCGCGACTGCTTCAGGAGGTCGTGCTAGATGTATCGATACGACGAGTTTGACGAAGGTCTCGTCCGGCAGCGCGCCCGTCAGTTCAGAGGGCAGGTCGAGCGTCGTCTCGCGGGCGAACTCCCCGAGGAGCACTTCAAGCCTCTCCGGCTGCAGAATGGGGTTTATCTTCAGCTTCACGCCTACATGCTACGGGTCGCAATTCCGTATGGGCAACTCGACGGCGCCAAGCTGAGAGGGCTCGCCGAGATCGCAGATCGCTATGACAAGCGGTATGGGCATTTCACGACGCGACAGAACATACAATTCAACTGGATACGTCTCGAGGATATGCCTGAGGTCCTCGATCGGCTCGCCGATTTTGGAATGCATGCCATTCAGACGTCCGGAAACTGCATCCGGAACGTCACGTCGGATCCCTTTGCGGGGGCCGGAGCGGACGAGGTCGAGGATCCGCGGCCTTGGTGCGAGATCATTCGGCAGTGGTCTACCTTTCATCCGGAATTTTCTCACCTACCGCGAAAATTCAAGATCGCAGTATCCGGAGGCGGACATGACCGGGCGGCCATTCGGGTGCATGACATCGGACTTGATCTCAAGCGCAACTCGGAAGGCGAAATCGGTTTTGAGGTGATTTGCGGCGGGGGCCTTGGTCGAACGCCTCATGTCGGCGTTACCGTGAGAGAGTGGATCTCAAAGCCCGATCTGCTGAGTTATCTTGAGGCGATCATGCGCGTCTATAATCGCCATGGACGAAGAGACAATAAGTACAAGGCGCGAATAAAGATCCTCGTCAATGAGTTGGGCGAAGCGGGTTTTCGTAAGCTGGTCGAGGAGGAGTTTGCGGCTCAGCATGAGTCTGAGAAGGTTGTTCTGCCGCAGACCGAGATCAATCGCATCGAAGCTTATTTCGCGCCGCCGGTTTTTGATGCGGCGCTTCCGACCTCTGAGATATTTGACGCAGCTCGGAAGACGGATAAATCCTTGGATCGCTGGGCGCGCCATAATGTCCGACCGCACAAGATTCCAGGATACGCCTCCATTCTTGTTTCTCTCAAGCCATTGGGAGCTCCGCCTGGCGACGCCACGTCTGATCAGATGCGGGCAATTGCCGATATCGCGGACAGATATGCCGGCGGCGACATTCGGGTTGCTCATGAACAGGATCTTGTGCTCACTCATGTTCGTCTTGATGATGTTCCGTCGGTATTCGCGGCCCTTCAGGCGGCCGGTCTCGCTACGGCCAATGGCGGGTTGATCACGGATATCATCGCGTGTCCGGGTCTGGATTACTGCAATCTTGCGAACGCCCGCTCGATCTCAGTCGCAAATTCTATCCAGGAGGCGTTCAGCGATCCGAATTTAGAGGATCTGATCGGCCGTCTCCACCTGAACATATCCGGTTGCATTAACGCCTGCGGGCATCATCACGTCGGTCATATCGGAATTCTCGGCGTCGATAAGAAGGGCGAGGAATTTTACCAGGTTCTTTTCGGCGGTCGGGCTGATGAAAGGGCCGCTATCGGAGAGATAGCGGGTCCCGGGCTCAGGCATGAGGATATTGCTCCGGCGCTGAAGCGAGTGGTGGAGCGCTATCTCGTCTTAAGATCGTCGCCCGAAGAGACCTTCATCGACACTCTCGAGCGGCTCGGTCAGGCGCCTTTCAGGGAGGCTCTCTATGGCGCTTCTTAGACATGGTCGTGTTGGGTCCTGTCACCGAGTGTTCAGCGAGACCGGATTTGGAGAATGCGCTGCACGTGACGTGATCGTCACTCTTCGTTCGTTCCTCGAGGATCAGACTTCGCCGACGCCTCACAGAGAAGACGTGGGGATTCGGCTGAGGCCTGACGATGATCCGGCATTGCTCGCGAACAATCTTGACGCCGTATCTCTGATCGAGGTTGAGTTTCCGAAGTATACTGACGGCCGCGGGTATTCGATCGCTCAGCTTTTGAGGCGGCGATACGGCTATTCTGGCGAATTGCGCGCTGTCGGTCAGATTCTCCGGGATCAGCTGTTACTGATGAAGCGATCCGGGTTTGATGCCGTGGCATTTGATCATCCGGATACCGAAGGCGTCTATGCGGAAGCCGTCGGAGAGTTGTCGGAGGTTTACCAGGCTGCGGCGGATGGGTCCATAAGCATCTTTCTGCGCAGGCGCACTGATCTGTCGCCGGGCCGCTTGACATGACGACCACTGTGTTTCCGAAGGGGCCATCTGAGCCCCGTGCAGCCGACGATCGCCTGGAGCGATTGAATGCGTTGACGCGGCTTCAGCCTGCTTCAGTCATACTCGAGACCGCCCTGACTGAGTTTGGTCGGGGACTGGCTTATGTGTCGTCGTTTGGTGCGGAAAGCGCGGTCATGCTTCGACTCATTGCGGATGTTGATCGGGCCATTCCCGTGATCTTCATAGATACAGGCATGCATTTTCATCAGACGCTGCAGTATCGCGATCTCCTTACCGATCAGCTTGAACTGAAAGATGTCAGGACTGTCCAACCATTGTCCGATCATTTGCAGAGATACGATGTTGCCGGAAAGCTGCACACATCGGACCCTGATGCGTGTTGCGAGATCCGAAAGGTCGCGCCCCTGGCCCCGGCTCTGGAGGGGGTCGAGGCATGGATTACCGGGCGAAAGCGCAGTCATGGCGGCGGACGCGTCGGTCTGTCTGTTTTCGAGGCTGCGGAAGGGCGGTTCAAGGTCAATCCGCTTCTCGAATGGGGGCCCGAGGATCTGGAAAACTTTATGACGGTAAGGTCGTTGCCCCCCCATCCTCTTACGGAGCAGGGCTATCCGTCTGTAGGTTGTTGGCCGTGCACAGTTCCCCCGGTTGACCCTCGGGATGTTCGTTCGGGTCGCTGGGCTGGAAGAGGAAAGACCGAGTGCGGCCTCCACCTTGAACGGCGGGACCGTCCGAAGGTTTTCTGAGGACTCTCCCGCGCATGAGCGGTGTAGCCATACCTAGCTAAGCGGGTATGCTTGACACACTCTCAACTGACGTCAAAGTTATTGCTCTGATAACAATGAAGTTATCGGGGGGCGATTTCATGGAAAAAAAACGTGTCATGCGCAGTCCTCACAACGATTTGGAGTCCTTGCTTGAGTGAGGTCCGTTTCCCTTCGACCCCGACGGCGCATATTGGTCACGAGTCAGCGAGAGTTGCACATAGTTCTGCGTCGGCATTCAGACCACAGAAGCCGGGTGTGGTTCTTGAGCCAGGGCGGTTCGACAAGACATATTGGTCAGACTTATGGTCATACCGAGAACTGTTTCTTATTCTCGCCTGGCGCGACGTAGCCGTTCAGTATCGCCAGACAGTCATTGGAGTCTTCTGGGCGGCCATCCGGCCTCTTTTGACAATGGTCGTTTTTACAGCGGTGTTTGGAGATCTTGCGCTGCTGCCCAGTGAGGGAGAGTCCCCTTATGCCATCATGGTGATGGCCGGTATGCTTCCGTGGTTCCTTATCTCGACATCTTTAACTAACGCATCGAACAGTCTGGTGATGAACTCCAGTCTGATCAGCAAGGTCTACTTTCCGCGCCTCATCTTGCCGGTCGCCTGTGCTGCCGTGGCTCTTGTCGACTTCATTGTGAGCTCGGTTGTTTTGATAGGTCTGATGATCGCGTCAGGCTTCTCCCCATCGTGGCAGATCCTATTGCTTCCTGCGTGTGTCGTTCTAGCTATAATCGCCGGCCTCGGGACAGGGCTCATCTTTGCAGCGTTGAACGTTCGGTATCGGGATTTCAGGGTCATAGTGCCATTCCTTATGCAGCTTGGTCTCTTCGCATCTCCTGTAGGCTTTTCATCAAGCCTGATCCCGGAGGCGTTCCGGTTCATCTACTCACTTAACCCTGCTGTCGGGGTGATCGACGGATTTAGATGGTGTCTTCTTGGGGGACAGGCGAATATCTTTTGGCCCGGGTTTCTGATCAGCTCTTCCGTCAGTCTTTTTCTCTTCTGGTCCGGTATTCGGATCTTTAGGGTGACAGAACGCACTTTCGCGGACGTCATTTGATGTCGTCGGTTGTGGTCTCCGCTCAATCTGTTGGTAAATGCTACACGATCGGCCATCGATCCGGTGATCGAGCGCCAACGCTTCGTGACGCCCTTGTTAGAACTGCTGGGCGTATCATACGGGCTTCTTCAGACATTGCTCAGGGGCGAGCCGTTGTCTCTGGGGATGAGAGGGAGGATTTCTGGGCGCTCAAGGATGTCAGCTTCGAAATTCAAGCTGGCGATATTGTCGGACTGGTTGGTCGTAATGGCGCTGGCAAATCGACGCTGCTCAAAATTCTCTCAAGGATCACAGATCCGAGCTGCGGCCGGATAGAGATTGTCGGCCGAGTGGCGAGTCTACTCGAAGTGGGAACCGGATTTCATCAGGAACTGACTGGACGCGAGAACATCTTCCTGAACGGGGCGATAATGGGTATGTCCAGCGCTGAAGTCCGTGGAAAACTTGATGAGATCGTGGATTTTGCTGGAATTGATCGATTCCTCGAAACCCCCGTCAAACGTTACTCCAATGGGATGTATGTGCGCCTCGCATTCGCCGTCGCCGCGCACCTCGAACCGGATATCTTAATCGTGGACGAGGTTCTCGCTGTTGGAGACGCCGGCTTTCGGAGAAAGGGACTCGCGAAGATACAGGAGGCTTCTCGTGCCGGAAGGACTGTCATATTAGTTTCTCACGATATGGCGGTCACGACAGCGCTCTGTAAGAGCGCGATCTGGCTCGATGGTGGTCTCCTCAGGCAGATTGGTCCCGCGGCTGAAGTCACTCGGGGTTACATGATGGAGGCCACGAGCCCTCATGGACAATTTATGTCCCGCCTTCAGGGCGATGGCGGTAGGAGTTTTCGGATACTTGACGTTCAGATCATGGATGCTGCCGGTGATGTCCGGCGAATGTTTTCCTGCGATGAGGGCATCTCAGTTGTGATCCATTACTTTGTTCGTCGGTCTGTGCCTCATCTGAGGGGTGGTATGGAGATACTGCGCGAGGATGACGTGCTGGTGATGGTGTCTGACAGTATGGATCGAGAGCACGGCACCTTGTCAGCGCTCAAGGAAGGCCATGGAACTATTCGGATTCGCATTCCGGAGCGCACGCTGTCTCCGGGCGATTATCGTGTCTCACTCAATTTCAGCCGGGCTGACGGCCTTCCTGATGAGGATGTCGACTGCCAAGGCCACGTGGCGGTTTTTTCTCTCCATGATCACTTAACGTCTCGTGGCAACGCGCGGGGAGGGTTTTTCTCGCTTCGGTTGGAGTGGACTTCCGAGTGCGAGGCCTAGAGGCAGAGTTTCTGAGCGAAGTGCAGATCTCCTCGGCAGAGCCTGAGGCTGTTCTCGATGTTCTCACGAGGCGATGAGTTCACCCCATTTCTGGGGCTTGTTTCTGAGCGATGGCTGAGAGATCTTGCTATCATGCGGCGAGTATTGTCGGAGTTTCAGCGCAAGACGTCTCAGTTTTCCGCTCAGTGGAGGGTATGAGTCATGTCCATCTGGTGGGCGATTCCCGCATTTGTCGGTCTGGTCGGCTTTCTGACTCTTATGGGTGGCCTTGGAGGACTGCTTCGGCTGCGCTTTTTCAGCGGGTCCCTTCGCGTCATGTTCGGAGGAGGGGCGTTGGCTGCTGCGGCTATCGTCGGTCTTATAGGTCTTAATCTTCAGACCTATAGTCGACTGACTTACGAGCAGCCTGTCGCCGAGGTCAGAGTGACGCGTGCTGTCGACGGCCAGTTTACCGCCAGCGTGCGCAAGGCGGACAGTGAAGGACGGTACGGCGCCGCCCGGGATTTCGTCCTTGCAGGCGACAAATTTCGACTTGAGGGACGGGTTTGGAAGTTTCAGCCGTGGGCCAACGTGATCGGAGCGGATGCATTCTATAAGCTTGAGCGCATCCAGGGACGTTGGAATGACGCCTCGAAAGAAAACTCAACACCGTCGACGGCAGACGATTCCATAGGAGATGAGGCTGGACTTGATGTTTTCTCGCTTCCTCTCGGTGAGTGGTCGCCGTTCGCGCCGCTGGATACCGTCTTCGGCGATGGGGTCTATATGCCGCTGACGGACGGGGCGGTGTACGAGATTTCTCTGACCCAGTCAGGCTTCGTCGCCCGGGGAGCGAACGATATCGCGGAACGCGCGCTGCGAGACTGGTCCTGACCGGGCCTGCCGTTTAGCGACCGCCTTCCAGGTCTGCGAGGGCCCATTCGGCGAAGGTTGACAGATTTCCGGCTGTGAACAGGAAGGCTTGCACCCCCGCAGCCCGTGCTGCTTCCAAATCAGAAGGTTTGTCGCCGATCAGGAATGATCGCTCCCGTATCACTGGAAAGTCCGTCATCGCCCTGAACAGCATTCCAGGCTTTGGCTTTCGATCAAAGCTGTCGCTCCGGAACCGATCGACGATCCCCTCAGGATGATAAGGGCAGTGATAGATTCGATCGATGGCAGCACCATGGTCCTCCAGCCTTGCGATCATCCACTGGTGTAGTCCGGCGAGATCATCTTCCGAATAGTAACCAAAAGCCAGGCCTGACTGGTTCGTGACAAGGAAGACCCACCAGTTTCTGGCGTTAAAGGCGGCGATCGTTTGTATCGCTCCGTCAATCCACTCGAAATCCTCTACCCGGCTGACATAACCTCTATCGACGTTCAGCACGCCATCCCTGTCCAGAAAGAGGGCGGGTCTCGGCTCTGGTCCTGTGATGGGGAGGACCCGACGTGTCATGGGAGCTTTCGTCCTATCCGCTCAGGAGGCATGGGAAGTTTTGACTTCAGGTTGCTTTTTCGGCCACGGATGCAGCGCTCGCTCTATCCGCTGCGATCGCCTTTCTGAACGGGAGCAGGCTCGCCGCAGTCAGGACAGCGGCGAGAAGGAACGCTGCCCCGGGGAAATAGACCATGGCGTTCTCGGAAGTGAATGAGAAGAGAATCTGGGTCATGACGATTGGAGCCAGTATATTGCCGCCGGCCTGAATGCTCGCGAGGGCGCCCTGAAGTTCCCCCTGAGCGTTTTTCTCAACTCGAGATGTCATGATCTGGTTCATGGACGGCCCCATCAGGCCGCCAAGAGCGCCGAGGGGTATGATGAGGAATATCATCCATCCTTCGGATGCAAAGGCGTAGGCGGTCATTGCGCAAACAGTTGATAGAATTCCAAGAAGCGCTGTCTTCTCCTCGCCGAGACGACGAATGATACGACCGCACAAGGCTCCCTGAACAAGCGCCGCTCCAACCCCTACCGCACCGAGCGCCAGACCGGTCATGTGAGCGTCCCATCCGTATCTGATCGGACCAAAATAGCTGAATGTGGACGGGTAGACCCAGTGGGCGAAGTTATAGACGCCCAGAGTCACGATAAACCATGCGAGACGCGGCAATCGGGAGAAGTGCCGGAACGATCCCAATGCGTTCGCCCGCTTCCATTCAAATTGACGTCTGTTCTCGCGCGACAGGGATTCGGGAAGGATCAGAGAGCCATAAATGAAATTGACTCCCGCGAGGCCAGCCGCGGCGAAGAAGGGGGCTCTTGGATCCACAGTGGTCAGGAAGCCACCTATAACGGGTCCGAGGATGAAGCCGAGGCCGAAAGCCGCTCCGAGCATGCCGAAGGCCTGAGCTCGTTCTCCAGTCTCGGTCGTGTCGGCGATATACGCGGCTGCCGTTGAGTGGGTTGCTCCTGACAGGCCCGACAGGATGCGCCCGAGAAACAGCAACCATAGCGAGTGAGCGAAACCCATGATCAGAAAATCGATCGAAAGCATGCCCATGGAAATCAGCAGGACCGGTCGTCTGCCGTAGCGATCCGAAAGGTTTCCGAGGATCGGCTGCGTAATGAAGTTCACCACCGCATAGACTGCGGTCAGATATCCTCCCCAGGGGGTCACCTCCTCAAGCGGCAGGCCTGTCAGCTCCGACATCAGGAACGGGGTTGATGGAATGATGACGGCGAACGCGAGGATGTCGATGAAAACCGTTACGATGATGAAGAGGAACGCCCATCGTCCCAGGCGGCCCGTTCGTGGCGAAGGGGGGCTCAGGGACATTTGCATTTTCCTTCCAGTCCCGACCCTCGAGCCGTGTGCGGGCGGGGTGCGTCAATCGATGGGTTATCCATAGAGTCTCGCCTGACGAGAGCAAGTGTCATCAGGCGCGCGGAGGCATGTTGTCGGCACGAGACCGTCAACCGAAGCGTGATTTTACCGGCCCAGTTCGCGGGTGGCTTCCTCAATTCCCTTGACTGTCAGCGGGAACATCCGGTGCATGCCGATGATCTCGCGGATCAGGCTTGTCGATCCCGAATATTCCCACCCGGATGGATGAGTTGGGTTCAGCCAAACAAGATTGGGATAGACCTGTGTGACGCGTTCCAGCCAGACTGCTCCCGGTTCCTCGTTCCAGTGTTCGACTGAGCCGCCCGGATAAGTGATTTCGTATGGGCTCATTGCGGCGTCGCCGACAATGATGACCTTGTAGTCGGCCGGATATCTGTGGAGGACGTCCCATGTGGACAGCTTGTTGACGTTCCGTCGACGATTGTCCTTCCAGACCCCTTCGTAAATGCAGTTATGGAAGTAGAAGAATTCGAGATTCTTGAATTCTGATCGCGCGGCTGAAAACAGCTCTTCACAAGCCCGGATATGGGGATCCATCGACCCGCCGATGTCCAGAAACATCAGGATCTTAACGGCGTTACGTCGCTCCGGCCGCATCACGATGTCGATGTATCCTTCGCGTGCGGACTTGC
Source organism: Alphaproteobacteria bacterium (assembly GCA_018969425.1). Lineage (GTDB taxonomy): Bacteria > Pseudomonadota > Alphaproteobacteria > Caulobacterales > Hyphomonadaceae > UBA7672. The sequence goes on along the minus strand of JAGWYJ010000029.1, from coordinate 4,608 downwards.
GGATCGTACCGTCCAGATCAAGCTCATCCTGAGCGCCATCCCGCGCCCATTTTCGAAGGCGACGAAGAGCGACTTTTATGTTCCTGGTCCCAATCTCGACAGAGTCATCGAGATTTTTGTATTCGCGCTTGTCCCACACCTTTACCGCCCTCTGATGGCGGCTCTCATTCTGCCCGATGCGAACGCCCTCAGGATTGTAGCCGTAGGCGCCATAGGGAGAGGTGCCTGCGGTTCCGATCATTTTGGATCCGCCTTCATGGCGCTTCTTCTGTTCAGCCATCCTTTCTTTGAGGGTTTCCATGAGCTTGTCCCAGCCCCCCATGGACTCGATCATCCGCTTTTCTTCGTCGGTCAGGAATTTCTCGGACAGCTTCTTGAGCCACTCGTCCGGGAATTGGGCGGCGTCCATTCCGGTGTCCACGGCTTCAAGCCCTTTGAAGACATGACCGAACACACGGTCAAACTTGTCGAGGTGCTTTTCGTCCTTAACGAGGGCGGTGCGGGCCAGATAATAGAAGTCCGTGACGTCGTTGCCGATCGCGCCTTTGTCCATCGCCTCAAGCAGGCTGAGATATTCCTTGAGCGTCACCGGGATCTTCGCCGAGCGCAGCTCGTGAAAGAAATGCTGAAACATCGCTCGCCTCCTGCTCGCAATTCCAAAAGTAGCGCTACCCGTCCCGATGCGAAAGAGCCTCTCGTGACGGGATTGCTTCCCCGGGTCTGTTCAGGGAGAGCTAGGCCTGAATGCGGGCGCTTCGTGGGCCCCCGTCTGTTGCTCAAAGGCGTAGGCGAAGCCGATCAGATCCGCTTCGGACCAAGCCGTGCCGAAAAATGTCAGGCCGATCGGCAAGTCTCTGATCGATCCCATCGGGACAGTTATGCTCGGGTATCCCGCGACTGCGGCGAGGGTTGAGGCCGAGCCCAGAAAATGGTCGCCGGTAATCAGGTCGCTTGTCCAAGCGGGGCCGCCGGTCGGCGCAACGATCGCGTCAAGATCATGCTCCCGGATCATAAGGTCGACGCCCTCCGGGCCGGCCAGGCGCTTGGCCGCATCCCGGGCCTTGCGGTAGCTCTGGTCCTCGAGCGAAGGGGCCGTCAGGGCCTGGTTCAGGGTGTCCTGTCCGAAGAACTCCAGTTCCGCCGGCGTTACCGAATTGAACGCGATGAGATCCTTAAGTGAGCGAACCTTTACCGCGGGCGCAGCGTTTGCAAGATAGGCGTCGAGACCGGCTCGAAACTCGCTCAGCAGAACTTTGTATTCATTGTCGCCGATCTCATTCATTTTCGGCGCCGACTTCAGCTCGATCAGTTCGGCGCCCGCTTCTCTCATTTGATCGAGGGCGTTTTCGAACGCCTTATCGACTCCGTCATGATAGCCGGCCAGAAAGCGGGCGACGCCGATGCGTCGACCCTTGAGGGCCTGAGGGTCGAGCGCTTTAGAGTAATCGCTCTTTCTGGCGTCGGCCTCGATTGTGGCCGGATCTGCAGGGTCTCCGCCCGCCATAACGGAAAGTAGCAGCGCTGCGTCCGCGACCGTCATCGTTATCGGCCCCGCCGTATCCTGGCTCGCGGAGATTGGGATAATGAGAGATCTGGAGACAAGCCCAACGGTCGGCTTGAGGCCGACAACGCCATTCTGACCGGCCGGGCAGACAATAGAGCCGTCCGTCTCGGTTCCGATTGTCGCCGCCGCCAGGGCTGCGGCTGCGGCCGCCGCCGATCCTGAGGAAGAGCCGCACGGGTTGCGATCGAGGACGTGGGGATTGCGGGTCAGCCCTCCTACCGCGCTCCACCCCGAAGTCGAGCGGCTGGATCTGAAGTTCGCCCATTCGGACAGGTTGGTCTTACCAAGAATCACCGCCCCCGCCGCTCTCAGTCGCGCGACAACGGCGGCGTCTCTGCCGGTGATGTTGTCCTGAAGAGCCAGTGAGCCCGCTGTCGTCGCAATCGGATCGAGGGTTTCAATGTTGTCCTTAATCAGAATCGGCGCCCCGTGAAGGGGGCCGAGGGTGCGACCTTCAGATCGTAACCGATCCAGTTCGCGGGCCTGCTCCAGCGCGTTGGGGTTAAGGGAAATGACAGCGTTGATCGTCGGGCCTGCATCATCAAGTGCGGCGATCCTCTTGAGGTAGAGCTCCGTCAGCGCTTCGGATGTCACAGACCCTGAATTGAGCGCCTCCATCGCCTCGGTCAAGGATGCGGGAGGGGAGGGCGCGAGGGCGTCATCCGCCGTCTCTGGGCGCGGTGCGCGCGATCCGCAAGCAGCCGCGAGCAGAAGAAGAGCAGCTGCTGCCTGTCGCATCGCACTCCGTCCCCCTTTTTCTTCCTGTCGTTTGATCGCAAACCTGTTTTCAGCCGTTTTCTCGACGTGCCAGGAAGGCCAGACGTTCAAAGAGCTGGATGTCCTGCTCATTCTTAAGCAGAGCGCCATGAAGGGGCGGCACCAGCTTATTCGGATTCCGCTCCCTGAGAGTTTCCGGATCGACGTCTTCAGACAGGAGCAGTTTCAGCCAGTCCAGCAACTCGGAGGTTGACGGCTTTTTCTTCAGGCCCGGAACGTCGCGCATCTGGTAAAATGTCTTGAGGGCTTCTGACACAAGGCGCTTCTTGATCCCTGGAAAATGAACCTCGATGATTGAAGCCATCGTCTCACTGTCCGGAAATTTGATGTAGTGAAAGAAGCACCGTCGAAGAAATGCGTCCGGAAGCTCCTTCTCGTTGTTGGATGTGATGATGACGATCGGACGGACCTTCGCCTTGATGGTTTCATCCAGCTCGTAAACATAGAACTCCATTCGATCGAGTTCCTGCAGAAGATCATTGGGAAACTCGATGTCGGCCTTGTCGATCTCATCGATCAGCAGAACCGGTCGCTCTGTCGCCGTGAAGGCTTCCCACAGCTTGCCCTTCTTGATGTAATTTCTGATGTCGCGAGCCCGTTCTTCACCCAGCTGTCCATCTCTCAGGCGCGCGACAGCGTCATACTCGTAAAGCCCCTGCTGGGCTTTGGTCGTTGACTTTACGTGCCACTCGATGATCGGCATCCCCAGAGCCCGGGCCACTTCCAGGGCCAGTACGGATTTTCCCGTTCCCGGCTCGCCCTTCACCAGGAGGGGTCGTTCCAGGGCGATGGAGGCGTTCACCGCCACCCGAAGGTCGTCAGTCGCCACATAGGTGTCGGAGCCTTCGAAACGCCTCATCTTTGTCATTTCACGCATTCCTGAAAAATCGACTTTCGAGATTGTTTAGAGCGGATTTACGGTCCTGAGGGAAGCTGTCCTGTCTGCAGATCCATGCGATTGGTTGAAAACCGATCCCAGTGAAAGCAAAACTTAACAATCCCGGACTAATTGTCTGGGTCTTCGGTTTCGCTCTGTGATGAGCGAATCGAAAGGGCGGCCCCGGAGGACGTTCATGGCGCTCAAACTGTCTCTCAAGCCGGGAGAGCGCTTTGTGGTTAACGGGGCCGTACTCCAGAACGGAGATCGGCGCGCGGTTCTTCTGCTGCAGAACAAGGCTTCAGTTCTGAGGGAGAAAGACATCATTCAGCCGGAGGATGCGACGACGCCTGCGACGCGCATCTATTTTCCGATCATGATGATGTACCTCGAGCCCGCCGACGCCCGAGAGTATTACGATGAATTTGTGCGTCGATTAAATGAATTCATGGGCGCTGTCCGTTCTCCGGCGCTCCTGAACGAGTGTGTGTCGATGTCAAGGGAAGTTATGGCGGGGGAATACTACAAGGCTTTAAACAGATGTAGGAAGCTCATATCCTACGAGCAGGATTTACTTGGAAATGTCGGTCAAAGCGTACCAGTTAGCCGCAACGAAGACTGAGAGCCCAAGGCAGGCGGAGTATCGCGCCTTCGCCATTGTCACCCGGGCGCTGATCGATGCAGCGGCTTTGCCAGAGATAGAGATAGGCCGGCGCGCAGAAGCCCTGTCCAAGAACCGCAAGCTATGGACGATCCTAGCCTCCGACTGCGCCGTTCCAGGAAATCAGCTGCCCGAGACCGTGAGAGCGCAAATTATCTCCCTGTCTCTCTTTGTCGATCGCCATTCGAGCCAGATTCTCCGTGAGGGGGCCTCCTTTGATGTTCTCATCGAGATCAATCGCTCGATGATGCAGGGTCTGAGCGAGCCCTGAGCCCAGAGGTCCTTTCAACCTGATCAGCGGCAGGGCTGGGTTCGAAAGGTTCCGAGAGGCCCAATTGGGGCCCTTATCGACTTTCTTAGAAATGGTGCGACGTCGGCTGGGCGCTGCGTAAGCATTGGATCGATTGGGTTCTCGGCGCCCGCGTTGGGCGGGAAAATCCCGATCCCGCCTCCACTCTGGACAGTTCGATTCGCAAATGAATCCCGCCATTCTGTCCGTGGTTCCCCGATGAGGTTTTCGGATTCGCTGCTCACCAGACTTCAGTCACATCCTGTTAACCAAATCACTTGAGCTCTGATCGTGTCGACGCAAAACGCGTCGGCTCCGGTTCGAATGACCGGCATTGGATCCAGAATGGAGCCTCAACGTCATGCTCACGATCAACAACAATTATAGCGCGTCTCTCGCCCTCCAGACCCTCAGCGCCACCAACAGAGAGCTGGAAGAAG
>JAGWYJ010000028.1 GCA_018969425.1 Alphaproteobacteria bacterium | reverse complement strand
CCCGTTACGGACAATAGCGGGAGGCGAGGGTCGGGCGCAACGCTCCAGTGCGGTTAAGCCGCCTAGTCGAATTCGTCTCCCGCAACGCCGCCAAGGCCGGTCAGGACGAAGCGGAACTGGATGGATTCCGAGGGGCCCAGCGACCGGTCGAGGGTATTCGACCGCTCGTAAGCAAGGGAGAAATAAGAACATTCGTCATAATAAGCGAGGCCGGCCTGCAGTCTGATGTTGAGGTCGTCCGTGATGTTTCTCTGCTGGCTGATGATCGCTGACCAGCGATCGTCGATCCGGAAGGATCCGTTGAGGAGCACGCCTTCCTGTCCGGCGCTTGAGGCTGAGGAGGAGGCGACCCGGAAGTAACGGGCCGATCCCCTGATTCGCCAGATGTTGGCGCTTGCGTCGAGGTCGATGCGGTCGACCTTCATGTCGTCCGTCACCCGCATCCGCGCCTCGGCCTGCAGTCTGTCTCCGACCCGCGCCTTCACCGACGTGACGTAGTCCGATTTTGTCCCGGAGAGGTTGCTGAGGCGGCTGAAGGCCGGATCAGCCTTGTCCCGCCACCGGCGGCCGACCACGCCAGAGAGTTCGAAACCGTCTCCAAATCGGGCGGTCGCGCTGAGGCCGAGAGAGCCTCTCGCGCCCCCTTCCCAGAGGTCGTAAGTCGATACCGGGTCTGGCTTGAAGAGATTGGTTTCATCCGCCTCGAACAGGAGACTGTCTTCGTTGGGAATGCCCTGGTCGTTCTGGTCTTCGCTTCCGTAGGCCACCATCGCGATCGGTTCGATGATGAGGTCGACCGCCTCGCCGCGCCGGATGAACGGCATGGAGGCCTGGGCGCCTGCGAGACCGAGCAGGCGCGAGACGTCCCGTTGTCCGGTTGCGCCCCCGTCGTCCAGACGATAGACATCGCCGCGAGCCATGGCGAATGGACGGATCAGAACGCCGGGCCCCACAATCGACTGCTTCTCCCACTGCGCCGAGCCGGTGACGCGGGCGCTGTCGAGGGTCGGAGTTCCATCCGGAAGGATTGCGGGCTTGTCCCGGAACAGCGCTGCGGCGCTGAGATCGGCCGTCACTGTTCCTGCGTTTCCGAAATCATAGGCCTTTTGCGCAAACAGGATCGGGGCGGCTTTCGGGAAGCGGCCATCGTCGTCCCCCGCTCGCAGCCCCTGAAACGCCAGCACTCCGGTTTCGAAGAAAAAGTCCTCTTTCTGACCGACGGCGAAGACCTGGGTCAGGAGTTGGCGCGGCTGGCTCGTGTAGAGCCCCCGTATGTCGTCCTCGCCATCGATATCGTATCTGAGGTCGTACAGGTCGTCGCTCTGGCGTTCGACGCCGAAACCCCAGTCCCAGGTGTCGTTGATCGCGAACCGACCGTAGCCGTAAAGATGGCTTCGCCAGGTCTTGTCGCCGAACTTCTCGCCGTCGCTGTCGAACTCCTGCTCATAGGTGAAGCTTCCGTCGGCCTCGAGATAGCCGGAGAAGAAACGCTTGCGGTAGTTGAGTTTGACAAGGGGATTGACCCGCGCGGCGACCATAGGCGCGACGGTCAGATCCTGAGAGGGCGACAGGGCGAGATAATACGGCTGTTCGTAAAATACGCCGATCTTGGAGGAGACGCCCATGTCGGGGGTCAGAAATCCGCTACGCCGTTTGGTGGTCGGGTCGGGGTGGGCGAAATACGGCACGTAGATGACCGGCACGCCCTTTATTTCGAGGACGGCGTCCTGGTAGGTGATCATCTGCGTGTCCTGGTTCTGGACGGCCCGGCGGGCTCGCAGCGACCAGGTGGGGGTCTTGGTCTTATCGTCCTCGCAGATCTTGCATCCGGTATAGATGACCTGCTCCAGAGCGTTCTTCACCCCGTCGCTTCGGATAGCGGATGAGGCGGTGGCGATGGTGTTTTCGTCGAGTCGGACGGAGAAGCGCGTGGCGAAGGCGTTTTCTATGCCTTCATCGACCTCGATTTCGTCCGCGAACTGAACGGATCCGTCCACATCGGTGATCTGAACGCGTCCCTGGGCGCGCATCGTCTGCTCTTTCCGGTCGTAGACCAGCCGATCCGCCTTGAGCACCCGGTCTCCCACGCGAACCTCGACATCTCCTTCCGCGGTGAGCGTTTCGGACTGCCGATCTTCCGTCACCGTGCGGGCCTTGAGGATGACTTCCTCCGCCGCCTCGCGGCTCTCGTCGCCGACAGAGGCGGTCTCGGGCGCAGGCGGAGTTTGAGCGTGGGCGGTGAGCCCTGATGACAGGGCGAACATGGCTGAGGCGAGACAGGTCAACCGCAACACCGGGCGCTATCCTTCATACAGTCCAGCCGGGCGCAGAGCCCTTGGTGAGCGATACGGGAAGCCTGCTTCGGCGTCCAGACCTTCGCCCGCAATTCGTCAGTTGGCCAGTCGACTGACTTCAGGAAGGTTTTTCGAGATAATGCCCGAAAGCGGGTGCGTGTATCGCTTAGCCGTCCTCGATCCGGGCTATGATGGCGAGAACGCCGAAGAGAGCGAAGAGAGGCGGGCACCAGGCGGCGGCTTCCGGCGGCGCTGCGCCTGAAGCCGAGAGGCCTGCGGCGATGCGTGTGGTGAAAAACAGGACAAATCCCGCAAGGGCCCCGGCGGCGATGAGCTGCGTCACTCCGCCCGATCGCGCAAGGCGCAGGCACACCACCGCCCCGATCAGCGCCATCGCGACCATGAGGAAGGGCGTGGCGAGAAGGGTATGAAGCTTGAGCACGTAGTCCCGAACATCGAGACCGGCGCTTCGGGTGTCGCGGATGAAACGCGGAAGATCCCAGAAGGGGATGGTTTTCGGCGACGCGAAGCGGGACAGGAGCGTATCGGGTCGAAGGGTCGTGGGCAGGGAGAGGAGGGCCTGACGTTCGATCGATCCGCCAGGCCGGTTCTCCGTGACCTGCTCCAGCTGCCAGAAACCCGGAACCAGCGTGGCCCGTTCCGCGTCGATGCGATGGGAGAAGCTGCGTTCGGTTCCGTCTTTGCTGGTCTGGAAGTAGAAAAAGGAGACCTCTTCAAGCGCTTCGCCGCGGCCTACGACCCGGCGCGCCGTGATGATCGCCTGGCTTTCCGGCGCCTCGAGACCTTCGGTTCCTCCACTCTGTCCGATGTCGCCCTGGCTCAGCCAGACATCGCCTCGCGGCCCTCCTTCGGTCGCCGGAGCGGTGTTGAGCAGCTCCGCCCGCCTTACCTGAAACTCCTGGTTGAGCCGGGTGGCCAGAGGATCGATGACGGACACCATCAGGACCCCGATCCCAAAGGCGAGGCCCATGACCGGCCCAAGAAAGCGCCAGCCCGAGACGCCTGCCGCCCGGATCGCCGGGATCTCGCTGCGCTGATTGAGGCGCGAATAGGTCAGGATGGATCCGACAAGAACAGAAAAGGGCAAGGTCTCCATGAGAAGACCGGGCGTCTTCATCAGCGTCAGCTGGAAGGCGGTCTCGATACCGATGTCGGTGCGGCTGCCGATGGTTCGCATCTGTTCGACGACGTCGACCAGCAGAATGGCGACGAGGATCACGCCCAGGGTCATCAACAGGCCCGACAGGCATTCGCGAAAGACATAGCGCTGGATGCGGCCGATGATGACCATGGCTCAGGTCCCCGCCTGCGGCTGGCGTGACAGGCGGTTCGGAAGGGGCACGGTCAGTCTGCGCCCAAGGGAGGTCGACAGAGGCTTTTCCCGGAAGAACCTGAGGGAAATAAAGACGATCACGGCGAGCGGGATGAGATACTGAAGCGCGTTCAGGGCCGGATTGTCCTCGCCGGCAGACACGGCCGCGAATGTGGTCAGTCGCAGCCCGAGGGCCGCAGCCGAGGCGAAGGCGATGCGTCGACCGTATCCCTGCCGGCTGTAATCCCCGCCAAGAACGGCGAAGACCGCCAGCAGGGCCATCGCTATGTCGAGGAGCGGCGCCGAGATACGCGCATGTCCCTCGGCGAGGAGGCGCTCCACGTTCGCATTGTCATAGTAATTGGTCATGTCCGGATAGAAGAGCTCGGGCAGATAGCGATCGGATTCCTTGAGGATCACCGCCTTCTGATCGTTCACGAAAGGCGCCAGATCGAAGGTCGACTGTTCGAACCTCAGGGCTTCCAGCGCGCCGCTTTCACCTACCTGCTGGGCGAGGCCGTCGCGCATGACGATCGCCGGCTTGCCCTCCATCAGCGCTATCACCCCCGTACGGGCGATATAGGTCACGGTCTGGGATGGGGTCCGGCTGTCGTTGATGAGAATGTCCTTCATCTCGGGGCCCGCGACTTCACGTGCGAACGTCGTGAGGCCGCCAGGGTGCTGGGTGAACTGACCGGCCTGAACCAGGGAGGCGACAAGGTCGCTCGAGGCGTCTGATACGGTCTGACGCATTTCCCGGTAGGCGGCCGGCTGGACCCAGAGGTTCAGCCCCAGGTGGAGCAGGGCGGCGATCGTCGCCAGCCGCAGGACGGGCGAGGCTACCCCCCAGTTGGACATGCCTGCGGCCTGGGCGACCACGATCTCGTTCTCCCGGTGGGCGAGATTGAGGGCCGCTGCGGTGGCGACGAAGAGAGCGATGGGGGAGAGAAGGGAGATGATCTGCGGCGCCGCGAGGCAGGAAACCCAGAGATAAACAAGGAGCGACTGGCGATTTTCGACAATCAGGTCTATCTGAGTGAGACCCTGGGTCAGAAGGGCGATCAGGGCGAGACCGCCGACAATCGCCAGCAATGTTCTCAGCACGTTTCGAAAGAGGTAGCGTTGAAACCCTGACATTGCCAGAAACCTGAGCCAGATACCTGAGGTCGGTGCGCGCAGCGCCTCCGGTCGGGCTGTCGCCCGAACCACTGCTAACCGCGCCGAACGATTTCGTCGACTTATAAGTGTAGTCAATTCGCAGGCCGGACCCGAACCCATGCAGATCAAGTTCTCAGCTGAAGCTTCTGGCGATGCGATCGCCTATTTCGCCTATGAGGGGGAAAAGGGCGTTGAATTCGGAGACGGCCTCGAGGCTGGCGCGGAAGCGGCCTTTCGGCGCGCCATAGCGGCCTCATCCGGTTTTAAGGGGGGCGCCGGCCAGATTCTCGAGTTTCTTGCGCCGGACTGGAGCGAAGCCGACCGCGTCGTGCTCGCAGGGGTGGGCAAGCGAAAGGCGATTGACGACCTCGCCTGGCAGAAGGCGGCGGCCGGCGTGGTCAGGAAGCTTCTGATCAGCGGAGCGCGATCCCTGTCCCTCGTCGGACCGCCGGACCGCGCGGTCGCCGCTCAGCTCGCCTTCGGCGCCCGCCTGGCCGCGTTTCGGTTCGACGGCTATCGCCTGACCCTGAAGCCCGAAAAGAAGCCGTCTCTGGGTGTCGTCAGCGTCGTCACCGACTCGGCGGCCGGAGCGCGGTCGGATTACGCGCCGCTGGCGGCGCGAGCCGAAGGGATCGAGCTCGCCCGCACCCTCGTGTGCGAGCCGCCCAATGTCCTCAATCCGGAGACCTATGCGGCCCGCATCTCCGATCTCGCCGATCTTGGGCTGGAAATTGATGTCCTGGATGAGCCCGCCATGGCGAAGCTGGGCATGGGCTCGCTTCTCGGCGTGGGGCAGGGCAGCGAGTCCGGATCGCGCCTGTGCGTGCTGCGCTGGAACGGTTCGAAGGACAAGAAGGCCGCTCCGGTGGCGCTGGTCGGCAAGGGCGTCACATTCGACAGCGGCGGCATCTCCCTCAAGCCGGGACCGGGCATGGACGAGATGAAAGGGGATATGGGCGGGTCGGCCGCTGTGGTCGGCGCGATGGTGGCCCTCGCCCGGCGCAAGGCCAAGGCCAATGTGGTGGGCCTGGTCGGACTGGTGGAGAACATGCCGGACTCCAAGGCCCAGCGTCCGGGCGATATCGTCCGGTCCGCCGCCGGCAAGACGATCGAGATCCTCAATACCGACGCCGAGGGGCGCCTCGTGCTCGCGGATGTGATGTGGTACGCGCAGAAGAAGTTCAACCCGCGCGCGATCGTCGATCTCGCCACGCTGACGGGCGCGATCATCATTGCCCTGGGTCATGAACATGCAGGGCTGTTCTCCAATAATGACGAGCTGGCGGACCGGTTGCTCGCCTCGGGCAAAGCCGAGGGAGAGCCCGTTTGGCGGATGCCGGTCGGGCCAGGTTATGATCGTCAGCTCGACAGCGAATGCGCCGATATGAAGAATATCGGCAATCGCTCAGCCGGATCGATTGTCGGCGCTCAGTTCATTCATCGCTTCGTCGATGAAGGCCGCGTGTGGGCGCATCTGGATATCGCCGGAACCGCCTGGAAGCCTGGGAATGACAATCCCCTTGAGCCGCTGTGGGGGACGGGCTGGGGGGTCAGGATCCTCGACCGGCTGATTGCGGACCATTACGAGGACTGAGACCTCCATGGCGCCGGATCCGGGGGAGTGGTGGTTTTACCATATCGACCATACCTCCGTGCCCGAGGCTGTCGCGCCGCTCGTTGAAAAATGCCTCGAAAAGGGGTGGCGGGTGGTGATTGCGGGCGAGGAGGAGACCCTGAACGGTCTCGACCGCTATCTGTGGACCTGGAAGGACGACAGTTTCCTGCCTCACGGACGCGAGGGCGCTCAGGAGGACCGGCAGCCCGTCCTGCTCGCCCGCGAGGCGGATCCGAGAAATGGGGCCAGGGCGGCGATCCTTCTGGACGGCCGGGGGGCGGAGGGGCGCCATTTCGAGCGTTGCCTCGTGGTCTTCGAGGGGGCGAACGCTGAGGTGCGCGCCGAGGCCCGTCGTCAGTACCGGGCCGCTGTCGAGGCCGGGGCGCGGGTGAAATACTTTCAGCAGGATCCCGGAGGAGGCTGGACGGCGAGGGCCTGACAGGGGCCGCCCGTCTGACGCCGCTGCCTTTCAATCGGCTGTTGAGGAGAGCGGTTCCTCCGGCTATAGGGCTGCCGAACTTCGATTTCTCTCCCCGAACCTGTCAATCAAGGATGATTCATGGCCCTGCAGCGCACTTTCTCCATCATCAAGCCGGATGCGACGGCGCGCAATCTCACGGGAGCGGTCAACGCTGTCTTTGAAGCGGCGGGTCTGCGGATCGTCGCGCAGAAGCGCGTTCGCCTGACCCGGGCCCAGGCCGAAGGTTTTTACGCCGAACACAAGGCGCGCGGCTTCTTCGGGGAGCTTGTGGATTTCATGACCTCCGGTCCGGTCGTTCTTCAGGTGCTTGAAGGCGAGAACGCCGTCGCCCATCACCGCGAGGTCATGGGCGCCACGGACCCGGCAAAGGCCGCTGACGGCACCGTCCGCAAGCTTTACGCGCGATCGATCGGAGAAAACTCCGTCCACGGGTCCGATAGCGAGGCGAGCGCCGAACGCGAGATCGCGTTTTTCTTCCGCCTCGAGGAAATCGTCGGCTGAAGGCGTTTCAGGGTCGGGCGGTCACCCGCCTGACCCATCGGCCGGGCGTGCGCTGTCGATGATGGAAATCGCCTCGGAAATGGCGGCGGATTCGGGGCAGCTTCCCGAGCAGGCCGCCTGCATCTTCACGAGATCCTCCCGCTGCCGAAGGGCCGCCTTGGCGTCTCCCAGACGCGTCTCAACCCATCCGAGCCGCCCTTTGGGTTCAGGGGCGGCGTTCCGTCCGCTCGCGGCGATCTTCAGATGCCTGCGAGCGACTTCGAGGTCGTTAAGACCGATCTGACTGAGCCCCATGAGATAGTTGAAGGTCGGATTCCGGGGGTCATCCTTCATCGCTTCCTTCAGCGCTGCGGCGGCTCCCCGGAAGTCCTTGGCCTGGAGAGCCTTGACCGCCTCCTGGTAAAACAACTGCGGATTGGTCCGTTCTAGGGATGGAAGAACCGTGTTTCCGCCCCCTGTAACTGAGCTGGGGGTGCCCATGCGCTGGGCCGAGGCGGGCGGCGCCGCTCCCAGTGAGACGCCGAGGAGGCTGGCGGAGGCCAGAAGGAGCGCTCTGAGGGTCGAAGGCATGTGTCACCTGATGTCACTAGATCAAACAGCTTACGATGGATCGGGCCGGAATCGTCAACACGTCTTGTGACGTGGCGCCGGATAGCTGTGTCTTTTTATCACTCCCTGACGCGCGAATAGCTACGCTCATCGCAGCTATGACTTGACGTCCGGGACAACACACCGCCAATTTGGATCTGTTACAAATTGTATCAGAGCGTCATTGCCGGCGATCTCCTGATTTCAAGGGGAGGGCTCGGAGAAGCGCCGAACCTGGAGGAGAGAGTACAATGTTGTTTGGAAAGCGATTGTCGCTTGTGAGTCTGGCGGCCTTAGGGTTCGCCATGCCGGTTATGGCGCAGACCCCGGCCCCTGCAGAGCAGACGGCCGAAGCCAAGGCGGTCGCTGACAAGAGCAAGGGCGAGGTGGTCGTCGTCACGGCCAACAAGCGTGAAGAGACGGTTCAGGACGTTGCGGTCGCCGTGACCGCGGTGACGTCGGAGATGCGCGACGAGCTCGGCATCAACACCATTACCGACCTCACGAACTTCACCCCCGGCCTGTCCTACACCGCCGCCAACGAGCGCGTGACGCTTCGCGGCGTTGGTCGCGTCACCAACAATTTCGGGGCCGAGCCGGGCGTCGCCAACTATACGGACGGCGTCTATCAGTCCTTCGCCTCCATCGCGGGGCGGGATAATCTGTTCATCGACCGCATTGAGGTCCTTCGCGGACCGCAGGGAACGCTCTATGGCCGAAACTCGGTCGGCGGCGCCCTGAACATCGTCTCGAAGCGTCCCACTGAGGATTTCAAGGGCGAGTTCAAGGTCGGTTTCGGAAATTATGACCAGAAAGAAGTCGGCTTCTCGATGTCGGGAACGCTGATCGAAGACTGGCTCCGCGGACGCGTGACGGCCTACAAGGAAGTTCGCGACGAGGGCGTCTATTATAACCACGGAACGAACGACACCGAGGGTTACAACATCAAGAACTGGAACGCCGAGGTTCAGTTCGAAGGCGACATCGGTGAGAATTTCAGCTGGTGGACCAAGTACACCTCGGGCCGCTACACGCAGGCCGGACCTCCCGGCGGGCGGACCGGAGGCGGATCGAACGCTCCTTATAACCGCAATTTCAACGCCGGCGGCGTTCTTCCTCAGCCGACCTGGGCTTACTGCACGACGGCGTTGCAGAATGGTCTTGGGTGCACGCCGAACGCATCTGTTATCAGCTACACGCAGTCCGGATCTCTTTCCGTCAATCCGCGCATGGTCGTTGGCAATACGGACCTGAACGACTCCTATCCTCGTATCGCCGACCTCGATAATTACGACGATTTCGCGCTGGAGATGGTCTATGAGGCCCCAGGCTTCGACATCAAGTATGTCGGGGGCTATATTTTCTATCGGTATCATCTGACGGGCGATCAGGACGGAACCCCGGTCAAGTCCATCACCTACAAGGCGACTTCGGCCGGGCAGCCGTCCAATACCGGCACCTTCACCCGGACTATCTTCCCTGATCAGACGCTCGACTATAACGAAAACCGGGCCTTCTTCTCCAACGAGCTCAACTTCATCTCCACTGGCAGCGGTCCGCTGCAGTGGATCGCAGGTCTCTACGCGTATCAGGAGAACTTCCGTCAGCCGATCCGCACTCACCTGCTGAACGAGCCGCTGGCGGCTGTGTCGACCCCAGTGAGCAGCTTCTCGCCATTCACCATAACGGGCGCCAACATCGCCAACGCAGACCGGCTCCTGACCTACACGGACAACCGCGGCCTGAACAACGCGTACGGTCTTTTCGGTCAGCTCGACTGGCAGATCAACGACCAGTTCAAGGCCACGCTGGGTCTGCGTTACTCGATCGACAACAAGAACATTGTCGAGGAAGCCGAGCTCAACTGCCTGCTCATCTGCGGCATTCCGTTTGCGAACATCACCCAGAACTCCTGGAATGGCGGCAAGGCGATCACGACAGCTCCTCAGCCGGGCGTTCTGTCGGCGACCGTCGCCAACCCGACCGGCATAACCTTCAACCCGGTCACGGGCGTGTCGTCCCGTCAGCTGGCTGAAGAGTGGCAGGCGACGACCGGAACGGCGGGCGTCGAGTGGTCGCCCTCATCCGACACGCTGACCTATGCGAAGTACAGCCGCGGTTACAAGACCGGGGCGTTCAACGCGACCAGCATGTCGCCTTTCCCGCGAACAGATCCTGAATTTGTGGATTCCTACGAACTGGGATGGAAGCAGGAGTTCCGGCAGTGGGATCTGACGGTCAACACTGCGGCCTTCCTTTACGCCTACACGGACATTCAGATTCCGCTGACGGAGGTTCTGAACCCCGGCACGTCGGGCGAGACCCGGATCAGCAGCCTGAGGAACGTTCCGGAAGTGCAGACGACCGGTTTCGAACTTGAATCCGTGTGGCGTCCGATCGACGATCTGACCTTGCGCTTCACCTACGCGTATCTGAAGCCCGAGATCGTCAAGAGCGGGATCTACTCCAACCCGGATGTGCCCACGACAGTGCCGACGACGGATCCGACCTATGTCAATCCGTTGCAGTCTCTTGAGGGCAACGTCCTTCCGCAGTCGCCGGAAAACAAGGTTGCCTTCAACGCGTCCTACGACTTCAACTTCGAGGACGGCTCCTCGCTGACGCCTTCCGTCAGTTACTACTGGCGCGACAGCTTCACTTCGAGCGTGTTCAAGAATCTGGGAGATATCACGCCGGCGTTCGACCAGACCGATGCGCGCATGATCTGGAACGATGCTGACGGCGTGTTCACGGTGATCGGTTTCGTCCGAAACGTGTTCGACGGCGACGGCTATGACTCGGCGAGCCAGTCGTTCCGGGCGAACCCGCGGACGAATACGACACCCACTCCGCAGTGCACCACCGCATCGGATGTCTGCTACAATCCCACCCTTCCGGTGGGGCCGAACAACGTGGTGGGCTACTACTATCAGAACTATACGCGGACCCTTCCGCGGACCTGGGGCGTCGAGCTTCAGATCCACTTCTGATCCTGCACATCACGGCTTGGCGCCGGTGATTACGGCTTGCGCCGGTCCCTCACGGGACCGGCGCTTGTCGTTTGCGGGCTCGCTCGCACTTGCGCGTGCTGTTCTGGAAAGGGGCTTCGACGCCTGACCCTTTGCGTCAGCGGGGCCCGTAGGCTTCAATCAGGGCGCTCAGGTCCGAGAGGAGGGCTTTCTCCCTAGCGGGGGACAGGCGTCCGCGGCCGGTTGATCCGTTCAGATCGAGCGCTGCGAGAATTTCGTCGTAAGTCGCCTGTCCCAAAGGAGTGAGGTGAAGGTGGCTGAGGCGTCCGTCGGCGGACGAGGCGCGACGCTCGATCAGCCCGTCGGCGACGAGGGAGGCAGCGGCCCGGCTCACCAGTCCCTTGTCCATCGGCGTGACCGCGACCACTTCGCTCGCGGTGCGGCCCGGACGGTCGGCGATGGCGGCGAGGACGCGCCACTGGCTGAGGTTGAGGGTCGACACGTCCTGCAGGGTGCGTGTGATCCGTCGCGAGATGAGATCGGCGAGAACGGCGATCTTGTAGGTCCATGCATTCTCGAGAACCAGGGCTTCAGGCATGGGCCGGCGCTCCGCGCGTCAGATCAGAATTGTTGTATTTACAACTGATTGTGATAACAACCAGTAAGCGCGTCCCGCGCCGTCGAATCTCTTCATGCGGAGGGTTTCCATGCTCGATATGCCCCATAATCCGGCAGGCCTCGACGGGTTCGAATTCATCGAGTTCTCCGCGCCCGAGAAGGGCCTTCTCGAGTCGGCCTTTGCGAGCCTGGGATTTGAACGGATCGCCCGACACAGATCCAAGGATGTCGAGCTCTGGCGTCAGGGCGGGATCAATCTGATCACCAATTACGAGCCGAGGTCGCCCGCCTGGTACTTCTCCCGGGAGCACGGACCCAGCGCCTGCGGTATGGGCTTTCGCGTCAAGGACGCCGGACGCGCTTACCGGCATCTCCTCGAGAACGGCGCCGAGCCCGTCGAAGTGAGCACCGGCCCCATGGAGCTGCGTCTTCCGGCCGTGCGCGGGATAGGCGGCTCCATCCTTTATCTGATCGATCGATATGGCGATCAGCTGTCCATCTACGACATCGATTTCGACTATCTTCCCGGCGTCGATCGTCATCCGAAGGGCGCCGGACTGGTGCGGATCGATCACCTCACGCACAATGTCTACTCAGGGCGAATGGCGTACTGGGCAGGGTTCTATCAGCGACTGTTCAACTTCCGGGAAATGCGTTTCTTCGACATTCGAGGGGAGTATACGGGGCTTACCTCCATGGCTCTGGCCGCTCCCGACGGGCAAATCCGGATTCCGCTCAATGAAGAAGGAAAGGGCGGGCGCGGGCAGATCGACGAGTTCCTGCGACGCTTCAACGGCGAGGGGATCCAGCACGTCGCCTTTATCTGCGATGACCTTCCGGCTTGCTGGGACCGGCTGAAGGCGTTCGGGGCGCCGTTTCTCGACCCCCCTCCCGGGGCCTATTACGACATGCTCGAGGAGCGTTTGCCCGGTCATGGCGAGACTGTCGAGGCGCTGTCGCGTCGGGGTATTCTTCTTGACGGATCGACAGGCCCACAGGGCGCTCGTCTTCTCCTGCAGATCTTCGCGCAGCCTCAGATTGGTCCGATGTTCTTCGAATTCATCCAGCGAAAGGGCGATGAGGGCTTTGGCGAGGGTAATTTCAAGGCGCTTTTCGAGAGTATGGAGCGTGATCAGATCCGCCGCGGCGTTCTGACCTCGGGAGACGATGCATGAGCGATCCGGTCCCTCTGATGGGCGTTCACCATGTCGCTTACCGGTGTCGCGATGCGGCCCGGACGGTGGAGTTCTATTCGCGCGTTCTCGGGATGGCGTTCGAACTTGCGATCTCAGAAGACCGCGTTCCTTCGACCGGAGAGGACCACCCCTATATGCACGTCTTTCTGGACGCAGGCGCAGGCAATGTCCTCGCCTTTTTTGAACTCCCCACGCAAAGCGAGATGGGACGAGACGAGAACACGCCCGCCTGGGTTCAGCACATCGCCTTTCGGGTCGGCTCGCTTGAGGCGCTGGAGGCGGCTCGCACGCGTGTTCTGTCCTTCGGACTTGATGTGATCGGACCGGTCGATCACGGCATCTTCCAGTCGATCTATTTCTTCGACCCTGACGGGCACCGTCTCGAGCTCACCTGCGATACGGCCACATCTTCCGAACTTGCCGAGCTCAGGCGCGTGGCCCCTGAGATGCTTGAGGAATGGGCGCGCACGCGAAAGGCGCCCCGACACGCCGCCTGGCTTCACGAAGGGCGTTCGGGTCCTGGACCGCGGGGCGGGACGCAGGCTTGACCGAAGGTCGGGGTTACCACCGGTCCGGCGCCAGCAGTCGGATCTCGTCTTCGCCTACATGGACGGCGCGGCGCACCGGGCTGGTCGATCCCGTCGCAAGCCCGGCGATGCAGAGGGGGTAGAGCAGGTGCTCCCCCTTGAGGACCCGGGCGGCCAGCGTGTCGGGCGTGTCTCCCGGACGAACATCTATTTCCGCCGATCCCAAAGCGGGCCCCTCGTCGAGCCCCGGGGTCACGAGGTGCACCGTGCACCCGTGAACCGTGTCGCCCGCCTCGAGAGCCCGGGCATGGGTGTCCAGTCCGGGATACTTGGGCAGCAGGGACGGATGGATGTTCAGGAGCCGGCCGCTCCATTCGCTGACAAACCAGGGGGTGAGCAGGCGCATGAAACCGGCCAGAGCCACCAGCTCGACATCGTGTTCGACCAGATGGGCGTGCATGATCCGTTCGAAGGCCTCCCGGTCCCGACCATGGGCCCTGTGATCCAGACCGATCGCGTCGAGACCGCTTGTTCTCGCCGTTTCAAGGCCCTTTGCGTCAGGGCGATTGGACAGAACGACGACAGGCTCGGCGGGGAAGCGCGGGTCGCGCGCCGCGTTCAGGATCGCCTCCATGTTGGAGCCGCGTCCGGATATGAGGATGGCGAGACGGCGTCGCGTCACGCCGATGCGAGCTCGCCGATGACGAAGGGCGTCTCACCCGCCGCTTCAAGATCCGCCATCACGTTGTCTTCCTGCCCTGCGCCGACGGCAATCACCATTCCGACGCCGCAGTTGAAGGTTCGCCGCATTTCGTCTTCGGCGACGCGTCCCTCAGACTGAAGCCATTCGAACACCGGTGAGGGACGAAGGGCTGCTCCGTCAATCCTGGGCTGGAGCGCGTCAGGGCACATACGCGGCGTATTCTCCGTGAGGCCGCCCCCTGTGATATGGGCGAGACCCTTGATGCGGCCCTGCCGGATCAGGGGAAGAAGAGATCGCACATAGATACGGGTCGGGGCGAGGAGCGCTTCGCCCAGTGAGCGATCTGTCTCGAAGGGCGCGGGGTCCGTCCAGGCCAGGCCCGTTCTCTCGACGATGCGCCGGATGAGGGAGTAGCCGTTCGAGTGCGGACCTGAGGAGGGCAGCGCAATCAGCGTGTCCCCTGCGATCATGTCCTGAGTGCGCGGCAGGAGATCGGTGCGTTCCGCAGCGCCGACCACAAACCCGGCAAGATCGTAGTGACCGGGCGCGTACATACCCGGCATTTCCGCGGTCTCTCCGCCGATAAGGGTACACCCCGCCTCCCGGCATCCGGCGGCGATCCCGGAGACAACCCGTGCGGCGACCCCGGTCTCCAGCTTTCCGGTTGCGAAATAATCCAGAAAAAACAGAGGCTCGGCCCCCTGGGCAAGCACGTCGTTGACGCACATGGCCACAAGATCGACGCCGATCGTTTCGTGACGTCCGGTCGCGAAAGCCAGCATGAGCTTCGTTCCGACCCCATCAGTGCCTGACACAAGCACAGGGTCCCTGAACCCCGCAGCGCGCAGGTCGAATAATCCGCCAAATCCGCCCAGTCCGCCGTCCGCGCCCGGGCGGCGCGTCGAGGCGGCGAGCGGCTTTATGGCGTCGACCAGAGCATCTCCGGCGTCAATATCGACGCCGGCGTCACGGTAGGTCAGCGCAGAGCGGGAATCGTGGGAGGTCATGGGGTCGGAGTTAACATGGGCGGAGGCCCGCATCCAGTGTGCGAAGCGTGTCTTCGCAAGTCCCTAAGGCGCTGCTAACCTCAGCGTATGAGCCAGCTTTCCAGATTCGTCCTGTCCCTTCTTGTCGTCAGTTTCGTCCTTCTCGGAAGGACGGCGGCGGCCGATCCGTTTGAGGTTCGGGATCTGCGCGTCGACGTTACGGCCGCAAGCGCCGTCGAAGCCCAGCGACAGGGTCTGGCGGAGGCCCGGCTGACGGCTGCGAAGCGTCTGATCGAACGTCTGACCCTGCCTGCCGACCGCGCCGCGGCCACTCAGCCGATCGATCCGGCGGCGATCGCCCGCTTCTACCTCTCCACCGACACTCAGGGCGACGAGAAGCGGACGGCGAGCCGTTACATCGCTGTTCTGTCAGTGCGGTTCGATGCGAAGGCTGTGCGCGCCTATCTCGATGAGCGAAAGGTTCCGTTCGTGGAGACTCAGGCTGAGCGAGCTCTTGTGTCTCCGGCCACCGCCGCCGGCCTGTCTCCGGATGTGTGGGCCCGCGCCTGGGCTGGAAAGGAAGATGCGACGGTCCTGACGCCTTTCGTCGTGTCTGTTGAGGCCTGGGATCGAACCCCGTCCTGGGTTGATGTCGAGGCTGAAGCGGCTGCTGTCGGCGCACGGCGCGTCGTTGTCGCAGAGGCGTTCTCGCAAGCTGGCCGTATCCTTGTCCGGCTCATGGAGCTTCGGGCGGGCGCTGCGCCGTCCCTTCTTGTGCAGGCGGGTCCCTTCGCCGACCCTGCGCAGGCCCAGACGGGCGCTGTGGCGGCGCTGGAGGATGTCTGGAAGACAGCTTCCATCGTCCGAACCGAAGGCTCGGCCCGAATGGAGGCCACCGTCTCCTTCTCAGGCGTTGCGGACTGGATCCGGATCCGTAAGGCCCTCGAAACGTCCCGTATGGTGAGCTCGCTTTCGATCGAGTCGCTGTCGACCCGCGGGGCTGACGTGTCATTCGTCTATGCGGGGCGGGCCGATCAGCTTGCCGCAGATCTCCGTGCGCGCGGCGTTGACCTGACCGGCGAGGACAATGGGTGGCGTCTGGGAGCCCTGCCTGCCCGATGAGCCAGGGCGGGGATCTCGGTCGGCAGCTTCACTTTGATTTCCCTCGTATCGACCCGTCCGCCCGGCCCCTGATCGATACAGGACCGTATCACGCGCCGGTTCAGGCCCTGCTGCGCTGGCGCTCCTGGCCAGAGAGGCAGATGGCTCTTGTCGGAGACCGCGGGTCCGGACGGAGTCGGCTGGTCCGGATGTGGGCCTGTGAGGCGGGGGCTGCTCTCATGTCCGGGGGGCAGCTTGCTGCGACGGATGTTGAAGAGATCTCGCGCCTGTCGATTGCTGCGCTCGCCATCGACGACGCTGACCGCTGCGAGGAGCCGACGCGTCTTCTGACCGCGCTCAATCTGTGTCGCTCGAGAGGAGTGAGCGTCCTCGTGTCGGGTCTGACAGAGCCGGCGGCCTGGTTCGCCGCTCCGGGCGATCTTGTGTCCAGATTGCGGGCGACGCCCACGACCGTCATTGGCGAACCCGATGAACCGACGCTGCTCCTGCGCCTGCAGGAGGAGTGCCTCCGACTTCATCTTTCGGTTCCTACCGCCTCCCTGGTTTATCTGGTCGAGCGAATGGAGCGGTCATGGGACGCAGTCGCAAGGGTCGCGGAACAGATCGTACAGACCCCTGGCAGGGGGTTCAGTCTGCATTCGGCCCGCAATGTACTTCGCGCACTTGGTCGCGAAGCGGGGTGAGGAACGGTTTTCCTTACCGAGGCGGAACAAAACCGTAATAATTATCTGGTAACCGTCTTTCGCAGGCCCAGCGTCAAGACTGGCCGCGCGGGCGTGATGAACGGGATTGGGCGGCTATGGCCGGGCGAAAACCAGCGGTAGGCGGCGAACTGGCGCGCAAGCGCGTTCGCGGCAGGAAGGCCCCGGGCCGCGCCGCCAGGGCGCGCCCGGTGGTTGAGGCCGCATCTCTGCTTTCGTCTCCGGACCGCTTCTTCAATCGAGAACTGTCGTGGCTGAGATTCAACTCCCGTGTCCTCGAAGAGGCGGAAAACCGACGTCATCCGCTTCTCGAGCGTCTGCGCTTCCTGTCGATATCCGGAAGCAATCTCGATGAGTTCTACATGGTTCGCGTGGCGGGTCTTCGTGAACAGGTCCGCAGCGGCCTCGGGCGTGTGAGTCAGGATGGACTGACCCCTGCCGAGCAGATCGCCCGCATCAACTCGGTCGCGGGCGAGGTGATCCTCGAACAGCAACGAATCTGGGTTCAGATCCGGGAGGAGATGGCTGAAGCCGGTCTGGTAGTGCTTGAGCTGGGCGATCTTGACGAGGCGGATCGCGACGCTCTCAGGGCTCAGTTCATGGAGCGCGTGTTTCCGGTTCTCACCCCGCTTGCCATCGATCCGGCGCACCCCTTTCCGTTTATTCCCAATCAGGGTTTCGCCGTCGGCTTCTCTCTGGTCAGAACCGGCGATGGCGTGCGTCTGCGCGCTCTGGTGCCGATCCCGACCTATGTCGAGAGGTTCATGGAGCTCCCGCCGAGGGGCGATGCGCGTCGCTTTCTGTCGCTGGAGAATGTGATCACGCTTTGCCAGGACGCACTGTTTCCTGACTGCGTCTCAAAGGGGCGTTGCGTGCTGCGCGTCATTCGCGACAGCGATATCGAGATCGAGGAGGAGGCCGAGGATCTCGTCCGCGAGTTCGAAATTCTTCTCAAGCGTCGTCGGCGCGGTCAGATCGTCCGGCTGAAGATCGAAAGCGGGGCGCCCGAGGATCTCAAGCGCTTCTTCATCGAGGAAATCGGCGCAGAGCCGATCGACATCGTCGAGATCGACGGCGTTATGGGGATGGAGCATCTCTCTCAGCTCATCGTCGAAGGTCGGCCGGATCTCGTCTTCAAGCCGTTTGAGCCCCGCTTCCCTGAGCGGATCCGGGAGCACAATGGCGACTGCTTCGCAGCCATCCGGACGAAGGACATTCTTGTTCACCATCCCTATGAGTCCTTTGACGTCGTGCTGCAGTTTCTCCGGCAGGCCGCGCGCGATCCGGATGTGGTGGCGATCAAACAGACGCTTTACCGAACCTCCAAGAACTCTCCGATCGTCGCCGCCCTCATCGAGGCGGCCGAGGCGGGTAAGAACGTGACCGCTCTGGTCGAGATCAAGGCGAGGTTTGACGAGGAGGCCAATCTCAGATGGGCCCGCGATCTCGAAAATGCCGGCGTTCAGGTCGTCTATGGTTTCATAGAGCTCAAGACGCACGCCAAGGTCAGCCTCGTTATCCGGCGCGAGCAGGGACATCTGAGAACCTATGCGCACTTCGGGACCGGCAATTATCATCCCATCACAGCCCGCGTTTATGACGACCTTTCCCTGTTCACGGCTGATCCTGCATTCGGACGCGATGCCGGACGATTGTTCAATTATGTGACGGGGTATTCCCGTCCCCGGGAGCTCGAGCGGATCGCGCTGTCGCCGGTCAATCTGAAGGCGACCCTCCTGGCCCACATCGAAGATGAAATCCGTCATGCGAAGGCGGGTCGTCCCGCGACGCTCTGGGCCAAGATGAACGCTCTGGTGGACGAGACGATCATCGATGCCCTCTACCGGGCCAGCTGCGCGGGTGTGACCATCCGCCTCAACGTGCGCGGCATCTGTTGTCTGCGCCCGGGCGTGCCCGGACTTTCCGAGCGGATCGAGGTGCTCTCC
The DNA here is from genome assembly GCA_018969425.1 of Alphaproteobacteria bacterium. Lineage (GTDB taxonomy): Bacteria > Pseudomonadota > Alphaproteobacteria > Caulobacterales > Hyphomonadaceae > UBA7672. Next base: position 23,875 of record JAGWYJ010000028.1, on the reverse strand, counting down.
ATCGTCGGGCGTTTTCTTGAGCATTCGAGAATCGTCTGCTTCGGAAACGGTCATGAGATGCCGTCCGATCATGCCCGCGTCTTCATTTCTTCGGCGGACTGGATGCCCAGGAATCTGGATCGTCGGGTCGAGGCGCTTACCCCGATCCTCAATCCGACCGTGCACAATCAGGTGCTCGATCAGATCATGCTCGCCAATCTCAATGACAGGGTGCAGAGCTGGACTCTGCAGCCGGATGGAAGCTATGTCCGTAACGCAACCGGGGAGGGCGGTCCCTCCTTCGGAGCGCACGAGTACTTCATGGAGAATCCCAGCCTCTCAGGCCGGGGAAGCGCTCTGCGGATGGCGACGCCGCCTGAGCTCAAGAAACCCAGAGGCTGACCCTGTCGGCGAGGCCTCTGATCACCGAGGATCAGAGCCCCCTGATGCAGTCTACCCAGGCAGCTCGATACAAGGTCTCAGACCCGCAGCCGAGATGGCGACGGGTCGGGGTGATCGATGTCGGCTCGAACTCGGTCCGGCTGGTTGTCCATGACGTGCGCGGCCGCGCGATGCAGCAGCGGTTCAATGAAAAGGTTCTCGCAGGTCTCGGCCGGGGGCTCGGCGCGAGCGGTCGCCTCAGTCCCGAGGGCGCCGAGCTGGCTGTCGCTGCGCTGACACGCTTCGCCGCCATCACGCGGGCTCAGAAGGTCGAGACGCTGATCGCTTTTGCGACCGCTGCGGTTCGCGAGGCGACGGACGGCGCCGCCTTCTGTGAGCGTGTTCGTCAGGAGACAGGTCTCACGCTTCGCATTCTCTCCGGAGACGAGGAGGCGCGTTTCGCGGCGCTGGGGGTTCTGGCGGGCGGCGCGCCCGAGACGGAGGGCATTGTCGGCGATCTCGGCGGCTCCTCCCTCGAGCTCGCCCGCATCGGGCGCGGTCGGTATCTGGGAGGCGCCACCTATCCCCTGGGGCCTCTGGCCCTGGATGGCGGCGGCGGGTTTCATGAAGGACGTGTCCTCTCCCGTGTGTCGCAGGTTCTCTCGCGCGCTTCTGAGCTGGCGCGAGGGGCGGAGACGTTTTTCGCCGTCGGAGGCGCGTGGCGCTCGATCGCTTCGATCCACATGGATATCCACCGAGCGCCTCTTCATATCATCCAGAACTATGAGATGGACGCCGTGAGGCTCGTGCCCCTTCTCAATGACCTGATGTCGGGCCGAAAGCATCTCTCGCTGGTCGAGGATATCGCCAAAAAGCGCGCCTCAACCATTCCCTACGCGGCGGCGGTTCTGAAGGTCGCTCTTGAGACCGGACGGTTCCGATCGGTTCTGGTCTCCTCCTACGGCGTCAGAGAGGGGGTCATTTTTGACTCCCTGAGTGAGACGGAACGTCAGGAGGATCCTCTGGAGGCGGGCCTCGAGGCTCTGGTGGCGGGAGATGATCAGGCCGCGGAGTTCGGTCTTGCTCTCGTGGACTGGCTGTCGGCTATGCAGCCCTACACCCTTGCGCCGCGTCTTGCGGCGGCGGCCTGCCGTCTGGTGGACATCGGCGCTCTCCTTCATCCCGATCACCGTGCGGCCCTTGCGTTCGATCTGGTGGCGCGAGCCCCTCTGGCGGGTCTCACCCACCGGGAGCGCGCTGCGCTGGCTCTCGCGGTGGCCACGCGTTTCAAGCGCGGGGTGAGAAGCGATGTCTCCGAACAGTTGCTCGAGGCAGACATGATCGGGCGCGCCCGCGCGCTTGGATCCCTGATGCGGCTGGCCGCCGACTTTTCGGGGCGATCGGCCTCCCTGCTTCAGCACGCCCGGCTGCAGTGCGACGGTCGGACGATCGAGCTTGTGGTGGACGAGACGCATGCCGCTCTCGTCTCGGAATCCGTTCAGAGGCGTCTGGCTCACGCAGCCCAGGAGCTTCGCATGACGCCTGCGGTGCGCGTCTAGACGCTCAGAACCTTCACCCCATTCGGGGAGGCTGCGAGGGCCAGCTTTCCGGCTTTGAGGGCCAGAGCCTGTTCGCCAAAAACGTCGCGTCGCCATCCGCGCAAGGCCGCCACGTCGGGGGACGCTTCGCGCGCGATGCGCTCCACGTCGGCAGCATTGGCGATCAGACGGGGGGCGACGCCCGCATCGTCGGCGGTCTGCTTCAGAAGCACCTTGAGAAGCTCGGTCAGGGCGCCGGGAGGCGGACCTGCGGATTCAGGCTGGTCGATCTCGGGAGCGAACGCTTTGGGGTCGGCCAATGCGGCGTTGATCGTCTCGACCAGCGATTGTCCGTGACGTGAGCGGGAAAACCCGGTCGGCACCGCCCGCAGGCGTTCGATCGCTTCGCCGGTCCTGGGCTTTTGCTGTGCGATCTCCTGAATGGCGTCGTCCTTGAGGATGCGGCCGCGCGGCTTGTCCGTCTCCTGGGCCACCTGCTCGCGCCAAGCGGCCACGGCTGCGAGAACCGCCAGGTAGTCCGCCTTGTATTTTCTCAGCTTGAGACGTTTCCAGGCCTGCTGAGGGTCGAAGGCGTAGACAGACGGGTCGACCAGGGCGGCATGTTCATCCTCGATCCATTCAAGCCGTCCCCGACGTTCGAGCTGCTCGCGCAGGATGACGTAGATGCGACGCAGATAGGTCACATCGCCCTGAGCGTATCGCAGCTGTTTTTCCGAAAGGGGGCGCCTCATCCAGTCCGTGAACTGGGAAGACTTGTCGACCTGTCCCTTCACAACCCGGGAGACGAGGTTCTCATAGCTGATCGAATCGCCGAGCCCGCAAGCCATGGCTGCGATCTGGGTGTCGAAGACCGGGGTGGGAACCTCGCCCATGATTCGGGCGAATATCTCGAGATCCTGACGGGCGGCGTGAAAGACTTTCGTCCGCGAACGATCCGCGACCAGAGTGAGGAGGGGGGTCAGGTCTATGTCGGCCAGCGGATCCACGAGGATATCGAAATCCTCATTGGCCGCCTGGATGAGGCATAGCTGAGGCCAATAGGTGCTCTCCCGGTGAAACTCCGTGTCGAGGGCGATGAATGTCCCCTTCGCCAGGGACTCGCAGGCCTCCGCCAGGGCTTGCGTGTCCGTGATGAGCCGGATTTCCCCCGTTTCCTCTTTCGTCAAACCTTGAACTCCCTCGGCGCGCCGATCAGGCTATATTGACAATCCAGAGGGCGGCATGCGCTTGTCCGGCCCATCAATCAAGTCGCTTCCGAGCGGCTTTACTCGATCAGGAGCGTTTTCCCGATGCATGCCTACAGGACGCACACCTGCGGTCAGCTCTGCTCGGAGCATGTCGGCCGGACCGTTCGCCTGTCGGGTTGGATCCACCGCAAGCGGGACCATGGGGGGCTGCTGTTCGTCGATCTCCGCGACCATTACGGGCTGACCCAGTGCGTGGTGACGCCCTCTAACCCGCAGTTCACCCGCCTCGAGAAATTGAGGGTCGAGACCGTTGTGACCCTGACGGGTGAGGTCGTCGCCCGGGAGGAGGGGACGCGCAACGCCAACCTGGCGACGGGGGACATCGAACTTCGGGTCCTCGACGTGGTCGTTCAGTCTGAGGCCGAGGAATTGCCCCTTCCTGTGTTCGGGGAGCTTGATTACCCTGAAGAAATTCGTCTCCGCTACCGCTTTCTGGACCTTCGCCGGGAGGGCCTCCACCGCAATGTCATCCTGCGATCGGCGATCATCTCCTCGCTGCGTCGCCGAATGATTGATCAGGGTTTCCAGGAGTTCCAGACCCCGATTCTCACGGCCTCGAGCCCGGAAGGGGCGCGGGACTTCCTGGTGCCGTCCCGCCTTCATCCAGGCAAGTTCTACGCGCTTCCCCAGGCGCCCCAGCAGTTCAAGCAGTTGCTGATGGTCGCCGGTTTTGACCGGTATTTTCAGATCGCGCCGTGCTTCCGGGACGAGGACGCGCGGGCCGATCGCTCGCCCGGAGAGTTCTATCAGCTTGATTTTGAAATGAGTTTCGTCACTCAGGAAGACGTTTTCGCCGCCATCGAGCCCGTCCTGGAGGGCGTATTCAACGAGTTCGGGGGCGGTCGGCCGGTGACGAATGCGCCGTTCCCGCAGATCCGGTATGCCGATTCCATCCGCAGATACGGTTCGGACAAGCCTGACCTTCGCAATCCTCTCGAGATGCAGAATGTCTCCGACGCCTTCAGGGGATCCGGGTTCAAGGTTTTCGCCGCCATGCTGGCCTCAGATCCGACGGTTGAGGTTTGGGGGCTGCCGGCGCCGGGAGGCGGGTCGCGCGCCTTCTGCGACAAGATGAATTCCTGGGCGCAGGGGCAGGGGCAGCCCGGGCTCGGTTATGTGTTCTGGCGCGAGGGAGAAGAAGGCGGGGCCGGTCCGATCGCCAAGAATCTGGGGCCGGAGCGGGTCGAGGCGATCCGCCGCCAGTTCGATCTCAAGGTTGGCGATGCGGTCTTCTTCGTCGCAGGACGGCCTGGGGCATTCTACAAGTTTGCAGGCGAGGCGCGTAACCGGGTCGGGCGCGAGCTCGGGCTCGTCGAGGAGAACCAGTTCCGGTTCTGCTGGATCGTCGATTTTCCGATGTATGAGTGGAATGAGGACGAGAAGAAGATCGATTTTTCTCACAATCCCTTCTCCATGCCGAACTTCGATCACGAGGCCTTTCTCGCCCTTCGGCCTGAAGATCGTGAGACGATCGAAGGCATCACGGCTTTCCAGTACGATATCGTGTGCAATGGCGTGGAGCTCTCCTCGGGCGCCATCCGAAATCACAAGCCGGACATCATGCTGAAGGCGTTCGAACTGGCCGGGTACGGACGCGAGACGGTCGAAGAGAAGTTTGGCGGAATGCTGAACGCGTTTCGTTTCGGGGCGCCGCCGCACGGCGGGTCCGCCCCGGGCGTTGATCGTATCGTGATGCTTCTGGCGGGGGTGTCGAATCTGCGCGAAGTGATCGCCTTCCCGCTTAACCAGCAGGCGCAGGATCTTATGATGGGGGCCCCCTCGGAGGTCACGCCCCGCCAGTTGCGGGAGTTGTCCATTCGCACCGCCGGCGCCGACCGCAAGAGCTGATCTGCGGTCTTCGCGGGCGCTCCTCATTGCGGCGCGCCCGATCCCCGAAAGTGCAGCGGTTCAGGCGCTCTGAACCACTGCTCCGCAGGCCTCGCACAGAGCCACTCCGTCATCCGGCTTGAGCGTGAAGTGTCCGCATGACGGACATGCGTCCGACAGATACTCCGAGCTTCGCTGCGGCTGTATGGGCGGGGCTTCCGTTTCGGTTCGCGTGGTCGGCTTGCGGCTTTCGAACAGGACGATGTTGTCAGGCAGGACGCCGCGGCTGAACCCGCGCGAGATAAGCTGCTCGGGGCGAACGGCCGGCGGCGGCTCGGCGCCTTCATGTTCCCCGCCTCCCAGGCCGTCAGCAGAGACATGGTCGACTTCCGCCAGATCCTCGCGTCCGAGGTAGGAGACGGCGAGCTCGCGAAATATGTAATCGAGAATGGATGTGGCGCGCCGGATGCTGTCATTGCCCGTCACCTCTCCGGCCGGCTCGAAGCGGGTGAAGACGAATGCGTCGACGAACTCCTCGAGGGGAACGCCATACTGAAGGCCGATCGAAACGGCGATGGCGAAGTTGTTCATCAGCGACCGGAAGGCGGCGCCCTCCTTATGCATGTCGATAAAAATCTCGCCGAGTTCTCCGTCGTCGAACTCGCCCGTGTGCAGATAAACCTTGTGACCGCCGACGCTGGCCTTCTGGATGTAGCCTTTGCGCCTGTCAGGCAGGCGCTGTCGCTCTGCAGGACGCGGTTCGCTGATCACGATCGGCGCAGGCTGGATGCGGTCGAAATGCGTGGACTGAGTCTCGAGACCGGCAGGCAGCCTCGCCCGCCGGCGCGCATCAGCGATGCGGCTCCTCAGGTCCGCATCGGCGCCCGGTCGTCCCGCCTCCATCCTGAGGCCCAGACCTTCCGCCATGACGCGCCTGAGACCGCTCAGTCGGGACGATGACGCGCCATCAGGGTCCGAGACCGCCGGCAGGGTCACCACAGGGGGGCGCTCGAGGCCGGGCGCGCAGGCTCGCGCCATCCGGATCCGGGCGTCGACCGACACTCCGTCTGAGCGGGCGAGGACGCGCGCGAGGGGGGATTTCGGATTCGAGACAGGCCGGCGACGGCCCTGAACGGCGAGACGGGCATCCTCGATCTCAGCCTGGGAGACCCCCAGCGCCCGAAGAAGGGCCTCGCCGTCGGTGTCGAATGCGTCGGGTGACAGACGCAGGCGTTCGCGGATCACATCGTCGCCGACGACCCATCGTGAGAACGCTGCGGACAAGGCGAGACCGTCCTTCAGAGCCTGCTCGATCCGATCAAGAGCTTCGGTCGTCAAGCCGCGCGCCTCAAGCCGACTTCGCTCCAGGCCGTCGATCTGATCCAGCGTGCGAGCCCCCAGGATGCGCAGTCTGACATCCTGCGCTTCACGTTCGGTTGCGGCCGCTTCGAGGGCTGCGGTCACACAGGCCGAGAGGTGAGGAAGCTGCTCGTCTTCCTGGGTCAGAAGGAGATCGACCGGGTCGGGCCCGCAGCTCTCCGCCACGATCCACTGCAGAGCCTCGGAGGAGGGGCGCTCCAGACTCGTCCTCCAGGCGTCTGCCTGCGCTGCGGCGCAAAAGGCGGCGGCCGCATCGAGCCCTTCGGGACTGTCATAGGCCTTGCCCTGGGACATGACGGCGGCCGACAGACCCGCGAGGATGAGGCGCAGGTCCGCTCCGAGGCTCGACGCCGCCTCCGCATCCCGGCGAAGCACCTGAAGATCGTCGTCCCCGCCCGAAGCGTATCTCGCGAGGTTGATGACCGCTCCGCACTGAGCCGAGCCTCCTGACGAGGCGGTCAGGCGGATCTCGACGGCCAGTCGCGTTCGCGCCGCCTGCTCGACGACGCTCGCCATGTCAGCCGCGGTCTGGTCGCTCCACGCCGGGATCTCCCAGACCTGGCGTCCTGGCTCGCGCGACAGGGCGGCCTGGCGGCGCAGGCTGATCGCCGCGGCTCTTGGACCTCCGGGGGCCGATAGCGCCATCTCGATGAGATCGGCGTCCGCCCCGGCGCGAAAGGCGTCCACGAGCGCTTCCGTGGTTGGCCGTCCGCTTTCATCCGTCTCGATGGTCAGGGTTTCCAGCGCGTCCGCGACGGACACAAAGGCCTGCGCGGCGAGGCTGCGCGAGGCCGCGGCTGCGGCGGCGTCCGCCAGCGCTGCAGGAAGCGCTGAAGCCTGCAGAGGGGTCGCGCGCGGCCCGGAGAGGCGGTCTGGAGGCGCGATCGGGCTCATGCGGCGCGCGCGGATCGCGTCGCACAGCCGGTCCGCCACCTCTCCATCTCCGAGGAGGGTCCTCAGCGCCGTAAAGTGCGCATTCAGCCGCCGCGGCAGCGTTGAGGAGGGCGCGTCCACATCCAGCAACGCGATCCCCGTTTCGAGAACACGCGCCAGATGGCGGGCCTGGGACCTGATTCGCGTCTCAGACATGGATCATCTCCGTTGAGGCGCCGGCTAGGGAGGTCCGGCGCGACTCACCCGGCATCATGATCCGCTTCGCCTGCGCTTGCCCATCCGATTTTTCGTGGTATCGCCCTCGCTGGCGCGCTGGACCCGCGGGCCCGGCTGGGTCATAGTCCGCCGCGCTCGGCCGGCAAGGCCGTGTCGACGGACGTCACGGCGGTCCGCTGATCAGGGAGCCCTCAATGTTCAAGGCGCTGTTTACGTGGTGGAACGGAGCGACCCTCGGGGCGCGTTTCGACATCGGCCGACGGGCGTCTCTGGTTGGGATGGACGAACAGGGAAACCGCTACTTCGAGGAGCGGAAGCCGAGCCTCGAGGGACGAAAGCGTCGTTATGTCATTTATAACGGGCTCGCTGAGGCTTCCCGGGTTCCGCCGGACTGGCACGGATGGATGCACCATACTTTCGATCAGCCCCCGACGACGGCTCCGCTCCCGCGGAAGTCATGGGAGAAACCCCATCGTGCGAACCTGACAGGCACGCTGGGAGCTTATCGCCCCAAGGGCAGTCTGGCCGAGGGCGGAGCGAGAGCCGACAGCTCGGGCGATTACGAGTCGTGGACCCCCGGCGGCTGACGGCGAAGCGTATTTTCGTCCGCCCGGACCGTATCCCTCATGTGCGTTTTGCAGATGACGTCGGGATCGGCCCGACTTAGACAGATCGTCATGGAGGTGGCCCCGATGAAGTGGAAAACGTCCGCGGCGCTGTGTCTGTCCGCTCTTGTCCTCTGCCTGCAGAACGCTTCTGCGTTGGAGCCCCGCTCCGGAGCGCGGCTCCGGTTTCTGGATAAGATCACCGGAAACGCGTCCGACCTTTCAGCAAAGGTTGGAGAGAGCGTCGTACAGGGCCGCCTCAAGATCACCGTGCGCGCCTGTCACCAGGCCCCTCCGGAGGACAAGCCTGAGGCGGCTGCCTTTCTCGAGATCCGACCTGTTTCCGCGGCGGACGGCGAGGAGGGCGAAACGCTCTTTTCCGGATGGATGTTCGCATCCTCGCCAGGGCTGAACGCCCTGGAGCATCCTGTCTATGACGTCTGGGTGATCAGCTGCAGCGCTTCGGCGCCGGTTCGCTGAACGTCGGGCGGGCCGAAGTCAGCCTCGATGTCGAGTGCGTGAGCCAGACGGCGCTGGAATTCCGCACGCTCGATTTCCTCGGCTCCGAACTGACTGAGGTGACGCGTCAGAAACTGAGTGTCCAGTAATCGGTACCCTCCGGCTATCAGCCTCGCGACGAGATGAACCAGAGCGACTTTGGAGGCCTGCGGTCGGCGGGACACCATGCTTTCTCCGAAGAACGCTCCTCCGAGACTTACGCCGTAAAGTCCTCCTACGAGTTCGCCGTCGAGCCAGCACTCCAGACTGTGGGCGTAACCTTCACGATGGAGGGCGCTGTAGAGATTGAGGATGGGAGCGTTGATCCAGGTGGAGGGGCGATCCGGCGCGCTCTCGGCGCACAGATCCATAAGGGCGGTGAATGCGCTGTCGGTGCGGATTTGAAACGGATCGGCGCGAACGATCTTCTTGAGGCTTCGCGGAACATGGAAACGGTCCAGCGGAATGACGCCGCGTCTGTCCGGATCCACCAGGAATAATCTGGGATCGTCGCGGGCGTCGGCCATCGGAAACACGCCGCGCCGGTAGCAGTCCAGCAGGTCTGCGGTGCCGAAACGCCCGCTCACCGTCCTAGTGTCCCGCTCTTCCCTTGCCGGTCCGGAGGTATGTCTCCAGCCAGTGGATGTCATAGTCGCCGTTCTGGATGTCCGGCTCGTTCATCAGCCTCTGGTGAAGCGGCAGGGTCGTCTCGACGCCTCCCACGACCATCTCGCCGAGAGCGCGCCGCATGCGCATCAGCGCCTCGGTGCGATTGCGTCCGTGCACGATAAGCTTGCCGATCAGGCTGTCATAGTGAGGAGGCACCCGGTAGCCCGAATAGGCCGCTGAATCGAGACGCACCCCGAGACCGCCAGGGGCGTGGAAGTCGGAAATGAGACCCGGGCAGGGAGTAAAGGTTTCAGGGTTTTCCGCATTGATGCGGCACTCGATCGAATGACCTGAGAGCACCACATCTTTCTGCGTCAGCGAGAGAGGCGCCCCCGCCGCAATTCTTATCTGTTCGCGGACCAGGTCGACGCCGGTGACCATTTCAGTCACGGGATGTTCGACCTGAAGGCGCGTGTTCATTTCGATGAAATAGAAGCGACCATCCTCGTACAGGAATTCTATGGTTCCCACCCCCAGGTAGCCCAGTTTGCCGATCGCGTCGCAGACGGTCCTGCCGATCGCTTCGCGCTCTGCCGCGTTCAGAGCGGGAGAGGGGGATTCTTCCAGTATCTTCTGATGCCGCCGCTGAAGGGAGCAGTCCCGTTCGCCCAGATGGATCACGTTGCCGTGGCTGTCCGCCACGACCTGAATCTCGATATGACGGGGCTTCTCGAGATACTTCTCAAGATAGACGCTGTCGTCGCCGAAGGCGGCCTTGGCTTCGGTTCGCGCTGTCTGAAAGGCGGTTTCGAGATCGGCCGCCGAGCGCGCCACCTTCATCCCTCGTCCGCCGCCGCCAGCAGCGGCTTTCACAAGAACCGGATAGCCGATTTCGGCCGCTGTGCGCAGCGCCTCATCGACATCGCCCACGCCGCCCTGCGAACCCGGCACCACAGGAACGCCCGCTCGCGCGATCGCTTCCTTGGCTGTGATCTTGTCGCCCATCATCCGGATATGATCCGGCTTGGGTCCGATGAAGGTGATGTTGTGAGCTTCCACGATCTCGGCGAACTTCGCATTTTCCGACAGGAAGCCGTATCCGGGATGGATAGCCTGCGCGCCCGTGATCCGGGCTGCGGAGATGATGGCGGCCTTGTTGAGATACGACTTCCCTGACGGCGCAGGTCCGATGCACACGCTTTCGTCGGCGAGCCGAACGTGCATGGCGTTTCTGTCAGCTTCGGAATGTACGGCCACCGTGGAGATGCCCATCTCACGGCACGCCCGATGGATCCTGAGGGCGATTTCGCCCCGGTTCGCGATGAGGATCTTTTCGAACATCTGAGCGCTATTCGATGACGATGAGAGCTTCGCCGTATTCAACCGGCTGCTCGTTGGCGACGATAATCTGGGCAATCCGTCCCGCGCGCGGGGCCAGAACCGGATTGAATGTCTTCATGGCCTCAACGAGAAGAAGCGTCTGGCCTTCCTTCACCGCGTCGCCGACCTTGACGAAGGGAGCCGCTCCCGCCTCAGCCGCAAGATAAACGGTTCCCACCATCGGAGACTTAACCGCTCCGGGATGGTCTCCGGCGGGTGCGGAGGGTTTCGGGGCCGGAGCGGGGGGCGCCGCGGGGGCTGCGGCCGCGGTCGGAGCGGGATGAGCGTGGACAACGCCGGAGCTGTGGACGACGGGCGGGCCGCTTCGGGATACGCGGACCCGCAAACCGCCCTGCTCGATCTCGATCTCGCCGAGATCAGCCTCTCTGAGGATGGCTGCGATCTCACGGAGAAGGCCGGTGTCGATCTTGGCGGCTTTATCAGCGACGGGTTTGTCTGCCATGGCGATCAGGATCTCCGTTTATTTACAAGGTGCGCCGCAGCTTCGAGGGCCAGATGGTACCCGTACGCGCCGAAGCCCGCCACAACCCCGGACGCCGCCGGAGAGACGAGGCTTATCCGCCTGAACTCTTCCCGGACTCCCGGATTGCTGAGGTGCACTTCCACGACCGGAATGGTCAAGACCTTAAGCGCGTCGTGCAGGGCGACCGAGGTGTGGGTATACCCCCCCGCATTGACGACCACCGCATCAGCGCTCTTTCGGGCCTCCTGAACCCAGTCCACCAGCTCGCCTTCATGATTGCTTTGCCTGAAGACCAGGGCGGCTCCGAGGGAGCGGGCTGTCGCTTCGCAGAGGTGTCTGAGATCCTCAAGCGTTCCCGATCCGTAGACGGCCGGCTCCCTCTCACCAAGAAGGTTGAGGTTCGGGCCGTTCAGGCAGTAGATGGTCAGGCTCATTCCGTCCGTCTCGCTGGGAATCGGGCCCCTCCGGACTCGGCGGGGTCGATTTTGTGAAGGAATAGGCGAAAACGTGGGGCGTATCCAATGAATCTCTTTCTTAACGGGGACCCCAGGGAGGCGCCGGATGGGGCGACCCTGGAGCAGTTGCTGGCCTCCCTGGGGCTTGACGGCAGGGGTCTTGCGGTCGAACGCAATCTGGAGATCGTTTCACGCTCCCTTTATCCGGTCACTCGCCTCGAGGAGGGCGACCGGCTTGAGATCGTGCAGTTCGTAGGAGGGGGATGATGGATCCGGGTCGCAGCGATCTTTCCGATCCCCTGATCATCGCGGGAAGGACGTTTTCTTCCCGTTTGATCATCGGAACAGGCAAATACGCCAGTTACGCTCAGAACGCCCAGGCCGCCGAGGCGGCTGGCGCTGAGATCGTGACCGTGGCTCTGAGGCGGGTCAATGTCGCCGCTCCGGGCGGAGATCGTCTCGTCGATCATCTGGATCCGAGGCGCTACACTTATCTGCCGAATACGGCCGGGTGCTACACGGCGGAGGAGGCTGTGCGCACGCTCAGGCTGGCGCGCGAGGCGGGAGGTTGGACCCTCGTCAAGCTGGAGGTTCTCTCGGATCAGAAGACATTGTTTCCGGATATGGCCGAAACCCTGAAGGCGGCTCGGGAGCTGATCGCCGAGGGCTTTGAGGTGATGGTCTATTGTTCGGATGATCCTGTCTACGCCCGTCGTCTCGAGGAGGCGGGCTGCGTCGCCATCATGCCTCTGGGGTCTCTGATCGGGTCGGGACTGGGGATACAGAATCCTGTCAACATTCGGCTGATCGTCGAGCAGGCTCGTGTGCCGGTTCTGGTCGACGCCGGGGTCGGAACCGCTTCAGATGCTGCGGTGGCCATGGAGCTGGGATGTGACGGCGTTCTGATGAACACGGCGATCGCCGAGGCGCGCGATCCTGTGATGATGGCTCGGGCGATGAAGCACGCCGTCATCGCAGGGCGTTGCGCCTATCTCGCAGGACGCATGCAGAAGAAGCGTTACGCTGATCCTTCATCGCCTCTGGCCGGTCTTATCTGACGAGCCGTCTCAGCGTTTCGAGCGGGCGTTCCGGATCATGCGCTCGAGCGTGGGCTCATCAAAGCCGTTGATGAACTCGCCGTTTATGAAGAATCCAGGCGTTCCGCGAATTCCGGCTTCTTCCGACTGACGGGCGACGTCGGCGATATGGTCCATCACTTTCGGGTCCGTGAAGTCCGAGGCGAAGCGCTTCATGTCCAGTCCGACCGTCCTTGCGGTCGCCTCGACACCCGCCTCGCTCAGATCCTTTGAACGCATCAACGCCAGATGCATTTCCCGATACTTGCCCTGACGATGGGCTGCGAGGGCGCCCCGGGAGGCGATCAGCGAAGATTCCGCCAGGATGGGCAGTTCCTTGAAGATGACGCGGACATCTCCCGCCTTGTCGTCGAGGTGACGGAAGAGCCAAGGGTAGGCGGCGTGACAGTATCCGCAGTTGTAGTCGAAGAACTCTATGATCGTGATCGGCGCATCCTTCGGTCCCAGAGACGGGTCGCGGACGTCGGCCGACAGACTGTCGACCATCTTGTTCTGTTCATGAGCGCTCAGGGCCCGTATCGCCTCGCTCAGAACTTCCGGATTGCTGATCAGATAGTCCTTCACAATCGCCTCGACCTCGGAGCGCGCCATCCGATCCACGCTGTCGGGGCCGCGAGCGCCATCCTGCGGCGAACACGCCGCCAGGGCTGCGGATATCGTCCCCACAATGAGCAGGCTGATGGGTTTCATTGCAGAACTCCGTAGACATCGATGGGGGGCATGTCAGCCGCGTCGGCCGTTCAGTCTGGGATCGGTTATGGCGGCGATGTCCGAGGCTCTCCGGCCGTTGGGCGTCGACGGATCGAGCTTGGAGGACGCTCTCTTCGAGAACACGAACGCCCTCTGAATGTCGCCGACAGCGTAGGCCTCTTCGGCGGTCGCAAGGTCCGCATCCCCGACCCTGCCTTGTCGGGCGTAGACGCGGGCCAGCTGGTTCCATGCGAATGCGTTGTCCCGCTCGAGCACCAGGGCGTCGATCAGAAGCCCTTCGGCTTCCTTGAGATTGTCGTTGTCCTTGGTCTCCGCCAGAGAGCGGGCGAGGTTGACCTTGAGCAGAGCCTGCTCCGGGGCCAGCTCCACGGATCGTCGATGCGGGGGGATTGATTCCGCTATCCGACCGTTCTCGAACAGGATCTGACCCATAAGTTCGTGATAGTAGGGATTGTCCGGGAAGTCGTTGATGAGCGCTTGCGTGTCGAGGGTCGCCGCCTTGATGTCGAGGGCTCTGTAGGCGGCGATGGCTCGCGCATAGCGCGCCGGAATCGATGTGTCCGACTTCGGGTACTTGGAGAATACGCGCGAGGCGGGCTGAAGAAATCCGACGAGCTTGGCTTTCATGATCGCCAGCTGATCGACGGCTTCCTCACTTTGGGCTGAGGCTTTGGCTGAGATCTCCGCCGCCCTTGAACGCATGATTCCGATGCGGTCGGTCGAAACGGGGTGCGAACGGAAATACGGGTCCCTGCGGGATTCCGACATCAGCTCCTGATAGCGGAAGCGCTCCATGAACGCGACGAGACCGTCTGCCGACTGACCGGTTTTTTCAAGAAAGGTCAGACCGTACTGGTCGGCTGAGCTCTCTTCGTTGCGGGTGTATTTGAAAAGGGTCAGTAGTCCGAACTGCGGAGCGCTGCCAATCAGGGCCATCCCCGCATCCGGGGCGCCGGCGGCGATCGCCAGCACTCCGAGTCCGATCGATATCATGGAGGTGAAGTTGCCCGCCTCCATGGCCTGTCGGCGCGTCACATTGTGTCCGCCGGCGATATGGCCGGTCTCATGGGCTATGACGCCCTTGAGCTCCTCAGGCCGCTCTGAGGCCATGATCAGTCCGGTATTGAGATGAACTCTCTGCCCCCCGGCGACGAAGGCGTTCAGGGACGGATCGCTGATGATGAACAGGTCGACGTCCGAGGGCTTGAGGCCGGCAGCCTCGAAGATCGGATCCGAATAGGTGCGGAGGATCGCCTCGATTTCCGCATCCCTGATCACCCCCTGGGCGTTCGCCATGGGCGCCGAGGAGAGAACTCCGAGACCCGCCAGTGTCAGGGCGAGGGTTTTGAACGCCTTCATCGTCCTGTCCTTCCCGGCCCCGATCCCGCGGTCACGAACTCAGCCGGACCGACGCCGCGACCACCATCCGGTTTTTCGCGGCGTTTTAGGCTCGGGCTCGATGACCACGCCATGAAGCGGATGGCTCCGCTCGCGAGCTGTCTCGCCCGCATCGGCGCGCTCAGTCTCTTCAGTCGCCGCATCTCCCGTTCCCGCATTCTCAACCTCCAGGCTGACCGTCGGCGCCGCGGGCGGCGCGATGGGCTCAGCGTCAGGCTGCAGGTCGGATGAGGCGATTTCGTGTTCAAGAGCTGTCTCAACCGGAGTTTTTTCGGCTTCCGACGTCACGGGCGGGGGAGGCGCCTCAGGTGCGATCGGAGGCAGGGGGGGCGTCTCGGCGGCGGCGGAAACGGTCTGGTCCGCTGCGGAGGCTGTCGCCTCCTCCTCGCTGGCCTCATCGATGGGCGCGGCGATCAGGAAGGGCGCAGATGCGATCGCATCCAGCCGCTCGCCGCCGTCGGCTGCGATATCCGGAATGCGGGTGCGCCCGCCATCGCGGTCTCTCCCGCCCCGGCGGCGACGCCCGCGTCCGCCAGAACGCGCATCCTCCGAGGCGCTCTCAGGAGATGGGACGTCTGTCTGCGGGGTCTCTTCGGAAGCGACTTCCTCGCGTCCTCCCCTGCGGCGGCGTCCTCCCCGGCGTCCTCTTCGCTTGCGTCCGTCCTCGCGGCGATGACGATCGTCGCCGTCATCCTCGTCCGCATCGGCTCGCGAGGCGTCCTCGTCGTTATCTTCATCATCCGATGTGACGTCGTCTGCCTCGTCTTCGACGTCCTCGTCCTCCGAGGCCTCGAGTTCGTCGAGCTCCTCGTCGGTCTCTTCCTCTTCCTCTCCGGGCGCCGGGGGCGGGACGGGGTGGAGTTTGGCGTAATCAACCGGCTTGATGGGCTTGTAGGGAACAGGCTCCCCATCCGCGCTGGCTTCGATCAGATACTCGCCAGGCTTGTGACCCGAGTTGGCTTCTATGCGGACCGTCACATGGCAGGTCGCTTCAATGGCCGCGATCGAGGGACGCTTTTCATTGAGGATGTACAGGGCCACTTCGGGCGGCGCCTGAACATTGATCGTATCGACGCGATCGTCTGCAGCTCTCGCTTCAATGGTTCTGAGCAGCTGGAGAGCGGCTGATCCGATCGCCCGGACGCGACCCGTCCCGGCGCAGTGGTCGCAGACCTCGCTGGACAGTTCGAGGACGCCCGCTCGGCGACGCTGGCGTGAGATTTCGAACAGACCAAACTGGCTGATCCGACCCGTCTGCACCCGCGCCCGGTCTATCTTCAGGCTGTCTTTCATGCGCTTTTCGACGGCGCGGTTGTTCTTGGTCTCCTCCATGTCGATGAAGTCGATTACGACCAGGCCCGCCAGATCCCGAAGACGCATCTGACGGCACGCCTCTGTGGCGGCCTCCAGATTTGTCTTGAGCGCTGTCGTCTCGACATTGCGCTCACGGGTCGCTTTGCCCGAATTGACGTCGATGGCGACAAGGGCCTCGGTCTGATTGATCACGATATAGCCGCCCGAGGGCAGCTGCACGACCGGCGAAAAGATGCTCTCCAGCTGGTCCTCGACCCCAGTGGTGACGAAGAGGGGAGGGGTCTCTGCGTGGAGCGTCACTTTCCTCGCGTGGCTCGGCATGAGCATGCGGACGAAATTGCGCGCTTCGGTGAACGCCTCCTCGCCTTCGACAATGATCTGCTCGACATCCTTGTCATAGAGATCGCGGACCGCCCGCAGAACCAGATGGCCCTCTTCGTGGATCAGGGCCGGAGCGATGGATTCCATCGTACGGGTGACAATCTGCTCCCACAGGCGGGTCAGATATTCGAAGTCGCGGCGGATTTCGAGCTTGGTGCGTTTGGCTCCGGCCGTTCTCACGATCAGGCCTGCGCCTCGAGGAACCTCGAATTCGGATGTGATCTTCTTGAGGCGACGCCGATCGGCGGCGTTGGTGATCTTACGGGAAATCCCGCCGCCTCGGGCTGTGTTAGGCATCAGCACGCAATAACGACCGGCAAGCGAGAGGTAGGTCGTCAGCGCCGCTCCCTTGTTGCCGCGCTCTTCCTTGACGACCTGAACCAGGATCACCTGACGGCGGCGGATGACCTCCTGAATCTTGTATTTGCGCTGAAAGTGAGCCGCGTTGCGGCGGATGACCTCTTCGGCCTCGCCTTCGTCGTCTTCCTCTCCGTCATCCTCGTCGTCGCCGCCGCCCGCCGAGCGCGCTTCGTCCGCGGCCTCGGCCATCAGTGCGTCGCGATCCTCTTTCGGGATCTGATAATAGTCCGGATGGATTTCGCTGAACGCCAGAAAACCGTGGCGATTGCCGCCATATTCGACGAACGCCGCCTGGAGCGAGGGCTCTACGCGGGTCACCTTGGCGAGATAGATATTGCCCCGGAGCTGTCTTTTGTCCCGGGCCTCGAAATCGAAATCTTCAATTTGTCCGTTTGAAACGACGGCGACCCGGGTCTCCTCCGGGTGGGTCGCATCGATCAGCATGAGCTTGCTCATGAAGGAATTCCTTGTTGTCTGAAGAGCAGGCGGCGCGCACGTGCGCTGAGCTCACCCGCGAAAGGATGGGAAAGTGCGTCGAATGGATCCGGCGGCCGGTCAGGCTAATTGAAACTCGCGAGGACGCGTTCATCGAAGGACCTGACCAAGGGAGCGAAACCTCGCGCCCCGTGCGCGCTGAAAACCGTATTAGACGTCTCTAGCAGTCAACCCTTACCGAGCGGTGTCGCTAAAGACGATCGGACGCCCAATCGGCGACCGTTTTTCATTCATTGCACACTTCGTCGCCTTTTTGAAAGCCGAATGCGACTGAACGAATGGTTAAGGCGGGCATGACATACTCTGATGGGGGCGAATGGTCTGATTTGAAGGATTTTTTGGTTTCGTGTCGCGTTGGCTCCTGACAGCTCTTCTTTTGCTGTGGCCTGCTCTGACGGCCCTCGCTGAGCCGACGTCGTCGCGGATCACAGGGTTGCGCTTTGGAGGGGGGCAAAGTCAGACGCGGATCGTCATAGACAGTGACAAGCCTCTGACTTTTAAAACATTTTCCTCTCAGGACGGCGGTGAGCGCATTGTCGTCGATCTTCCGAAGGTGCGCTGGTCCCTCGGCGGTCTGACCGCCGAATCGGGCCGCGGCGACGGGGAGGGGCTGGTGCAGGCCTACCGATACGCCCACAACTCCTCCACCTCGTCTCGTCTCACCTTCGAACTCAAGGCTCCGGCGCGGCTGGCGCGCAGCTTCGCCCTCCCGCCTGCAGGCGACGATCCGCATTACCGGATCGTTCTCGACCTGCGCCCGATCGAGCCTTCCGCGCTCTCCGCGCCTGTTGCGGCGAAGTCGTCCCCGGAACGGGCGTCTCCGGTTCGTGCCGCTCCCCCTGCCGCAACGCCCCGTCCCGCAATCGATCCGGCCCGTCGCCCGCTGATTGTGATCGATCCCGGGCACGGAGGACGCGACCCAGGCGCGGTGTCCTCAAGCGGCTTAAGAGAGAAGGACGTTACCCTTGAAATCGCTCGACTTATTAAGGATGAGCTGATGGCGAGCGGTCGCTACCGGGTTGCGCTCACACGAACCCGCGACGAATTCATCGAGCTGGAGACGAGGGTGGAGAGAGCCCGCAATCTGGGGGCGGATCTGTTTATATCTCTTCATGCGGACGCCGGGTCCAACTCGTCGGTCCGCGGGGCCTCCGTCTACACCCTGTCCGCTGAGGGGGAAAAGCGCGCCGAGGAGGTTCGGCATCGCAATGACTGGATCCTGGATGTCGAGACGGACTCCAGCCGGCCCCGGGAGGTCAACGATATTCTGGCTGATCTCGTCCAGAGGGAGACCAAGAACCAGTCCTCCAGGTTCGCCCAGATGCTTATTCCCGCTCTGTCTGAGGCGGGCTGGCCCGCCCTTGCCAATACCCACCGAAAACGCGGTTTCTTCGTTCTTCTCAATCCCGATGTGCCTGCCGTGCTTCTTGAGATGGGGTTCATGACCCATCCGGCGGATGAGGCGATGCTCGTTTCCGACGCCCGACGCGCCAGACTGGCCGGCGGCGTTCTGGCGGCGATCGACGTCTTTTTCTCCCGCGAGGCGCCTCTTCTGGCGGAACGCTGAGGGCGAGGGGCGAGGAATAAGGCGCCAATCGAGCTACCCGTCTTCGCTTCCGCGCCATAAAGATACCGCATTGACCGGTGATTCCGGGTGATCATGGATCGGTGTCCGGCGCTCGGGTGTGCGCCGGATCAGGCCAGGACAGGTGCGAGATGCTCAGAAAGATCCTTTTCGGCGCTCTGGCGGCGGCGGCCATTCTGGTGATCGGGGTCGGCGGCTGGTTCCTCCTCGTCACTCAGGATCTTCCCTCCGAGAAGGAGCTGGCCAATTACGAGCCGCCCATCACCAGTCGCGTCCACGCGGGCGACGGACGTCTTGTGGCTGAGTTCGCCAATCAGCACCGTGTGTACGTTCCCTCCGAGGAGTTGCCGCGTCAGCTGGTCGAGGCCTTTATCTCGGCTGAGGACAAGACGTTTTTCGAACATTCGGGCATCAATCTCTGGGGCATGATCCGCGGCACCCTCGGAAACGCCATTCGCGGCCGGCGCATGACCGGCGGGTCGACCATCACTCAGCAGGTGGTGAAAAATATGCTGGTCGGCGACGACCGGTCGATCGCGCGCAAGGTGCGCGAAGCGATCCTCGCCGGTCGGCTCGAAAAGCAGTTTTCAAAGGATCAGATCCTCGAACTCTACATGAACGAGATTTTTCTCGGAGGGCGGTCGTATGGCGTCGGGGCCGCCGCGCTCAACTATTTCGGCAAATCCCTGAACGATCTGACCCTCGCCGAGTCGGCGATGCTCGCAGCGCTCCCGCAACGTCCAAGCCGGGTTAATCCCTACAATCGTCCCGAGGCGGCGGTCGAACGCCGGAACTGGGTCATCGACAGAATGGTGGCTAACGGGTTCGTCGATGAGGATGAAGGCGCGATCGCCAAGGCTGAAAAGCTGACCACGGTCGCGCGCCTCGACACGGACGAGAACGTGGCCTCAGCCTATTTTGTCGAGGAGGTGCGGCGAGAGATCCTTCGGCTCGGCAAGGAACGTCGTCTGGAAGGGTTTGGAAACGAGAAGGAAGCGACGAAGGGGTTTTACGAAGGCGGGCTTTCGATCCGATCAACCCTCGACACCAACCTGCAGCTCATCGGTCAGACGGCTCTTCGCGCCGGCCTTGAAACCTATGACCGACGTCGCGGATGGCGGGGGCCGGTCGGGACCGTGAAGGTCGGAGAGGCCGCCGCTGAGGAGCTGAGCGCCTTTCTGGAAACCGACGAGGGAAAGGCCCGTATCGCCGGAGCGGCGCCGGATTGGCGCGCTGCGGCTGTGACCTCGGTCAAGGGGGAGGTTCGGCTGCTATTCGCCGACGGTTCGAAGGGCGTTCTCTCTGGTGAGGATGTCAAGTGGGCCGCCCCGTTCAAGAGAAAGGGAAAGGGCGGCCTTGCTCCGGGGGATGTGGTTCTGGTCTCGAGACGTCCGGTTCCGGATGTCTCCTCCCAGCTGATCACGGACTATGCGGATGCGAAAACTCCGACCTCGGGACCCTGGCGTCTGCGTCAGACGCCCGACGTGGAGGGCGCGCTGATCGCCATGGACCCTCATACGGGTCGCGTGCTGGCGATGGCCGGCGGGTATTCTTTCAGCCGCAGCCAGTACAACCGGTCGGTCCAGGCGATGCGCCAGCCAGGCTCCTCGTTCAAGCCTTTCGTCTACGCGGCGGCTCTGGAAAACGGGTGGACGCCGTCCAGCCGGGTTCTCGATGCGCCGTTCGTGGACTGCTCGGATGAAACTCAGGAGACGTGCTACAAGCCCAGCAATTATTCCGACGAGTTCTACGGCCTGTCCACGCTTCGGCTGGGGATCGAGAAGTCGAGGAACGCCATGACCGTCCGACTGGCTCAGGACATGGGTCTGGAAAAGGTGTCGGAGATCGGCGAACGCTTCGGTATCTATGATCGTCTCCCCGCCTATCAGTCGATGTCCCTGGGCGCTGGCGAGACGACGCCGATGAAGATGGTGACCGCCTATGCGATGCTGGTGAACGGCGGCAAGCGGGTTCAGCCCATTCTGCTCGACAGGATCCAGAACCGCTACGGTCAGACAGTCTTCCGGCAGGATGAGCGCGAGTGCGGCGAGTGTTCCACCAGCTGGAGGTCGGGTCTCCAGCCGCCGGCGTTCACGGACGATCGCGACCAGGTCATTGATCCGGTGACCGCCTATCAGATGGTCTCGATCCTTGAAGGAGTTGTCGAACGCGGAACGGCGGCGACCGCCCGCTCTGTCGGCAAACCCCTCGCCGCCAAGACGGGAACGACGAACGATCAGGTCGACGCCTGGACCGTCGGGTTCAGTCCCGACCTCGTGGTGGGCGTCTGGATCGGGTTCGACAAGCCCCGCGACATGGGGGACGGCGAGTCCGGAGGGCGCGTCGCCTCGCCTGTCTTCCGCGACTTCATGCTTGCGGCTCTGAAGGACAGGCCTGCTCTGCCGTTCCGCATTCCTCAGGGCGTCAGGCTGGTTGAGGTGGATGCCGATTCTGGATGTCTCCCCGCGCCTGACAGTCGCCTGGTGATCCTCGAAGCGTTCCGTCCTGGGACAGAGCCTACGGAGCGGTGCGAGCCGGGCGGGTATACGGCCGATGGCTATCGGGTCGATTATTCCCGCGTTCTGGCGGGAGACGAGGCCGTCAGCGCTCCTGTGGACGGCACCTCAACTCCGCCGGCTCGGCCTGCCGCTCCGGTCGATCCGGGGCTGCTTCAGGAGCCTCCGCCGCGAGAGGAATTGACACTTAAGGACGGCATCTTCTAGACCCCGAGCGCGAACTTCCTTCCGTCCGCTTCCGGGCGGCAGGGGGCTCATCTCAGACAGGCCGGTGACATGCAGCCCGAACTCGAGAACATGGTGGAGCGAATCAAGCAGTCCGTAGGACTGCTGAGGAGGCGTCTTTGACTGGGGCGTCGCCGAAAAACGCCTGGATGAACTGAACGCGCTGTCCGAGAGGCCCGACTTCTGGGGCGATCCGGCGCGGGCTCAGACCCTCATGCGGGAACGCAATCAGCTTGAAGCGTCAATGAACGATGTTCGCGCCCTTGAGCGCGAGGCCAGCGATGCTGTCGAGCTCTGGGAGATGGCTGATGCGGAAGGGGATGTCTCTCTTTTCGCGGAGGTCGAAAGCGCCCTTCGAGCCGCTGTGCGCAGGGCGGAGGAGGCCGAGCTGAAGGCCCTCCTCTCTGGAGAGGTCGACGGCAATGACTGCTATATCGAAATCCACGCCGGCGCCGGGGGCACGGAAAGCCAGGACTGGGCGTCGATGCTCCGGCGGATGTATGTCCGGTGGGCGAATGCGCGCGGTTTCAAGATTGAGGAAGTTGAAGAGCATGTCGGCGAAGAAGCCGGAATCAAATCTTCGACGCTCCTCATCCATGGGGACAGCGCTTATGGCTGGCTGAAGAGTGAGTCAGGCGTCCATCGTCTCGTCCGGATTTCGCCCTACGATTCCAACGCCCGACGCCATACGAGCTTCGCTTCAGTCTGGGTCTACCCTGTGATCGACGACACGATTGTCGTTGATATTGAGGAAAAGGACGTCAGGACCGACACCTATCGCGCCAGCGGCGCAGGCGGTCAGCATATCAACAAGACAGACAGCGCCGTTCGACTGACCCACATTCCGACTGGAATTGTCGTGTCGTGCCAGACCGATCGTTCGCAGCATAAGAACCGGGCCAAGGCCTGGGACATGCTGCGGGCCAGGCTTTATGAGCTTGAGCTCAAGAAGCGCGAGGAGGCCGCTCAGGCGGAGCAGGACTCCAAGAGTGAGATCGGCTGGGGGCGCCAGATCCGGTCCTATGTGCTCCAGCCCTATCAGATGGTGAAGGATCTTCGTACGGGCGTTGAGACGTCGGACTCGCAGGGCGTGCTCGACGGGGATATCGACCCGTTCCTCGCCGCAGCCCTGTCTCAGAAAGTCGGGGCCGCGGTCGAAGACCTCGATTAGTTCATCTGAGGACGCCGTCCGGATCGTGGGATCAGGAGATCCGTGCAGCGTTTCGCTCAGCGTTCCAGAGCGGCTCTCGGACTATCTTACGGATATGAAAAACGCCCCCGGTTAACTCCGGAGGCGTTCGTCTTTTCACATTGAGTCTTGCAGACGATCTCAGGCGACGGGCGGAGGGGCCTGTGGGGTCGGGGCCGTCGCCGGCGCCTCGGCCATAGGGTCCTGCGCATGCTTCACAGCGCCTTCGAAGATCGCATTCGGCTCAATGGCGAGGGATGCGTGGAAGATATCCCCGCGGACTTTGGCGCCCGTGCACAGCTGAACCTTCCGGGCGCGAATGCGTCCTTCGACGGTACCCCGGATGACGACCGTCTCGGCAATCACTTCGCCCTTCACCGCGCCCGTGTCGCCGATGGTGAGGGCGAGCGCCCGGACATCGCCTTCGATGTGACCGTCGATCTGGAGCTCGCCCTGAGAGACGATCGTCCCTTTCATCTTGACGTCGGCGCTGATCAGCGAAGGCGCAGCCTTGGAGGCCGGAAGAGGCCTTTTGGCCGGCTCGGGGATAGTCGGCTTCGCCGCTGGCGGCGGCGGCTCTGGTGTCTTACCCTTTGTAAACATGCTTGCCGGCCCTCAAAAACTTGATCGGATCGTATGATTTTCCGTTGTAGTAGACTTCGTAGTGGAGGTGAGGGCCGGTGCTGCGTCCGGTCGATCCCATGGTGCCGATTTTCTGACCGATCGCCACCTTAGCTCCGACCTTCGCCGTAATCGACTGAAGATGGCCGTAACGGGTCTTGAAACCCTTCCCGTGATCCACTTCAACGACGCGGCCGTACCCCGCCTTCACTCCCGCAAACGACACCACCCCAGGCGCCGTCGCTGTGATCGGCGCACCGTAGAACTTTGCAAGATCCACGCCGTCATGCCACGCATTCCGGCGGGTGAAGGGATCCGGTCTTGAACCGAAACCTGAGGTCTCACGATAGGGCTCGGCGATCGGCGCGCCGAGCGGCAGCGTGTGAATCACCGTCTCGAAGAGCCTGGCCTCTTCCAGGCGCTCCACCACCTCCCTGGCCCGCAGCGTGAACCCGTCGTCCAGCGCCAC
>JAGWYJ010000007.1 GCA_018969425.1 Alphaproteobacteria bacterium | reverse complement strand
GGGTCCGATCCGCCTGGTGAGGTGGCCGAGTGGTCGAAGGCGCACGCTTGGAAAGCGTGTAGACGGGAAACTGTCTCGTGGGTTCGAATCCCACCCTCACCGCCAGGATAAGGCTTGCTGGCTCCCTCGCGTAAGTTGTCTTGGGCCAGAGACCCAGCACCAAACGGGGCTTTTTGCTTCGGGCTTCTGACTGATGCTCGCCCCCCCAACCTGTCTTGACTCCAGTTTCGTCTCAGAACCTCCCGGCTTTTTATCAGCGGTACGAGAGGTGGGCTGTTCGTCGCTCGCCGCGCGTCGATGTCATCGGCGATCTGGCGGTGGAGATGAAGGGCGAGGAAACCGAGATGGGGTCATCCCTGCTGCAGGCATTCGGGTCCAGGCGCCTCATGGGGTCGGCGGACAGAAACGCGACCTGCGAAGAATTCGTAGGCTCAGACTCATGTGGACGACTGAATGGGTCGCGGCATCAGTGTCCTTCGATCTGCAGGTGATGACTTGAAGCCGTCGTGCTCGCAAAACAGGCGAACACGTTGGTTGAGGGCATGCACAGGCATAGCTCTAACGCCCGTGTCTTGAGACTCCAGCACACAGCGCTGGAGGGCATCTAGGAGCAACCCTGGTCCAGGATTCATCGAGGTCTTTGAGACGACCGATAATCCCGACTCTACCGGAGACGTGGAAGCACAGGTCTGGCCGCACCCCTTCGGCTGATGTTCGAGGAGTCCCCCTTTTCGTGTCGATCAACCTCCGGCGCACCGAGGTCACCCCCGCGCGTCAAAGATCCCCTTTCGCAAATTTTGTGTCATCGATCCGTCATTTGCGATCCTCGCAGTCAGTAGGTAGTCTAAAAAATCCACCATTGTTGGGAGAGCCTGATGCGTCGACGCACGTTTCTGAGCGCGTCTGCCGCCGCCGCAGCCATCGCAGGCATTGGGGGCTGCGAGCGGCAAAACGCCGAACCCGTGCCGCCGCCCCCGGCCCCACCGACCCCTGAAGCGCTCGAGCTACCCTCAGCAGATGACGAGGCCGACAGTTCCAACGCCGTGGAGCTCGGAGATTTCGAGGGCGTTGCAACACCTGCTCTCGGCGCCAGTCTCATCGAGCCGGTGGACGCCACTCAATCTCAAGCTGTCAGAAGTCTGATCTATACTAAGGCACTAACGCAGGGCGCCTGGCCTGCGCCGCCGCTCGATGACTCTCTCAAAGCGCTTATCTCCCAGAGGCGTTACTGGGAGATAGGGGCTGCTGACCGACCGGTTCCAAACTGGCCGGATCTCCTGCGCGCACCGGATTATCGCCACCTAGAGAGTTTCGCGCAGCCCGCCGCAGAGGAGTTCGAACTGACGGCCGAGGCCCTCACCTTTCTTGCAGAGCGCAACTCTTTTCAGTTCGCAGACCGCCAAGGCGTGCGGATCTTCGGGCTCCGCGGCTGCGCCCTGTCCTCTCCTGATGAGGCCAGACCTTTCGCCTCAGCCCATGCGCTGCGGGTACGGACCCCGGGGCATCTCTCGTGTGAATGCGTCATGGGAGTGTGGCGTCCTGCAGACAACATGATCGCAGTGTTTCGCGCCTCCACCACACCGTCTGCGTCGAACATGTTCAAGGCTCTCCCAGCCGCCGGATATGGGGCAAGCCTCCTGCCTACAGGCAAGTATCGATACCGCGCCGGCACACACAAGGCGAGCGACCCGAAGAAAGCTCAGACGGGCGCCCTCCTCATGGACCAGGACTATGTCGTCCTTCGTACGACGGATGATCTTTCCTTCGATCCCTATCAGACAGGCGATGTGTGGACACGAGGAGCAGCTCACAACATTCATAGCACAGGACGCTTCCGGGACGGACCGGATGTATTCGACTCTGCGGGGTGCCAGGTCGTTCGGGGATATTACGACATCAACGATCGGACGCGATGCAACGGCCCCTGGGCGGCGTTTCGCCGAGACGCCGGCCTTGTCGATACCAGCGGGTCCCCTACGGCGGAGGAAGCTCCGGGCGCAGGCAGTTTCGAATATATGCTGCTGACGGGACAGGAGGCGGCGCTCGCAGCGTCGAAAGAACCTGGGTTCTTGGAAGGATACTTTCGCCTTCGCCCCGGCAGTTCAGGTCAAAGCGTTCTGGATTACAAGCAGAAGCTCTCGGCTCTTTTCCCTGACATCAAACTCGCCGCAGTCGATCGGTTCGACAGCCCTACCTCATTTGCGACGCTGATTCTCCATAAAGACCGACAGGGAGAATTCGCATCCGTCGTGACTGAACCGCTGGCCTGAACCGTCCGCCTGCGATGCTTCCGCGAGTCGGGAGACGGAGCTGCTCCAGCCCCGTCCTCGTCAACATCCTGAGGCTCGGGATCTAACCGATCCTCCGCGTTGCACTCCCACCACCGGCGAGGCCCAAGACCCAGGCGGGGAGGGGCCTATTCCAGAGTCCTCAGCGAACCGTCCGGGCAACCCATCCCGCGAAGGCGTCTGCAAAGGATTTGAAGAAATCCTGACTTCTGGCAGCGCGGAACTCGCCGGCTTCATCAAACAGGGAGAAGGCGTCGCCGACATAGGCCTCAGGTTGTTGCATCACGGGCATATCGAGGAAGACAAGGGACTGACGCAGGTGATGATTAGCGCCGAAGCCGCCAAGGGCCCCGGGTGACAGAGACATGATCGCAGCGGGCTTTCCAGCCCATGCGCTCTGACCATAGGGACGCGAGCCCACATCTATAGCATTCTTCAGAGCGGCAGGTACGGAACGATTGTATTCCGGCGTCACGAACAGAACAGCGTCGCTCGATCTGATTTCATTGCGAAACCGCGTCCAGGCTTCGGGCGCGCCGCCAGCCTCGATATCCTCATTGTAAAGCGACAATGAGCCGATCTCGGCGATCTTCATCGTCATCTGATCCGGTGCAAGGCGAATAAGCGCCTGAGCGGCCTTGCGGCTCACGGACGCTTCACGAAGGCTTCCGATCACAACAGACACGGCAAAGGGTGCAGGCATGGCGAGCTCCTTGGCAAAGGTGAAAAGGGCGATTGATGAGGTGTTCAGGACGGCGGATCGGGGGTCCGTTCAGGCTGTATCGACCAGTACGAGTTCGCTGTCCTCGAGAGCGATCAGTTCGAGGCGATCCAGACCCGCTATGGCGACGCCGTCTCGGGCGTTCACTTCGGTATCGTCCAGACGAACCCGTCCGAGGGCTGGAGCAAGATAAAGAAAGCGATCCGGCCGGGATGGGTAGACGACACGTTCTCCCGCCCTGAGGGTCGCTCCAAGCACCCGGGCCTGCGCCCGGATCGGAAGAGCGCCTTCATCTCCGGCCATGCCCGAGGCGAGCACCCCAAACCGACCGGTCCGGTCGCTATTCGGAAACGGTCGGGCGCCCCATGAAGGTCGACCCCCGGCCTGATCCGGAAGGATCCAGATCTGGAAGATCCGCGTCTCGATGTCCTCCAGGTTGAATTCTGAATGGGTCACGCCGGTCCCAGCCGACATCACCTGAACATCCCCCGCGCCTGTGCGGCCGATGTTTCCGAGGCTGTCGCGATGAGTGATAGCTCCTTCGCGGACATAGGTGATGATCTCCATGTCCTGGTGACCGTGAGTTGGAAACCCGCTTCCGGGCGCGATGACATCGTCATTCCAGACCCGAAGTCGTCCCCAGTTCATTCGACGGGGGTCACGATAGGCGGCGAAGGAGAAGTGGTGTCGGGCCTTGAGCCTCCCATGGTCGGCGGCGCCGAGGCTGGAGAAAGGGCGAAGATCGATCATGGCGGAACCGGTCCCGGGTTATGATGCCGACTCCCTAGCCCTTGCCTTTCTTTCGTATAACCGGGATAAAGTTGTTTGTTTTGTTCTATAAAGTTGGACAATGGACATCGGTCGCCCCACCCTTGATCAGATCCGCATCTTTCTGGCGGTTGCGGACGCCGGCAGCTTCAATTCAGCGGCCAGGAAGCTCGGGCGCGCCCTATCCGTCGTCAGCTACGGGATCGCCAGCCTCGAAGCTCAGCTTGGGGTGGAGCTGTTCGAACGGCACGGATCGAGAAGGCCGGAACTCACCCCCTCGGGACGCGCGCTTCTGGCCGACGCCCGAGCCGTTTCTGACGAAACAGACGGACTGATCGCCCGTGCGCGAGGAATCCGACAGGGACTGGAGACGGAAGTCTCGCTAGCCTTCGACGTGATGGTCCCCAGTCGGACGATCGCCGGACTGCTCCGCGACTTCCAGCAGACCTTTCCAACGGTCAATCTGCGTCTCCATGTGGAAGCGCTCGGCGCCGTCGCGGCGCTGGTGATCGATGAAAGGGCTAACCTTGCCCTTGCGGGTCCGAATCTCCTCTCCCTGCCTGAGCTCGAACGACGGGCTGCGGGGTTCGTGGAGCTCATCCCGGTCGCTGCGCCTGATCATCCCCTCGCGCTCAGCCAGAGCATCGCCCCCGGAGAGATCCGACGCCACCTGCAGCTGGTCCTGACGGACCGCTCAAAGCTGACTGAGGGACGCGACTTCTCGGTACTCAGCGATCGCACGTGGCGGCTCGCCGATCTTGGAGCCAAGCATGCCCTGCTGCTCGAGGGCATCGGCTGGGGCAACATGCCGGCGCATGCGATCGCTGAAGATCTGAGCGCCGGACGTCTGGTCGAGCTCTTTTTGCCGGACTCTCCGCGTGTCAAATACAATCTCAATCTGCTCTGGCGGAAAGACAGCCGCCCTGGACCGGCATGCAGCTGGCTAATGCAGGCGCTGATCGACAGACAGCCTTCGTGATGCCGGCAAGAGCTCCTGCGTCAGTTCTCAGGGGAGCGCCCACTCGTTCAGTGGCTCTCCTCCCTGAGGATCGATCAGAGACCCGACCCTGTCGGATCATCGCGCCCCCTGATTGTGACACAGGACCCTGCGCGATATGTCCTTCTCCAACGACGGCTGATGATCCAACTGGACCGTCGATAGGCAGGGGACGGACACATGCGAGGCATCAAGCCGAGACCAGGATATCTCAAACCTCTGTTCGCCTGCGGCGCCGCCCTCGCGCTCGCCGGGTGCGCTGCGGCTATCATCGCGCAACAAGGCCCCTCGACGCTTAAGGCCTACGATCCGGGTCAATGGATCTATTGGGGCGGGGACGCGGGCCAGACCCGCTATGCCCCTCTTCACGACATCAATCTTTCAAACGTCGATCGATTGCAGATCGCCTGGCGATGGACAGCGGACTCCAGCGGGGGAACCGGAGCGGACAACTACAAGGCCACCCCCCTGCTCGATGACGGCGTCCTCTACGTCCCATGGGTCAACCACGGGGCAGCCGCCATCGACGCCGGCACAGGAAAGACGCTTTGGACCTACGAAGCCCCGCCAGCCGATGTCGGCGGGGGAGCCGCGTCTCTGGCTCCACGAAGCCTGGCCTACTGGACTGACGGCTCCCAAAAGCGCCTCTTTCATAATTCCCTCGACGGACGTCTGATCGCCATTGACGCCCGTACCGGACAGACGGCGAGGGAGTTCGGCCGGGACGGCGTTGTCAATCTGCGTGACGATCTCGCCCCAGAACGATCCGTGCGCGGCGATGTGAGGTCCGTCTCGCCAGCGATTGTGGTCGGCGACATCGTGATCGCTCAGATCATACCCTCTGGGGGGCGTAACAAGGAGGTCCTTCCCGGCGATATACGCGGTTACGACGTACGAACGGGCCGCCTCGCCTGGACTTTCCACGTCGTGCCGAGGCCTGGAGAATTCGGATACGACACCTGGGAGAACGGAAGCGCCGATTATGTCGGACAGGCTGGCGTCTGGACGATGATGAGCGCGGATCCGGAACTCGGCTATGTCTATCTTCCCACAGATACCCCCTCCAATGACTTTGCCGGCGTCGACAGACCAGGAGACGGGCTCTTCGCCGAGAGCCTTGTCTGCCTCGATGCGAAGACGGGACGTCGAGTCTGGCACTTTCAGACCGTCCACCACGGGGTCTTCGACTATGATAACCCTTCGGCTCCTATTCTTCATGACGTCGTTGTGGACGGCAAACGTATTGCGGCGGTCAGTCAGCTGACCAAGCAGGGTTTCATCTTCACCTTTGATCGACGCACGGGGGAGCCTGTCTGGCCGATCGAGGAGCGCGCTGTTCCACAGAGCCGGGTCCCCGGCGAGAAGACATCGCCGACCCAGCCCTTTCCGACGCGGCCGGAGCCCTTCGCGCCACAAGGATACGACGAGTCCAATCTCATCGACTTCACGCCAGCGCTCAGGGCGGAGGCGATCGACATCATGAAATCCTATGACAAGGGACCGCTGTTCACCCCCCCCGCCGAGGTGACTGAGACCATCAAGGGCGCCCTGATCTACCCTGGCTTCGGAGGCGGAGCGAACTGGAATGGCGGGGCCTTTGATCCTGCCACTCACATTCTCTATATTCCGACTCGCAACCGACCCAGCGCAGTCGGCGTGACGCGCGGAGACCCCGCTCGCACCAACCTGTCCTATGTTCAGGCCAATAACACCACCCTGATGGGACCTCGGGGTCTGCCGCTGTTCAAGCCGCCCTATAGCGAGCTGGTGGCCATGAACATGAATTCGGGTGAAATCGCCTGGCGAAAGGCCAACGGCGCGGCTCCGGATTTCGTCCGCAACCATCCTGATCTTCAGGGGCTCGGGCTTGATTTTGACAGCATGGGCCAGTTCGACATACGTCCCGGCCCTCTGCTGACCCGAGACCTCCTGTTCATGGGCGAATCGGGCACCATTTCGGCCAGCCGCGGCGGTCCTCTTCTTAGAGTTTACGACAAGCGGGATGGACGCGTCGTCCATGCGACGCCTCTTCCGACCCTGTCGACCGGAGCCCCAATGACCTATGTTCATAATGGTCGTCAGTATGTGGCGATCGCCATCTCGGCTCCGGGAAGGCCTGCAGAGATCGTCGCCCTCACACTCGATGGCATGAGCGATAACGGCGCTCCGCCACCCGGCGGCGTCCCCCTCGCTCCGGCGCCGCCGTCGCGATCCGCAATGATCGCTTCAATCAGCGCAACTCCCGCGGAACTGACGATGGGCGCTTCGGCCTTCGGGCGCATGTGCGCCGGCTGCCACGCGGCGGACGGCTCCGGAGGAACAGGGCCGCGCATCACAGGGCGCGCAGATCCCGCAAACATCGCACGGGTCATCTCTCAGGGCCAGGGCGAGATGCCTGCGCTGGCCAACAGCCTCACGACCGCCGAGATCGATGCGATTGCCAAATACGTTGCAAAAGCCTTCGTCGCGCCCCCGGCAGCAACGCGACGCGGCGCAGAGGCCGACACGCTCTGAGAGAGGCCTCGCCCAGCTCGGGATAAGGGTTGGCCAAGTCCGTTCGGTAACCTGAACTCCGCTGCGAACATCGGTTCGGATCGCTCCTGGCGCTCTCCTGGAGCGCACAGGAAAGCTGAACCGTGAGCGCTTGTTTAGGCTGTCGCCAGAGACCCGTTTCGGGCTTCCTTGATCTCATGCGTAAGACAGCCGTCCGTCAGAGAAAGGTGTTATCCTCGGGGCGCCAGTCATTGAGCATACCGAGCATTGAGCGGCCCTCAATAACGGCGCGTACGATCGCTCCGTTCCACATCCGACCAAAAATCGGGACGTCATAGGCAGCCACACGGGAGGCTCGACCTGTTAAGACTCGTCCATTCTCCAGCCGCAGATCAAAGAGGCGCTCTCGACCGGGCGCCGTCGGTCGAAAATCCGTTACGGCTGTCGAAATCCCATCCGCCTCAAAATCTCCGCTTCGTCGGCGAGCTGCGGCGGTCGCGATGAAGGATGTCTCGTCATTCCAGAGCATGGCGTAGGTGAAGGGCGCATCAAAACGAGGAGCCGTCTGGACCTGTTCATGGGCCTTGGCCGCCCCGGACAATTGAATACGCTTACCGTCCACATTCAGGGCGATATCGGCCCATCCTGTCCACTCGGATCGTCCGGAAGGCAGGTTGTCCTTGAGCCTCGGGCGGATGAAAGCGGCCTCTATCGAGATCGGCGTCTCGCCGGGACCATCGCGTCCTTCCGAACTTTGGCGAGCCTGCACCGTTGCAGACAGCTCGATCGCCGCGAGGTTGAGAGCGGACCCTTTTCTGAGGAAGGCTACGCCAGCGGACGGCGCCGAGTAGTCCCCGCGGATCAACTCAGGCAGGTTGCGCTGCGCCGAGCAGGATACGCGGCGCTCCGTGTAAGCGTAGATTTGTCCCTCAAAAAGGACATGACACCAGATCCAGGTCGCGTTGAGATCAGGGTATCGAGACACTCTTACGCTGATCCCATTACGGACATCCCTGTCGAAGTAGATGAGCATCAGGGACTCACTCCAGGTTTCGACACCCTGCGTCACGGTCCCATACGGTTCGTCCGCACGAGCTGTTCCCGAAGCCCACCCGGCGAGGGCCGCCCCCAAAAGCGTGCGTCTATTCATATCACGCATTGTCCTTCTCTCAGGTCCTCAGGACATGAGGTTGGACGCAGGCGGGGATCGTTGTCCAGAGCGCTCGTCCGGAGGACCATCGTCGCCCTCGTCCGGTTCGAAGCCTCCTTCATTCCCTCTCTTTGCGACAGACTAACCTTCAGGCTGCCTCTGGCGTTTTGTCATTATTGGCGCCACCCTTCGGATAATTTCAGGGCGCAACGGACGTCCTGGGCAGTGGGCGAGGATCAGATGAGCACCCTTGGGGCAGCCTCAAAGGAGGCGAGGACCTTTGACGCCATCGTAGTCGGGAGCGGCATATCGGGCGGGTGGGCCGCCAAGGAACTCTCGGAAAAGGGGCTCAGAACGCTGGTTCTTGAACGCGGCCGGGATGTTCGTCATGGAGCAGACTACAAGACTTTCAATCACGCCCCCTGGGACTTCAAATATCCGGGAGGACGACTGCCGCAGTCGGAGATCGACCGTCACTACCCTAAGCAAAGCCGCACCGGCTACACGGTCAATGAGGCGTGGAACCACTGGTTCGTGAAGGATGACGAGCATCCCTATACAGAGACGCACCGCTATGACTGGATCCGCGGCTATCATGTGGGCGGGCGCTCGCTGACGTGGGGGCGGCAAAGCTATCGACATAGCCCGCTTGATTTCGAGGCGAACGCCCGTGAGGGGGTCGGTGTGGACTGGCCGATCCGGTATGAAGACCTCGCGCCGTGGTACGATCGCGTTGAAACCTATATCGGCGTCAGCGGACGCGAGGAGGGCCTCGCCCATTTTCCCGACGGCCAGTTCCAGCCGCCTATGGACATGAATGTCGTTGAAAAAAACTTCAAGGCGAAAGTCGAGGAACGGTTTGCGGAACGCCGTGTCACTATCGGCCGAACCGCTCATCTGACAGCCCCGACCCCAGAACAGACACAACTCGGACGGGGAACCTGTCAGAACCGCAATCTCTGCATGAGAGGATGCCTGTTCGGGGCCTATTTCTCCAGCAACGCCTCCACCCTGGTCGCCGCGCAGAGATCGGGCAACATGACCCTTGAGCCCAACGCAATCGTGACATCGCTCATGCATGATGCGCGCACCTCCCGCGCAACGGGAGTCCGGGTGCGTGACGCAGAAACCGGCGCTGAGACGGAATACTACGCCCGGGTTGTTTTCCTCTGCGCCTCCACCCTCAATACGGCGTGGATCCTGCTCAACTCCGCCTCAAGCCGGTTTCCCACCGGATACGGCAATGACAGCGACCAGGTCGGACGCAACATCATGGACCACCATTTCATGGTCGGCGCTCAGGCGGATGTCGACGGATATGAGGATCGCTACTACACGGGCCGCCGACCCAACGGCATCTATATCCCCCGCTTCCGAAATCTGGGCGACGACCGAACCAGGGCGAAAGATTTCATTCGCGGATACGGCTATCAGGGCGGCGCGAGCCGTCTCGGCTGGCAGCGACTGATTGCGGAGATGGGGTTTGGCGAGGAGATGAAGAATGCGCTTCAGGATCCCGGCGGATGGACGATGGGGATCAATGCGTTCGGAGAGACCCTGCCTTATGAGGACAACCGGGTCACGCTCAATGACAATGTCCGGGATGTCCATGGCCTTCCCACCCTGACGATGGACGTCAGGATCCGTGAAAACGAACTCAACATGAGAAAGGATATGCAGGCCTCGGCCGTCGAAATGCTCGAGGCGGCAGGCTTTAAGAATGTTCGCGGCTATGACCGCCCTTATGCGCCAGGACTGGGTATCCATGAAATGGGGGCCTGCCGCATGGGCCGGGATCCCAAGACGTCCGTACTCAACGCGTGGAACCAGATGCATGCGAGCCCGAATGTCTATGTCACCGACGGAGCCTGCATGACATCCGCCTCATCGGTGAACCCCTCCCTCACCTACATGGCGCTGACCGCACGGGCCTGCGACCATGCGGTGCGAGAACTCAGATCAGGCAATCTTTGAGAGACAGGTGCGAACATGATCGATCGACGAGACCTGATCCGACGAGCAGCCCTCATTCTCGGCGGCAGCCTCTCAGCAGGGGCCATCGCCGGTGTGCTTTCCGGATGCGCTTCAGCGCCCGAAGGTCAGAGCAGCGCCAGCCAGTATCTGGTCGCTGATGAAAGTCTGTCTGTTACAGCCCTGTGCGACCGGATTCTACCTCGGACAGACACACCTGGCGCCGTCGATGTCGGGGTTGTTTCCTTCCTCGACCGGATGATGGCGGAATTCTACGGAGATACGGAACGCTCAACGGTGCGAGCCGGGCTGACGCGCGTGAACGAGGAGGCTCTCAGCCAGCATGGACAGAGATTTCATCGTCTCCCGCCAGCGAAGCAAATTGCTCTCATGACGACGTTTGACGAGGAAGCGACCGCTCAGAATCGAACTCCTGGAGCACCCCTTCACTTTTTTCGCATCATAAAAGAGCTCACCATCCTTGGCTTTTTCACCTCGGAATACGGGGCCAGCCAGTTCCTCAGATACGATCCGATCCCAGGTCCCTACCGCGCAGACGTACCCTATTCGGAAGTCGGACGAGCGTTCGCAACCTGAGGCGGGGTCAGGGTCCCGAGATCCATGATCTCAATATTTCGGAACTCAATCGGCGCCCCTTCACTCTGTAAGGATAGATAGCCCCCTTTCATCTCAAGGCGCCCGCCGGCGGCTGCGATCAGGGGTAGGGAATCGGCCATGTCAGCCTTCGGATCGAGCTGGGGGCTGGAATAGACAAGGCTCACCTCTCCATCAATCCTCTGGGTGACGAGGCCCGAGGGAGACACCTCGATTTCAAACAGGATCCAGCGACCATCCGCCGGCCTCGCCGCGACAGGCGAATTTATGCAATGCTGCTTAATCAGACGGCCTTCCATGACAATGTCCGTACCGGGCGTGCAGACATTTCCATTGGCCCGTGGAGCCGATCCGTCTGCAGCCAGAAGCTGGGCTTCCACCGATACCGGAAAGCCCTGATCGCGGGCCATGCTCTCAGGAGCCTGAGAAAAGATCATCACGCCGCTGTTGTATCGGGCCCACCCGGGAGTGTCGGAGGGTCCATCACCCAGAAAGCGGTATTCGAGACGTAAGCGAAACGCCGACACAGGCGTCTCATGAAACAGATGCCCGAAGCGTGATCCGAATTCAGAATAGCGGTCATAGGATACCCGTATGGCGCCGTCGCGCACGATAAAGGTGTCGCGATAGTTCTCGCCCAGCTCGTAGCCGCGGATCTTGGGCGTCCAGCCCTCAAGCGTGCGGCCGTCGAACAGGGGCCTCCAGCGATTGTCCAAAGCGGCAGGCGCCTCGCCAGCCGAGAGGGCGCATCCGCCAGTGATCAGGATCACCCCGACCGAAAATCCCGACGCCCACTTCACCCGCATGCGCCGTCTCCCCAAAAGATCCCATCCAGCCCTCAACGACCGATGGACAGGTCCGCGACAGACCGGCAATGTAGCGTCTGACCGCATCAGGCGGCAATCGTTTGCAAGCTGGTCACGGACGGGATCTGCAAACGGCCAGAAGATCGCTCCCGACGAGATGGGGCGACGGCGCTTGGGGAGAGAGAGACAGATGAGCGATGCTCACATCAAATCACGATCAGGATTATTCGCCACCGCATTTTCAGCCATCGTGGCGACCTCGTTCTGCTTTATTCTCCGCGCCCTTGTGATCGGAGACTGGGGCGTTGAGTTCGACCTGTCAGAAACGCAGAAGGGAGAACTGACCGGCGCCGGTCTCTGGCCGTTCGCCATCACTATCGTCCTTCTGAGCCTTCTGATCGACCGGATCGGCTTTCGTCTGACCTTCTGGTTCGCTGCCCTTTGCCATGTCGTCGGACTGGGAATTCTTCTGACCGCACAGGGATACTGGGCGCTCTATGCCGGCACTTTCATTATGGCGCTTGGAAACGGAGCTGTTGAAGCCGCCGCCAATCCGCTGGTTGCGACACTCTATGCGGACAATAAGCCAAAGCATCTCAATCGCCTCCATGCCGCCTGGCCACTCGGACTCATGCTCGGCGGGGTTCTGGCGATGGGTCTCGGGGATGCGTTCGACTGGCGGATCAAGGTAGCGCTGATGGCGGCGCCGGTCGCCCTCTACGCCTTTCTTCTGCTCGGTCGATCCTTTCCGAAAAGCGAGAGGGAGGCTGCAGGCGTTCCCTACCGGGAGATGCTGGCTGAGGCCGGATTTGTCAGCGCCTTCATCATCATCGCATTGATGATGCTTGAGGTCGGACGCGTCGCAGGATGGGAAGCGCCCCTTACCTGGGGGATCATCGCCGCTCTCACCCTCATCTATGCATGGTTCTCCCGTTCGCCCGGGAAACCTCTCTACATCGTGTTCGTGCTCCTGATGATCCCGCTGGCGGTCACTGAGCTATCCACTGACAGCTGGATCACAGAGCTGATGGAGCCCGAGATGACCGCACTCGGGCTTCAGGCGGGATGGGTTCTTGTCTACACCTCAGCGGTCATGTTCGTTGTTAGACTCTATGCTGGCCCGATCCTCCACCTGGTGAAACCTCTCGGCGTGCTCGCCGGGGCCTCCCTTATCGCGGCGGCGGGCCTGTTCTGGCTCTCCGGCGCCACGGGCCTCGCGCTGCTCGCCGCAGCCACCCTCTACGGAGTTGGGAAGAGTTTCTTCTGGGGCACCAGCCTCGCGATCGCCTCCGAGCAGTTCCCCCGCGGAGGGGCGGTGACGCTCAATGTTATGGCGGGCGCGGGCATGCTGGCGGCGGGTATCGTCGGAACGGTGATGCTCGGCGCTCTGCAGGACCGCGCCATAGAGCGTGGCCTGTCGGCTCACGATGCAGCTGCTGGATCAAGCCTGTCGCAGACCTATCTGACTGACCGCACAGGCCTTCTGGGACAGTACAGGGCGGTCGATCAGACGAAGCTCGCAGGCGCGCCTGCGGAGGATCAGGAGGTGATCCGCAACCTGTCGGCGACCGGCAAGAAGGACGCACTCAAGGAAGTCGCCCTCGTGCCTATGCTGATGCTCGCATGCTATCTTCTTCTCATCGTCTTCTTCCGCTCGCGGGGTGGGTACCGACCGGTATCAATCGGCGGAGCCGCCTCCTCATCGGACGTTGAGACGACCTGATTGTGAAACGCCCTTGAACCGCCCTGCCCTGAAAGCGAGTGATCCATGGTTGTCTTCAATCGACGCAGCTTCATGACAGCGGCTGCGTCTGCAGGTTGCGCCCTTCCTGTGGCGGGCGCATGCGCAAGTCTCGCGCCCTCGCCGTTCTTTGGCGAGCGGCGACTTCCGATCGGCGTGCAACTCTACACCTTTGGAGACCTCCTGCGGACGGACCTTGAGGGAACTCTCCGGGAAGTCGCCCGTATCGGATACTCGACCGTCGAGATTCCAAGCTACATGGGAAAGACGCCTGCTCAGCTGCGCGAATCCTTCGACGCCGCCGGCCTCAGGTGCACTAGCGCTCACGTCGGTCTGCGCGCCGGAACAGCAGCCGAGCCGGGCCTGCTTGGAGATCTTGACGCGCTCGCTCGCGACATGACGGTGCTCGGGGCCCGACATGTCGTCGCGCCAATTCTCGCAGCCCCCGACGATCTGAAGGTTGAGGCCGCCGCCGGCGTCCACATCTACGCGGCGACCGCTTCGGCCATGACTGCAGACCACTGGAAGCGTTTCGCTGAACGGCTCAACACCATCGGATCAGCTCTCAGGTCGCGGGGACTGAGCTTCGGCTACCACAACCATAATATCGAGTTTGTGCCGATGGCGGGCAAGACAGCTTGGGATCTGCTGCTGGCGGAGACAGATCCTGAACTCGTCACCTTCGAACTCGACGTGGGATGGGTCGCTGCAGCCGGACAGGACCCTGCCGAAGTTTTCGCCCGTAATCCGGGACGGTATCGCCTGATGCATATGAAGGACCTCAAGGCCTCTTCCCAGACGAACATGGCCCTCAGAATGGATCCGACCGAAGTCGGTTCCGGCCGGCTCGACTGGAACCGGATCCTGCCAGCCGCCTACTCGGCGGGAGTTCGTGAGTTCTTTCTCGAGCAGGAGCCGCCTTTCGCAATCCCCCGGACAGAGGCGGCGGCCCGCGGCTTCGCCTACCTCAACGCCCTCACCCTTTAATCCCAGGGCCGAACATTCCATGAAGACCATCAAGGGCCCCGGCCTCTTCCTCGCTCAGTTCGCCGGCCCAGACGCCCCCTTCAACACCCTACCGGCCATCGCCGCCTGGACGGCCGGAAAGGGTTTCTGCGGCGTACAGATGCCGACGACTGACCCGCGCCTGTTCAACCTCAAGCTCGCAGCCGAGAGCCAGACCTACTGCGATGAAATCCAGGGGTTGCTCAAGGACGCCGGCCTAGAGATCACGGATCTCTCGACCCACCTCCAGGGACAGCTTCTCGCGGTTCATCCGGCGTATGATACGCTCTTTGACGGCTTTGCTCCGGAGACCGTGCGCGGAAACCCTGCCGCCCGGCAGGCTTGGGCGTCTGATCAGCTCCGGCTCGCGGCTCAGGCTTCGAAGCGTCTTGGCCTTACCGCTCACGCCACGTTCTCCGGCGCCCTCGCCTGGCCCTACCTTTATCCATGGCCGCAGCGCCCTCCCGGCCTCATCGAAGAGGCCTTTGACGAGCTGGCCCGCAGATGGAAACCGATTTTGGACGCCTTCGAGGATGCCGGGGTCGATGTCTGCTATGAGATCCATCCCGGCGAAGACCTCTTCGACGGAGCGACCTACGAGATGTTTCTGGATCGGGTGGGCGGGCATCCGCGCGCCTGCCTCCTTTACGATCCCAGCCACTTCGTCCTGCAGCAGCTGGACTATCTCGACTATATCGACCTTTATCATGATCGCATCCGCATCTTCCATGTAAAGGATGCGGAGTTCAATCCGACGGGCCGCCAGGGGGTCTACGGGGGATACCAGCCATGGCTGAACCGCGCGGGACGTTTCCGATCGGTGGGTGACGGTCAGGTGGATTTTAAGGCGATCTTCTCGAAGATGGCCGCCTACGACTTTCCAGGGTGGGCCATCCTCGAATGGGAGTGCTGCATCAAGCATCCCGAAGACGGAGCTCGCGAGGGTGCGGCGTTCATCCGCGATCATATCATCCGCGTCACCGACAGAAGCTTCGACGACTTCGCTGCTTCCGGCGCCGATGTCAAAGCCAACCGTTCCCTGCTCGGACTTGACCGATGAGCGGGAAGCGGCGCCTGAGACTGGGAATGGTCGGAGGCGGTGCGGGCGCCTTCATCGGCGCAGTCCACAGAATGGCCGCCCGTCTGGACGACGCATGGGAGCTTGCAGCGGGCGCGTTCCAATCGGATCCTGCCGCTTCGCGCGCCTTCGGCCTCGCACTCGGTCTTCAGGAGGAGCGCTGTTATCCGAGCTACGAGACGATGGCCCAGGCTGAAGCCCGTCGGGAGGATCGCATCGACGCGGTCGCCATCTGCGCACCTAATCATGTGCACGCTCGTGCGGCTCGCGCTTTCCTTGAGTCTGGCGTGCCGGTCATCTGCGACAAGCCGCTCGCGATTTCCCGAGAGGAGGCTGAGGCGCTCCACGAACTGGTGAGAGCCACGGGCCTGCCCTTCATCCTCACGCACAATTACTCCGGCTATCCGATGGTGCGCGAAGCGCGACAACTCGTCGGATCCGGCGCCCTCGGCGCCATTCGTGTGGTGCAGGCTGAATACGCACAGGACTGGTTGAGCGCTCCGCTTGAGGACAACAAGCAGGCCCAATGGCGCGGCGATCCTTCCCGAGCCGGCCCGGGCGGCGCGCTCGGAGACATCGCAACGCATGCATTTCATCTCTGCGAATTCATCACGGGGCTCACGACGAGAGAGGTCTCTGCAGAGCTCACGACCTTTGTTCCCGGGCGCCGGCTCGACGACAATGCCCAGATACTCCTGCGCTACGAAGACGGCGCGAGAGGGTCTATCTGGGCCAGTCAGGTCGCTGTAGGGGCGGCCAACGGTCTTCGCATCCGCATCTTCGGCGACCGGGCCGCGCTCGACTGGTCTCAGGAAACGCCTGAGGAGCTGAAATTCTCGCCTCTTGGGGAGGCGTCGCGCATTTTTCGACGAGGGGCCGAAGGCCTCTCCAGCGCCGCCATGAGGGCGACGAGACTGCCGGCGGGGCACCCTGAGGGATATCTCGAAGGTTTCGCCCAGATCTATACCGATGCGGCCGAGCTCGTTCGCGCTCACATGGAGCGACGGCCGCCGGATGCGCTCGCAACCCTCGCACCTTCGATCCGCGATGGCGTGCGAGGCGTTCGTTTCATTCACGCCTCTGTGGCCTCTAGCCGAGAGAGCAGCCAGTGGACGCGTGTATGACGACCCGGCTCCGACACCCCCGATGATCGCAAAGAGAGGACACCATGACCCGCAAAGCTCTTTCGCCCCTCAGAAATGCCCTGCTTCTGGCCGCGGTCCCGGCCATGCTGGCGGCCTGCAGTCTGTCGCAGGGTCCCGGCGATGAGGCACGGCCAATGACCCTCGCCTCCGACATGCAGGATGGATGGAGATCTCTCTTCAATGGACGCGACCTCACCGGATGGCGCGGCTACAAAAAGGCGTCGGCGTCTACCAAATGGCGAGTCGAGGACGGGGTCCTCACCCTCGAGGCGGGGGGTGGGGCGGGCGATATCGTCTCACAAGAAGAGTTCGGCGAGTTCGAGCTGTCTCTCGACTGGAAGATTTCTGAAGGCGGCAATAGCGGGATCATCTACCTGGTCAATGAAGCTGACGCAGCCAGTCAGACCTATAATACCGGGCTCGAGATGCAGGTTCTGGATAATGATCGTCATCCCGACGGCAAGCTCGCCTCTCATCGCGCCGGCGCGCTTTACGACCTCGAAGCGCCGTCGGCGCCGATGGTCCGCCCTGTGGGCGAATGGAACAGCGCTCGCATCCTCGTCCACAATGGGCGCGTCGAACACTGGCTGAACGGGGTTAAGGTCGTGGACACCAGCTATGGCGACGATGCGTGGAGGACGAAAGTCGCGGGCTCCAAATTCGCATCGATGCCCCTGTTCGGAACCTTTAGCCGGGGTCACATCGCCCTGCAGGACCACTCCGATCAGGTCTGGTACCGAAACATCCGTATCCGCAGTCTGGACTGATGCCCCATCAGCCTGAAACCAGGGTCAGCCCCATGGCTTCAACTGCGCTGCGAAGATGAGACATCGCCTCCGCGCTCGGGCCTTCATAAGGCCCGGACGCCGGGCGGTTTCCTTGATACCCGATCTCCTTCCAGCCTTCAGCGGTGGTGTAGTACGCTCCGATGGTGAGGGCGCGCATGCGAGAGAAAAAACGCCCTGCCGTTTCCAGCTCCGGCGGCGTGCGGTCCTTGAACGCGACCCTATCGAGAATGCTTCGCTGAACCTCAGGGCTCGCCTCGGCGAAAGACGGCTCGCCGCCGTTTCGGGCCTCGACATCAAGCCAGGCGAGACCTGGCAGGATGAGTCCGCGCTGTTCCTGCTGAGAGGGATAGGGCGCACTCACCCATTCATCAATGAAAAGGGGCACCCCGGCCTCGCTCGCCGAAGGCCAGTCGCCCTCTGCCGGCAGAATCAGATCGACCAGCGCGCCTACCGTCTTCAGCTCCTCGCGCGTAAGCGTCAGCGGCCAGGGCGTCGTGGGATCAAGCAGGTCCGGGTCGGTCCCGTATCCCTTCCCCGACAACGCCTCCGGGGGCGACCAGGAAAACTCACCGCCCAGCTCGCCGCACGCCACCAGCTGGCCGGCAGCCAGACCGGCGAACAGCCAGCGAAGCGTCGTACGGCGATCGACGATGGGAACGCGCCTTATCAGTGTGTGCTTCATCGCGGTCTCCTAGAGCTCGCCCATGCGGAGACGATCGGCGATATGATCAGCCGAACGCATCGCCAGCGCCATAATGGTCAAAGTGGGGTTCTTGTGGGCCTTCGACGCGAAGACTGAGCCGTCGGTCAGGTAGAGGTTATCGACATCCCAGGTTCGATTGAAACTGTCGACCACCGACACAGAGGCTTTCGCACCCATGCGGGCGGTCCCGACCTCGTGAATGATCTCACCGCCGACGGAGATGGCTTTGTCCGGCGTCGGAACATCTCCAAGAATCGTCCCGCCCAGACGATCGACAAGATCACGCATGGCGCTCTGGAAATGAGCGACCTGCTTGAGTTCATGCTCGGACCAGCCGAACGAAAACTTCAAAACCGGAATGCCGTAGCGATCCTTGAGATCTGGGTCGATCGCACAGAAGGACTTCTCGTTCGGAATCATCTCTCCGCGTTGGGTCAGGCCGATCTGAGCTCCATAACGTCCTCGCACCGAGCGGCGCAGATCGGAGCCATACCCGTCCAGATCGCCATAACCGCCAAGGCCCGGCTCACGAAAACCACCGCCGATCTCCACGTGATAGCCCCGCGGAAAGTCCAGCCGCCCAGCCGCCTGCTCGCGATAAAGCCAGAAGGGAATATAGGCGTGCAGCCCCATTGCGCCGTCCTCATTGTAGACAGGACGCCCCTCAAGGGCTGGAAAATGCGCAGAGATATTGGAGCCGACCGTATCCATGAGGTTGCGTCCGAGCTGACCGCTTGAATTGGCGAGGCCTTCGGAGCGTCCATTGGGCTGCGAATTCAGAAGAATTCGCGCCGTCTCCCCAGTACTCGCTGCGAGGATAACCACCCGACCGCGGGCCTCCCGATGCGCACCGGTCGCCTTGTCGATATAGCGGACCCCTGAAGCCTTGCCGCTGGCGTCGAGCATCACTTCGTAGACCATCGCTCCGGTCTGAACTGTGAGCTTGCCGGTTGCTCTAGCCCACGGGATGAGAGAGGTCGTGGTCTGGAAGGCTGCGCCGATCGCGCAGCCGCGACCGCAGGGCGAGGCCCAGTAACAGGCCTCTCGTTCGTCAATCTTACGGGTCAGTATCGCGCGTCGGGCTGGCACCACCGGAACGCCCAGGGCGTCTCCGCCCGCCTTGAGAAAAAGCTCCCAAACCCGCATCGCAGGCGGGGGCTGGAGAACGCCCGGGCCAGAGTCCGGATGATTCTCGAGCCCAAGATTGGCGCCGTAGACCCCCACAACACGTTCTGTGCGATCATACCAAGGCGAGATGTCGTCATAGGAAATCGGCCAGTCCACTCCCAGACCATCGCGCGTGTAGGGTTTGAAGTCATAAGGGCCCATACGGAAGGAGTTGCGGCCCCAATGATTGGTCCGACCGCCCAGCATCCGGCTTCGGAACCACATGAAGTCCGAGCCCTCGGCTTTTGAATAGGGCTCATCCGGGACTTCCCAGCCGCCGTCGACAATGGCGTCGTAAAACCCGAAAGGCTTATCGGGCGTCCCCGTTCCCCTCAGAGGCGCATCTCTCGACAGATTGAGCATAGGCGCTTCGTCAGGACTGTAATCCCGACCCGCCTCCAGCATGAGCACGCTTGCTCCTGCCTTGGTCAGGACATAAGCGGCCATCGCACCGCCGGCGCCTGATCCCACAACAACCGCATCATGCGGCTCTGTCGTCTGATCAACCATCCGCCCGCCCTCCATGCCTTACCCAGGCACGAACCCTAGCCTCATCGCCAGGGCTCGTCGAGACGAGGACGACGAGCCCAACTCTTCAGCGTCCGGTGGGGAGATCCTTGAACGCCACGCCCTTGTCGACGCGAACATCCTGAGGAAGGCCCAGGACGCGCTCAGCGATGATGTTGCGCAGGATCTCGTCGGTTCCCCCGGCGATGCGAAGGCCCGGCGCCCACATGTATGACGCCTGGAAAACGGCCTGCTCAGGAGCGATGGCCGGGTCGGATATAATCCCGTAGTGATCCTCCGCCTCGATGGCCGCGTTGGTCAAATCCTGCAGACGGTTTGCGTTCAGGATTTTCCCGATAGAGGATTCCGGCCCGGGGGTCTGACCTTTGGAAAGCGCCGTCATCGTCCGGTACTTGCCAAGCGTGTAGCCCTCGGCGCTCACATAC
Source organism: Alphaproteobacteria bacterium (assembly GCA_018969425.1). Lineage (GTDB taxonomy): Bacteria > Pseudomonadota > Alphaproteobacteria > Caulobacterales > Hyphomonadaceae > UBA7672. The sequence goes on along the minus strand of JAGWYJ010000007.1, from coordinate 106,135 downwards.
CATGCTGCGAGTTTCTCGCGGAACGCCTGATCCTGAAGAAGAGATCCGCGTCCGGCGGGCGCCGGCGTGTTGCGCGCGAGCTCAAGTATTTCGGCATAGTCAGGTCCATTGGATCCGCCGACGGCGAGACGCTCATTCATCAGCGTAACGAGCGCAACATTCCATCCGTCTCCCACCTCTCCCAGACGCTGCGCATCTGGGATCCTGACGTCGGTGAAATAAACCTCGTTGAAATTCGATCCTCCGGACATCTGATGGATCGGACGCACCTCGACCCCAGGACTTCTCATGTCGAGGAAGAACATGGTCAGGCCTTTGTGCTTCTCCTTCTCCGGGTTGGTGCGGGTCAGCAGGATGCCGTAATCGGAGTAGTGCGCTCCAGACGTCCAAACCTTCTGACCGTTGACCACCCAGTCGTCACCGTCGCGAACGGCGCGGGTCTTGAGGCCGGCCACATCCGATCCCGCGCTTGGCTCAGAAAACAGCTGACACCAGATCTCCTCCCCGCGGAGGGCCGGGGCGACATACCGCTTCTTCTGATCATCGCTTGCGAAGGCGATCATGGTGGGAATGCACATGCCGAGACCGATGGCGAAAGGCCCGACCGGAGCCTGAAAGCGCGCCTCTTCCTGACCGAAAATGACAGAAAAAATCGGAGGCAGCTCCCGTCCGCCAACACTCTTGCGCCATGTCAGGCCCGCATAGCCGGCGCCCGCCTTGAGCGCCTGATAGGCCTTCGCAGCCTTCAGAGGCTCATCCTCTGAGAAGGCCGCCCGAGTGGCGGGAGACAGGGTCTTTTCCAGCCAGGCCCGGGCTTCGGCGCGAAAGGCGGCTTCTTCGGGCGTATCGTTGAAATCCATGAGGGTCTCCTTCAGGCCGCATTCTTGGTTTCAAGGCGTCGGACGAGCTTCTCCTTCCATACGCCAGGCGCGCCGGCCTGGACCGAAAGAAGCTTCGCCCGACGGTAGAAGAGATGACAGTCCACCTCCCAGGTGAAGCCCATACCCCCATGGGTCTGGATGTTCTCCTTGGCGGCCAGATAATACGCGTCGCAGGCGGCGACGCGCGCGGCGGCGGCTGCGAGCGGGAGCTCGGAGGCGTCTGTCGAGAGAGCCCAGGCCCCGTAATAGGTATTCGAGCGGGCGACCTCGATGGCGACATACATGTCCGCCAACTTGTGCTTGATGGCCTGGAAGGAGGCGATCTGACGAGAGAATGCGTACCGACCCTTGGCGTAGTCCACCGCCATGTCGAGACAGGCCTGCGCCCCCCCGACCTGTTCAAAGGCGATCAGAACAGCCGCCCGGTCCAGCACCGCTTCGGCAAGATCCCATCCTTCGCCAGCGGCGCCGAGGCGCTCGGCCTTGGCCCCGCGGAAGGTCAACCGCGCGTGCCCTCGGGTCGGATCGAGCGTGGTCAGGGTGTCACGAGAGACCCCCTCCTGTCGAAGATCGACAAGCACGAGGCTGAGAGACTGACCCTCACGGGCCAGAACCACAGCGTGGCTGGCGATATCGCCGTCAGTAACGGGGATCTTCACCCCTGTCAGGGCCGCCCCGTCAAATACTGTCTGGATCGACCCCGGAGATGGCGCCCCCGGTCCTTCCGATATCGCAAAAGCGCCAATCACACCGCCTTCCGCAACCTTCGGAAGCACCTCGCCCTTCTGGGTCTGAGATCCCGCCTTGAGCAGCGCCTCGGTGAAAAAGTAAGCTGTGCTTGAGAACGGAATCGGCGCCAGAGCGCGCCCCATCTCCTCCGCCAGCACACAGAGCTCAAGCTTCCCAAGGCCTAGGCCGCCGAACTCCTCGGGAATGGCCGCACCTAACCATCCCATTTCGGCCACCGCCTTCCAGAGATCCTGGTCGAAGGACTTTCCCGCGTCGTTTAGAACCGATCGAACCACGCCCCGGTCAGACCGGTCAGCCAGGAAACGACGAGCCTGCTCCTTGAGCTGCTTCTGCTCGTCGGAAAAATCGAAATTCACGTCGGACCTCCCTCAGGAATGACACGCGCACCTTAACGCACACGTCAGGCGAGGAAAGAGCCCGCCCCCAGAAAACCATCCGGTCGGGAGATCGGATGGACGTTGACCGCCGCCTTGACGCAGGGACAGGATGGGAAGGATTTCGGAATGGGCGCTTCCGGCCCCACCCATGGGAGGGACTCATGAACGTGTCTAATACGGCGTCGCCTGCAAGCGACGCGCTGAGCGCCCGAATTCTCAGCCTGTCCGCAGGCCTCCTGACAGCGGTCGTTTGGGTGAGTTCAATCCTCTTCGGGGTCTATATTCTGGCGTTCTACGGCGGCGCATTGCAGGCCGGCCAGCCCGAGGCGTGGAACGAAACCCTGCCTCGCCTGTTTGAACGCGAGACGCCCGCGGCTTCGATCGGGATCGGGGCCCATTTCGCCGCTGGCGGAGTGCTTCTGGTTCTTGGACCTGTCCAGCTTCTCGCGCCTGTCCGCCGGCTCGCACCCTCCGTCCATAGGTGGATGGGTAGGGTCTATGCGCTCTGCGCCCTGACCGCAGGCCTCGGGGGGCTGACCTTCATCGCGATACGCGGCACCGTCGGAGGCCCCGCCATGTCGATCGGGTTCGCACTCTATGGGGCGCTCATGGCCCTGTCAGCCGTCCAGACGGCCCGCTTTGCAATGGCCCGCGACCTTGAACGCCACAGGGCGTGGGCGATCCGCCTGTTCGCCTTAGCAATCGGCTCCTGGCTCTACCGTATGGAGTACGGATTCTGGGCGATCGTCGCTGGCGGCGTCGGCCATACGGAAGACTTTCAGGGCTGGTTCGACGTGATCATGGACTTTTTCTTTTACATCCCGAACCTCATTGTCGCAGAGGCGTTCATTCGGGCTGTCCGACCCAGGGCCGGCTCCTCAACCCGGTGGCTCGCCTCCGCCGCACTTATTACGGCTGCAGGCTATCTGGCCCTTGCGACCTGGTTCTTCAGCCTTCACATCTGGGCGCCCGGAATACTTCGCTTCACGTGATCGCCTCGTCGGGACGGCCGAGATACGCGCAACCCTCCAGGTCGCCAGAGACCATGCCCATCCGGACTTATTGCAAGGACCTATCGCCGATGACATCGTCCCCGGACGCTCCCGTTCCTGACGCAGCGGCCTCGAACGCCGCTCAGATGACCTCCCCGTCTTTCCGTCTGGCGGCGCTAGATCAGGATTTCCTGCTCGACGACTCAATGCGGGGCGTACGATTTCTTCTCGAATATGCGAAGGCCGAGAACGCCCTCAGGGATTGGGGCGTTCGTTCGACTATCGTCGTCTTCGGAAGCGCGCGAGCGCGGAATACATCACCCGCCCCCCAGGGGCGATGGTATGCCGAGGCCAGAAAATTCGCAAATCTGGCCTCCAGAAAGGGCGGCGCGCTTCACTCGAACGGATCCTATCGGGATAACGTCATCGCTACTGGCGGAGGCCCCGGGATCATGGAAGCGGCTAATCGCGGGGCGCACGAGGCGGGGGCGCCCTCAATCGGCTTCAATATCACTCTGCCCCACGAACAGGAGCCCAACGCCTATTCGACGCCCGAACTTACGTTCCGCTTTCACTATTTCGCCATGCGAAAAATGCACCTGGCGATGAGGGCCAATGCGCTTGTGGTTTTTCCCGGCGGGTTTGGAACCCTGGACGAGCTCTTCGAGATTCTGACCTTGAGACAGACCGGGAAGGCGCCTCCCATTCCGATCGCTCTTTTTGACCGGTCCTACTGGAGCTCGATCATCAATTTCGAAGCGATGTCCCGCATGGGAATGGTCGATCCCTCGGATCTGGATCTGATCTCATACGCCGACAGCGCCGAGGACCTGTGGAGACAGCTGACCGAGAAGGGCGTTCTCAACCGGCTGTCTCCCGAGGCGCGCATCAGGCTGCAAGAAATCCCTGAAGCCGGCGGGCGATGATCGCCTCTGCGTCCCGCATGATGCCGTCGATCAGCTCCTTGCACGTCGGAATGTCATGGATCAGCCCGGCCACCATACCGCAACTCCAGGCTCCGGCGTCCATATCTCCTTCCGTCATGATCCGCGGGTAGACGCCCGCAACCTCACCCGCGATATCCTCGAACTTGAGGTTCGCCCCAAGAGCCTTTTCCTTCTCCAGGAGACGCTCAACCGCAGGATTGTTCAGCACGCGCTCGGTGTTTCTCAACGGGCGCATGACCAGACGCGTATCCAGCTCGCTAGCGGCGACGATCGCCTGCTTAACGTTTTCATGCACTGGCGCTTCCCGGGTCGCGATAAAACGGGTTCCCATATTCATGCCCTCCGCCCCGAGGGAGAGCGCAGCCACAAGAGAGCGACCGTCGGCCATACCGCCGGACGCCACAAACGGGATCTTCAGCTCTTCAGCTGCTCTCGGAAGCAGAATGAAGTTCGGAACGTCATCTTCTCCCGGGTGTCCGCCACATTCAAAACCATCCACGCTGACTGCATCGCAGCCAATGGCCTCTGCCTTGAGCGAATGCCGCACCGAAGTGCATTTGTGGATCACCTTGACGCCATTCTCCTTGAGGACGGGAAGCCACTTCGCCGGGTTATTTCCCGCCGTCTCCACGATCCTAACTCCGCCCTCGATAATGGCCCGGACATAGCCGGGATAATCGGGAGGGGTGACCGAAGGCAGAAAGGTCAGATTGACCCCGATCGGCTTGTCCGTCATTTCGCGGCAGCGGGCGATCTCACGAGCGAGGAGATCGGGGGTGCGCTGGGTCAGGGCAGTGATGATTCCGAGCCCCCCGGCGTTCGAGACGGCCGCAGCCATTTCCGCGAAACCGACATAATGCATGCCGCCCTGGATGATGGGGTGCTCGATCCCGAAAAGCTCCGTAATTCTCGTCTTCATAGCCAAAACCTTCCTGTCCTGCGCGCCCCAGACATCCTGATCCGCGGTTTGATCGGCAGTTTTGATCGAGACCTCGCGGTTGGCAATGCCGCGTTTGATTCTGACCGTCCCCAACTCGACTTCAGGCCTCTTCCAAACTAGCCTCGGATCCTCAGGGACCCGGATGACAATGCTTCAAGCTCTCCCCGCCTCGCTTCGTCTTATAGTCCTCGGCGCGCTTGGCGCGGCCTTGGCCCCGACGAGCTTTGGGCAGGTCATGGAGGTGGGCGCCCAGGGCGTCGTCGTCACCAGCGCCCCCATCCGCCCCCAGTCGCCCCCTCCTGAAACAAAATCCGGCCGCGCCGGACCAGCGGCGCCCCCGGCAAGCTTGATCCCGCTTCTGGAAACGGCAGGACGCGAAGCGGAGTTGTCAACACGCCTGCTTGAGGCCGTCAGTTATGTGGAATCCCGCTTCAACCCCGGCGCCCGCTCGCCCAAGGGCGCGATAGGTCTCATGCAGCTGATGCCCGGAACCGCGCAGGACCTTGGTGTTGATCCCGCTGATCCCGTCCAGAACGCCTCAGGCGGAGCTCAGTACCTCAGACGCATGCTCGAGCTGTTCGACGATAATGTCGAGCTTGCGCTAGCGGCGTATAATGCAGGACCCGAGGCGGTCATTCGCCACGGAGGCGTTCCGCCCTTCCGTGAGACGCAGGAGTATGTTTCACAGGTCATGTCATATCTAGCCGAAATCAGCGCATCGGAGACACACCCATGAAGCGAAACAGACTCTTCGCCGGCGCCGGCCTCTTAAGTCTGATTTCATCCCTTAGCGCTCATGCGCAATCCGCGTCCGATCCCCGAGGGTCGGGCCCGATCCTCGCAGCCGTCAACTGGGTTCAGGGAACTCTTCTGGGAAACGTGGCGACGGCGGTAGCGGTCGTTGCGGTCGCGATCGTCGGATTCATGATGCTGACAGGGAGGATGAACTGGCGCCACGCCATCACGGTTATTCTGGGCTGTTTCATCCTGTTCGGCGCCGCTGCAATCGTGGCGGGCATTCAGTCAGCCGCACGTCTCGCCGGATGACCCATGGCGAGCCTTGAGCGAGACATCGTATTTTCAGCGCTGACGCGGCCCCAGATGTTCGCGGGCGTGAGCTATTCCTTCTTCGTCCTCAATCTGGTTGCGACCACCGAAATCTTCCTTATCACTAAGTCCTTCTGGGCGATCCTCGCCGCCCTGGCGCTCCATGCAGCGGGCTATGTCATGTCATTGCGAGAGCCTCGATTTCTCGACCTTTGGATTCTCAAGGTGAGCCGCTGCCCGAGGGTCCCCAACTATCGTCACTGGCGCTGTAACTCCTACGCTCCATGACAGGCCGGAACCTGCCCCGTCAGGGTCGCGAGACGACCGGCCGCTTTCTCCGGCGCGAGCGCCTGGCAAGAGACATGCTCCCTTATGCGCGCCTCATAGATGACGCGACCCTTGAAACGCGCGACGGACAGCAGATCCAAATCATTCATCTGTCCGGCTTCGCCTTCGAGACCGCTGACACACAGGACCTCAATTATCGCAAGTCTATTCGCGACACGCTTCTGCGAAGTCTTGCTTCGTCGCGCCTTGAGATCGGCGCCTATCTGATACGTCACCTTGTGAAACCTGAAACGCCCGGGGGCTTTCTGAACCCCTTCGCCCGACGCCTGGATGAGATCTGGCGCGCACGCCTTCAAGACCGGCGGCTGTTCGTCAATGATCTCTTCATTACGCTTGCAAGGCGTCCCGGCCTCGCGAGGGGGAGGTCCCTTGGTTTTGGACAGAATCAGAGCTGGGACGCGGTGGGACGCGCCCGCGACCGACGCGACCTCGACGCCGCCCGCGACAATCTGATCGCCAGCCTCGCCTCCTACGGTCCTCGGCTTCTCAGCGCCTACGAGTCGGGGCGAGAGAGATTTTCGGAACCGCTCGAGTTTCTTGCATTCCTGTCCGACGGCGAGCTTCGAGCGGTGCGTCAGCCTGCCGGCGACCCAGGACGAAGCGTTATCGATCGACGGATCAGCTTCGGACGTGACGCTCTGGAATTTGGCGGCAATGATCGAAGCGCCCCGCAACTTGGCGCCGTGGTCTCGATCCGGGAGTATCCGCCCCACTCAGCCCCCGGACAACTCGACGCGCTGATGCGGGCGCCTCATGAGATGATTATCTCGCAGAGCTTCGGTTTCGTAGATCGACAGGCCGCTCTCAACCGCATCAACCTGTCGATCCGCCGCATGCGCGCTGCCGACGATGAGGCGCTCTCGCTCCGGCGCGATCTTATCCAGGCCAAGGATGACGTTGCCGCCGGACGAGCCGCCTTCGGCCACCATCACATCACCGTTCTGATCAAGGCCGCAGATTTTCCAGCCCTCGACGCTGCGACGGCAGATGTTCAGGCAGCGCTTACGGATGCAGGAGCCATCGGCGTCCGGGAGGATATCGCCCTTGAGACGTCCTACTGGGCCCAGTTTCCAGGCAACGCAGCGTTCATACCCCGCAGGGCGCTGCTTTCCTCAAGCAACTTCGCGAGCCTTGCGAGCCTTCATAACCATCCTGTCGGGCGCCCGGAGGGCAATCACTGGGGAGGCGCAGTATGCGTTCTCGAGACCACCGCAGCCTCACCATACTACTTCAATTTTCACGCCGGGGACCTGGGTAACTTTCTACTCATCGGGCCGTCAGGATCGGGCAAGACCGTAATCCTCAACTTTCTACTCGCCCAGGCTCAGCGCTTTGACCCGAGGGTCGTCTTCTTCGACAAGGACAGGGGCGCAGATATCTTCCTTCGCGCGATGGGGGGGCAATACGAGGTCATTCGGCCCGGGGTGGCCACCCAGTTCAATCCTCTCCAGCTGCCCGATACGCCCTCCAATCGTCGCTTTCTCCAGCAGTGGACGGCGAAGCTGACGACCTCCAACGGTGAAGTTCTGACTGCCGAGGATGTTGCGCTGATCGCCTCCGCCGTCAGCGCGAATTATGATCAGGACATCTCATTCCGTCGCCTGCGATACTTCCGAGAGCTCTTCCTCGGAGGCCGTCGGCCAACGCCTGGAGACCTCGCCTCGCGACTGTCGCCCTGGCTGGGCGAAGGTGATCGCGCATGGCTGTTCGACAACGAAGTCGACCGAATGGATCTGGACGCCCGGATTTGCGGGTTCGACATGACCCATCTCCTAGACGACCCAGTCCTCAGAACGCCGGCTATGATGTATCTGTTTCATCGTGTCGAGGAACGGCTGAACGGCCAGCCCTCGATCATTGTCGTCGATGAAGGCTGGAAGGCGCTGGACGATGATGTCTTCGTCGCTCGCATCCGGGACTGGGAGAAGACGATCCGAAAGCGTAACGGGATTGTCGGCTTCGCCACCCAATCCGCCGGAGACGCTCTCGAGAGCCGGATCGCCAGCGCCGTTATCGAGCAGTCCGCGACCCAGATCTTTCTTCCCAATCCGAAGGCTCAGGAACGTGAATACCGTCAGGGCTTCGGCCTGTCCTCACACGAGTTCGACCTGATCCGCTCGCTTCCCGACACATCCCGATGCTTTCTTATCCGACATGGAACCGAGAGCGTGGTGGCGCGCCTCAACCTGAACGGGCAGCGAGACGTTTTGACGGTGCTATCCGGACGCGAACGAACAGTAAGGCTGCTTGATCGTATCCGCTCAGAAGTGGGAGACGATCCGGAAGCCTGGCTCCCACGCCTGCTCGAGGAGGCGCGCTGATGGCGATCTGTCCCTCTCCGTCCGGCGAGAGCATGGTCGGCGGCATCGTCGATACGGTCGACTGCCATATCCGTGTCCTCGTTCACGACAGCTATCGCGAACTGGTCGGTCCGGACACATGGTTCTCGGCAGCCTTCACAGGCCTTCTCACCATTTATATTGCGCTGCTCGGATACCAGCTTCTGTTCGGTCGCGGAGGCGTGCGCGTGACCGAGCTACCGTTCACGGCCGTCAAGATCGGCCTGATACTGGCCTTCCTGACCAGCTGGGCGGCCTATCAGACCGTTGTCTTCAACCTCCTTTTCGAGGGGCCGGCAGACCTGATGCGAACCCTTCTTCGGCCGCTTCAGATGCAGGGGTCTGGATTCGACGGCGACGTGATGGCGGGCCTCGAACGCGCGTTTGACGACATGAGCGCAGCGGCAGGGGTTTATGGGGAGATGGCGAGTCCGACAGCCAACATCCTGCAAGGCGGACCTATGCTGGGATCTGGCCTCCTCTGGCTTTCGTCCATATCTCTGCTTCTGGTGACGCTGGGAGTGATTGTTGCAGCCAAGATCGTTCTCGCCTTCCTTCTTGCAATCGGGCCGGTGTTCATCGGCTTCCTGCTCTTTGACGCGACGAGGGGCCTCTTCGACGGCTGGCTCAGGGCGACGTTCAGTTTTTCGATTGCGCCGATGGCGGTGACCGTTTTCGGCGCGTCCCTCATCATGATCCTGCAGCCCTTTCTCGAGATCCTGACCGAAAACGCACAGATGAGATTGTTTGATATGGGGGTGGTGATCACGATCAGTCTCGTGATTGCGGTCTTCGCCATCGTCATGATGTTCGGTCTCAGCGCCGTCGGCGGCATTGCAGCCGGTCTGCGCACAGGAGGGTCACGCAGCAGAAGCGTCTCTCAGCCTGCCCGCGGAGACATGTTCGGCAGCCAGAACGGATCGGTCTTCAGCGATCGCGCCGAACAGATCGCGGCGAGGATTGCGATCCATGACCGCCAGGCGGGGACGACATCCTCCGGCGCCTATCATGAGCGCGAGCTCCGTCATCACGACCGAGCCGAGCCGGGAGGAGGCCAGTCAATGGCTCCAGAGGGGCGTCTGGGGGAAGCTTATCGGCGGATCCCCCGGGCAGGCTTTGATCGCAGAGGCGGATCATGACAGCCCACGAGCGCACAGAGATCGCCGCGTCGGCGTCGCGCCTTCCCGTCGGCGGATCGCCTTCAGGAGATGAGAGAAACGCTCTGGCGGTGGAAGTTTGGCGGGATGAGGCTCTGGCGTCCGCACGGAGCGGGCGTCGAATCGCCTGGATTGTTGCGTCCATAATGATTGTCGTATGCGCAGCCCAGGCTGCGGGCCTCGCGATCCTCCTGCCTCTGAAGGAGGTCGTTCCCTACACTGTTCTGGTGGATCGACAGACGGGGTATGTGGAAACGGCGCGAGGGGTGCGCCTGGGAGACCTCGATGACGAACAGGCGGTCATCCATTCGATGCTGGCGCAATATGTTCTTTCGCGTGAAACCTTTGATCCTGCCGATTTTGCGGAACGATACGCGCGAACCGCTCTGTGGTCGATTGGTTCTGCAAGGGCGGAGTATGTCGATCAGTATCGGGAGGAGTCATCGTCCAGCGTCCTCGCCGACCTCAGACCCGGAAGCGTTATCCGCATCTCCATATCCGCCATAGACCTTCTGTCCGAAAATACGGCGGAGGTGCGCTTTGAGGCGACGCGCAGAGATTCGGGTCTCGAGACTTCATCTACGACATGGCGGGCCGTGGTGTCTTTTCGTTTCACGGGCGCGCCTATGAGGATGGAGGACCGCCTTCTAAATCCGCTGGGATTTCAGGTTACCGCCTATAGGAGAGATCGATTATCGCCTCCGGCGGCGGTCTTGCCGATCGCCGACACCGTCACGCCCCAGGAAACCGTCACTTCCCCCCTTGCGCAGACGCCGGCGATGGGGATCGATACCTCCTCGCCGCCCGCAGCCGCACAGCCGCCACTGACAGAGGAGGCCCGAACGCCATGATCGCCCGCCCAATCCTCTGTCTGCTGTTGGCAGCTGCTGTCTCCGGGGCAAGCCTCGCTCAGGCTCCCGTTTCACCCGGGCCAGGGCCAGGCGACCCGCGAATTCGCGAGCTGTTGTACGATCCCAATCAGGTCATAGATATCCGAGGATACCTCGGATTTGAGATGGCGATCGAGTTCGACCCCGAGGAGCGGATCGAAACCGTCTCGATCGGCGACAGTCTCTCCTGGCAGGTTACTCCAAACCGAAAGGCGACCCTCCTTTTTCTCAAGCCAATGGCGGTGGGCGGGACGACCAGCATGACGGTCGCCACAAGCAAGCGGCTCTACAGCTTCCTTCTTACAGCAGCAGAAACGTCAAAACGCGCTCCCCCGCCAATGCTGCGCCTCAGACTTCTCTATCCGGCGACGCCAGAACCTGCGAACGAAACGCCCCCGGCGCCGCCCCCTGCGCCGCCCGCACCCGAGCAGCTCAACTTCCGCTACGCATTCAAGGGCGCCAAAGCCATCTATCCGGTTAGGGTCTTCGATGACGGCGTCTCGACCTATTTCGAGTTCCTCAATGACAAAGACACGCCGGCTGTCTTCGTTATGGGTCCCGACGGAAAAGAGGAAATGGCCTCAACGCGCATCGCCGGGCGCTACACAGTCGCGGACATCCGAGCTGAGCGCTTCGTTCTTCGATACGGCAAAGCCAAAGTCGATGTTCTCAACTCCGGCTGGAACGCTCCGCCTGCAGCCGGAGCGTCCGCGCCGGCGGCGTCGGGATCGGGACGGGTTGCAACCACAGGAGGCGGACAATGACGCCTCCCCCCTCTCCCACGTCGGGCAGCCCTCGGGCTGGGATGAACGAGCCGCTGCCGCGTGTCGGCATGGCGAGCTCACCCTGGCCGGTTGTTGCCGGACTTCTCGGGGCCCTGGCTCTCGGGACGCTGATCTTCATGCAGCTGTCCGCCAATCGCGCCCGTATCGAAGCAGCACGACTGACAGACCCGGCCCCCGGAAGCGCTCCGCTCTCCGCCGAGGATGTCCCTCCGCCGCCCGACCTGTCCGCCTTCGCCCAAACCCCTCTTGCTCCGACAGACCCGCCCCCGGAGGCAATCGCCGAAACTCCCGTAGCGTCCCCTTCCCCGCCAGCGCCTCCGGCGCCAGGTCCCACTCAGGCCGAGCTCGAACGTCTGCGGGCTCCTGCTCTGATCATCGATCTCGGGGAATTCAGGGCTGAAGGGGCGCCGGAAAGAACGACACCGGCAGGAGGCCCGAGCGCTGCGGCTATCACTGCAGCTGTGGGAGCATCTCAGGCGCCCGTTACAGGAGGGACGCCTGGAGCCGACGCCGATGAGCGCTTCGCCCGCCGACTGGGCGTCGGCGATGCGAGCAAGCCCGCTCAGGCCGTGTCCATGGTCAACCTCTCGACCACGGTAGTGGAAGGGTCCATCATTCCAGCAGTGCTTGAAACAGCTCTCAATTCAGACCTGCCCGGATATGTACGGGCAGTGGTCAGTCGGGATGTCCGCGGCTTCGACGGCTCGGCGGTTCTCATCCCGCGAGGAAGCCGGCTGATTGGCCAGTATCGGTCTGGAATGGCGCTCGGCCAGTCGCGAACCTTCGTAATCTGGACACGGCTGATCCGACCGGACGGGGCAAGCGTCCCGCTCGCCTCGCCGGCGACCGATGCGCTGGGACGAGGCGGGCTTGACGGAGACGTCGACCGACACTTCCTCCAGCGCTTCGGCGGCGCGATGCTCCTGACCCTTCTTAATCTGGGGGTCAACGCAGCGACCGAAGCTTCCGACACGAGCATCGTCATAGCCTCCACTCGCGCCGGAGCCGATTCGGTTGGGGTCGCCCTCTCGAAGGATCTCGACATCTCGCCGACAGTGAACGTCCCCCAGGGCTCTCCGGTGCGGGTTTTCGTGTCTCAGGATCTTGATTTTTCCACCGTCGGCCCCGCTTCGGTCCAGGAGACGGATCGGTGAACGGGGGTGGAGTTTATCTCAAGACCTACATGGCTCCGCTCTCGCCCTGGCTCGACCGAAGCGACATCACGGATATCATGGTCAACAGACCGGGAGAGGTCTGGATCGAAAGCGCGTCAGGTCTCGAGCGGATCGAGGCCCCTGCGATCACGGAGCTTATGCTTCAGCGCCTCGCCCAGCAGATCGCAGCGTCATCAAGTCAGGGTGTAAGCCGGGAACACCCGCTTCTGGCCGCTACTCTTCCCGATGGAGCGCGTGTTCAGCTGGCGGGGCCGCCGGCGACGCGCGGGACGATCGCTCTGGCGATCCGGAAGCATGTCGTCCCGGATCTGACGCTGGAGGACTATGAAGCAGCGGGGGCGTTCCGTGCGGTCGACTCTGCGCTTCAGCCGTCTCGCTCCGATATCGACGCCCGGCTGGATGAGCTGCTTCAACACGGAGACCTCAGAGCGTTCTTCGCCCTGGCGGTCAGAGCGCGCCGGAATATCGTGATTTCCGGCGGCACCGCGTCGGGAAAGACCACCTTCCTCAACGCGCTGCTCAAGGAAACGCCAGCCACAGACCGCGTCATCGTGATTGAAGACACGGCGGAGGTCACTCTCACTCAGCCCAATTCCGTTGGTCTTGTCGCCGTCAAAAGTGAGCTCGGCGAATCTCAGGTCGGCGTCGACGACCTGCTTCGCGCCTCGCTCCGAATGAGACCGGACCGTCTTATGGTCGGAGAAATCCGGGGGGCCGAAGCATTTACCTTCCTGCGCGCCGTCAACACCGGACACCCGGGTTCGTTCACGACCGTGCATGCCGACAGTCCAGAAGGCGCTCTCGAGCAGATCGCCTTCATGAGCCTGCAGAGCGGCCTCAGCCTGACGCGATCGGATATTCGCGACTACGCGCGTTCCGTCCTCGACATCGTCGTGCAGCTGACCCGCATAAACGGGCGGAGGATGGTCGAGCGGGTGATGGTCAATCGCAGAGTTTGAGCCAGGCGGCGGGATCCCGCGTTCAGGCGCATCAGGCAATGGCTCCGGCCATGAAATCAGGAATTCCGCCCGAAAAGTTCCTCAGATTCGGAAAGATACTGTCGAGAGAAGCCTGCGGCACGCCGAACCATCGGCCGAGCGCGCCTGCGTACTGGTCTACCGACATTGTCGGAATGAGAATGTTCCCCGACATATCGGGATTCTGGAAACCGTTGGTCTGATCGACCCCAAGGGTCGGATACTGACCATAGATCCTTCCTCCTCTTACCGAGCCGCCCATCACGAAGTGATGCGCGCCCCAGGCATGGTCCGTGCCGTCGCCATTGGTGGTGAAGGTCCGGGAAAAATCCGACGCGGTGAAGGTAGTGACCGCCTGGCGCATGTCGACACCGTTCAGGTTGGACAAGACACTGTCGAAATAGGCCATCGCATGTCCCAGACGCGCCATCAGAGGGGACTGGGCCGTATTCTGGACGTCATGATTGTCGAAACCGCCCATGCTTACGAAGAATACCTGCCTGCGTAAGCCAAGGCTGGCGTTTGCTGCGATAGTGCGCGCCACAGCCTGAAGCTGAACCGCCAGTGCGTTCGTCTCAGAGGCGCGAGTAATCGGATTGACGAGCTGACTTGGAGCGGGAACACCGGAAATCGCGGGGGTCGCGAAGGCGGCATTCAGCAGTTCCGAGGAATCCATCGATCGCACGACCTTGGCGGCGTAATCCTTCATGAAATAGCTCGCGCCGGACGTATCGCGGATAATCTCTCGCACACGCGCTCCGGCGTTAGCGGCGCCGAACACTGTCGTTGTCGTCGCAGCGGCCGAGGTAATTCTCACTGCAGGCGTCGCAGTCGCTGTCACCTGATACTGGACCACATTCTGACCGGCCAGAAAGACAGCATTTCCGGCTGTCGACATGGCGGTGAAGACATTGTTGGTTCCATTGAGAGACAGGAACTGGTCCGCCATCAGGCCGCCCCAGCCGCGGCGGGCGCCTTCAGCAGACCCCGCCTGCCACGTCGCCTGCTGGTCATTGTGCGACATCAGACTTGTCGGCAGGGGGACGCTGCGCGCACGATACTGCGCTTTGGTCGTCGGCTGTATCAGCGGGCCGACGTTGGCCGCCACCGCCAGCCGACCGGCCTGCCAGATCGGCACCAGAGGGCCGAGATGGGGATGGAGGCCGAAGGTGCGCACGGACGCATTGGTCCCGGCCGGAACGGGATTGGGCGTTGAAGGAGTGATGGGAAGAACTCCGCCCCAGCTTTCAGGAATCTGCAGGGTGGATGTTCGGCCGGTTACAGGATTAACCTCTCCGACCGGCGTAGGCGGCGTCCCAACAGGCATCAAGGCGATGGGGACAGCTCCCGTATTCCGCGCTGCGAAATAGCGCGACCAGCTGTCGGTGTCGGTTGCGAGCACCATGTTGTGCGCGTCATTCCCTCCGAACAGGAAGATGCACACAAGAGCCTTGAAGTCAGGGGCCGTCTGGGCTGCAGCAGCGCCGACCGTGGCGAGCTGAAAACCGAAGGTCGACGCTGCAGCCCCGACGGTGGAGAGAGCGGCGGCTCTGCGAAGGATTTCTCTTCGGGTCTGGATGGACATCGTCATCACCCTGCTCCTCAGCGCTGAACCAGATAGTCGGGCGAAATCATCGAAAAGAAAACAGCGGTCTTGGCCCGATTGAGTCGAGCTGCGTCGATCTGGGCCTGGGTCCCGCTGGCGGGGATCGCCACCGCATTGACAGCGGCCAGGAGACGGGTCTGCAGGGCGGCCGTCATCTGACCGTAAAACAGCAGATTATTCATCCGCTCAACCAGAGCTGAAGGCGTTTCAGCCAGGGCAATCTCTGAAGCGTAGGCCGAACGCACATCTCGTCCGGTACCCCCCGTCGGGGTCGACCCGGTCCCCAGATCCACCACCGACTGAATGGTGTTGATCCATGAGGCGGTCGTGACCTCGTCGACAGCCTGAAACTCCGGTGCGGTCAATGATCTCTGACCAAGCTCTGTGGTGGAGGGCGGAACAAATCCTGGTCTCCAGAAATTGAAAACTGATGGCGAAGTCAGAGGAGACTGCCCCAGGATGGTGTTGGCGCTGGTGGAGGTGAACAACCACTTTCCTGACTGAGACGTCGCGCCGAACGCGCGCGCCCAGTTGGCGATGCGGATTACAGGCTCACGCAGCTTCCCGAAGTCTGCAGCGGAAACAGACGCCATATTGCGGGCCTCAGTGTCGGTCAGGATCGCACGCACCACGGCGGCCATATCCCCCCTCACTCCTGAACCGTTATTGTTGAACACTCCCGCCACCCGAGTGACATAGGCGGGAGAAGGATTGCTCGTCACCAGCTGCTGAATGAGGCGCTTCGAGATGAACGGTCCGACGTTCGGATGATTGTAGAGCTTATCGAGCGCGATCTTCAGGTCGCCGGCCACATCAACAGTTGTGCTGGCGGGGATCGTTGTTCCGAGAAAGGTCTTGGCTGACGTCGAGTGGTAGACGGGGTAGAAGATCATCGGCCGAACGGAGCGGTCGGAATGAGCGTTACCGCCGAAGAAAGTCGTCGCAGTGGGGGCGTTATGGTACCAGCTTATGCCGGTGAACACTTTCGCCAGTCCCGCAATATCCGACGGAGTGTACGCGGCGATGGGCTGTCCGTCGGATAGCTTCGGCGTCCCGTCCTGATTCAACTCCTGAAGGCCGATTGTCATAAGCTGCATGACCTCTCGGGCGTAGTTCTCGTCCGGGGTCCGCGTTCCGTTGACATCCTCCTTCTGATTTCCGAGGAAAGTCAGATAGCGGCCCATCATCGGATGAAGGGTCACATCCTCCAAAAGCTGTCTGAAGTTTCCGAACGCATTGCGGTTGAGCATGTCGTAGTAGGAGGCCGCGCCTCGGACATCGACCGCCGTGTCGGCCAGCGAGATCACAAAAATCTGCGAAAGAGCGAAAGCGGTTCGCTGTCGAAGCTGGTCAGGCTCTGTGACGGCCTGACGCCACCAGCTCTCATAAAAGTTGGTTGCGGATACAGCCCCAAGCTCCGCCAGACGATCAGAGACGAACTGCTCGTGGGAGACCGCCGGCAGAGGCATGGAGATCTGGGAGTTGATCCATCCGGTGAGACCGGCGTCCTGCACCGCCGAAATGGCGCTGTCCGTCGGACCGAAGCTGGCCTGAGTCAGAAGGCGGGAGGCCTCGGCAATCGTCGGTTTAACCGCGACCGGGGGGGTCGTTCCTCCGCCTGGAGCCGAGGATCCGCCGCCCCCGCCGCAGGCTGCGAGCAGTCCTATAAGTCCGAAGACAAGAGACCGAAAGTTGGTCATGGATCACTCCGCGCTCCGAGCGCGCCAGCGAGGGTCAAGACGGGCTTGACCAACCTCTGGGCGCGCGTCGATGTCTCCTCCTGACGTCCGACCAACGCCTCACTGGCGCTCTGTTCGGCTGCAGAGCCTAAATCATGGCAGCATCCCCCTCAGAGGTCCAGTCTCGCCTGATGCGGCGCCTCGGTTTTCGGGTACGGGCATGGTTCCGCCGAGGAAAGCCTGAACTCTAGTCCCGCGAGTACCTCACCCAGGACCCGTCGCGCCCGCGCAGACGAACTGAACCACTCTGTGTTTCGATATCCTGCGGGGACATGAGGGCCTTGGACATCCCCCCGGGGATATCGAGCACGTAATCCGGCTGACAGAGCCCAGAGGTTTCATCCCGGAGGCGCCGCACAAGGTCTCGTCCCTCTTCAATGGACACGCGGAAGTGGGATGTGCCGGGAGCCAGATCAGGGTGATGGAGATAATAGGGTCGGACCCCGCATTCCACCAGCGCCCGCATCAGATCGCGCAGGGCCTCGAATGTGGTATTGACCCCCTTGAGAAGGACGCTCTGAGAGAGAAGAAAGACACCCGCCTGCGAGAGACGCCTGAGGGAGCCGCGGACGGACGGAGACAACTCCCTCGCATGGTTGACGTGAACGGCTGCATAAACCGCCTTGCGACGACTTGCGATCGCCGAGGCGTACTCTTCAGTTATCCGATCCGGATCAGCGACGGGCATGCGCGTATGCCATCGAATCACCTTTACGTGGTCGATGGCGTCGAGCTCAGCCGTCAGCTCACGAGCCCTTCGCGTCGAAAGCATGAACGGATCGCCTCCGGTCAGAATGACCTCCCATACAGCCTCGGTGCGGCGGATGTAATCCAGGGCGGCTTCAAGTCCGGCGGGAGACAATCCCGGCTCCCGCCCGGGTCCCACCATTTCGCGACGGAAGCAGAACCGACAATAGACGGGACAAACGGAGACGACTTTGAGGAGGACCCGGTCCGGATAGCGGTGGACCACCCCTTGCACGGGCTCATGTGCATGATCGCCGATCGGATCAGCGCTCTCATCAGGATGCCGCACCAGCTCAGCCTCATCCGGAAGAAACTGACGAGCGATGGGATCGGCGTCGTCCAATGTCTCCATCAACGACTTCACATGAGGGGTGACGGCGATCGCATAGCGCTCCGCGACTGCGCCAAGCCTGTCTCTCCGATCCGGCGACAGGAGCCCTTCGGTCAGCAGGTCGTCAAGGTCGCGCAAGGTCCTGGACATGGCAGAGTTCGAAACTTCAGATGAAGGATGAAATGGGGTCGGGTCGCCGGGAAAACGCCTCAGGCTGCTAGCATGACGCGGGCCCAGCGTCTGCCCCATCCCTTCGGACGTCAGGGGCTGCGCCCAACGCCTCGGGGCAACAGCAAGAGCCGGCGCCCCCTAGACTGTCAGAGGCGTCCACAGAACGTCCGAGATCGTACGAGCCCCTGACGCCAGCATCACCAGACGATCAAACCCCATGGCTACGCCCGAGGCTTCCGGCATGATTTCCAGGGCGCTTAGAAAGTCCTCGTCCAGCGGATAACGCTCCGAATAGCGGCGCGCCTTTTCAGACATCTCCGCCTCGAACCTTCGCCTCTGTTCGACCGGATCGGTCAGCTCGCCAAAGCCGTTGGCCAGTTCGACACCGCAGGCGTAGAGCTCGAAGCGTTCAGCAACGTCTGGTCGGCTGGCGACGGGGCGGGCGAGCGCCGCCTCGCAAAGAGGATACTCGCAGAGAATCGTCAGGCGACCTTGACCCAGATGGGGCTCGATCCGCTCGACAAGAATGCGAGAGAACAGATCCGACCACGTATCGTCAGCCGCGACACGGACCCCGATACGGCCCGCCTCGCGAGCCAGGCCCGCAAGATCCTCCATGACCTGATGCAGATCGATCCCCGCATGGCGAACGAACGCCTCGGCGAGGGTCAGCCTTTCAGGGTCGAGGCCCGGATCGCAAGTCCTTCCCCGCCAGCTGAAGAGTTCGCGTCCGAGACAAGTCGAGGCGCTTCGCGCCAGAGCGACCGCATCGGCGGTCACCTGTTCATAGGGCTCAAGAGCGCGATACCACTCGAGCATGGTGAATTCAGGAGCGTGAAGCGCTCCCGCCTCTCGATTACGGTAAACTCTCGCAAAATCAAAAATCCGCCGCTCTCCGGCCGCCAGAAGCTTCTTGGAGGCGAACTCCGGCGAGGTGTGGAGATAAAACTCTCGATCCTCGCCGGCTTCGCCGCGCCAGCGGGTCGAGAACGCATGAAGATGAGCCTCATTGCCCGGCGAAACCTGCAAGGCTCCGCACTCGACCTCAAGGAAGCCCTCGGCCTCGAACCAGGATCTCAGCGCCGTGCGAATTCGTCCCCGAGCCAGCAGGAAGGGACGCCGATCAGCGTGAATATCCGGCCGCCACCACTTGCGTTCCGCCATCTTCTTAACCCCCAATGGCCCCAAAATCCCTGTTTACTCACCCGAGGCCCCTCTCTCGCCCTTGGCCGGACGGCCGGTTAGGGCTATGACCCAAACCGCTTCAACCCATATGAGCCGCTGTGCGCTTAGCCCGGCGAGCGACAGACACAAAGGCGTTTTCCGTGGTCAAAGTCATCGCCAGCAACATCCGCAAGGGCAATGTGATCGAGCAAGAGGACGGGCGTCTGTACATCGTCCTTAAGGCGGAGACCTATCGGCCTGGAAAAGGCACCCCAACGACCTCAGTCGAGATGAGGCGTATCTCCGACGGCATCAAGGTCATCGAAAGCTACAAGACGACCGATCAGGTCGAACGGGCTTTTGTCGAGGAGGTCAATCACAACTACCTCTATCAGGATGGCGAAAACTACATCTTCATGAACCCCGAGAATTTCGAGCAGATCACTGTTCCGGGCGACATGCTCGGCGACATGGCTGCGTATCTTGGCGAGAATATGAGCTGCATCCTGATGATGTTCGACGGACGGCCTGTTTCGATCGAGCTGCCGCAGCGGGTCACACTTGAGATCGTCGAGACCGAACCGGTCGTGAAGGGCCAGACCGCCTCTGGATCCTACAAGCCCGCCATTCTCTCTAACGGGGTCAGGGTGATGGTGCCGCCCCACATCGGTGTCGGGACCCGGGTCATCGTTTCGACCGAGGACGGCTCCTACCAGGAACGCGCCAAGGACTGAGCGGCCCCTCTCCCCGCCCCCGCGGGCCCTAACTCGCGGACCGGAAACTGGGCGCCTCGGGAGGGCGGTCCTGGGACTCCTTTCGGTCTCAGCAGGCGACGGGATGCCGAACTTGCGTCGGAGATGGACCGCGTGTCGCCTCCCTGAGGCAATCACTATGCCCTTACCTCAGGCAGCGCCCCGATCCGTTCGTGACTGTGAACGCGCTTACGGACCCTGCTCGTCGATGAAGATTTCTTCGATCGTGAGACTAAAGGTCCTCGCGATGGCGAAGGCCAGCGGAAGGGACGGATCAAAACGTCCTGTCTCCACCGCATTGACCGTCTGGCGGGAGACGCCCAGCGCTAACGCGAGATCCGCCTGCGACAGACCACGCTCGGCACGCAGGAGACGAAGTCGGTTCTTCACGGATCGACCTCCTCTCCGCCAAACTCCTCCGTAAAGACCTCCGGAGTGCGCCTCATGGTGACGACGATCATGCACACGATGAAGACCACATAAATCGCCATCACCCAGTGATGAGGAGCGCTACCGGTAATAAACGGCTTCATCCAGCTCGCGATCAGGACCGCCCCCAGAGCGATCACGAGCGTGGTCAGCGACATAGCATCCAAAAAGATCCGCCGGTGCAGCTCGTCGCTCAGCCGAAAGGTTCTAATGTAAAAGAAGGCGCTCGCTGCCGCCGTGAGGGGCGCAAGAGCGCTGAAAGCCGCCCCCGTCAAACCCGAGATCTCCGTCGCGGCGAAAAGCAAGGACAGGGTGAGGACATCGAACACCAGCGCCACGCTGGAGGGTCGGGACCAATCCATTAAGCCAGGATCTCTCAAAGTCCTTTCCATGGCCTGGCTCATGGCGGGGATGCGATACAGGAGCTGCAGATTAATAGCGAGCACCCAAAGACATGCGAGAGCGACGACATACCCCAAGTCGGCAAGCGACTTAGTCATTTCGAATAGGGCCAGCTCATAGTGAGTGGCGGCCAACGCACCGACAAACGCCGGATAGACCAGCAGAAGCGCTTCCCTGAGAACAGGCTTAGAGCGAACGATCGGGTAAAGCCCTCTCAGGAGCGCATAAACCGTCATCACAAGCGTGAGGCTCGCAACGGGAATGACAAATTCGTAGTTGTCCGGCGCCAGCCGACCGATCGGACTGTCCGGTAGCGGGTTCAACACCCACAAGAACACCGCAATCCAGAAAAGCGGCTGCACCAGCCATTGTAGAATTCCAGATGAGGGCGAGCGGGTAGGAGACGTAGGCGACGACATGGCAAGCTTCCTTTCCTTTATGGAAAGTTTATTTGTCACATCCTCGGTCTTTGTCAAGTCTACTTTCCATCCGAACGTCCCCGTCGAACCGCGATCGCCCGCCAGTCGAGGGTATGAGCTATTGGTTAGCCCGCTCCCTGGTTCGGCGCCCCAGCCCTTATGATCAGGGAAAGTTCGTCAAAAGTTCGGGCAACGATTGGGCGGGCGCGAGGGCTTTGCCCCCGCCCCGCGACCCGACATGTTGATCCCGTAAGAGCCATAGGTCGGGCAGATCACGCCTTATCAGGCGCCCCAACGACTGAGCGTTTTGATTTTCCGTCCCCTGGGAATCGGCCCCTAACTCAGAGCGTGCGAGCGATTAGGACCTTCATGATCTCATTGGTCCCGCCATAAATTCTCTGAATTCGGGCGTCCCGATACATGCGAGAGATCGGGTATTCTTCCATGTACCCGTATCCGCCGAAGAACTGCAGACAGCGATCAACGATCTTGTTCTCCAGATCCGTCAGCCAGTATTTCGCCATGGAAGCGGTTGAGGCGTCCAGCTTTCCGGCCAGATGCAAGCCGATGCAGTGATTGACGAACACCCGACCGACCGTCGCTTCCGTCTTGCACTCGGCAAGTGCGAACTGAGTATTCTGGAAATCCAGGATCGTCTTTCCAAAAGCTTTGCGCTGCTTGACATAATCAATGGTCAGGGACAGGGCGCGCTCGATGGCGGTGATGGCCTGAATGGCGATGTTCAGACGCTCCTGGGGAAGCTGCCCCATTAGCTGATAGAAGCCCTTTCCTTCCACGCCTCCCAGCAGGTTGCCGGCGGGCGCCCTTACGTCGTTGAAGAACAGCTCCGAGGTGTCCTGGGCATCCTGTCCGAGCTTGTCGAGATTACGCCCGCGCTGAAAACCGTCTGCGCCGTCGGTTTCAATGAAAATGAGCGATACGCCCTTGGCGCCTTCCGCACGGTCCGTCTTGACCACCACACATATCAGATTGGCGGTCTGACCATTCGTGATGAACGTCTTGGACCCGTTGATCACATAATGATCGCCTGAGCGAACCGCTGTGGTCTTGATGGCCTGAAGATCCGACCCCGCCCCGGGCTCTGTCATGGCGATGGCGGTCACGAACTTCCCTGAGCAGATGCCGGGCAGCCATCTCTCTTTCTGCTCTTCGGTGCCGTAATGTAGAATGTAAGGGGCGACGATGGCGTTATGCAGACTGATCCCAAAACCGTCGACACCATGACGACCGAGTTGCTCCATCAGGATAACCTCGTGACGGTAATCGCCCCCGGCCCCGCCATAGGCCTCTGGGAGCGACAATCCAAGAAGACCCGCCTCTGCAGCTTTGCGCCACATATCGCGCTCAACGCACTTCTCGCGGCGCCATTGAGCGATCTTCTCTTCCGGCGCGTTCTGTTCAAAAAACTTCGAGACCCCAGCCTCAAAGATCGTCAGCTCCTCGTCCGCAAGAAAAGACGGCCTGTCCACATTTAGAACCACGAGATCACTCTCCCGAACCTAAGACCGATGATGGCCGCCTCAAAACCGAAGGACGACCCGAGCGTCTTCATGCCCGATCAGCACCCAGCTTGTCCAATCCGACACCGGGTCGCACTCGCCGCGCCCTCAAACTCAGGGAACCCAGACGCCATCCCCCGGGGGTTCGGAAAAGAGCGCCGCCACTTCCTTCGCGCGATGGTCCTGGGCAACGCGCTGATTGACATACCCCTTGTCAGTGATTTCCCCCGCATCGAGGGAGGGAGGGCTCGACAGAACGATGAACCGTCCGACCTGACGAGAGGTTCCGCCCTGGGTTGCGTTGAACCCCTTGAGCCGCCCGGCGATTTCCTGACCCATGGCCTTGACCGCCGCGCCGGCGTCGCCGCCCGCCGCCTGAAGCGCGGCTGCGAAGGCGGCCGGGGCTGGCCAGAGCATCGCACCGACGAATGGTTTGTCCTGACCGCAAATCACCGCATCCGCCACAAGAGGCGCGCACGCCGCCACCAGGTCCGGACGGAGAACGCCGACCGACACCCAGGTGCCGGAACTGAGCTTGAAATCCTCAGTCACACGACCGTCGAACACCAGACCCGCCTCGGGACGCTCGGGATCAGCCAAACGCGCCGCATCTCCGAGCCTATAGAAACCTTCTTCGTCAAAGGCGTCCGCATTCTTTTCCGGAAGATTGAGATAACCCGTCATGACAGTCGGGCCCTTGACGCGAACTTCCATTTTCGACCCTGTCGGCGCAAGCTTGAGGGTCAGGCCTGGAAGCGGCAGTCCTACCATGCCGACCCGCTCAAGCTCCCAATGCACCATCGTCACGCCCTGCGTTTCGGTCGCGCCATACATTGTGATCAGCGGCACGCGCTGACCCGTCTCGGCAATTGCCAAAGCCTGAATGCGGTCATAGAGGTCGTCTGAGAGCGTAGCCCCGCCATAGGCCATATACTGAAGGCGCGAGAAAAACGCCTTGCGGAGCGTCGGGTCGGCCTCCATGGCCTCGGCGAGCATCGCGAAGGCGATGGGCGCCGAACCGAAATATTGCGGGTGCACCTCGTATAGGTTCTTGATCGTGGTCTGAAAGAGGCCCGGAGCAGGGCGACCCTCATCAATGTGAAAGATCGCCCCGGAGGCCAAGGCGCCGTGAAAATTGACGTTTCCGCCGGAAATGTGGCTCCACGGCATCCAGTCCAGGAACACCGGGATCTCCTCAGGGTCAGCCGGCTCAAGCTCGATCGCCTGCCGACAGGCGATCTGCGCGGTCATCGCGCCCTGCGTCTGGGGCGCAGGCTTGGGCATCCCTGTCGATCCGGACGTAAAAAGATACTTTCCAACCGAGGCGGAACTCAGCCAGTACATGGCCGCATCGACCTTGGCAGTCGGGTCGGTCTTCGCAAGGTCATAGAAGGCCTCCGACCCTGGCGATCCGTCCGCGGAAATGATGGCGACCCCTTCAAGGGGAAGGGCTTCCAGCGCCTTTCGAAAGGGATCCATGGTCTGAACAAAGATGGCGCCAGGTCGGAGGGCGTTGAAGCAATGCCTGAGCTTGGCGAAGTCGCTCGACATGGTCGAATAAGCCACGCTGACAGGACACGCAGGGGCGCCGATCCGCTGCGCGCCGAGGCTAGCGAGGGCATGCTCGATCGAATTACCAGAGAGGATCATCAATGGACGATCACGTCCCAGGCCGCGGTTGAGAAAAGCCTGAGCGACCCCTCTCGTCAGGGTTCTAGCTTGTCCATAGGAAACCTCTCTCCAGGGGCCATGACCCGGTTCCCGCTGTCTTAACCACGTCCGGTCGGGATGTGCGCTCGCTCTCTCGTCGAGTAGATGGGGGATCGAGCGAGCCACTGATCCGACAGGCGTTCTCGATCGGAAGTAGAGTGTTCCATCCTTTTTTTTCCGGACCTCCATATCAGGACGGCGGAACGGGAGGGGCTTGAACGGAGGAAGGGTTCCGGAGCCGGGGGCGGCGACTTGATCGTGTGACATCTTGTTCTCCCGACAGGGCCTCAGCACGAGGAAACACTACGAGGAGGCCTCTCCCCGTTCAATGGCTGTCCCGATCAGACATTTGAGAGCCGGCGGATGCAGTCGAGCTCTCCCTAGGCCGCATTTGTCTGGGCCAGAGCCTCGACTACGCCTGGATAAGAAGGCTGATCGATCATGCACTGGGCCAGGACGCTGCTGCGAAGCAGGCCCTTCAGCGCGGAATCGTCGATAGCGATGCTGCGATCGGCGATCCGGCGACAGAGGTCTCTGCGCATGTCTTCGAGCTCGCCCCTGTGACCCAGAATCCCCTCAAGGCCTCTAGCCTCCTCATCTCGGGCCGCAGCGCCATGAAGGAGCTCGCGCATTACGGTGTCGAGAGAATTGGCTCCGACACGAGCGAGAAAGACGTTTCTTTCATTCTGGTCCGAACCGATCTCATGCCGCAAAAAATCCCGTACCGAGCGCAGGAGCTCGTGCGTGCCCGGCAGACTTGTGGCCGACAGAGTGCGAGACGTGGCGGAGGGGGGCGTCACCGGACCTGGAATGAGCATGTTCGCGCAGTCAATCTGACATTCAGAGCTTCGTCGTCCGATGGCGGGACGCTCGAGGCTCGTCTCAGCGCCTGTCCTGTAGGATTGCGCCATCTGAAGACATCCGACCGACCACCAGAACGAACCGAACACCTCCCAGAAGCGAACCGAGACCGGATCGACACGATAGCCTGAGACAGCTTCATAGCCCTCGAAGAGATCCTGATACTGTCCAAAACCCCCGACTGGGAGTTCATTGACCCCAAAACGCCAGGACCGAGTGCAGAGCCAACCCAGATCCCGCATCGGATCTCCTACATGAGCGAGCTCCCAGTCCAGTACGGCGAGTATGCCCTCCCCCGGATCAACAATGAAATTTCCGCATCGGAAATCGCCGTGAACCAGCGTCGTGCGGTTCTCTTTTGGAAGATGCTCCAGCAGCCAGCGCGCTGTGAACTCAATCATGGGCTGGGGCGAATCGAGCTCACGATAAGATGTCAGGGTACGGCAGACCGCCTCTTCAGGGGTCATGTGAGGCAGCGCTCCTGAAAGCTCCTCTGTCTCGATATCGACCGCATGAAGATGCGCGAGAATCTCGCCGCATGCCCGCGCCATTTTAGATCGAACCCCTGCAAACTCCGGCCGGCGCACAATGCGGGATCCGATTGTCTCGCCAGAGATCCAGTCCATCAGGAAACCGGCGCCCAGACCATCTTCCGGAATCAGACTCATTCGTACGTCAGGACCCTCAACACCCGCGCGGCGGGCTGCAGCGATAAGCGCCGCCTCAAGCGCGATGGACGACCCCTCGCCAACGGCCGAAGCCCCGTCCCCAGGAGCTCGACGAAGAGCCAGAAACCTCTGGCGTCCATCCACCACGGCCTCGATACGATAGGTTTCCCGACTTGCCCCGCCCGTGAGTCGCGTCCAACCGGCAAGACTCTCAAAGCCTCCGAGCCCCCGGCGCAGGGCCGCTTCGAGCTGAGCCCTCTCCATAGTCACTCCTCGACCCCCTTCGGCGCCCGCTGACTCATGAATCCAAAGAGATAACCCGCTACTCGCCGCATCTGGATCTCTTCGGCCCCTTCTGTGATCCGATACCGTCGGTGATGACGATAGATGTGCTCGAAGGGCTTGTGTCGCGAATAGCCCAGACCGCCGTGGATCTGCATCGCCCGATCCGCCGCCTCGCAACAGAGTCGATTGCCCCAGTAATTGCACATCGAGACTTTGTCCGAGACGGAGAAGGCGCCGTCGCGATCCATAAGCCAGGCGGTCTTATGGATAAGCGTGCGCAGCATCTCGCACTGCGTCTGGAGCTCCACCAGGGGGAACTGGATCGCCTGATTGGAGGCCAGCGGTTTGCCGAACGGCTTACGCTCCCGGGCATACGCGATGGCCTCGTTTATACAATACTGCGCCGCCCCCAGGCTGGAGGCGGCTTGCCGGATCCGGTTCTCATTGAAGAAGTGCTGAACGACCTGAAGACCACGCCCCTCGCCCCCGAAGACGGCAGCGCGCGGGACGCGGACATCTCTGAGCGTCACATGAGCGTGATCCGTCGGCATGTTGAACGTCCAGAGATAGGTCTCGATCCGGAAGCCCGGCGCATCAATCGGAACCAGAAAAGCGGTGATGCCGCCAGCATCTCCGGCCTTGCCGCCCGTTCGTGCGAAAATGAGATCGTGACTAGCCGTATGTACGCCGGTGTTCCACGTCTTCTCGCCATTTATGATCCAGTCGTCTCCATCCCGAACGGCGCGGGTCTCCATATGGGTGGCGTCCGATCCATGGGCAGGCTCGGTGATGCCGAAGCCGAAATGGCGCTTTCCGGTGACGAGATCCTCCAGCCAGTCCCGCTTCTGCTCAGGCGTGCCGTAGGCCCACATGAGCATGGCGCCGACCGTATTGCCGACGATCGAGTGCTCATTCTGCAGATCGTTATGGAGACCCAGGCCGCGTGCAGCAAAATGTTCCCGAATGACAGCCATGGCCAGATTGCCGCCAGCGCGTCCTCCGAGCTCCTTAGGAAGCGCAAAACGATAATGGCCCGCTTCGTCCGCGCGACGTCGGGCCTCCGACAGGAGCTCCTCCCATTCAGGCCGCGGAAGCCCGCCCTTGTCCCAGTCGGTTCGCGCATGCTCGCGGCGGTGGTCAAAGAAGCGGATATTGTCGTCCGCCTCCTCGAGCGGCCGGATCTGCGTTTCTATGAAGCGATCCAGGATCTTGAGATATTCGGCCAGATCCGGCGGCAGGTCGAAATCCATGGCGTATCTCCCGGCGGGGTGTTGAGCTCATGGCATTTTCCCTCAAACGCCGGCGAGCGCCAGCATCCTTGTGTCCGTCTGTCCAAAATTCCCTCAATGACCCGCGTCCGGCGCCTCCGAGTCAGCTGGAACGACGTCTTTGGGCGCAAGCAACAGGTACATCGGGGGCGTGACGATACGGGCGATGAGGGTCGAGCTGATAAGACCTCCGATGATGACGAACGCCAGAGGCGAATAGAGGGGTGAGCCCTCGACAGCGAGAGGAATGAGACCGCCGATCGCCGTCAGGGAGGTCAAAAGGACAGGGAGAAAGCGTATCTCGCCTGCACGTTCGACCGCCTCACGCAAGGGCACTCCCCTCGCCCGCTGCTGATTGGCGAACTCCACGAGGAGGATCGAGTTCTTAATCTCTATGCCTATGAGGGCGATGAACCCGATGATCGAGGTGTAAGACAAGCTTTCACCCGCAAGATACAGGGCTATCAGGCCGCCCATCACGCCGAAGGGGATAACGAAGGCCACGATCCCTGCAACGGCGAAAGACCCGAATTCGAGCAGCAGAACAGCCATGACCCCAAAGGCCGCGATCACGATTGCCGGAGCGAGACCCGAAAAGCTTTCTGACTGAGCTTCGGCCACTCCTCCGTAATCAATGGTGTAGCCGGGCGGCAGACGAAGTTCCGAGAGCCTTGCGGCTACACGATCATTGACTTCTCCGGTCAACTGACCCGTCTCGGTAAAGGCGCTGACCGATGCGAGACGCTCGCGATTATAGCGACTGATGCGGGCGGGTCCTGATGACAGCTTAGGATCCGAGAACTCAGACAGCGCGGCGGCCGATCCGCTGTCCGTCCAAAGATAGAGACGATCGAGGTCGCTGACCTGAACGCGCTCGGAGCGAGGACCGCGTATCATGATGGGATAGGCGTCGCCCACCGGGTCGCGAAAAGACGCCGCCTGAACGCCGCTGACCGCGATCCGCAAGGTCGAATCGATCGCACCTGGGGCGATACCCCGTAGCGCCGCCGCCTCCGTGTCGATGCCAAGATCAAGATCAAGAAGACGATCGGCCAGAGGATTGCGGATGTTGCGCACCCCCTCGGTCTCTTCAAGGACCGCCTCCACCCGACCTGCGATGTCACTCAGAACCTCGATATCTGCGCCCTGTATGCGCACCTCGATCGGCGCTGCGATCGGCGGGCCGTTCAGGAAGCGCTTCACGTTGAAGACTGCGCCGGGAAAGGCTTCGAGCTCATTGCGCAGGGTCTCAAGACGCGCAGGCCCCTCTTCGGTGTCCCACTCGTCAAAGCGGGCATAGATGGCCCCGACATTGCTTCTCTGCTCAGAAGGGGTCTCGTTATAGTAGACGCGCGGATTTCCACGGCCTGAGTTGGCGAAGCGCCATGTGATGTCCGGATGGGCGGCCATGACGCCATCGGCGAACAGCACGGCGCGATCGGTCTCCGCGATCGTCGAGCCTTCCGCGAGCTCGACCTCAACCATGAAGTAGGGACTGTCGTTTTCCGGAAACAGGCTGAAGCCCAGCTTCGGCACAAGGCTCAGTGACGCGGCGAACAGAGCCAGGCCTGCGATCACGGTCACACGCGGCGCGCCGAGCGCCGCCTTCAGGATGGGTCGGTAGAAAGCATGGATTCCTCCCATCACGACCTCGAGCACGACGTTTTCGCGGCCATGGCGCGGCAGAAGTCTGCTGGCGAGAAACGGCACGATCGTCAGCGCCACCACCAGAGAGGCGGCGACCGTGCAAACGACAGCCATGGGCAGGGAACGGGTGAAATCTCCGGCCGCTTCCGGAAGATTGAGCAGGGGAAGGAAGGCCAGAAGAAGCGTCGCGGTGCAACCAAGCACAGCGACGTTTATCTCCTCGACGCCGGCGATGGCGGCGTTACGTGGGGTCAGTCCCTCGCGGAGCCTGCGGGCGATGTTCTCGGTCACCACAATGGAGTCATCCACCAGAAGTCCGAGAGCAAGAACAAAGCCGGCGATGGACAGCTGGTTCAGCGAGTAGCCCATGAGATCGAGAGCCACGACCCCGATCGCAAAGGAGAAGGGGACGGAAATCATGACCACGATCGAGGCTCTGAAGCCGAGCGGAAGAAGCGTCAGCAGCACCAGCGCGAGCGCAATCCCGAAATCCCGCGCGAGTGACGATAGTCGATGTGCGACTGTCTCGGACTGATCGAAGCCGCGCTCGAGCCGGATCTCCGGAGGCAGACGGTCCGCAAACGAGGCGGTCTCGCGATCAATTCCCGCTACGACATCAAATATCGTAGCTCCGAGCTTGGCGCGGGCCGTGACGAACAGGGCGCGCTCACCGTTATAGCGCGTGATGTGCGTCGGCTCGTCGTTCGTCCACTCGACGCTCG
Organism: Alphaproteobacteria bacterium; assembly: GCA_018969425.1. Classification (GTDB taxonomy): domain Bacteria; phylum Pseudomonadota; class Alphaproteobacteria; order Caulobacterales; family Hyphomonadaceae; genus UBA7672. The sequence continues at coordinate 76,089 of JAGWYJ010000007.1, read as the reverse complement.
CCACATCGCCGATGCGCACAAGGGTTCCCCCCGAGGCTCTCAGAACGACATTACGGATCTCCTCCAGACTTTCGAAGGGCCCGGTAGCCTCAACATTGAACCTCCGCCCCGAACTCTCGACGGATCCGATGGGAAGGTCCGCACCCTCCCTCTGGAGAGCGTCAAGAAGACCTGCGAGAGGCAACCGATACGCCGCCAGTCGGTCGAGGTCAGGACTGACCCGTACTTCAGCCTGCGGCGCGCCCCAGATTTCCGCCTGCTGAACCCCGGGCGCACGCTCGATGGCGTCGCGAAGATCTCGCGCGTACGCTTCCATTCGCCGAAAGCTCTCTGTCTCGCTCACCAGAGCCATCTGCACGATATTGGTCTGTGCGGGATTGGCCCGGTCAGCACGCAGAAGGGTCACTCCCTGCGGCAGGGTTCCTCGTATGACGTTTAGCTCACGAACAACCTCATCGTACTTCTTCTCAGGATCAACGCCGTAGACGAACTCGACGGAAATGGATGCAAGACCCGCCTGGCTGGTGGAGGAGATGTCGACGACATCCTCAAGACCATTAAGGGCGGTCTCGATAGGAATAGCGACCACACGCTCCATCTGGCCGGCGTCGGCGCCGGGAAGCACGACCGTCACTCCCACAGCAGGAAAGCTGACGATCGGATCCTCGGACTTGGGAATCGATCCGACCGATCCCACCCCTAAAGCCAGAAGCATGGCGAAGAGGACGAGGGTCAGCTGCCAACGATCGACAAAAAATCGGGTAATCGCCTGCATGTGCGCCCCCCGACTCTATTGGGCCGCGAGGCGAACGGGATCGCCCTCGCGCAGAAGCGCGGCGCCGCGGGTCACCACGCGATCCCCAGCGAGAAGCCCCTTGAGTATCAGGACGCCCTCATCGGTGACCCCGCCCGTCTCTACCGCTCTGCGTCGCGCGGCGCCGGTGTCGTCGATCACATAGACCACTCCCTGATCGGCTCGTCCGTCAATCAGAGCGAGGGCCGGAACAACAAACCCCTGAGAACGCGAGGATGCGCCCGGCCCGGCCGCAACGATCACCTCGGCGACTTCTCCGCTCCGGAGGTCCGCGCCGTTGTCGAGCTTAACCTCGACCTCAAACGCCCCGGTCATGTCATCGCTCTTGGCGGCGATCCGCTCGACTCGACCCGGGACAGAGACCGCGGATCGTATTCGAACTTCGGCGGCGGCGCCTTTCATAATCAGAGCGGCCTGCTCGCCTGTGGCCGAGGCGCGGACGATGCGGCCGGCGGCGCTCTCGCCAAGCCAAAGGACGGCCTGACCCGCGTTGACGATCTGTCCGCGCTCGGCTGATCGCCTCAAAACGACCCCTGAGGCCGGAGCGATAATCGCCGCGGTCTCACGAACGCGCTCAAGGGCCAGGCGGGCGTTATCGAGCGCCGCCTGAGAGGCGAAGCCCTTCTCGAACAGAGTTTGCGTCCGGGAGAGCTGAAGCTCCGCTGTCCGGCGGGCGATCGCGGATTCCTCCGCGTCTGCGCCTCCCTGGGTCCTGCGAAGCGTGGCGAGGGTCTGTCCTGCAGATACGCGATCTCCCTGATCGACCCGAACGCTTTCGATCTCACCCGGCGCTCCAAAGGACAGGGCCGTTTCGCGCTTGAACTCCACCAGCCCGCTGAGGCGAATGCGAGCCTCTCCTGCGCCTGCGGCGAGCGTCACAGCCTCCACGAGTATCGCCTGCCCAGCCCCCTCAGGCGCCGGGGGCGCGGCCTCTTCAGCCCTCTGACAGGCCGTTACTCCCACAAAACAGACGAGCGACGCTAAAGCCCACGTCCGGACTGCTGACAAACGCCTGCTCATGTGCCACCTACCGGAAAGACGCGCTTCTGACACTGTCAAGCCGCGCCCTGACAGTGTCAAGTCCGTCGGAGTTGATTTTCTCGTGAGCGAAGACGTCAGAACGGCCATTCTGAAGGCGAGCCTTGAGCTCATCGACGAGAACGGACTTCGCGCGTTCAGCATGCGCGAAGCCGCTCGGCGGGCCCATGTCAGCCATCAGGCCCCCTACCACTACTTTCCGGACAGAGAGACCATTCTGGCGGAACTCGTCCGGAACGGGTTCGAGCAGCTCCACGCCTATATGAGCGAGGGCTCATCAGCGGCCGATACCGCGGACGAGCGTCTAGAGAGCATGGGAGAGGCCTACATCCGTTTTGCGATCGAGCATCGCGCTCTCTTTCGGCTCATGTTTCGGGACGAAATGGTTGATATCGGCCACCACCCCGAAGCGAAAGCCGCCGCTGATCGCAGCTTCCGCCTCCTTGTTGAAGCCGTCGTAGGCTCAAACCTCTCGGGCGAGATCGCTGACCCCGCACCCATTCTGGCCGTCTGGTCGATTGCCCACGGCCTCGCCGCGCTGGAGCTCGAAGGCAAACTGCAGCATCTGTTCGGCGAGCGAACGCCCCAAGAATGGAAGCGGATCTTCAGCCAGGTGCTGCGGACTGTCATTCCGGCCCGAGGCTGACCAGGTCACCGGTCAGCTTTCATCCGGCGGACGCTGAGGCGCGCTGTTGTCTCGATTGCCTGAAACCGTCTCAGAAACCCGACGCCCGCACCTTTTCAGCACCATGCCCCCGAGATCGGTATGACCTGACCGGACACAAAGCCCGAGCGGCCAAGTGCGAGAAGCTCGATGACCGAGGCGACCTCATCGGCCTCCCCGAGCCTGCCCATGGGCACGCGCGCCAAGAGTTTGGGTCCCTTCACAGGATCCTCGAGAAGCGCACGCGGATAGTAAGTCTCGGTCTGGATAAAATTCGGGGCGACCGCATTCACCGAAACGCCGTCAGAGGCCAGCTCGAGAGCCAGCGTTCTCACCACGCCGTTCACCGCTGATCGGGCAGCCGCGTAGGCGGCGAAGCCGGGAATTCCGCCGATCGGACCCGAAGATGTCCCAAAAACAATCCGTCCTGATTTCGCCCGCCGCATGTGGGCCGCTGCGGCCGCGGCGAAGAGAAGGGACTGGATGGCGATCCGACCAAAATAGGCCTCTAGCACGTCGGCGCTGAGGGTCTCGACCGGGGTACGCGGAGCCGGCATGGCCGGCGAGATCACAATGGCGTCCAAACGTCCCCCAAGGCGATCAACCGCGCTCTCAACGATCCGAGCCGGATCCGACCAGGCCACCAGGTCGAGGCCGTCCTCGCGCGTGTCCGTCTCGACGGACGGATCGGCGCCGACAACTGCAGCGCCGGCGTCCAAGAGACGCCGCGCGATCACCGGGTTGGCGAAACCCCTCACATCCGTGACCAGAACGCCCTTGCGCTCGACCATGTGCCTCATCTCCCCTTTTTCCAGCCGGCTCGTCTTTTTCACAATTAAGCCGCCCGTCATCTCAGGCGGTAGTCTCCTCGACCCGTCCAAGCTCAGCGATCATGGCCCTGCGGATTTCGAATTTTTGCACCTTTCCTGTCACTGTCATGGGGAAGGCGTCCACAAACCGCACATAGCGCGGGATCTTGTAGTGCGCGATGCGTTCCCTGCAGAACTCGATGATTTCCTGCTCGCTGGCCCGTTCTCCATGGCGCAGCCGGATCCAGGCGCAGAGCTCTTCGCCGTACTTCCGATCGGGGACGCCCACCACCTGCACATCCTCCACCTTCGGATGACGAAAAAGATACTCTTCAACTTCGCGAGGGTAGATGTTCTCCCCTCCCCGTATCACCATGTCCTTGATGCGGCCGACGATGTTGCCGTAGCCTTCCTCGTCGAGAACGGCCAGATCGCCCGTATGCATCCACCCGTCCGGGTCCACAGCCTCGGCAGTCTTTTCGGGATCCTCCCAATACCCAAGCATGACGGAATATCCCCGCGTGCATAGCTCTCCGGGCTCCCCTCGCGGAACGGCCCCTCCGTCAGGTCCGACAACCTTAACCTCAAGATGCGGTTGGACACGACCCACGGTTGAGACCCGACGCTCGATAGGATCATCGAATGCTGTCTGGAAGCTGACCGGACTGGTCTCTGTCATGCCATAGGCGATCCCCACCTCACGCATATTCATGCGATCCATGACCCGCTTCATGACCTCGACCGGACAGGGCGATCCTGCCATCAGACCGGTACGAAGAGTGGAGAGGTCGAACTGCTCGAACTCAGGATGCTCGAGTTCCGCTATAAACATGGTGGGAACGCCGTGAAGCGCGGTGCACCGCTCGGCGGCAAGCGCATGAAGGACGGCCCAGGGGTCGAACGCCTCGGACGGATAGATCATGGCCGAGCCGTGAACCAGACAGCTGAGATTGCCCATCACCATGCCGAAACAGTGATAAAGCGGAACTGGAATGCAAAGCCGATCATCCTGCCCGAGGCGCATGCCCTGACCAACAAATCGGGCGTTGTTCAGAAGATTTCGATGCGACAGGGTCGCGCCCTTCGGAAGGCCGGTGGTTCCGCTCGTGAACTGAATGTTGATAGGCTGCGTCGCGCGCTGACCTTCCGCGATATCGCGGACGCGAGTTGCAGGCCCCTTGCGACCCACGTCGATGAGCTCCTCGAAGGTCATCCAGCCTGGATCGGCGAACGGACCGATCTCGATCACCGCCCTTAGATGGGGGGCCCGCGCAGCGCGGATCATCCCCGGCCGCGCGTCGCTAATCTCCGGCGCCAGCTCATTGACCATCTCGACATAACGGCTCGACTTGTGGGCGCGCGCGCAGATCAGAGCCTTAACGCCGACCTTGTTGAGCGTGTACTCCAGTTCGGATGACCGATAGGCGGGATTGATGTTGACCTGAATAAGCCCCACTCGGGCCGTTGCGAACTGAACCAGCGTCCACTCAGCGCAATTCGGCGCCCAGACGCCGACCCTGTCGCCCGGGACCAGGCCGAGCTCCAAGAGACCCGAGGCGAGACGATCCGCACGGGACAGAAGTTCGCCATAGCTCCAGCGTACGCCCTGATGGACCGAGACCAGCGCCTCGCGATCACCCCACTGGCGCGCCGCCGCCTCGAGGGCTTCGCCGATCGTGATCTCGAGAAGCGGCGTTGAGGTATCGCCGAGCACATGACTTGTCAGGGAGGTCATCCTCAACTCTCCTCTGTCCCACGGCCTTTCGAGGTGTGTTCAGGCCCCTTGAATGCGTCGGTCAGAGAGCGTCGCATGTCCGCTCTGCCAACATTATGCGTATCCCAACAGGGCCCTCAAACCCGGCGCGGCGTACTCCACGAGCCGCTTCTGGGCCAGGGGAAGCTCATCCGGCAAGACCACGCCCGTGTCCTTGAGGTTCTCCCGCGCGGTACTTGACTGTTTTCGATCCGATCCTATGCGGACACGCTCCCGCCAGTCATCAGGCCGTTCGATACCGCATGCCAGAAGGAGCTGCGCGAAATACGCCTCGGACTGGAGGCTTTCGAGATCCTTCACCGCCGCACTCAGCTCCTCATATCGGACCATGTAGACTGCACCGCCCATCCACGCGCACGCATTGTACCGGTACGTCTCCTCCATGCCCGGCGCCTTTCTGTGGATGCCGAAGATCATCATGTTGAGGAGGTCATTGACGCTGACATTACCAGCCTTGAGGTGATCGAGCCGTCCATCGAAATTCTCAGACAGATAAAATCTCGCCCGAGCCAGGACCCACGAATAAGGATCGCGTACGAGAAGGATGTGCCGCGCCGCCTTGAGATGGATCGCCGGCTCATCGTCAAACAAAAGATGCCCCCAGCTGAGCTTCGGGGGATCGCCGGTGAACGCGGCGAGATGCTGGCGAAACTGGGCGACCTGAATGAAAGCCGCTGTGTAGTGAGACCGTACGTCGACGAACATGCGCAGGATGTTGCGCAACAGATGGGTCCCGCTCTTGGGAACCGAGTTCAGAAACAGGGGCTGGCGCAGCGGCGCGTGAACGAACTCGGCGTTCCGTTCGTCGAGATTGTCTTTTTCCAATGTGATGCGCGGCACGAACAGCCTCCATGAAGTCTCGAGAGGCTAACGGTCCCAAGCGCTTTAATCCAGACAAGACTTGGGCGGCGGACATGTCCGCCGCCCCTGTCTTCCAGCCGATGATCAGGATCAGAACGTCTTCGAAAGATTGACGAAGAAGGTCCGTCCGAAAAGGTCGTACTGGCTCTCGATCACAGAGTTCCCCTGGCGATAGTAGCCGGCGTTGGCCGAAACGATCGGAGGCTTCTTGTCGAATACGTTGCGCACGCCCGCCCGCGCCGACACTCCGAGATCCTCCCACTCATACCCGATCGAAAGGCTGTGATAGAAGACCTCAGGCGTATCAAGAACGTAGACCACAGGCTGATTGAGGTAAGTGTAAGGCTTGGTCGGATTGTCCTTCTCGAAGTCCTCAACCTGGGAGGTGGGGGACACGTAACGAACACCCCAGAACGCCGTCCAGGGCCCCCGCGTCAGCGTAGTATTGAGGTTGCCGACCCATTCCGGCTCACCGGCCCAGCCATTGTCGTCCTCGAAAGGACTTCCAGGCAAAAGCTGTTCGCCGGATTCCAGCTGGCGAGCCGCCCGCAGGGTGATGTCGAGATCGCCCCACGGAATATCCGTGCTGTACTGAGCCTCGAAGTCCACGCCGCGCGACGTCTGGGCCGCAATGTTCAGGTAGTTGTTATAGATGTCCTTGAGGGGACCCGGAGGCGATTCGCCCGGCTGCTTACGTGTGAAGAGCTTGCAGAGCGGATCATTGGGGAAATTCGGGCTGTTGTAGCACTCCCGAAGAAGGTAGCTCGTAGAGACGCGCCCCACCTGTCCGTCAAGGAAGATATCGTAATAGTCGACCGAGATCTGCAGGTCCGCAAAATCGGGCGTCCAGACGACACCGATGGTCTTGGACTCCGAAGTCTCCGCCGAGAGAGTTCCAAAGCCGCCACTGGTGTAGACCGTTGCCTGAATGCCGCCCGTTGAGAGCTGGGTCGGCCCGATGCCGCCAGGGAATTTGGGATCGTTTCTGCAGTTGTCGGCAATGCGCTGGGTGATCTGTCCCTGCTGGAGTTTGACGCCCCACTGAGCGCACGGGTCACCCGACTGAGCGAAGCGGCTGACCTGCTGAGCAAGATAGAGCTCATACAGGCTGGGCGCCCGGAAGGATGTGCCCTGGCTCGCCCGGACCCGAATATCGGGAGTGATCGCCCAGGACAGACCCACCTTGTAGGTTGTGTCATCGCCATAGGATTTCACATCGGTCCAGCGGCCTGACAGGTTGACGTTCAGGTCGTAAATGCCCGGAACATTCTTTATCAACGGCAGCGAGATCTCACCGTAAATAGCTCGGGTCTCGTCCGTTCCCGCTGTGATCCCGCGCTGAGTCGGCCCTCCGCTCCAGACCTCCTTGTCGATCCAGGCCTTGTCAGGAACATCTGCAATGCTGTCTTCCTGATACTGGAAGCCGAGCACAGTCCCAACCTTGCCCGCAGGAAGGGAGAAGGGCTGTCCGGAGAGATAACCCTCAAGCGTCGTCTGTTCATAAACGGTTGTGCTGGTGGTGTAGCCTTCGAGGAAAGCTTTTTCCGCCGCCGTGCGCTTGCCGTAGTTAAAGTCCGGCGAATACCAGTTCACGTCGACACAGGGGACCTTGCGGTACCTCGTCGTCGTTCCGGCGCACAAGCTCGTCTGCATCTCATAGTCGGTGATCGCATCGACCCAATGGACCGCTTCAACGTAGGTTCCATCCGATCTTGAGAACTGCGCGGACAGATCCCAATCCCAATCGCCCGCGCCAAAGGTGAACTCGCCCTTGGCGCCGCCGACGACGCGCAGATAATCAACCTGGACATCACTGTCCGCATGGTCGGTGATCGCTGTCGGGCTATGGAAGACATAGTAGTAGTCCATCGAATCGTCGCGAAGGGACCAGCCTGCCGCCAGGGCCATCGGGTCGCCGAAGATGGGTCCGTTTCCGGACCGATACTGATACTGAAAGGTGTAGATCTGGCTGTAGCCGTCCTCTCGTGTGGAGCGCCGATTGAGCAACGCTTCACCGTAGAGCGTGACATCATCATTGAGATCATACTCGCCTGACATGACCACTGAAGCGCGTTCGATCTCGGGCGAGAGCGTGATGTCGTTCATGAAGGGATGATAGAAGTCCTCAAGACCGATAGACGCCTTCGCGTAGGGCCCGAAAATCGGGTCCGGCTTCGCGCTGGACAACAGAATGTTCGAGTAGCCCACCGGATACCAGCCGGGAGGATTGATGATCCCAGACGGAGCCGGGAAGGCGTTGGTGAAGGGAAGCAGATACTGAGCCAGCTGGCCGCTATAGTCATACTGGTACCGGCCGGCGGTGTTCTGCCAGGGACGGTGACGAAAGCCATTCTTGTCGCTGGCGCCGTTCTCGCCGTAATCGTAGGTCCAGTTATGGCCCCAGATCACATCGTCGCGGCAAGCGTAGTCCTTGCGGCGCGGATCATAAGGATCGGCGCGGGTGCCGTCCGGCCTGAAGTAATAGAGCTGACCGCAGAAGAAATAGTCCCTGTCGCCTCGGTCGAACTCCTTCTGAAGGAAATAATCTCCCGAAATTCGGAAATACCCCTGATCAAAGTCCAGTCCCCAGGTGCCGCTGATCTGCAGCTCCTCCGCGGCCCCCTGCTCAGGGGCGGTATATGAGAAATCGAGGCTGGAACCGGATCCGGTCTTCGTGATGATGTTGACAACGCCGGCGATGGCGTCCGAACCGTAGAGGGAGGAGGCGCCGTCCTTTAAAATCTCGACGCGCTCGACCGCAGACAGCGGAACGACGTTGAGGTCGAAAGGACCGACCGCTCCGCCGACACCCGCCGGCCCCGCCCGGCGTCCGTTCAGGAGCACCAGAGTGCGCTGAGCGCCGAGACCGCGGAGAGACAGCGTCTGGGCGCCGAGACCGCCTTGAGGGTTCGCGAGCGCGACCGACAGGGCGGCCGTCACCTGACTGGATCCCGCAGCCGCTGTGTTCTGCTGGAGCAGAGATGCGATGTCCTGCACGCCTTCAAGCTGTGCATCCTCGGCCGAGACCACGCTCATCGGTGAGGGACTGGAGAAGGTGTCCATCTTCAGGCGCGAACCCGTCACCGTGATCACGTCGCCCGAAGGAGCGGGAGCCGCCTCTGCAGGAGGGGGCGTCTGGGCGACGGGCTCGGCGCTTGGAGCCTCCTGGGCCCACACCGGCAATCCCGTGAGAGCCGTAAGCATCGCTCCCATGGCGGCGGACCGCCTCAATCTTCTGGAATATCCTGCACTCATTGTTCTCGCGCTCCCTGAAAACACTCGCCCCTCGGCGCACTCTTGCTCATCGTGAAATAGACGCCGTCACAACTTCGCCGCAATTCGAAAAGCTTCCGAGATCTCGCGTCAATGCGTTTCAGACCCGGACGCCTAAAAGTCGTCCAGAGTGCTGCATATTTGCCATGCACAGGCGGCGCCCCGACGTAAGGGAAAGCGCGAGGAGCGCCCCATCATTCAGGATGTCATCAGGTCAGGCGTACTTTTCCCACATGCGCCACGGGTTTGAGAGGCTACGAAGCCGTCTGCTGTGGCGCCCGTCGCAGCGCACATACTCTCAGCCATCATGTTCAGGCGACCGAATCGAAAGTAGATCCTCAGATCTGGTCGAGTGAACATAACAACGGCTCGGGATAAAAAGATGACGATGCGCGCACTCGCTTGCCTCGCCGCTCTTGTGTTCGCCGGGTGCACCCCTGCCGCCCCTTCCGCCCCTTCCTCTGCTTCCTCCGGGGAGCCGGCGGCCCGGGTCAAGGTGACCTTCAGTCAGAGCGGAATAACGAGTGTTCTAGCCGAGGGGTTTGCCGATCTCGAGACGGCCCGTCCGGTGACGGAGGACGATCCTGTTCGCGTCGCGTCTATTTCCAAACTTGTCACTGCGATCGGGGTGATGCGGATGGTCGAGGCCGGACAGCTCAACCTCGATCAGGACGTGTCGGAGGTCCTGGGCTGGCGCCTGCGTCATCCCGGATTTCCTGACACTCCCATCACCCTGAGGCTCCTTTTGTCGCACCGATCCGGCGTCACCGACGCTGCCGGATACGGATCGCCGTTCGACGTCGCCATCAGAGACCGAATGTCGAATCCCGGAGCCTGGGACCCCGATCATGGCCCAGGCGTCTATTTCCGTTACGCCAACCTCAACTATCCTCTCGTCGCGACGATTATGGAAACCGCCGCCGGAGAGCGTTTCGATCAGCTCATGGACCGTCTGGTTCTCAGACCGCTCCGGCTGGAAGCCTGCTTCAACTGGGCCATGTGTCCAGAGCCTGTCGCGGCGCGGGCCGTCGTCCTCTACAATGAGCGCCGTGAGCCTCTCGCGGACAATAACAAAAACGCTAAGCCCGACTGTCCGGTTACCCCCGCAGAAGATGGAGGGTGCGATCTTTCAACCCTGACTCCCGGACAGAATGGAGGCGCCTTCGCACCTCAAGGGGGGCTCCGGATATCTGCTCGCGGCCTCTCAATCATCGGACGGATGATACTCAATGGCGGGGAGGTTGACGGCATACGACTGCTTTCGCCCGCGTCCATCGACATGCTGTTCACTCCCGTGTGGACCTATGACGGCCGGAACGGCGAGACCTACGACGCAGACACTGCGGATCCCGGGGGCGCTCTTTTCTGCCGATATGGTCTTGGGACTCAGATCCTCGCGACACCGTCGTCGCTCTGCAGGGATGATCCGTTTGGAGACAGACGTGAGCGCATAGGCCATCCCGGGGAAGCTTACGGCCTCGTCTCCGGCCTCTGGCTGGATAGGGCCTCAGGGACAGGCGTGGCCTATTTCATCACCGGCGCGGATCTGAAGCGCTATGGAAAGAACTCAGCGTTCTACGCGGACGAAGAGACGCTGCTCGCCGAGACTCCCGAGTGAACAGGGATCGAGCCTCCCTGGCTTGAATCGTCTGGGGTAGCCGGGTCTGTCAACTCCCAAGGCGTTATCCCTATCTCCCGCTCAACGCCCGGAAGAGACGGACGAGGGCGCCGGAGCTGAACGCGGAAAGATTCCCGGACCGAGAGACGGACGCTCGCCACGGGCCTCCTGAAGACGAGCCCCACCCAGAATGCCGGCCATGGCGTAATTGCCTTCATGACAGGCGTATTCGTAGACCGCCTCATTGCGGGCATTGAGGCTCATCTCGCCCCGCCAGGCCTGAGTGTAGTAGACAGGGTCGTCGACACGGAACTCATAGAAAATCTGATCGTCCGATACGCGGGTGAAGCGCTCGATCACCTTGCCCTTGTCGGACAGATACACCGGTCCCGCCTCTCCCTGCCCGGGATGGACGTTGATTGTCTCAACCACCAGGGTGTCGCCGTCCCACCAGCCGATCGAGTCTCCCAGCCAAGGCTGAATGGCGGCAGGCCGGTGGGCTGAGTTCATACGGATGATCCGGGCATCGTGCACCATCTCGACCAGAATCATTACGGCGTCCGGCGTCTGAACGATCTGATAATTGTTGTTGTAAATCGTGTTGAGCATCACAGGCCCGCCTGCCCCCGTGAAACCGATCAGACAACGCTCGGCGATCGGAAGCGCCTCGGGACCTGCGAACAGCCTGGCCATCCGGCGCTGAACGGCCTGCCTTGCGAGCTGACGCCCCCCTTCAGACATCGGCATCGCGCCCGATGCGGGCTCGACGATCCACGAGGTGCGGAGCTCGCCCTTTACAGTCGCGAGGCTCGCGCCGGGGTCGATCCAGAAGGTGTTGTAACCGCGATCGCTATTCCCATCAGCCAGAAGTCCGTCGGACAGATCCGAGGCCCCCTCCTCGCTCGCGGCCAGCTGCACCCACGGATTATCGCGAACAAGACGTGCGGCTTCTTCCGGCGTAACCGTCAGGGTCGGAACGGACGCCGGACGCGTCAGTGTGGTCAGCGATCCGTTCGACCAGACCCCCTGAAGATCAGGTCGTCCATCAGGAGTTCTCGGCGGCTTATAGCTGCTTGAGCCTTCGAGCGCGCGGAGCGGGTCGGGAGCGGCCGGCATGGCGAGACAGACCACTGACGCCCAGACGCCGATACCCAACGCCCATCCACCGGCTCGTCGTCCCATTGTCGTCTCCCCGAATGCGCGACATCTTTGGTCGCGTCTGAGACAGCAAGGCTAACGCGCGACAGGATGGATGCAAGGGGCCTCCGGCTCTCCCTCAACGCAATGACGCCCGGCGGACTCGTCTACCGGGCGTCTCGTCAGGGTGCGCGTCTCGAACTCCCGGGAAGATTTAGCCCGCCTGAAACGGGACCCCCACAAACTGCCTTTGTCCGCCGCGGTCGATCTGAAGGAGAACTGCTTCGCGCTTCTGGCGGCGGGCCTCGTCCACCGCCTTGGCCACGTCTGCGGTCGTCGCCGTCTCAACCTGATTGACCATGACGATCCGATCGCCAGGGCGAAGGCCCACGTCCGATGCAGGAGAATTCACCTTCACATCTGCGATCACCGCCCCCCCATCCGAAGACAGCTGCAGACCCAGATCCGCCAGAGCCACACGGCCGCCGGGAGTTGCAGATGGCGCCCCGGATCCGCTCAGAGACGCTGTCTTGACGACGCTGTCTTCGAGGGCCTCGATCCGCACCTTAAGGACCTGTTCGCGACCGGCTCTCAGAACACGCACATCACGGCTCGCCCCTGCTTTGGTGTCCGCGACGGCGCGCGTCAGGTCATGGACCTCGTCAATGGCCTTGTCTCCAAATGACAGAATGACGTCGCCGGTACGAAAGCCTGCTTTCTTCGCCGGGCTTGCGTCAGTGACGTCTGCAACAATAGCCCCCTTCGGCTCCTTCAGATTGAGACCTTTCGCCATATCGGGGGTGACAGGCTGGATCTGGACCCCCAGCCATCCTCGCTGAACCGACCCGTTCTCGATAATCTGACGGACAATCGATTTAGCGAGGGATGAGGGAATGGAGAAACCGATCCCTACGTTTCCGCCGCTCGGAGAATAGATAGCGGAGTTCACGCCAATCACCTGGCCTTCTGTGTTGAACAACGGACCGCCGGAATTGCCCTGATTGATTGGCGCATCGACTTGAATGAAGTCATCATACGGACCGGAATTGATGTTGCGCCCCCGGGCCGAAACGATCCCCGAGGTTACGGTGTTGCCCAGTCCGAACGGCGCGCCCACGGCGAACACGCTGTCGCCCGGGCGAGCGGCGTCGCTATCTCCCCACTCAAGACTTCGCACAGATCCGGCGTCTTTGACCCTGAGAACAGCGAGATCGGTCTTGGGGTCGACGCCAACAAGCTCAGCGTCGATCTCCCGATCGTCCACCAGGCGGACCATGACCTTCTTCGCATCGTCCACGACGTGATTGTTGGTCACAATGTAGCCGTCGCCAATGAAGAACCCGGATCCTGACCCCATGCGATCAGGAAGCTCCCGAGACGGAGCGCCCGGCGCCCCGAACTGACGGCCGAAGAAATCTTCGAAGGGGGTCCCCCGAAATGTGTCCGGAAGCCCGCCCGGGCCGCCCGCCTGTCCGGCCTGAGCCGGGGAACGAACCAAAACCTGAACGACTGAAGGCGAGACACGCTCAACCAGATCGGCGAGACGCGGCACCGTCCCCCAGCCGACGGATGAGCCGCCGGCGGGTGCGCCGGATTGAACGGAGGTCTGGATCGGAGTTCGAGCCTGATCATCGTTCTTGGCCCATGAGGGCGCCCCTACGGCTATGGCCGTCAGGGCCACACCTGCGGCGAGGCCGCCAATCGCTCCAAACATCGCCTTACGTTTCATCATTATGTCTCCAATCTTCACCGCCGGAGCCTCCCAAAACATTGCCACAGAGACCGGGCTCATCGACCAGGGACACGCGCATCCCGGGCGTCTTCACTGCCAGCTGACAAACACATGAATTGTGGAATCTTTTTGACGGAGTCATGTCCCGAAATGCAACATCGCTCCTTTCCCCTGTCCTTTCAGGCTGGCGGCGTCACGCCCGCGCCTGAAACTCACTGGCGATAGAAGCCAGGCTGGTGCATTAGAGGCGGCATGGCCAAGCTCTATTTCTCCTATGCGGCGATGAACGCCGGGAAATCGACCCTGCTCCTGCAGGCGGCTTACAATTATGAAGAGCGCGGGATGACTGCGCTGCTCTTCACCTCGTCCCTCTACGCCACGAACGGACAGGGAGAGATCGCCTCCCGGATCGGGGTCAGCGCGCCGGCCCAGGTCTATGACGCCTCCACCAATCTCTTCAGCGTGATCCAGCGTCGATCCAGACGAGGTCGCATCGACTGCGTCATGGTCGACGAAGCGCAGTTCCTGTCCTCCGCCCAGGTCTGGCAGCTCGCCCGTGTCGCCGATCGGCTGGACATACCAGTGATGTGTTTCGGCCTGCGGACCGATTTCCAGGGGAGACTTTTCGAAGGTTCGGCCGAACTGCTTGCGATCGCAGATTCTCTTCGGGAAATCAGAACCATCTGCCACTGCGGATCGAAGGCTACGATGGTGGTGCGAAGAGACAAGACGGGCCGCGCTCTTGTCTCCGGACGACAGGTGGGTATCGAGAAGGATATGTACGTCTCCCTGTGCCGCAAGCACTGGATGGAGGAAACCCGTCGCGCCGCCTCGCGAACCTCCGCGCCGCCCCCGGAGGGATCGACGCCATCCAAACCGAGCATAGCGTCCTCGAAACGAGCGAGGAAATCGGTCGGGGTTACGGCAGGCCGAGGCTGAGCCATCGCGAACAGCGCGCTCGTCGTCATCGACCGAGGGTCGAAAAGGTTTTCTTAACTCCTTTTACGATTGACCCGAAAGGGCGTGTTAATGCAGATAGTGTATCTGCTCCCCTCTGTCGGAAGACCCATCGCTGAGGGCTCAAATGTTCCAGATCATAGGGATCGTGGTCGTCTTCGCGATGGTCTTCGGAGGATTTATCCTCGCCGGCGGGCACCTGGAGACAATCATCGCCGCGATGCCCTTCGAGCTAATGATGATCGGCGGCGCTGCTGTCGGCGCCTTCTTGATTGGAAACTCATTCAAGACTGTTATGGCTGCGGGAGCCGGCATCGGGAAGCTGATGGCTGGCCCCAAATGGAAGGCCAAGGATTACACCGATCTGCTCGCTCTCCTCTTCATCCTGACCAAAACCATGAAGACCAAGGGCGTGGTAGCGATTGAAGCCCACATTGAAAAACCAAACGAGTCCTCGATCTTCCAGAACTATCCTAAGATACTGAAGGATCACTTCGCCACTGACCTCATCTGCGACACCATCCGGATGATGACGATGAACCTCGAAGATCCTCATCAGGTCGAGGAGGTCATCGACAGACAAATCGAGAAGCACCACCACGAGGCGCACCGCGCGTCTCACGCGCTGCAGAACATGGCCGACGCGCTGCCCGCCCTCGGCATCGTCGCCGCTGTTCTCGGAATCATCAAGACCATGAGCTCAATCGACCAGCCTCCCGCCTATCTCGGCAAGCTGATCGGATCGGCGCTCGTCGGAACCTTCCTCGGCGTCTTCCTCGCCTACGGATTTGTCGGCCCCTTCGCGGCCCGTCTCACGCAGGTTATCGACGAGGAGGCCGCATTCTATAAGATCATCAAAGACGTGCTGGTGGCGCATCTCCACGGCAACGCCGCTCAGGTGTCTGTCGAAATCGGTCGGGGACAGGTTCCATCCGAGTGCCAGCCGACGTTTGCTCAACTTGAAGAGGCCCTCGGCGGGGTCACTATCTAAAGCTCCAATCGAGTCCCTCCCGACCAACGGTCGCCATCGCTCCCCACCGGTTCTTGTGCGCCAGCGGTCATGATCACGCTCTGGCCGATCGCTGGGATTCCTGCATCGATCTACCGTTCAGGAGTTTGCCTGCCGCAAAACCGGATCAACGCGCGTGCACGTCGAGAGGGGCTCCCGCGGGGCCGATCACCACCGCCCGACCTGCTTCTGGTCCCAGCCACTTTTGAGCCGCCGCAATGAGATCCTCGCGCGTCATCGCCCGGAGTCCCGCCTCAACGGCCTCGAGGGCATAGATCCCCACCCGCTCCGGATGCGAGTGCGCCTGAGAGAGCAAAGACAGCCAATAGGCGTTCGACTTCCGATATCCCGACAATTGCTCGAGGCGCGGGGTCAGCGCACGGATGAATTCGTCCTGAGATATCTCCCCATCGCGCATCTGGCTCGCTACTGACCGGATCGTCTCAGAGACGATCTTCACATCCTCGGGTCTGACCTCGGCGCCGATATAAACCACGCCCCAACCCGGAATTGATGACGATACGGATGCGGCGGCGACCGGGGCGTAACTGAGCCCTAAACCCTCACGAAGCGACGCAACAATCCTCAGCTGGATCACCGAGGCCAGGACACCGAGAACTCGGACCTCCTGAACGTCACGGTCCGCATCCAGCACTACCGGCCAGAAAACCTGAACCAGCGCCTGATCAGGCTCACCCTTGTGTTCAAGGATCAAAGGGGTTTTCTGCGGACTGAAACGCGCCGGACGAACGGACATTGATGACGCAAACTCGGGGTCGCGTTGAGGCAGGGCGCCGAAGGTCGCCGCCACCGCCTGAATTGCAGCATCCTCCTCGATATCGCCAACGATCGCGATCTCAATCGCGGCTGAACTCAGAACGGGCGTCAACACCTCCTTGAGCTCCTCAAACGTCCGATCTATCGCCCTATCCGCCGGATCAGCCCCGAAGCGGGAATCGCCGGAGGCGAGCTCCCTCATGGCGCGGGTGGCGAGAACAGCCGATGCGCTTCCGTCCCATTTCGGCATCGCCGCCTCGAGAGCCTCGCGCCAGCGACGCTCCGCCTCCGGCCGCCAACCCGGGGAGGTGAGAAAGGCCGTCGCAACCTGAAGCTGCAGGGAGAGGTCCGCGGCCGTGGTCACATAGGCGCCTCCAAATGCGGTTGCCGAAGCTCCAAATCCGGTCTGGACCGCGCGTCCGGAGACGATTGAGCGCAATTCGTCCGAGGAATGGGCCTTCAGACCGCCGTCGGAAAAGGCAGACATCAAACGCGAGAGCCCGGGAGGCGTCTCGGGAAAAGCGGCTTCTCCTCCTCCGACCCGCAACGAAACCTGTACGACATCGCTTTGGAAGTCCGTCGATTTGACGAATAGTCGGACATTGTTGGCGAAACGAACGGCGCGTGCGTCGACCTTCAACAGCCGCTGATCCTCTACGACCTCTCCTGGCGGTCCAAAATCGGTATAGGCGAAGACAGGCGCAGGGCGGCTCGCGACAGGTTCTACCGCCGCCATCGCACTTTGCTCCCATGCCTGGACCACGCTTCGGTCAAGATCGGGCGCCGGGGAACTCGCCGTGACAAAGAAAAGCGGTGTCGAAATCGAAAGAGACGTGCGCAAAGCCTGATGGACGCGCTCTGGCGTTGCGCCCGGCAGCCACGCTTCGAGACGTTCGAGACCTGCCGATGGGCTCGAGAACACCTGGCCCGACTGGGTGGCGGCCAGAAGCTGATCAGCCAGGAGAGGCGAGCTGCGGGCGCTTTCACGACGCGCGGCCAGGGACTGCGCGTTTCTGAGGGCGAGGACCTCCCGGTCGATCTCCTCCGCTGAGAACCCATAGAGCAATGCGCGACGCCATTCCTGCTCCAGCGCCTCAATCCCATCGCTCCAGCCCCCTGGCCTGACCGATACCGAGCCGGACACTATCCCCGTCATGGATAGAAACTCCCAGTACCGAACCGAGGCGGCCCGGAAGGGCGGATCGACCGAAGAGGCAAGGCTGGCGAGGCGACGATTAAGAACAGCCGCAGCCAGCTGAACCAGGCCGGCCTCTTGCCTCGAGGCGACCGTATCAGGTGATCGAGGGGAAGCTGACAGGGAATAGACCAGCACCCCATCGCCTCCGTCCTCGTGCACAAAGACCGAGGCCTCAGGCGCCCGCACCTGAAGACGATAAGCCACATCCGGCGGACTTCCCGCCGGTCCCCTGGCCGTCCAGTCTGCAAACCATCGGGT
The DNA here is from genome assembly GCA_018969425.1 of Alphaproteobacteria bacterium. Taxonomy (GTDB): domain Bacteria; phylum Pseudomonadota; class Alphaproteobacteria; order Caulobacterales; family Hyphomonadaceae; genus UBA7672. The sequence goes on along the minus strand of JAGWYJ010000007.1, from coordinate 58,170 downwards.
AATCGCCTGCTCGGCTTCACGGATTTCGATATCTCCCACAATAACGATGAGGGCGCGTTCGGGGCGGTAATATCGATCGTAAAGAGAGATCATCGCATCGCGCGAGGCGGCCTCAATCGCCTTGGGAACGCCGATCGGGGAACGAGCGGCAGCGAGCGCACCGGGCAGGAGGAAGGCGAGCTGCTGATCGGAGCGCCGACTCACATAGGTGTCGCCCCTTCGATACTCAGCCATCACCACGCCGCGCTCGCGTTCAATGGCTGCGGCATCAAATGTCAGCTCTGAAGCGATCTCCCGGAGAAGGCTCAAGGCCTCGTTCATACGATCAGGGTTCGACGCGGGAAGGTTGAGTGAGTAGACGGTATGCTCGAACGAGGTGCTGGCGTTCGTGTCGGGACCCAGGGCGAGACCGATCCGCTCGAGGCGCGCCACGAGCTCGCCTTCCGGCACACGCTTGGAACCATTGAACGCCATATGTTCTATAAAATGAGCGAGACCGCGCTCGTCCTCCCTTTCGTAAAGCGATCCGAAATCGATCGAGAGACGGATCGACACGGCTCCAGGGGGTTGATCTCCCCGCCGAAGAGCATAGCGCAGACCATTGTCGAGGCGCCCGAAGACCGTAGCAGGGTCGGGTGCGATATCGCTCGAATCATGCGGCCAGGCCGACCCCCGGGCCGCTGGCTGCGCGGCGACAGGGCTGGGAACAAGAACGGCGAAAAAAGCGAAGACAAGCGTCAGGGGCAGGACTGCCCCCCAGACCCAACGAAGCAGATCGCCGCCACGAAGCGCTGAGCTCGCAGACGGGGATCGCCTTGGATGAAGGCGACATCGAGAGTCTTCCGCGGCGATCGAGAGGTGCGTCACTCTCCGTCTATGCCTTCCGCCCGCCGGCTTGTCGACCCGGGAAGGCGCCATGACCGCCCCTGCCCATCGCCGGCAAGCGTGATAAGAACAGGCTGACCATGACCCGATTGCCTCCCGAACCCCTTCTCGACTGGTCCGCGACCGGCACGCCGATCTCGATCGAGACCGGCGATGTCTACTCGTCGGAAGGCGGTCTTGAGGAAAAACGGACGGTCTTCCTCGACGGCTGCGGCCTTCCCGATGCCTGGCGGGGGCGAGACCTGTTCACGGTCGGCGAGCTGGGGTTCGGATCCGGCCTCTCGTTTCTGGCTCTGTGGGACCTGTGGCGGACGCGCCGGCCTTTTGGTGATGCGCGCCTTCATGTGGTCTCGTTCGAGAGAGCGCTGATGTCGGCTGCGTCCGCCGAACGAGCCCATGCTCCATGGGAAGAGGTCCAAAACCTCGCCCGCGAGCTAAGAGCGCGCTGGCCTGACCGCGCCAACGGAGTCCAGAGACTCGTCCTGCCCGACGGGGTGGTCCTGACGCTCCATGTCGGCCCTATCGAATCGAGCCTGCCGCGAGCCGCGCTGCGGGCGGACGCCTGGTTTCTTGACGGCTTTTCACCGGCCAGGAACCCTGAGATGTGGTCCTTTGAAATCATGAGAGGGATCGCCCGCCTCTCTGCGCCTGGAGCGCGGGCCGCCACCTACACAGTGGCTGGTCCGGTGCGGCGGGCCCTCGCAGCGGCGGGGTTCACGCCCGCCAAACGGCCTGGCGCCGGCCGTAAACGCGAACGCCTCGAAGCTGTCCTGACGTCTTCATCCACGTCAGCCCAAGCCGAGCCGCCCTCCAGTTGCGAAGGAGACATCCCGCCGACCAATGGAGCCGACTACGAACAAAAGGCGGAGCCAAATGTCCGCCGCCCCCTGCGGGCGCTGGTGATCGGCGCCGGGATCGCCGGAGCGGCGAGCGCCTATGCGCTCGCGCAGCGAGGCTGTCAGACGATTGTGGTCGACAAAGGCCTCAGGCCCGGGGCCGGAGCCAGCGGAAACCCCACAGCCCTGCTGATGCCACGGCTCGATGTCACGGATACGCCGGAAGCGCGCGGTCTGATCGAAGCCTACCTTTTCTCACGACGTATCTATCTTGGGCTCGGCCCCGATGCGGCTGTTGCGGCGATAACGACGCGTCGTCCCGGAGCAGGACGCGACCGACGCCGCTTCGAGCGGCTTCTGGCCGACCCGCCGCTGACTTCGGATCATCTCAAGGCGCTCGATCCCTCCGCGCCTGGAGAGGGACTGCGCTTTCCTGGCGCCCTCGCCATTCGACCGGAGAAGGCTTTGACGGCCCTTCTGGCCGGCTCAAGCGTTCTCACCGGGGTCGAGGCGAGCCGCATCCGCCTGGGCCGAGGAGCGGAGGTCGAACTCTCGACGGGCGAGCGGCTCGAGGGCGATGTCCTGATCGTGTGCGCCGCTCTCTCCATGTCCCTTCTTCTGGGCCCCACGTCCCCTCCGATGACCGGCCGCCTCGGCCAGATCGAGGCCGGCTTCTGGCCGACGAACGAGGCGAACGCCGAGGCGGACGGCGGTTATGTCGTCTGCGCCTTCGACACTGTCGCTTACGGGGCGACGTTCGAACCGGTCCCGGATGAGGGCGCCGTCATCACGTCAAGCGCTCTGGAGAGCAATCGGCTGACCCTGAAGCGCCTGAGGCCGGACATCCTCCCGGACCGCCTGCCGCAATCGGCCTCACGGGCCTCTGTGCGGGCCACAACACCCGACCGCCTGCCGTTCGCAGGCCCCATCGAGCGACCTGACGCCGGGGGCGGTGGAGGACCGACGAGCGGCTATATGATCGGTGGGCTCGGCTCGCACGGATATCTTTGGGCCCCTTTTCTCGCTGAGGCCGTGACGAGCCGCATTTTTGGCGAGCCGTCGCCGGCCGAAGCCGACGTTCTGGACCGCCTCTCGCCTCACCGGTTCAAGTCCGCAGGTCACTCCCCCTGAAGAGGCCTGCCGAAGACGGGCGGGACAGCCTCCTGTGCGATCGGACCTCTCCCGTCGGGTCCCCACTTCAGGAAGACAGACGACAGCCGGAGAGGGACGATTGACGCCATGGCGAATCTGAACGCCCTTCCTGGCCGGATTTTTGCTCTCTAGACCTGTTCACCGGATCGAGCTGAAGGGCTATGCCACGGTCATGAACCCGATTGCGCCTGATTGCGGACGATTTGAGACGGGCGCCCATATTCTGGGCGTTCGGGTCTATTATGAAGACACGGATTTCACGGGCGTTGTCTATCACGCCAATTATCTGCGCTTCTTCGAGCGGGGACGTTCGGAGTTCCTAAGGGTCATGGGCCCGCCGGAGGGCGCCGGGGAGGACCCTGGCGCGTTCGCGGTGGTGCGTGTGGAGATCGACTTCCGTTCGCCCGCCCGCATCCATGATGCGCTCGTTATCCGGACCATCTTCAAGGGCATGAAGGGACCGCGCATGATTTTCTACCAGACAGCCGAGCGGGACGGACGCATTCTCTGCGAAGCGAATGTCATCGCTGTCCCTATACATGCCGACGGCCGAGCGCGTCGGCCTTCCGCAGCGGAACTCGCTTTGTGGGGGCGGTATCGTCCGCCAGATCCGCCGGCGGGCTGACACCACCGCGGAATCGCCCCTATTGACCTTGTTGTCGCCCAAATTCCCCCGCACTACTTCCCGACCGTTCATTGTTCATGTCGCGTCCCCAATAGGGATTGTCCACGACCCAAGTATCGAGAGGCCCGTATGGATCCGACTGTTCTTCCCGAGATCGCCAACCAGGACTTTTCGCTGATCTCACTGTTCCTGAAGGCGAACATCATCGTCCAGGCGGTGATGGTCATGCTCGCGGCGGCCTCAATCTGGTCCCTGGCGGTGGCGATCGACAAATCCATGCTGCTCGGGAGCGCCAACGCCCGCGCACGAAAATTCGAGGCGGCGTTCTGGTCGGGGCAATCCGCGGAAGACGCCGGGGAGAGAATGTCCGATCATCCCGCGGACTCGATGGCGCGCGTCTTCGCGGCCGGCTCGCGGGAGTGGAGGGAGATGAGACGGGTAAAGGACATGTCTGACCAGCAGGCGAGCGCGCTTATGGAGCGTGTTCGAACGCAGATGGACGTGGCGGTCAGTCGAGAAACAGGGCGCCTCGAAGCCGGCCTGATCACGCTGGCGATCATCGCCACCGCGACCCCCTTCATCGGTCTATTCGGAACGGTGATCGGGATCATGAACGCGTTCAGAGACATCGCAGCGGCCCGTGAGACGAATCTGGCGGTGGTCGCGCCTGGCATCGCAGAGGCGCTGTTCGCCACCGCGATGGGCCTCGGGGCCGCTATTCCAGCGCTCATCTTCTTCAACAAGTTTTCCGGAGATGTCGGCAAGTTCACCGAAAGGCTCGAGAACTTCTCGCAGGAGTTTCAAGTGAGGCTCTCGCGGCGCCTGTCCGAGCGCCGGGACGTCTAGACCATGGCCACTCTGATCAAAACCAACCGACATAGGGGACGCAAGCGTCGCCAGCCGATAGCTGAGATCAACGTCACGCCTTTCGTGGACGTGATGCTCGTCCTGCTGGTGGTGTTCATGATCACTGCGCCCATGCTGGCGACCGGCGTGCCGGTGGACCTGCCCAAAACCAAGGCCTCGCCGCTCCCCTCCTCAGACGAACAACCCCTGGTGGTGACTGTGGACAAGAGCGGTCAGGTGTTCGTAGGGGGTCAGGAAGAGCCGGTGGAGATGGCCCGGCTGGCTCCAATGCTGACGGCGGTGGCGCAGGAAAACCTCGAAAAGCGCGTCTATGTCCGAGGCGACCGCGACGTCGCCTACGGACGGGTGATGGCGGTTCTGTCCCTTCTTCAGACCGCCGGGTTCACGAATGCGGCCATGGTGGTGGATCCCAACTCCGCCAGCCTCGACCCTGAGGGAGGCTAGCCTCCAAGCATGCGTGTCGGGGTCCCGTTCTCACTGGCCATCCACGCCGCAATCGCGGCGGCGGGTCTTGTGGCGGCGCCTTCGCTTGCGCCGCCGCCCTCGCCCATGCGTCTCTTACCGGTCGAACTCCTTGAGATCTCCGACACGACGAATGTCGCGCCGGTCTATGAGCAACCCGAAGCCGAGGAGCCCATCGCCGAGGAACCGACCGCCGAAGAGCCGGCGGCCTCGGCGTCCGCATCTGCGCCTGAGCGGGTCGAATCTCTTCCCGCCCCAGCCGAGAAACGACCAGAACCCCAAGCCGTGAAACCGCCAGCGCCGAAGCCCCGCGCCCAGGAACCCGAAGCGCTCGAAGACACCCTCGAGGGCGTGCTCAAAAGCGTCGAAAAGAGCCGTGGCCGGCGACCCGCTCCGCAGAAAACAGCCGCTGATATCCGCCAGGTCACAGACGCCTCGCCCAGATCAGGGGCGGGAGACAACAAGCGCATGACGGTGACGGTCGCTGATTTCATTCGCTCCCAGCTCATCGCCAAAGGATGTTGGAATGATCAGGACGATATGGCGGACGCGCGGCGTCTGAGAGCTGTGATCCGCATTCGATTTGAGCGCGACGGGCGCCTTCTCGGCGCACCGGAGCTTCGAGAACCTGCGCGACTTCCTGCCGGAGATCCGCCCATGCAGATTTTCACCCAGCGCGCCTTCCGGGCTCTTAACATGTGCTCGCCCTTCACTGTGCCGCCTGAGTACTACGAAGTCTCCCCGGCGCAGTGGATCGATATTGAGTTTGTTCCATGAAGCAGGGCCGCCCTGGCCGGGGCGGCCCGGCGACATTCGTTGAAACTGAGAGGCTGAAATGATCCGGACCTTCAGGATGATCCTTCTCGCGGCGATCGCCGCCGTGTCCTGGGCGCCGCTGGCCAGCGCGCAGCTCAGGGTGACGGTCGAAGGCGTCAATTTTCAGCCGATGCCTATCGCTGTTCCGGATTTCGACGGCGCCAGCCCGCAGGCGCGAGACATCGCCGCCCAGATGGCTGAAGTGATCCGCGCCGATCTCTCCGGATCCGCCGTCTTCCGGCTGATCGACCCCAACGCATTCATCGAACGAGATCTCGATATCTCGCTGGCGCCTCGCTTTCCGGACTGGACGGTGATCCAGGCTCAGGCGCTTGTCGTCGGGAATGTCGTTATGGAGAGCTCCAATACGATGGTCACCCAGTTCCGTCTTTATGACGTATTTGGCGGCAAGGAGCTGTTCGCCCAGCAGTATACCGTCCCGACCGCAGACAACTGGCGGCGCGTCGCCCATAAAGTGGCCGACGACATCTATTCCCAGCTGACAGGCGAAGCGGGATATTTCGACAGCCGCCTCGTGTTCGTGTCGGAAAGCGGCCCCGCGACGAACCGTCGTCGGCGCCTCGCGATTATGGATCAGGATGGAGCTAACGCGGAGCATCTTCTCTCAGGCATCAACTCCGTCCTCACTCCCCGCTTTTCTCCATCGTCGCAGACCATCATCTACAGCGCATATGTTCCGGACGCGCGAAATCCGGCGATCACCCGTCTGAGGGTCTATCTCTACGATATCGAGACGGGACGGCAGGAGGTTCTGAGCGAGATGGAGAAAGCAACCAATTACGCGGCGCGCTTTTCGCCTGACGGCCGCTCCGTGGTGATGAGCCGGGAGAAAGGCGGAAACTCGGATATCTACATGATCGAACTGGCGAGACGCACGGAGCGCCGCCTCACTACATCACAAGCTGTCGACACATCCCCCTCTTTTTCTCCCGACGGACAGTCCATCGTCTTCACATCCGACAGGGGAGGTTCGGCGCAGCTGTATGTCATGAGGGCGGATGGGGCGCCAATGGCCTGCCCAAGCGGCGGGACGGAGACCGCCTGCAGGATCTCATTCGGCCAGGGACAGTATACCACCCCCGTCTGGTCGCCCCGCGGAGACTGGATCGCCTTCACCAAGCAGACCGGCGGAAAATTCTCGATCGGCGTCATACAGCCGGACGGCAAGGGCGAACGCCTCCTCACGGAGGCCTATCTCGACGAGGGCCCGACCTGGTCGCCGAACGGACGGGTGATCGCGTTCTTCCGAGAAGCCGGCCCAGGCGCCGGACCGAAGCTCTGGAGCATAGATCTCACCGGCCGCAATCTCCGGCGGATTCCGACGCCGGGCGACGCGTCGGACCCGGCCTGGAGTCCAATTCTGCAATGAGAACAAGCGGCCTTCACCATCGCAAAACCGGGCCGGAAGGTTTCAGAGGATCGACGATGCCGAAGGCGCGTGAGACGCGTGTTGTTCTCGCTATAGTGGTTAACGGAAGGCCTGCTGGTGAACACTTCGCGAGCTGTCGCAAGAATGACATTAACAACACGCAACATTTTGCTGGTATTGTCATAAAAAACACGGAATATCATGGAGTATAAGAGGTTCGTCGCATCGTCAGGGCTTGCTCTTTATACGCAGGCGCCCGGTAATGCGGGGGGTTCAGGTTATAATAAACGCCGTTCTGGGTGGCGCGATAATGGAGAAGTGGATCATGCGGTCGTCTTTTAAACTCGTGTTGTTGGCCGCCGCCGCGGCCGTTGCGGTTGGTTGCGCCTCGAAGCCGGAGCCCACGCCTCCGCCGCCGCTTCCGCCGGCTGTAAAGCCGACGCCGGCCCCGACGCCGCCGCCCGCGCCGACCCCGCCGCCGACCCGCACAGGTCCCGCGGCCGGCTCCAAGGCGGATTTCCAGGCCAAGGCGACGGATCGGGTCTATTTCGATCTCGACCAGTACACGCTCGATGACGCCGATCGTCAGGCGCTTCAGGGCCAGGCCCAGTGGCTGACCCAGTACGCGGCGGCCCGCGTTCAGATCGAAGGCAATGCGGACGAGCGCGGAACGAGAGAGTACAACCTCGCTCTCGGCGCCCGGCGCGCCGAAGCTGTGGCGGGCTATCTCTCTTCGCTCGGCGTGAACGCCTCGCGCATCGAGACCGTCTCGTTCGGCAAGGACAAGCCGATTGATCCGGGCCACACCGAGGAAGCCTGGTCGCGGAACCGCAACGCGCACACCAACGTTGTGTCCGAGGCGATCAGCTAAATCCAGAGACTGCAGTCCGCCGCTCGTTCGCCATAATTTTGGCGCGGGCGGCGGATAGCGTTTCAGGCATGATTGACATGTCCCGCCTCTCTCCTCGTCCCCTTCTGGTCGCCGCCTGCTGCATCTCGCTGGCGGCGTTCTCCATCCCCGCGATCGGGCCTCCAGCGCTCGCTCAGGTGATGGGCGCAACCCCTTATGTTCCAGCCCCGGATCCGGCGGTCATCGCTCTTCAGACCCGCCTGGATGCGCTTGAGGATGATCTCCGCAAAGCGACAGGACGCTTCGAACAGCTGGGCTTCGACCTTTCGGCTGCGCGCCGCACCGCCGAGGAGGCCAACGCCGGACGCCTCAAAGCTGAAGCAGACCTTGCGGCGCTCGCCGCGCGGGTTCAGGCTCTTGAGGATCGCCTCGCCGCCACCTCTCCGGCACCCTCCCAGACTTCAGCGGGCACGTCCCCCGGACCGGCCGGCTCGGCGGCCGGGGCGCCGACGACCCCGAAGGCATCGATCGATCCGGCTTCTCTTCCCCAGGATGAGGCGGGCCTCCTCAAGGAAGCCCGCAATCTCCTTCTTGCAGGAGACTACCCTTCGGCCAACCTTGCGCTCAGCGTCTATCTTGAGCGCTTCAGGGATCAGCCCAACGCGGCTGAGGCGCAGTATCTGCTGGGCGAGTCCTTCCTCTATCAGGATGCTTATCCGGAGGCGGCGGAAGCCTATGTCGCCCTCCTTGGCGAGTACAAATCCTCCCCGCGCGCTCCAGAAGGACTGGTCAAGCTCGCCCGCTCCATGCGCCTGATGGGAGAAACTAAAGAGGCCTGTAAGGTTCTCGCCCAGATGACCGGCCGCTACCCCAAAGCGTCGGAAGCCGCCAAAACGCTGGCGGCTACAGAAAAGAGCCGCGCCAAGTGCTGAGGAAAGAGCGCGCGTGTTCCGCCCGTTCGCCCGTCTCGCCCACGCCGCCGATCGCCCCTGATTAAACGGAACGGACCAACCGATGCGCGCTGCGTTCCCTGCACTCAGGCTTCTCGCCCTGGGCTGGCTCATGACCGGCGCCTGGAGTGTGGGGTCAGACCTCACGCCAGCCCACGCTCAAAGCGCGCCCTCCGCCGAACGCGTTCGGGGCGGAATGTTCGACGCCTCAGACCCTCAAGGGCTCGCCCGTTTCATGACTGAGGCGGGATACCGGGCTGAGGCGACGCTCGCCTCGCGCGGCGCCCCCGTGATCCGCGGGCGCCTGTCGAAAAGCGATTACGCCATCCAGTTCTACGAATGCGAAAACGGCGCCTTCTGCAATTCGATCCAGTTCCTGGCCTCCGCCAGACGCCCTCCTGCGCTTAGTCTGGAGGAGGTGAACGCATTTAACGCCCGATGGCGATATGTGAGGCTCTCGATCGCGGATGGACAGGCGCGGCTGCAGATGGATGTCAATCTCGACGCCGGCGTGACAGCCGACAATTTCGAGGACACACTCGACATCTGGAGGCAGCTGCTGGAGATGTTCGAGCGTGACATCCTCCAGATCCCCTGACCTGTCCCTCCCGTTTCCGGCCCCCGAACTCGCGGGCGCCGCCTTTAACGCGCTGGATATCACGGCGGGAGGGTCCCCCGTCCTCGGGCTCGCGGTCTCAGGCGGCTCCGACTCGCTCAGCCTTCTGTTTCTTGCCGTCGCCTGGGGACGAGCGCGCGGTCGCGGGGTGCGCGCAGCCACCGTCGATCATGGGTTGCGGCCCGAGGCGGCTCTTGAAGCGCGCAGCGTCGGCGAGATCTGTGCGCGCCTCGGGATCGACCACGACATCCTAAAATGGGCGCCTGGTAAGGGGCCCGTCAGCCAGGCCCTGGCGCGACAGGCACGCTATCGCCTCCTGTCTGAGTGGGCGCATGCGCATCGCATCGAAGCCCTCGCGCTCGGTCATACACAGGACGACCGGATCGAAACCTTTCTCATTCGCCTGCGTGCGGGATCGACCTGGTATGGGCTTGCGGGCCCGATGCCGTCGGCGCCCTGCCCGCTCTGGCGAGAGGGGGAGAGTCTTCGGCTTATCCGCCCGCTCCTCGCCTTCGGGCGAGAGGAGCTGCGTGGGGCGTTGCGACACTTGGGAGAAGTCTGGGTCGAGGACCCCTCCAACACCTCCCGGCGGCATGAGAGAGTTCGCATGCGGGCCCTTGCCGGAGCGCTCGCAGGCGCGTCCCGCTCCTCCCTCATTCGACAGATGAACCGTCTCGCCGACATGAGATCGGCTGTCTGCGCCGAAGCCCGGAACGTTCTTGAACGCCATGTGACAGTCGGCGAGGCGGAAGCCCTTCTGGAGGCATCACCCTTTCGGGGTATGACCCTTCAGGGAAGCGTTCGGCTCGCCGAGGCGCTTATTCTGGCCATGGGCGAATCTGGCGCGCCCCTGCGCCATGAAGCTCTTCTGCGGCTGATCGCACAGCTGAGAACCCCCGGAGGCGTCGGGCGGGGACGAACCCTTTCCGGCGCCTGGCTCAGCGAGCGTCGAGGCTTCGTCCGTATCCGCGCAGCTCCCCCACGCCGGGGATCGGATCTACGCCGCATGGTCCCGTCTCTCAGGCGCGCAGGCGACCTGCTGACCGATCCGCTCAAATCCACACTTTATGTAAGGTTAATGAGTAGGGACGCCTCTCCGACGACCTTTCGGCATGCCTCGCTGCCTGAAACTGCGGAATTGGCGTGACATGTGGGCGCGACTTAATGCTTCCGCACTCGTTTTCCCGGATGATGTCTCTTATGTTGTCACTCTGGTCTCCTGCTGAAAGATGGCGTTCATGAACCCGCGCAACATCTTCCTTCTCGGTCTCGCCGTCTCGGTGCTGCTGGGGCTTCTGGTGGTGATGAACCCCACGGGGCGCGGCGGCGACACGGTTCCCATGACCTACTCGGAGTTCATGGCGCAGGTGGACTCAGGACAGATCAAGTCCGCGACTATCGAGGGCACCCGGGTAACCACGCAGATCGGCGACAAGAAGTATACGGCCGTACGCGACACCCTTGAATTGGATTTCGCGAGCAAACTGACCGCCAAAGGCGTGAATGTCAGCGTGCGCAATCCCGACGGAAACGGCGGAATTGTCAGCATGCTCGTTGGCGCACTGCCCTTCCTCTTCATCGTCGGGCTCTGGTTTTTCCTGATGCGCCAGATGCAAGGCGGCGGCGGACGAGCGATGAGCTTCGGGAAGTCGAAAGCGCGCCTGCTCACCGAAAAACATGGACGGGTGACTTTTGACGACGTCGCGGGGGTCGACGAGGCCAAGGAGGAGCTTGAGGAAATCGTCGAGTTTCTCAAGGACCCTTCGAAGTTCCAGCGGCTGGGCGGCAAGATCCCCAAGGGAGCCCTTCTCGTAGGCCCGCCCGGAACGGGTAAAACCCTCATCGCCCGTGCTGTGGCCGGAGAAGCCAACGTTCCCTTCTTCACCATCTCGGGATCGGATTTCGTTGAAATGTTCGTCGGCGTCGGCGCCAGTCGGGTGCGCGACATGTTCGAGCAGGCCAAGAAGAACGCGCCCTGCATCATCTTCATCGACGAGATCGACGCCGTCGGCCGTCATCGCGGCGCAGGTCTCGGCGGCGGCAATGACGAGCGCGAACAGACGCTGAACCAGCTTCTCGTTGAGATGGACGGGTTCGAGGCCAACGAAGGCATCATCATCATTGCAGCCACCAACCGGCCGGATGTGCTCGACCCTGCCCTCCTGCGCCCCGGCCGCTTTGATCGTCAGGTGACCGTCGGCAATCCGGACATCGTCGGTCGGGAGAAAATCCTCAAGGTCCACATGCGCAATGTGCCCCTGTCCAAGGATGTCGATCCCAAAACCATCGCTCGCGGCACGCCCGGCTTCTCAGGGGCCGATCTCGCCAACCTCGTCAACGAAGCCGCCCTGCTCGCCGCCCGTCGCGGCAAGCGCTCAGTGGGAATGCGCGAGTTTGAGGACGCCAAGGACAAGGTCATGATGGGACCGGAACGCAAGTCCATGGTGATGTCGCAAAAAGAGAAGGAACTCACCGCCTGGCACGAGTCCGGTCACGCGATCGTTGCGATGAACGTCAAGGCTGCCGATCCGGTGCATAAGGCGACCATCATTCCGCGCGGCCGCGCCCTCGGGATGGTCATGCAGCTTCCGACGGACGACAAGCTATCGATGTCAAAGGTGGAGATGATCTCGCGTCTCGCTATCCTCATGGGCGGGCGGGTTGCGGAAGAGCTTCGCTTCGGCCCGGACAATGTCACGGCAGGAGCCTCCTCGGACATCCAGCAGGCCACCCGGCTTGCTCGGGCGATGGTCACTCGCTGGGGACTCTCGGACGAAATCGGGCCTGTCGACTATGCCGACGATCAGGGAGAAGTCTTCCTCGGCCAACAGCTCGTACGCGCCTCCCATGTCTCCGAAGACACGTCCAAGAAAATCGAAGAGGAAGTGCGAGCCCTGGTCGTGGGCGGGATGGATGCGGCCAGACGTATCCTGACCGAACAGCGCGAGGCCTGGGAGACGCTCGCCGAAGGCCTGCTCGAATATGAGACCCTGACCGGGGAGGAAATCTCAGACCTCATCGTCGGCAAAAAGCCCGACAGGCCCGACGACGCCACGCCTGGACCCACCTCAGCGGTCCCGGTGATCAAGAAGCGTCCCCGAGGCCAGGACGGCTTCGGGTCTGCAGAACCCGAGCCTCAGGGCGCCTGAAGCGGTGTCTGGAAAGCTGAGCCTTGCAGGAAAAGGGCTGTGGCTGCGCGCGGCGGCGGCGGCCCTTACCGCTGCAGGCCTCATGGCGTCTCCAGCCGTCGCACAGTCCCAACGGGAGCGCTGGAATACGCCCACATCCCCGTTCAAGATCCTCGAGGGGATCTATTATGTCGGCACTGAAGGACTTGGCGCCTATCTCTTCACCTCGAAGGACGGCCATGTCCTGCTGGACGGAGCGCTGCCTGAGTCCGCCTCCCAGATCGAAGCGTCAATCACCGCCCTTGGGTTCAGGCTATCTGACGTCAAGATCCTCCTTAACAGTCACGCGCATTTCGATCACTCCGGCGGGCTGGCCCAGCTGAAGGCCGCCACGGGCGCCAAACTGATTGCTCATGCTGCGGATCGAAGCGCGCTGGAAGGCGGATTTTACGCCGGCAGCGAAATGGTGAAGGCGCTCGGCGCCCCTCCAGTCAAGGTAGATCAGACCGTGCGCGACGGGGATGTTGTCCGGCTCGGAGACCTTGCGCTCACCGCGCGCCACACCCCCGGACACTCTCCCGGCTGCACCTCATGGGAGATGCGGACCACAGAACAGGGGTCGGAGCTGAACGTCCTTGTGTTCTGCTCAGCGAGTGTGGCGGCCAACCGCATCACTCCGCCGCTGCAATATCCCGGCATTGTCGAGGACTATCGCCGAACCTTTCGGACGGTCTCGAGCCTCAAGGTCGACGTATTCCTCGCTCCGCATCCCGAGTTCTTCGACATGACGGCCAAGCGCGCCGCTCTCTCCCGGTCGCCAAGCTCGAACCCGTTCATCGACCGGAACGCGTTCCCGGCCTTCATCGCCCAGCAGGAAGCGGACTTCGAGCGCGAGCTTGAAAGGCGCACTCAGAACGCAGGACAAGGCGCTCGTCCCTGAGAACCGCCCGTCAGTCGCCCTCCTCATTCGCCGCCGGCGTCTCCGGAGAGGGAGGCGGTCGGACTCCCAACCTCTCCCAGGCGCGAGCGGAGGCCATTCGACCTCGCGGCGTTCTAATCACAAAGCCCTGCTGCATCAGGTAAGGTTCGATCACCTCTTCGATGGCGTCCCGGGCCTCGGAGAGAGCAGCTGCAAGCGTGTCGGCGCCGACCGGACCGCCGCCGTAGGTCTTGACGAGCGCAGTCAGGTAGCGGCGGTCGAGCGCATCAAGACCATCCTCCTCGACCTCAAGGCGCATCAGCGCCCGGCTCGCCGCGCTGCGCGTAATGCGCGCACCCTCCGCCTCGCAGAAGTCGCGCACCCGTCTCAGCAGACGGACTGCAATTCGCGGGGTCCCGCGTGAGCGTCCAGCGATCTCTTCGGCGCCGTCCATGGCGATGTCCGCACCCATTTTGACCCCGGCACGATGCAAAATGCCAGCGAGCTCCTCGCGGGTATAGAACTCCAGGCGCACAGGAATGCCGAACCGATCACGCAGCGGCGTCGAGAGAAGACCCGCCCGCGTCGTCGCCCCCACGAGCGTGAAGGGCGGCAGATCGATCTTCACTGATCGCGCCGAAGGGCCCTCTCCGATGATGAGGTCCAGAGCATGATCTTCCATTGCGGGATAAAGGATCTCTTCGACCTGAGGCGGCAGGCGATGGATCTCGTCGATAAACAGGACGTCGCGCGCCTCGAGATTGGTCAGGAGCGCCGCTAGGTCGCCAGCCCGCGCGATGACGGGACCGGAGGTTGAACGAAATCCAACCCCCATTTCCCGGGCAAGAATCTGAGCGAGAGTCGTCTTACCGAGCCCGGGCGGACCGAAGAGAAGGACATGATCAAGCGCATCACCGCGGCGGCGAGCCGCCTCCACGAAGACACGAAGATTGGCCTTCGCCGCCGCCTGCCCGGTGAAGTCGTCGAAGGCCAGAGGGCGCAAGGCGCGATCCGGCGCCTCGCCGGGCTGACGCTCAGGATCCGTGATGCCGCCGTCTCTCGCCATGGCGACCTTCCTGCCCTGATTTCCCCGAAAAGGGAACAGGTGAAGAACGTCGCTCCTCCTCCGCCGCCTTCGATCAGTCGGATTTGCGCGACAGAACCTCGCGAATCTTCATGCCCAGAATGATCAAAGCGAACGCCAGAGTGAACAGGTTGGCGAGGATAACCGGCCACTGGCGGGTCAGAACGCCATAAATCCCCCACAGGCAAAGGCCCAGGGTGAACATGGCGTACATCGTCAGGGAGATCGCCGCGGTGTCGCGCGTGCGCAGGACCCTGACGGTCTGAGGAAGAAAGGACAGCGTTGTGAGAACCGCGGCAACGGCGCCCACAGCTTCGATGAGCCCTGCGTTCATGACCGTCTCCCTGCCTGATGGGCCCGTCGATGAGGCCTCTCACGCGGCGCGCATGCCTTTGATCTTTACGCATGATCAGCTGAGGAACGGTAGGCCTCATTGGATTGACCCGACAATCTCACCCCCTCACACTGAGCTCTTAAAAAGGCGATCCCAGGCGACCGCCCTGCGGGCCGGCCCCCGTCGCCAACGGAGCGAGAAGGCCCCGCCGGATGTCCAGATCCCGACGCGATCCGAGCTCCCTGTCCGCTATGCGCAGAACCGCTGGAGGACTGCTGCTCGCAATGACCGCCCTCTATGTCGGAACGCACCTTTTCGCCCCGCCGGACGGAGGGTGGGGATATGTGCGGGCCTTCGCCGAGGCGGCAATGATCGGGGGGCTCGCCGACTGGTTTGCGGTCACCGCGATCTTTCGACAACCCTTCGGTCTGCCCATCCCGCATACAGGCGTCATTCCCCGCCATCAGGGCCGCATCGCTGACGCGGTGGGCGCGTTTATCCGCGATCACTTTCTTGAACCTCAGCTCGTCTCACGGCGCCTCGAAACGGCTGACCTGAGCGAGGCGGCCGCCCGATGGCTCAATGTCCCGTCTCAGGCCTCTGCGCTGGCCGCGGGCCTCACCTCTCTCATCCCCGGCCTGCTCGAGACCCTTGAGGAGGAGGAAGCGGCGCGCTTTCTTCGCGAGCAGGTCGAAGAGGCGGCGCGCGGAGGCCGTCTGGCGCCTCTGCTCGCCTCGATCCTCGAGAGCCTCATCCGGCAGGGTCGTCATCAGGCCCTCCTCGACGCCCTTGCCGCAGAGGGCTTCCGGCTTCTGGAGGAACAGGGGGAGCTTATCCGCTCAAAGGTCCGCGAGCGGACCGGGTGGGTCTGGCGGCTCATCCGTCTCGACCACCGCGCGGCCGATGCGCTCGTCCTCGCCCTTGAAGACCTTCTGGGAGACATCGCCCGCGATCCCGCCCATCCGGTGCGCGATCGAATCGGCCTTATGGCGAGCCGGTTCGCCGCCGACCTGAGACAGGATCCTCTCCTTCAGACACGTCTCGAGACCTGGCTCCGCGAGGCGATGGCCCACCCTGAGGTCGCATCGAGCCTCGAGACCGGATGGATCGAGGCGCGGTCGGCTATTCGCCGCGACTGCCTGGCCGCCGACAGTCGCATTCGCAGCTTCATCGAGGGTCTCCTGCGCGGGCTCGCCTACGACCTTCTTGAACAACAGGCCATGCGCGACACGATCAATCGTCGCCTGCGCCCGATGATCAGCGATTTCGCGCGCCGACATGGCGACGATGTCGCTGCGTTCATCTCCCACACGATCCGTGACTGGGACGCCCGAACGCTCGCCGATACCCTCGAGGCGCATGTCGGTCGCGACCTCCAGTTCATACGGATCAACGGTACGGTGATAGGCGGTCTGATCGGCCTCGCCCTGCACGCCGGGGGCGACCTCCTCGATCATCTTTAAGCGGACGGTGCGAGAGCCTTGAGGCCGGCGCGGATGAGCGCAGAGGCTGCGGCCTCCTCCCCCAGCTCACGTCCCGCAAGGGCGATCGCGCGAACCGCGTCCGCTTGCGGATAGCCAAGATTGACCAGGGCGGAGACTGCGTCCGAACGGGCGCCCGAGGAGGCGATCGCAGATGCGGAGGGCGCATCCGGCGCGTCGCCGGCAGTTCGAACAGCGAAAAACCCCGTCGGCGCCGGCTTTCCCTTGAACTCGGTGACGATGCGTTCAGCAAGCTTCTTTCCAACGCCGTGGGCGCGGGTGATCGCTGTGACATCGCCCAGAGTGATTGCATCCATGAGTTGCGGCGTAGCGAGAGTATCGAGAATGGCGAGCGCAATCTTTGCCCCAACGCCCGGCGCGTCCTGAAGGCGCGCGAACCAGGCGCGCTCCAGAGGATCGATGAAGCCGTAAAGCCGAATCGCGCTTTCGGACATCTGCGTCTCGACGAAAAGCTCGGCGGGTTCCCCGGGACGCAGTCGCTGAAGCGTGCGGGCGCCTGCGTGCACGACATAGCCGACGCCCTGCACGTCGATGAGGGCCTGAGCCTCCCCGACGGCCGCCACACGACCTCTCAAGCTTCCGATCATGTCCGCCTCTCAGGCCTTCAGACGCATTTGGGACGGCGTTCGATGGTGCGCCCCGCATATCGCCACCGCCAGGGCGTCGGCGGCGTCGGCGGACACCTCGCCGGCCCTCGGAAGAAGCCGCCGGATCATGAACGCGACCTGGGTCTTGTCGGCCCCGCCCGAGCCAACCACGGACTGCTTGACCGTTCGCGCCGAGAACTCGGCGACGGGCAGACCTGCAGCGGCGAGCGTCGCCAGGGCCACGCCCCTCGCCTGCCCCAGCAGAAGGGTCGATTTCGGGTTCATATTGACGAAGGTCTCTTCAACCGCCGCCTCATCCGGCTTGTGATCGAGTATCACCGCACGCACCCCTGCGGCGAGCTGCGCGAGGCGCTCGGCCATGGGGGCGTCCGCTTCCGGCGCCACAACCCCGTGGGCGACCCAGACCAGTCGAGGACCAGACACCTCGATGACCCCCCATCCGGTCCGGCGAAGGCCCGGGTCGACGCCCAAAAGGCGAATCGGTGTGTCCATGTGCGCCTCGCCTCCGGCCGAACGATATGTGAACGCTCCAAGCGTTAACAAGTCGGAAACCCTCCCCGGTGGACTCTTCAGGCGCAAATGAAGACTGCCTTCAGGGATCCGCGTTCGTGACTTCGCCCATTCTTTCCCGGCGCGCCGCCTTCGGGCTTATCGCACTGTGCCTGACGCAGCGTCCGGCATGGGCCGAAAGTCGTCTTCGACTTCCCCTGCGCCTCGCCTATATGCGCATGGACACTCAGGGCTTCGTGTTCATCTCCTCGCACGAACAGAGCCTTTGGCGAGCGCTTCAGGGCCGACTTGGGGGACTGATCGAGGAGATCCGTCCGATCCAGCCTGGCAACAGGCTCGGGATCAAGGCGCCGGAAACTGATTCGGGCGCTTCGTGCGCCCTGGCCGCCCGAGCCCTTGCGCTCGAGGCGGGTTTCGACCGCGTCCTGCTCTATGGCACCCTCAGCGGACGTCGCTCCTATGAGGCCGCAGGCAATGGGCTCTCACGGATGTTCGCAAGCCTCCGCTCGGAGCACGGACCTTATGATCCCGCCACTGGCGAGGCTCACCTCCTCCACGTCGATGGGGGCGCCCCGCTCCTCTCGCTGCGCACCGACGCGGCTCCCGCCTCACTCCTCGACAGAGTGACCGGCGCACGCCGCCCCGAAGATGACGCTCTTTCAGGACTGATGGATGGATTTGAACAGAGGGTTCTCGATCTGGCGCGTGGGGCGTATCTCTCTGAGCGTTCGATTGCTGACTGAGGAGGCCTGACCGAGACGAGGTTGCTCGGGCGCGAGACGCCTTCGACCGGTCTTACCAGCCGCTGGCGGATGCCGCCCTGATAATGCACTCTTGAGCCAGCCTGCGATCGGCCAGAAACTCCGCACTCCGATCATCCCCCCAGAGACCGGGCGACAGACGCGCCGGGTCCGGCTCGGCCGCGTCCGATGGAAGGGCTGACCCCACGCACGACCAAGACATCCCGCCTCGATCCTCACCTTTTGCTTCGATGACAATAACAGGCCCCTGGCCCGAAGCGGATCGCAAGCGTTTCGAAAGATCTCTCAAACAGGCCCGCGCAGCCGGACCAGAGGCCGGACGACAGGTCTCAGCTTCCGAGGCCGCATCGAGAAACTGGAGGTTCAGCGATCCGCCCGGAACTGGCCCCAGATACTGAAGAGCCTCCAGGAGACGTCGGGTCGATGCGGCGGTTCCGCCATCGCCGTCGAAATCGTCCACCACGACAAGCCGCACGGATGGCGGGGGCGGCAGGGCCAGGGCAGGTCCTGCTCCGAGGCACACGGCGAGGACGGCCGCCCGACAAAGGCTGATGGTGAGGGAACGCATCTTTCTCACTCTCCGTGCGACATAGCGGTGGGCTGGGGTCGAGAACACTATCCGGACCTCCTCACAATAGCGAGCTTCGAGCTGCATCGGAGATCTGAACACAGGCGCGCATTCCACAGGAGCTGAATGTCATCCCTAAACGCGATACCACCCCGCTCCGGTCTTGCCGACAACGATCCCCGCGTGAGACATCAGGCCTAGACTGATCTGTCCTTCGGAGCGCCTCATGATCACTCCTGTCCGCCACGCTCTCGCCCTGCTCTTCACCGCCGCATGGCTCGGGGCGTGTGTGCAAAGTCCTGCGCCAGCCGCAGCGCCCTCGCCCATTGCGGATGCGGCGACACGCGAAGCCCTCCAAACCAATCCGTTACTGGCCGAATGGACGGGCTCCTACGGAGGCACGCCGGCATTCGACAAGATGTCTCTGGCTGACCTGAGGGAGGCCCTTGAGGCCGGCATGGCGGCCCATCTCGCCGAGATCGATCAGATCGCCTCTAATCCTGAAGCCCCAACCTTCGCCAACACCATCGAGGCCATGGAACGGGCTGGCGCTCCCCTCGACCGGGCGATGACCTATTACGGCATCTGGTCTTCGAACCTCTCATCCCCCGAGTTCCGGGCGATTCAGAGAGAGATCGCGCCCCGCCTGTCCGCCTATAATTCAAAGATCATTCAGAACGCGGCCCTCTTCGCCCGGATCGATCGCCTGCAGTCCGCTTCCTCGCGCCTCAGTCTCACACCGCAGCAGACGCGACTGCTAAAGCTCACCCATGAGCGTTTTGCTCTCAATGGGGCCGCGCTCAACGAGGACGGCAAGCGCCGTCATGCCGAGATCAATCAGGAGCTGGCGGGCCTCCATACACGCTTCGCCAATAATCTGCTCGCGGACGAGGAAAAGTATGTGACGTTTCTGTCCGCGGACCGGGCCGGCGGCCTTCCCGGTTCCTTTGTCGCCTCGGCGCGTGCGGAGGCCGACGCCCGCGGACGGCCGGGAGAGATCGCCATCACCAATACGCGGTCCTCGATGGATCCGTTTCTGACATTTGCAGACGATCGGGCGGCCCGCGAGACGGTCTGGAGAACCTATTATAGCCGGGGGGATAATGGAGACGATAACGACAACAACGCCCTGATCGCCCGGATCCTACAACTGCGGCACGAGCGGGTGGGGCTCCTTGGCTTCCGCACCTATGCGGACTGGCGGCTTCAGGGCAACATGGCGCGCTCTCCCGCTGAAGCTACGCGTCTCATGAAAGCGGTATGGGCTGCCGCCAAAGAACGGGTGCGCGAAGAAGTGGCGGACATGCAGACCCTCGCCACCCGGAGCGGGGACAAAGCTGTTATCGAGCCCTGGGACTATCGCTACTACGCGGAGAAGGTACGCAAGGAGACCTATGCGCTCGATAGCGAGGAGGTGAAGGCGTATCTCCAGCTCGACGCGTTAAGGGAGGCGATGTTCTTCGTCGCCGGGGAGTTGTTCAACTTCCGGTTTACTCCTGTGCCGGAAGGCCGTGTGGCGGTCTTCCATCCCGATGTGCGCGTCTGGGAGGTCCATGATCGGACCAGCAGCAAGCTCATCGGCCTTTGGTATCTTGACCCGTATGCACGCGTCGGCAAGCGCTCAGGCGCCTGGGCCACGAGCTATCGCTCTCACTCGACGATTGACGGAGAGACCGTCGTTCTCGCGTCTAACAATTCCAATTTCGTCAAGCCTCCGCCGGGACAGCCCCTCCTGATCTCCTTCGATGATGCGGAGACCTTCTTCCACGAGTTCGGACACGCCCTTCACGCCCTCTCCTCGAGGGTCGACTATCCCGGGCTCAATGGCGGGGTCAGAGACTACACGGAGTTTCAGTCGCAGCTGCTCGAGCGCTGGCTCCTGACGGACAAGGTCATCTCGGGCTATCTGCGCCATCATCAGACCGGCAAGCCCATGCCGCAGGATCTGGTCGACAGAATCCTCAAGGCCTCCACCTTCAACCAGGGGTTTGCAACCGTCGAGTTCCTCGGTTCGGCAATCATGGACATGACCTATCACTCGATCGATCCGACAGGCCTCAATCCCAAGACCTTTGAGCGCGAGGAGCTGGCCCGGCTTGGCATGCCCCCGCAGATCCCCATGCGGCACCGCTCGACGCAGTTCGGCCATGTCTTCTCAAGCGAGGGATATGCGGCCGGCTATTATGGCTATCTGTGGGCGGACGTCCTCACATCTGACGCCGCTGAGGCTTTCGCCAAGGCGCCGGGAGGCTTCTACGACAAGGATATGGCGCGCAAGCTCGTTGATAACCTCTTCGCCGTGCGCAATGCCGTCGATCCGACGGAGGCTTACCGGGCCTTTCGCGGACGGGACGCCTCGATCAACGCCCTTATGCGCGATCGAGGATTTCCGGCGGAGCCGTGATCACGGCGCAAGGGAGCCGGGCGACGGGATGAACCTCGCGGTCAGCGTTTCTGCGTGCGCCGATTGCGGCGTCGGTAAGCTGACGGCGGACGATTGGCCCAGGGAGCGATGTGGTCGAGGGCGTCCTCTTCGGCGACCTCATCCTCGCTGATGGTCTTGTTTTTCGCGGAGACGCCACGACGATGGATCTCCTCACGGTCGCCGCACACCAGGTGGTGCCATTCAGGCAGCGGACGACCCTCCTCAATCAAGCGGTAGGCGCAGGTCTTCGGCAACCAGTCATAGACCGGAATGGTCTCTGCGGTGAGCTTGATGCAGTCCGGGACATAATCCCTGCGGTTCTCATAGTTCGAGCACTGACAGGTTGAAGCGTCCAGAAGGCGACAGTGAAGGCCCGTGTAGAGGACCTCGGTCGTGTCCTCATCCTCCAGCTTCACAAGACAGCACTTGCCGCACCCGTCGCACAGGGCCTCCCATTCAGCCTCTGTCATCTCTGACAGGCGCTTGGTCTCCCAGTAGGGCTTATCTGGATTTTCCGGCGTCATAGAACATACACCGTCATCTCAGAGGGAGCGGGCAAGACACATGCTCCACTCGGGCCTGCGGGCCATCTGGGCGCGAACAAAGGAGCATCTCGGATCAATCAACAATCCCTCATCGCGGGCGTCCGCCACAGCGCGCTCCAGCAAGGCCAGACCGACGCCGCGTCCCGACAAAGACTTGTCCACATAAGTCCGGTCGATAGCCATGACCGGATGACCGCCCGCCCTATCGAGACGATAGGTCAGCTCGCATTCATGACCGTCGACAAGAGCTGCGTAGCGTCCGCCCTCAGGACCCGTCGTCCTTGCGATTCTGATCCCGCTCATCACGCCGCGTCTCCGAACCCTGTTCGACGGGTTCAGACCACCCTCCCCGTTTGCGGGATGGAGATCAAGAGCGCGGGATCCGCAGAGGACTGGAAAGCCGGTATGGGAGCGAATTATCAGGCGAAGAGGGCGTCGACGTCCGCCTGGGCGCCGTCGTCGATCGCCCGCTCGCCTTCGCCGTTGATCACTCCGCCAACGAGACTGATCAGCTCGAAGATCTCCTGACCGTAAACAGCGACGCGAGCCGCCTTCTCCGGCGCCGCCCTGAGCTGGCGCTGGACCTCATAAATCGCCTCTTCCACCTCGTTGCAGGCGGCCCTGAAGCGGGCGAGCACATCTGCCGGGGCCTGCTCGAAGGCGGCGATCGCCAGTTCCTTGTCGCTGAAGGCTGTCTGCCGGAAATGCTCAGCGTAGGAGATAGGCTGCCATTCGATGATCAGGTCGCACATGTCAGGCATGTCGCCGAGCATGCCGACCAGCATGGCCACTTCATTGTAATGGTTCAGATAATCGGTCGCGAGATAGGTCGCCGAATTGATGTTGGCGGCCTTTAGGGTCTTTGCATCAATGCGTGCGTCCACGACCATACGTGACATTCCTTCCAACCCTACCCCCTCTTTGCAAAAGAGAATTGACGGATTGTTACAGGCGTCGGCAGGATCTTCAGCAACTGACGCTTTCCCATCGAGTTCCAGCTGGTTAGGGATGGGATCCATCGCCTGAAGGCCATTTTTCGATGTCCGACCGTCTTTTCTTTCCGATGGCGCTGCTGATCGCAGCGGCCTTCGTATTCCTGGCCCTCGACCCCTTCGCGGAAAGACCTCCTACCGGCCCGCTTAGCGGAGGCGGGCGGAATGCTGAAGACGTTCTGGCTGCCGGTGAAGAACTTCACCGCTTCCTTCCGGGGGAGACTGGGGGACTAACTTTCGAGCCTGGCTCGGCAGGAGAGGGCGTTCTCCTGCGGATTAACCGCCTCGCAGAGCAGACCTATGACGACCCGCGCTCAGGCCCCCATCTTGTCCTGGCCGAAGACCTTGAATACGCCTTCGAGAACCGGGAGGTCGAGGTCGCGATTGAGGCACGCGCCGCCGGAGAATTTGGGGCGAGCCAGTTCGAGGCCGCCTATATGGCGCGAGCCGGCGAGGAAAGCGGATGGCGAACCTTCCCCTTAACCGCAGAGTTTGCGCCCTACACGTTCGTCTGGAGCGTGCCGCCGCGAGGCGACAGCGAAGGCTATGACTTCATAGGGATACGTCCCGTGGCCCCTGACAAAAGGCGATCGATGGAAGTCCGTTCGATCCGGATCCGCACCGTCGGCGTTAAAGGAGAGACACCCCCGGCGACCGACGACTGATCTCTCTCACCTGAAAGGGCGATGGTGTGATCGCAGACCAGCCGTCACCGCCCCTATGAGATATGACAGAGGGGTGGACGCTAGCTAAAGGAGGCAATCGCCTCCACGACCCGATCCTGATCCTGCTCCGAGAGGTAGGGATGCATGGGCAGGGACACAACACGAGATCTCACGGCCTCCGTCACGGGCAGCCCTCCCGGCGCGCGAGAATAGCGGCTGTAGACATCCTGCATGTGGATCGGGATCGGATAATAGATCGCCGTCGGAACGCCCTTCGTCTTGAGATGGGCGCACAGGGCGTCACGAGCGTCATGCTCGATCGTGTACTGGGCCCAGTTCGAAAACCCTCCGGCGATCACCTTTGGAACCTGCCGCACATAAGGCGCAAGACGTTCAGAGTACCGTCGGGCAATCGCGTCACGACGAACAAGCTCGTCGGGGTATATCTTCAGCTTCTCGACAAGTATCGCCGCCTGAAGAGCATCGAGCCTCGAATTGACCCCGACGCGCATGTTGAGATAGCGCGGATCATTGTCATAGCGGCGCGCCGCCATGTCCTCAGCGCTCGCCTTTCCATGAATTCGGATGGAGTCCACAAGGCCTGCCAGCGATGGGTCATTGGTGAGAACGGCCCCTCCGTCGCCGTAGCAACCGAGAGGCTTCGCCGGGAAAAAGGACGCTGTCGCCACATCGGCCCAGTCCAGCGGCTGGCGGCCGTTCAGCGTGCATCCGAAACCCTGAGCCTGGTCGGCGATCAGCTTCAGACCGTGGCGCTTTGCAATCTCTGAGATCGCCGGATAATCCGCTGGCTGGCCGAATAGATCGACCGCAATGATCGCCCGCGGCGTCAGCTCTCCAGCCGCCTTGACCGCCAGAATCGCGGCCTCAAGGCTTTCGGGATCCATATTGTAGGTATCCGGCAGCACGTCGACAAAAACCGGGCTTGCTCCCACGAGGGGCGCGACCTCGGCGGACGCGACAAAGGTGAAAGAAGGCACAAAAACCGCATCCCCCGGGCCAATGTCCCAGGCGCGCAGGGGGATGAGAAGCGCATCGGTTCCGTTCGCACAGGCAAGAGCATGCCTGGCCCCGGCGAACGAGGCCAGAGCCGCCTCGAAGTTTACAACCTCAGGCCCCATGATGAACCCGCAGGTCGACAAAACGCGCCCGATGGCGGCGTCAATCTCCGGAGCGATGCGGGCCCGTTGCGCCTGAAGGTCGATGAAGTTCATCTCAAAGCTCCGCCTCTTCCTCTGCCTGGCCGCCGAGCTCTCTCCATCGCTCAGCCTCCCCCGTCCGGGCAAATCACCTTACGCTTCATTCTGTAACGCACGTCCCCCCTCAGGGGCGCTCATTCCAGCAGAGGGCCTCCGGCCCGCCCGCACTGAGGCGGATCACGCCATAGCCGCCGGTTGAGAGTTTTCCTGGCCCCCTATCTCCGATGACCGAACGCGCAAATCGGGCAATCCCGTTGGAGGTGACGACCAGATGAGCGCCCGGGGATGATTGAAGATGCTCGAACAAAGACCGCCAGGATGCCTCCAGCGCCGGCGGATCTACGATCCAGCCCGGAGGCGGCCGGCCGGCCTCTTCCCACGCCTGAAGCCCCGCCGGTCCAATCCGGGCCAGCACCTCGCTCTCCGCCACCCCTTCATCCGGGCCGTAATCAATCTCCTTCAGAAACGGCTCAATGCGGATTTCTGCGAGTGATCTCTGGTAAGCGCCGATACGGTCTGTCGTCTCGCGGGTCCGTCGAAGGGGGCCTGTCCGGATTGAAGAGAACACAATGTCCTTCTCACGGAAATGTCGGCCCAGTCGGTCGGCCTGCTCGCACCCTGACACGGACAAAGCCAGATCAGTCCTCGCCCCGACCCTGAGAAGCGTGTCTCCCGGGTCGAACGTGTTGCCGTGGCGGACAATGTAAATGTCTGCGTTCATCGGCGAAACGGATCGCCGTGGGTCGTAAGGAGGCGCTCAGCCAGGGCTGCATCCTCGGGAGTGTCGATGCCCGAGATCGCAAGCTCCGGCGCATCGACAAGCACCGCCTGAACGCTGAGGCCGTTTTCGAGAAATCTCAGCTGCTCGAGACCCTCAAGCCCTTCGTAGCGGGACAACGGCAGGACGGAGATCACCTCCAGCGCTGAGCGGGAGTAACCGTAAAGACCGATATGCTGGAGAACCGGCGAGAGGTCGGAGGCGGCCCTCAAACCCGCCTCCGACCTGATGGCGGGAAGAATCGTTTTTGAAAACCAGAGGGCGCGCCCGCTCTCGCCGCGGATGCAGGTCGTCCCCGAAAAGGGCGTCGTCTTCTTGCGTTCGCGCAGATCGTCCAGCGCCTTCCAGGTCAAAGCAACAACAGGGGTCACCACATCCGCTTCGCCGGCGGCCCCGATCAGCGCCGAGACATGGCTGACGGGCGTGAAAGGGGCATCTCCCTGCAGATTGACGATGAACTCCGCCTCCGGGGCCACAAGATCCGCCGCGGCGCGCGCCCTGTCCGTCCCCGAGGCGAGGTCCGGGTCGGTCATCACGGCCTCGAGGCCGATGGAGCGGGCATGATCCAGAATGCGATCGTCATCGGTCGCACACACCACGCGAGCTCCGCACGCCGCCCCGGCCTTTTTTGCGACATCCGCCGTACGCGCGAGCATCGAGATCCCGGCGATCGGATGCAGGGGCTTTCCTGGAAAGCGGGTGGACTTCCAGCGGGCGGGTATGACGATCAGGACGTTCACGACAGGATCCTCCCTCTCATAAACCCTCACGCGACGCCGGCCCGCAGGAGGTCGTGGAGGTGAACAAGGCCGACCGGAAAGGACGCGGAGACGACAAAGACCTGGGTGATCTTTCGCTCGTTCATGGTCCGCAACACGCTCGGCGCCAGCGTGTCCGGCTCCACCGTGAACGGATTGCGGGTCATCACATCCTCGATACATTCGGCCAGAGCGCCCGAGGCGATGTATCGTCTGAGGTCGCCATCGGTGACCACGCCTTTGAGGTGGCCGATCACATCCACCACCCCCAATATCCCAAATCCCTTTTGCGACATCTGCGCAACGCCCTCGCGAAAGGGCGTTCCAAGCTTCACCAGCGGGAGTTCCTCACCTCCATGCATGACGTCCGAGGCGGTCGTCAGCATGGCTCCCAGCTTGCCGCCCGGATGAAAGACCTTGAAGCGATCCGCCTTAAACCCCCGCCGCTCGAGAAGAGCGACGGCGAGCGCATCGCCAAGGGCGATCATCAAAGTGGTCGAGGTCGTCGGCGCCTGGGTCTCCCCGCACGCTTCGGGCGCATCCGGCAGGATCAGGGCGACATCG
Source organism: Alphaproteobacteria bacterium (assembly GCA_018969425.1). Lineage (GTDB taxonomy): Bacteria > Pseudomonadota > Alphaproteobacteria > Caulobacterales > Hyphomonadaceae > UBA7672. The sequence continues at coordinate 31,363 of JAGWYJ010000007.1, read as the reverse complement.
CCAGCGCGGCCAAGCGCGCTCTCTGCTCTGGTCGTCACCGCGATCAGGGGGATGCCGAACCGCCGGGTATAATGAAGGAGATCCGAAAGCTCGGACGTCTCACCGGATTTCGAAAGCGCCAGGACCACGTCGTCCGTTGAAATCATTCCCAGATCGCCGTGGCTGGCTTCGGTCGGATGGACAAAGTGAGAGGGCGTTCCGGTGGAGGCGAGGGTTGCGGCGATCTTCCGGGCGACATGGCCGGACTTGCCCACTCCGGTCAGGATGACCCGCCCCCTGGCGGAGAGCATGGCCTCAACCGCTTTCACGAAGGAGGCGTCGAGAGAGGCAGCCAATGCGCCGAGAGCCTCCGCCTCAAGCGCCAGCACCCTGCGGGCGGTCAGTATGTCAGATTGATCCGTCATCGACATGGCTCTTGAACCCAAACACTGTCGTGGTCTGTCGCAGGCCGCCCGACCTTCAGAGGCCTGCAGACCGATCGACGTCTCAGATGAAGGACTTCGCGAGACGGTCAAACGCCATGATCTGCCTCATCAATTCCTCGAGCTGATCGAGAGGCACCATGTTGGGACCGTCCGAAGGCGCACGGTCCGGCGCCTCATGGGTTTCAATAAACACCGCGCTGACGCCCACCGCTGCGGCCGCACGAGCCAGAACGGGAACAAACTGTCTCTGGCCGCCCGAGGTCGCCCCCTGCCCGCCTGGTTGCTGGACTGAATGGGTTGCGTCGAAAACGACCGGCGCGCCCGTCGCCGCCAGCTCAGGCAGGGCGCGCATGTCAGACACCAGCGTGTTGTATCCAAATGATACGCCGCGTTCCGTCACCAGCACGTCCCGACAGCCAGAGGCGACCAGCTTTTGCACCACATTCTTCATGTCCCAGGGCGCCAGGAACTGACCCTTCTTGACGTTCACGACGCGACCGGTCTCCGCTGCGGCGACCAGAAGATCTGTCTGCCGGCACAGGAAGGCCGGGATCTGAAGGATATCGACCGCCTCAGCGGCGATTGCGCACTGCTCAGGGAGATGGACGTCTGTGATCACCGGAAGACCGGTTGCATCCCGTACGTCCTCGAAGACCGGCAAGGCGTCCTCAAGGCCCACCCCTCGGTAGGACTTGACGCTGGTGCGATTGGCCTTGTCGAAGGAGGTCTTGTAGATGATCGAGCAGCCAAGACGATCGCCGATCGCCCGCAGCGCCGAGGCCATTTTGAGGGCGTGATCGCGAGATTCGAGCGCGCAGGGGCCGGCGATAAAGACCACCGGCTGATCCGGACCGATCCGAACAGCGCCCCTGGCTGAGGCGATTTCAACGATAGGGTTGGGGGTCAGGTCCACGCCGTCCGCCATGGCAATGCTCCTTGGTTCGCGCCCATATGAACCCTCTCGAAGCTGAAGACCATAGGTCTCCATGCCTTTTGAGCGGTCGTTTTCTCGTCCTCTATCCTGAACGGCCTCGCTCCCGACAGGCGATCGCAGGCTGCAAGGTCGCCTATTGAACGTCTGGAGTTGCCGGATCAACGCTCTCTTGAGCAGTTTAGACTAAATTCAGCCGTCGACGTCCGGCTTTGCGCACTGGCCGATTATGAGAGCCCTGATGAACCTGACCGCCCCCCCTGAGCCGGCCCCACAGTCCCTACTGTCCCCCGCTCAGGATCCGGGTCAGGGCGGCCTTCCCCTCGCGGTCGATCTCGACGGGACTTTCCTTTTAACCGACACTCTGTTTGAAGCGATCGCCAATCGATTACGCGTGCGGCCATTGTGGACGCTCTTCCAGCTCATTCTTCTGCCCTTCTCGATCGCCCGGATCAAAGCCCGCCTGAGCCAGGCGGCCGACGTCGACGTCACACGTCTGCCGGTGAACGAGGAGGTTCTCGCCTATTGTCGCAAAGCCCGCGAGGCTGGACGAGAGGTCGTCCTTGCGTCCGCGGCGGATCAAAGCATGGTGAAGGCGGTCGCCGACCATTTCGGCGTGTTCACCAGCATCATGGCGAGCGACGGGACGGTCAACAACAAGGGCCGAAACAAAGCGGCGCGCCTCAAGGCCGCTTATCCCAACGGATTTGAGTATATCGGCGACAGTCCCGCCGACATGAAAGTCTGGACGGCCGCACGCCTCGCCTCCCATGTCGACGGCGGCACGGCTCGTTCGGCAGCGATCCGCGCCCAGGGCACGGAGGTCGGCGCTGTGTTCGACCGGCCCGGAGGAGACCTCAGATCATGGCGCAAGGCGATGCGGCTCCATCAGTGGGCTAAGAACCTCCTGATCTTCGTCGCGCCGATCCTTGCCCTCAAGACCTCCGAGCCTGAAGCGTTCATCCGATGTCTTCTGGGTTTTCCGCTCGTCGGGCTGATGGCGTCAGGCACCTATATTCTCAACGATCTTCTCGACCTCAACGCCGATCGTCGCCACCATTCCAAGAACAAACGTCCATTCGCCTCAGGACGCATCAAGCTCTGGCAGGGATTTGTCGCAGCGCCCGTTCTGATCATCACGGGCCTCGTCGGGGCCTATCTGCTCTCACCCGCCTTCTTCAGCCTGATGGCGGCCTATCTCGTCATCACACTGTCCTATTCGATCAGCCTCAAGCGCATCCCGCTCTTTGACGCCCTCCTCCTTGGCGTCCTCTTCACCCTTCGCCTCTTCATGGGTGGGGCGCTTGCCGGGGTCGCGGTCACCCAATGGCTGATCGTCTTTTCGATGTTCCTGTTCTTCTCCCTCTCGCTCGCCAAGCGCCATGTCGAAGTGCTGAAAAAGGCCGAAGCCGGCGACACGCAGGTCGCCAATCGAGGATATACGGCCCGTGATGCGCCCCTGACCCTGGCGCTCGGCCTTGCAGCGGCAACGGCCTGCCCGATCATCCTCGTCCTCTATCTCATCGATTCAGCCTGGCCATCCGGCGTCTATCAGGCTCCGGACGCCCTCTGGATGGCGCCGCTCATTCTGTCGATCTGGCTGATGCGGGTCTGGCTTCTCGCCAATCGGGCCCAACTAGATGACGATCCGGTGACGTTCGCCATCAGGGACCCTGCAAGTCTTGGACTGGGCGCAGCTCTGGCCGCCAGCTTCCTCTTCGCCGCCTTCGGCTCCCCCTCCGAGGCGCATAGCCCTTTAGCGACGGACGCTCCCTCCCGACAGGTGCTCGACAGCCTGGCCGCCGGAAGATGACCGCCGCGCAAGCCGAGAGAGCCAGCCTCCGGGAATTTGTTCGCTTTCTGGCGATCGGCGCTATTGCGGCGTTCGCCAATCTCATCGCCCGCTATCTGTTCGATATCATGATGCCCTTCGAGGCCGCGGTCGTGCTCGCCTACATGGTGGGGATGCTGATCGCGTTCGTGGCGTTCCAGAAGGTGATTTTCGGGGACCCGAACACCCCCCTCAGGCGGAGGTTGATCCGGTTCACTCAGGTCAATGCGATCGGACTGGCGCTTGCCTGGTTTGTCAGCTCGATCCTCGCACGGATCGTTCTGCCTTACGCCGGCTGGACCTTCCATCCCTTCGAGTTTGCTCACCTGGCCGGCGTCGCAACTCCAGCGTTTTCAAGCTATTTTCTGCACAAGCACTACACCTACCGATAGCGCCCACTAATCTCGATCGAGAGACGCCAACACTCCATCGACCGCCTCATGGACAAGATCGTCCGTCTCCGCCTGCGCCATGACACGGATAATCGGTTCTGTTCCCGACCGACGAACCAGCAGGCGGCCTCGGGATCCCAGAGCCTTTTCGGCTGCCGCGATAGCCTCCTGAACGTGTTTACGGGCGAGCGGATCTCCGCCCTTGTAAGGACGATTGACCAGCCGCTGGGGCGCGGGATCAAAAACGTGCGCGACTTCGCTCAGACGACGTCCGGTCTCAATCATCACCGCCAGTACCTGCAGGGCCGCAACCAGCCCATCGCCGGTTGTCGAAAAATCGGACAGAACGATGTGGCCAGACTGCTCGCCGCCCACATTGATGCCCTTGTCCATCATCCGACCGACGACATAGCGGTCCCCAACCTGCGTCCGCTCGAGACGAACGCCCAGACCCTTGAGATGGGTCTCAAGGCCCAGATTGGACATAACCGTGGCCACCACCGCATTTTTGGCGAGACGCCCCTGCGCCTTCCAGCTCTGCGCGATGAGACCCAAAAGCTGATCCCCATCTATGATTCGCCCGGTCTCATCACAGAGCACCACCCTGTCGGCGTCCCCATCGAGCGCGATCCCAATGTCAGCGCGATACCGGTGCACGGCTTCGACCAGGGCTCGCGTATCCGTCGATCCGACCTCGCGATTGATGTTGAACCCTGAGGGGTCCACCCCGATGGGAAAAACCTCCGCCCCCAGCTCAAACAATGCCTTGGGTGCGACCTTGTAGGCGGCGCCATTGGCGCAATCGATGACGATGCGAAGATTGGACAGACGCAGCTTACGTGGGAAGGTCGCCTTGACGATCTCAACATATCGGGACTGCGCATCGTCGACCCGCTGAGCGCGCCCAAGGTCGGCTGGCGCTACGAGATCCTCATCGAGCCCCTTGCTCATCAACCCCTCAATCGCGAGCTCGGCCTCATCCGACAGCTTGTATCCATCGGGTCCAAACAGCTTGATGCCGTTGTCCTGATAACCATTATGAGACGCTGAAATCATGACGCCGAGATCCGCCCGGAGCGAGCGCGTCAGCATCGAAACACCGGGGGTCGGGAGCGGGCCGAACAAGACCACATCCATTCCCTTGGCCGTAAAACCCGCTGTCAGGGCCGGCTCGAGCATGTAGCCTGAAAGACGCGTATCCTTGCCAATCACCACCAGATGTCGGCGTGGTTCCGAGCGCCGGAAATAGGCTGCGGCCGCCATTCCGAGGCGCATGGCCATCTCAGGCGTCACGGGCCAGGAGTTTACCTGCCCGCGAATACCGTCCGTTCCAAAGATCTTGCGACCGCTCATGTGCTCACCAACGTTCCACGGATACCATCAACGCCCACCAGATCTCCCGCCCCCTTACCAGATCCTGTCGCGCAGTCGTGACATTCGTGACGCCGCCTGACGCTTTTTTGCGATACCTTAACGCCGCTTCCGCCTGTAGATGAGCTGCGTCATCAGTTCGGATTCCCCCCATGTGCGGCATTATCGGTATCGTCGGCGTCAGACCGGTCGCTATGCGTCTCGTAGAAGCGCTCCGGCGTCTGGAGTATCGAGGATATGACAGCGCTGGCATCGCCCTACTGAAGGATGTCGGGATCCAGCGCATCCGCGCTCCTGGCAAGCTCGGCAATCTGGCGGACATGGTCAGCGCAGCCGGTCCGACAGGTCTTATTGGGATCGGTCATACGCGCTGGGCGACGCACGGCGAAGCGAATGAAGCCAATGCCCATCCCCATGCCGCAGGCCGCGTCGCGATCGTCCATAACGGCATCATCGAGAATTTCCGCGAGCTTCGGGACCAGCTTGAGAGCCGCGGACGGGTTTTCACCTCGGAGACGGATTCGGAGACGATTGCTCACCTCATCGATGAAGGTCTTGAAGCGGGGCTTGATGCGCGAACAGCTTTCTCGAGGACCCTGACCCAGCTCAGGGGGGCCTTTGCAATCGCCGCTCTCATCGCAGGTGAGGATGACCTTATTCTCGGGGCCAGACGGGGCTCTCCCCTCGTCATCGGTCTTGGAGACGGCGAGATGTATCTGGGGTCGGATGCTCTGGCCGTCGGCCCCTTTACTCAGAAGGTGATCTATCTTGAAGAGGGCGACTGGTGCGCTCTGTCGCGAACTGAAGCCCTTGTTTTCACAGAGACCGACACACCCGTTTCCCGACCGACCACCCTCGTCCCCGACGCGGGGGCGGCCGCCGAGAAGGGCGTCTATCGGCACTTCATGCAAAAGGAGATCTTTGAGCAACCCGATTTCTCAAGTCGGACGATCAGCGCCTATGTCGACGCATTCAGGGGAGCGGTGGAACTTCCCGACCAGTCATCGGGACATAAGGTCGACTTTTCCGCCATCGACCGTATCCAGATTGTCGCCTGCGGCACCGCTTATTATGCCGGATATGTGGCCAGGTACTGGTTTGAGCAGCTCGCGGGCGTCTCCACAGATGTCGATGTCGCCTCAGAGTTTCGTTATCGGGACCCCGTGCTTCCTCCACGGACGCTCGCTCTTGTTGTTACCCAGTCCGGTGAAACCGCGGACACAAAGGCCGCGCTTGAATACTGCAAAGCTCGCGGTGTCCTCACCGCAGCGGTTGTCAATGTCCCGACCTCCTCCATCGCACGGCAGGCCGACATTGTGTTTCCAACCCATGCAGGCGTTGAGGTCGGCGTCGCCTCGACCAAGGCCTTTACCGCTCAGCTTTGCGCCCTCCTCTGCCTTGCTATCGCTGCGGGTCGCCAGCGCGGCCGTCTTACTGAAGAGGACGAGCAGCGGCTCGTTACATCCTTACTGGAATTGCCGAGGCTGATCGGAGACGCACTCAAGCTGGAGACGGACATCCGCCCGATCGCCGTAGAGCTCGCCAAGGCGCGTGACGTCCTGTACCTGGGCCGAGGCCAGAACTTTCCGATCGCTCTTGAAGGCGCTCTCAAGCTGAAAGAAATCTCCTATATTCATGCTGAGGGCTATGCGTCGGGGGAGCTCAAGCACGGACCGATCGCCCTGATCGATGAGCGAACGCCCGTCGTGATGACCGCCCCGTTCGATCACCTGTTCGAGAAGTCTCTCTCCAATCTTCAGGAAGTGGCCGCGCGTCGTGGCCGGGTTCTGTTGATTACTGACGCTCGCGGCAGATCGGCCGCTGGCTCCGCGCCGTGGGCCGTTCTGGAGACGCCCACCTGCGAGAGCGTGCTTCAGCCCTTGATCGGGGTCATTCCCCTCCAGCTGCTTGCCTACCACGTTGCGGTTGAAAAAGGGACCGATGTCGACCAGCCGCGCAATCTCGCCAAGTCGGTGACGGTCGAGTAGCCCGACTGCGGCACAAAGATTGCTGCAAGAAGTGGTCCGATTGAGGATCGTTCATTATCCGGAGCCTCCATGTCAAAGCCCGTTCGGAAAGCCGTTCTGCCCGTGGCAGGATTTGGGACACGGGTATTGCCGGCGACAAAAACTGTCCCAAAGGAAATGCTTACGGTCTTTGACCGTCCAGCCATCCAGTATGTCGTCGACGAGGCGCGCGAGGCCGGGATCGAGCATTTCGTCTTCGTCACGGGGCGCAACAAGGGGTCCATCGAGGACTATTTTGACCATGCCTTCGAGCTGGAATCCCAGCTTTCGGCGAAGGGTAAGTCCGATCTCCTCGCAGAATTGCGGCGCGCCGCCCTGCCCGCTGGAGCCGCCAGCTTCACGCGTCAGCAACAGGCCCTTGGACTTGGCCATGCTGTTCTTTGCGCCCGCGATCTCATCGGCGATGAGCCGTTTGCGGTGCTTCTGCCTGATGTTCTGGTCCAGGCATCGCCCTCATGCCTCTCCCAGATGATAGCGGCCTATCGGGAGGTTGGCGGCAACATTGTCGCCGTAGACGAGGTTCCGGCTGAACGGGTCTCGTCCTATGGCGTCATTGATCCGCTTGGGGCGCCAGCCGGTCCGCTCATCCCGATGAAAGGAATGGTTGAAAAGCCGCCGGCCGCGGAGGCGCCTTCGCGCCTCAAGATTACAGGACGATACATCCTTCAGCCGGAAATCTTCGATCTCCTCGCCACACAGACCCCGGGCGCAGGAGGCGAGATCCAGCTGACGGACGCCATGCTCCGGCTCATGACCCTCCAGTCCTTTCACGCGCTTCGCTATGACGGCCAGGACTATGATTGCGGGGATAAGCTGCTCTATCTTCAGGCCTTCGCGGCCATGGCGCTCGCCCACAAAGATCTTGGCAAAGACGCCCAGAGGATCCTGACGGACCTGCTCAAGCAGACCTGATCCCTCCGGACATAACTCAGAGGTCGCTCCGCCTGCGGAACCATGTCACGAAGCGATCAATCCCATCCTCGATCGCAACCTGAGGTCGGTACCCATAGCGCGCCTCCAGTTTTGAGACGTCTGCATATGTCTCACCTACGTCTCCAGGCTGCATAGGAGCGTACTCGCGGATCGCTTTTCGCCCACACGAGGTCTCGATCGCTCTGACAAAACGATCAAGCGTCACTGGGCTGGAGTTTCCGATATTGTAGATCTGATGGCCGGCTTCTGGATCGACCTCCGCCATGCGGACAATCGCCTCGACGATATCGTCGATACAGGTGAAATCCCGTCTCAGCTGACCTCCATTGAAGAGCTGGATCGGCCTTTCGCGCAACACGGCCTCGGTGAATGACCAATAAGCCATGTCGGGCCGACCCCACGGTCCATAGACCGTGAAAAACCTTAAGCCCGAAGCCGTCAGTCCATAAAGCCGCGAATATGTCTCGGTGAGCAACTCGCCGGATCTTTTGGTTGCAGCATAAATCGAGGCAGGCGAATCGCATCGATCCGTCTCACGGAAGGGTCCATCCGAGCGATCCCCGTAAACCGAAGACGAGGAGGCATAGATAAAATGCCGAAGACCAGATTGCGTCCGCGCGTGCTCAAGCAGGTTGAGCTGCCCGTGGACATTTGAATCGACATAAGCTCGCGGATTGATCAGCGAGTACCGGACCCCTGCCTGGGCAGCGAGGTGGATGATCACCTCCGCGGAGTATCCCTCACACGCCGTCTCAAGGGCCTCCGGGTCGGCGATGTCAACCTCACGAAACGAGAACCCAGGCCTATCGCCAATCTCCGAAAGGCGATCCCGCTTCAGCTGAGGATCATAATACGCGTTGAGGCTATCGAGGCCACGGATCTCATGGCCCCGGGCCAGCAGCGCGCGGGCCAGGTGGAATCCGATGAACCCTGCGACCCCTGTGAGGAGAATTCGCATGACCGAGGCACCTTCTGCGAGGGTTCGCGCCCCTCATCACGCAAGGATCGAAACTAGGCCGAAACGCCGCCTAATGCAAAGCAGACAGAGCAAGGGTCACCTCACTCCTGGCCGTCATGCTTATTGCTGCGATCTCACAGACCCCATGACTTTCTGTGAAAACGCCATGCGGACCCGACAATCGTATCAAGGTCCGATCGATGCGGTCGCCACGCGAGAGCGCTACTTACCCGCGCGGTATCTGCATAGAGCGATACTGCGTCGCCCGCCCGTCTCGGTGCGATCTCGAAGGGTACGGGCCGGCCGGTCGCCCTCTCGACAGCCCTGAGCACGTCCAGAACCGTCACGCCCTTTCCAACCCCGAGATTGAGCTGAAGATTTCCTCCTCCCTGAACGAGATGGTCCGCTGCGAGGCTATGAGCGTCGGCCAAATCTGAAACATGGACGAAATCGCGGACATTCGTGCCGTCCGGCGTCGGATAATCGTTTCCGAACAACCTCATGGCGCCGCCCAGACCGACGGCCGCCTTCAGCGCATTGGGAATAAGATGGGTCTCAGGCTCGTGCTCTTCGCCGATCTCTCCTTCAGGATCGGCACCCGACGCATTAAAATATCTGAGCGCTGCAAACCGGAAATCCTCCGCACGCGCAATATCCTCAAGCATCTGCTCAACCATCAGCTTGGTGCGTCCATAAACGCTGACAGGGCGCTTCGGCATATCTTCCGTGAGAGGCAGCCGCTCGGGATCCCCATAAATCGCGCAAGTCGATGAAAAGACCAGCGAGCGCACACCTTCTTCCATCATCACCCTGATGAGATTGAGCGAACCCGCGACATTGTTGTCGTAAAACTCCGCCGGGGCACGTTCTCCCTCGCCAACCTCGATGCGGGCGGCGAAATGCATGACCAGATCAGGACGGTGTTCACGAAGGGCCGACCGGACCGCGTGAGGGTCGCGAATGTCTCCCCTAACCAACGGCCCCCATTTGACGGCGTGTTCATGGCCGGTTGAGAGATTATCGAACACCACAGGATTATGTCCCGCGGCCCTCAACGACTTGGCCGCATGAGATCCGATGTAACCGGCTCCGCCGGCGATCAGCACGGTCCGACCTGTCATGACCTTTTCCCCAGATGTCATTCCGCCCACATGATTTTCTGAGGCGAAACGCTTTTTCTCCGTCCCTGCAGGCCATCCCATGTCCAGAACGGCCTCACAGCCCATGCATTGACATGTCCAGCCGGCCCCGCAAAGCGTGTTCGTCAATCAGGGAATACGACAGATGGCCGAACAGAACGCCACCCCCTCTTCGGAGACCGCTCGGATAGCGTTGCTGCTGGCAGACATATGCTCGCTTGCGGGCGTAACGGTCATGGACGTCTACAACAGCGATTTCGAGACACGAAGCAAGGCGGATCTCAGTCCGGTCTCCGATGCGGATGAGCGAGCCGAGGCGATCATTCTCGAGCGCCTTACCCGGGATCTCCCCGGAATTCCGGTTCTGGCGGAGGAGGCAGTCGCCGCCGCGGGCAGCCTCCCCACGGGAGAATTCACGGTCGACGGGATGATGCTTCTGGTTGATCCAGTGGATGGAACAAAGGAGTTCATCCAAAGGCGAGGCGACTTCACCGTGAATATCGCCCTTGTGGAGAATGGTTCAGCGATTGCCGGGTGCGTATTCGCCCCAGCGCGACGGGAAATGTATTTCGGAGGAGGTCGCTCCTACGCGAACCGCGGGTTTGAGGCGGGTTCGCGGCCCGAGGCGTCCGACGCCTACGAAATCAGAACCCGACCCTATCCCAAAGCAGGCCTCACGGCGGTCACCAGCTCCTCCCACCTAGACGCTCAAACGCTCGCCTTCCTGGGGCAATATGGCGTCCTGGAGCGCACAGCGATTGGTTCATCTCTGAAATTCTGCCTGGTCGCCTCCGGGGTCGCCGACATCTATCCCCGGTTCGGACCCACCATGGAATGGGACACAGCCGCAGGCCAGGCGGTCCTTGAAGCGGCCGGAGGCTTCGTATCGCATCCTGACGGAACGCCGTTCACGTTCGGACATGTCGAACGGGGATTTCTCAATCCCCCCTTCATCGCCTGGGGGGGAAGACCGCTTCCTGGCCTTCGGTGACAGGACAATCCGAGGGCGCCCGTCGGGTCTGGCGTTCTGCGGGCATTTCGGGCAGTTGAGGGCGTAGTTTAATCCCCGGGAGAAACCCGATGTCCGACACCCTGCCCGACCGCCTGAGCCAGGACCCCAAGAGCCCGTTTTATAACGAAGAGCTTCTCAAGCTGGGCGTGGGGATCCGTTTCAACGGTGTCGAAAAAACCAATGTCTGGGAATACTGTATCAGCGAGGGATGGGTGAGGGTCGTGGCAGGGGCTGCCGTCGATCGCCAGGGCCGACCGCTGACCATGAAGCTCAAGGGGCTTGTCGAGCCTTATCTCGACAAGCAGGATCAGGCTTAGGATACGATCCCGAGAAAGCGATCGAAGATCTGAAAACCCCTCTCAAGTTCGGAGACGGCGAGGAATTCGTTTGGCTGGTGGGCCTGATCGATTGAACCCGGCCCACAGATGACGCTCGATAATCCCGCCTGCTGAAACAGTCCCGCCTCGGTCGCATAGGCCACGGATCGAACCGCGTTATCGCCCGTCAGGAGGCGCAGGAGCCGTTCGGCCTCACTATCGCCGCGCCTGCCGAGCCCGGGTGCGTCGGCGTTCATTTGCACGGTTACGCCGCATTCGGGTCCATGAACAGACAGACGCTCCCTTGATCTGTGAACCTGGTCAAAGAAAGGCATCAGGAGCTCATCGGGATCCACATCGGGCGTTGAGCGAAGATCAAATGTGAACCGACACTCACGCGCCAGAATATTGGCCGCGGTACCGCCTGAAATCGCGCCGATGGTGAGCGTTGGATAAGCTGGTTCAAACGTCGGATCGGCGACGGGAGACATTTCCGCCTGACGTGCGATCCCGCGGAGCGTCACGAGAAGTTCCAGGGCCTCGTGAATGGCGGAGGCGCCGAGGGCCGGATTCGACGAATGGGCGTCCTTACCCGTCACGACCACATCATAAACCCGCACCCCCTTGTGAGCGGAGACCACGTTCCACAAAGTCGGCTCACCGACCCAGACCACAGATGGAGCAGCGCCCCTCATGATGATTTGCTCGATCATCGGCCCGACGCCTGCGCAACCCACCTCTTCATCATACGAGAAAGCAAAATGGACAGGGCGCTTCAGCGGACGCCCAGAAAACTGCCTGGCGTGTGCAAGACACAGGGCCAGAAATCCCTTCATGTCCGACGCGCCCCGACCATAAAGTCGACCTGATCTCTCAGTCAGGGTCCACGGATCTGTCTCCCACGGCTGGCCGTCCACGGGGACCACATCCGTATGTCCGGACAAGACCCAACCTCCAGGCTCGTCCGGACCGAACCGCGCCCAGAGATTAGCCTTGAGGCCATCTCTTGACGGCAATCGAATGACGGACGTCGCCCATGGATCCAGAAAAGCCTCAGTCCAGGCGATCAGATCCAGATTCGATCGCCTCGATGTCGTATCGAACGCCACCAGAGACGACAGGATCGATCGGACGTCATCGAGCCGGTTCATGAGCGTTCCCCCTCACACCAAACAGTGAGATCTGGCAGGTACTCCGGTCAGCTCGATCGATCGCCCTTCAGCTGTCACTTTTGATCGGCAGAGGGCGCAGGCGGCTCGGATTGAACTCGAATGATCTCTTCGAGTTCAACCTCGAAGGTCACTGAGGAATTCGGGGGGATCAGCCCATCGCCCTCGCCGGCATACATCAGGTGAGCAGGAAAGCGCACCATCCAGCGATCGCCCGGGCGCATCAGCTTCAGCGCTTCAGCCCAGCCCGGCACCAGCTGCGCGATCGGGAAGATTTCGGGCTGCTGGGCTTCAAAGGTCGAAGCGACGACGGTTCCATCATCAAGCCGGCCCTCGAAATGAACGCGGGCATAGTCCTGATCTGTCGCCATCTCGCCCTCGGCGGCGCCTTCGCGGATCGAGGCGTACTCAAGGCCTGACGCGGTCCGGATCACGTCCCCTGACGAGGTCGGCCAGGGAAAGTACTTTTTCCAGGCCTCGGCATCTGAAAGCTTAGCAGGAATGACCTTCAGCAACTCGACGCGGAACATCAGATCAGCGTTCGGCGGGATCGCCCCTCCGGCCCCGCGTTCTCCATACCCTTGCGCCGCCGGAATGAAGAACATGAATTGATCGCCGGGCTTCATCTTCTGAAGCCCTTCCGTCCAGCCCGGTATCACCTGGTTCAGACGAAAGGTCGCCGTTTCGCCCCGCTCATAGGAACTGTCGAACTTGGTTCCATCTGAAGCGAGGCGACCGTCATAATGCACCTCAACCTCGTCCATCGGGGTCGGCGAGGCGTCCTTGCTCTTGCCATCCGAGATAACGACGTACTGAACGCCGCTTTCAAGGGTGACGACACCCTGCCTCTCAGGGTTCCATGGATAGAGGCTAGAATAGGGATCCTCCCGATTGATGCTGGAGGAGGGCTGGCAGGCGGCCAGCCCGAGGACCGCCAGACCTGCGATAAGAGCACGCACCATGACCCGTTTCTCCTGAATTCTATCGGGATTGTCTCGTAGCATTCCCCCGGTTCGAGCGCGAGCCCCGTCGCGCACGGACTGAAGGAGACGGTTTCGTCGCGGGCGTCAGGACGTACGAGGCGGGAAGCCCTCGCGGGTCAGAGCTTCGATGATGTCCTGAGTGTGCAGCGCGTCGCGCGTCTCGATCATGATGTCGAACTCCGCTCCCTTAGCGGGTACGTCGAGGGCAATACGATTATGGGCGACTTCGATGATGTTGCCGCCATTATCACCAATCACTTTCGAAACGCGGGCAAGCAGGCCCGGCTGATCGCCGCCCACGATGCGAATGGATGTCAGGCGTTTTTCACGAACCAGGGATCGCGTGAGAACAGACGCCAGAAGACGCGTGTCGATATTGCCCCCACACAGGATCAGAACCACCTTTCGACCACGAAAGCGCTCGGGCTGGGCCAGGAGCGCGGCAAGGCCCGCGGCCCCCGCCCCCTCGGCGACCGTCTTTTCAACCGTCGCGAAGTAAGTAATGGCCCTCTCAAGGTCGTCTTCCGACACGAGGATGATGTCGTCGAGCAGACGGGAGCAAATCTCCATCGGAATTCGGCCGGCTCGCTTCACTGCAATCCCTTCGGCGATGGTCGCCCCGCCGACAACGGGCGTCTCTCCCCGCAATTCAGCGTGAAGAGCTGGATACATCTCCGATTCCACACCCAGTATGGATATGTCCGGACGCAAGGCCTTGATCGCGGTCGCCACCCCCGATGCAAGTCCCCCGCCGCCGACAGGGATCGGCATCACGTCGAAGTCTTCGAGCTCGGAAAGTATCTCAAGACCTATCGTCCCCTGCCCGGCGATCACCTTCGCATCGTCAAACGGATGGACGAAGGTCAGCTTCTCGCTGGCCTCAACTTCCCGGGCATGGGTGTTCGCCTCATCCAGCGTATCGCCGACAAGGAGCACACGAGCGCCGAAGTTTCGGGTGTGCTCGACTTTAACAAAGGGCGTCGCCCTCGGCATGACGATCGTCGCTGGAATTCCAAGGCGCGCTGCATGATAGGCGACACCCTGAGCATGATTGCCCGCCGACATCGCCACCACTCCAGCCGCCCGCTCCGCGTTTGTCAGAGACAGGAGCTTGTTGAGCGCGCCGCGTTCCTTGAAGGCCGCTGTGAACTGCAGGTTTTCAAACTTGATCCAGATCTGGGCGCCCGTGATTTCCGAAAGCGTCCGCGAATAGCGCAGCGGGGTTCGCTCCACACGGCCCTCAATCGCCCGAGCCGCCGCCTCGATATCGGCGAGGGTCACCATCGAAGAGGCGGGAGTGTCATGATTGGCCTTAAGGGTCGTCAACGCGCTCTTCCTTCAGCAAACGAACCCTGAAAACGGGACGCGCGCAGCTATAAAGGGTTTTTCCTTATGGAAAAGTCCGGATACGCGGCCACGAGCCGACCGCTAGCCCTCTCCCCCCAGGAGATCGGTTCACGGGGCGTAGAGACCAGCCTCCCCCTCGATGGGGTCATGCTCGGCGACAAAGTGACCGGGCGCAACCTCAACCAGTCTGGGACGATAGACATCTTCCCCGTCAGTCAGTCGGGACTTCAGGAAACGAAGTCCCGCCCGGGCGTCCAAAGGCGAGGGCAAATCCCCCTGAAGCTTGACGCGGACGCGTGAGCGTTCCCGCACAGGATCCGGCACGGGAGCCGCCGAAAGAAGAGCCCGGGTATAGGGATGGCGCGGGCGGGAGAAAAGTTCGTCCCTCGAGGCCGTCTCAACTACCCGACCCAGATAAAGGACCATCACCCGATGGCAGAGTTCCCGCACCACGGACAGGTCATGACTAATGAACAGCATCGCAAGCCCGAACTCCTTCTGGAGTTCGATCAGCAGATCCAGGATCTGCGCCTGAACCGAGACATCGAGCGCCGAGACCGCCTCGTCGCACACCACAAGACGAGGTTTCAGGATCATCGCCCTAGCGATGCCGACCCGCTGGTTCTGTCCGCCGGAGAGCTCATGAGGGTAGCGGTTGATATAGGCCGGATCGAGCCCCATCCGGGCCATCATGGTCCTGACCGCGTCTTCGCGAGCCTCTTTCGACAGATCAGGCTGGAAGACGAGAAGCGGCTCGGAGATCGATGCGCCGACCGTCATGCGCGGATCAAGGCTTGCGAGCGGGTCCTGGAAAACGATCTGGAGATCCTTTCGCAACGGCTGAACCTGCTTGCGGTTCGCGCGGGCGATGTCCTTGCCGAGCCAGGCGACAGCGCCAGAGGTCGGATCCACCAATCGCAGAACGGCGCGCGCAAGGGTGGACTTTCCGCACCCGCTCTCGCCCACAACGCCAAGGGTTTCTCCCGGCCTCAGATCGAAACTGACCCCATCCACGGCCCGCAGAGGCGCCGTGCGTCCGAACAGACCTCCCGGAACCCGAACGGGGAAGGACACCCGCAAATCCTCAACCTGCAGGAGGGCGGGCGTGTCCGACGGAGGGGGGGATGCGACAGCTGGGCGGCCGCCGCGGTCGTCTCGATCCAGTCGGGGCATCGCCTCAAGCAACATCCGAGTGTAATCATGGCGAGGCGCCGTAAAGATTGAGTCCACCGGACCGCTTTCAACGGGTTCCCCATGACGCATGACGACCACCCGATCGGCCATGCGGGCAATAACGCCCATGTCATGGGTGATCAGAACCAGCCCAGCCTTCGTCTCCTTCTTCAATTCATCCATTAGATCCAGGACCTGGGCCTGAACCGTGACGTCAAGAGCTGTGGTCGGCTCGTCGGCAAGAAGAAGCTTGGGCTCGCACAGCATCGCTGAGGCGATCATCACGCGCTGGCGCATCCCCCCGGAAAGTTCGTGAGGGAACTGGTGCAACCGACGCCGCGCTTCGGGAATGCGAACGCGCTCGAGCCATTCAAGAATTTTCGCTTCCGCCTGCCGTCCCCTGACGCCTCGATGACGGGCGAGACCTTCCGCCATCTGGGCGCCGATCGTCATATGGGGGGTCAGGGACGTCAGAGGGTCCTGGAATATCATGGCCACCCGGTCGCCCCGGACCCGGTTCATCTCGGCCTTGGACAATCCGACCAGCTCGCGACCGTCGAACCGTACGGATCCCTTGACCTCGCCGTTCCCCGCCGTCAGGCCCATGGCGGCCAGAACGGTCTGGCTCTTGCCCGAGCCGCTCTCACCCACAAGTCCCACGCACTCCCCGGGAGCTACGTCAAAAGAGAGAGAACGGACCGCTTCAATCCGACCGTCTGCGGTCGAAAAGGACACAGACAGATCGGAGATCTCCAGAACAGGCTTCAGGTCGGTCAAAAGGGGGTTCTCCAGCAGGAGCGCAGGCTACGGGCCGACATATCAACCCTGAGGCGGACAATTTGGAAAGCCCGAAACGTGCGGCGGTTTCATCCAACCTCTCTCAGAGGGGCTGTTGGCTGGCCTCTTCGAGCGGCCCCAGTTCGGCGGACAGGTCAGAACTCGATCATAAGGGCGGTTGCGTCATCGGATGTCTTGAAGCGCCCGATCTCCGCATCCTCATCCGGGGAAGCTTCGAGAAGACGCAGCTCGGTCATCAAGGTTCCAAGCCCGTCTTCAAAGGCTCGTCGGATCAGATCGCGGTGAGTGAAGCGACCATAGGGCGAGACAAGTCGATAAAATCCGTCGGTCATCAGAAGTCCTCGCGAGCCTTCCGGACACTCATGGGTTTGACATACAAGATGCGACGCCGCCTCGGGCTGGACGCCAAGGATCCAGTAACCCGCCTCGACATTGTGCCGGGCCCGGAGCTCCGCAAGCCATCTTAAACGGTCGTCCCGAGACATCTGCATGACCTGCCGAGCCCGTGCGCTTTCATCCTCCGGCCTTGCCACATCGCCGATAACCCCGATCTTTCCATCCGGGGTCTCGATCAGGGCAAGCGTGTCGCCAAGCGTCGCCGCTTCGAGGTTGCCCCTGGCCCATCGCATCCAGGTCACTGCCGCCGTGGGAAGAGACGCGCGAGGGGCGACTTCAAGGGGTATGATCGACGCACGGGCGCATCGATGTCTCAACTCGCTGACCAGGCGGACAAAATACTGATCAAGCCTTTCGGCAGAGGCCGCTGGGTATTCGAGACAGGTCCTCGCGACAGCTTCTGCGAACCACGCCGCATCGGATTCAGCATCCGGGAACAGGCGTACGGGGCCCACATCCGTGGCCCCGTCGATCACACACGCCCAACCCGCCTGCTCGTCATACGCGAACCGGTCATCTCCCGACCCGTCCTTGAGTCCCCCGAGGAGTGAAGTTCCGGGAGCCGAGATCACGTCGCGAATTCGCATAAGGGCTTATTCTCCGCGGGCGCGGTCGGTCGCCTCACCCTCCCGCCAAACGTCTTCACGGGCCCAACGGGCTTGTCGGCCTCAAACTCTTTCCAACGCAATGAGACGCAAGGAGGCGTTCAACCCGCCAGTCGCGCCATTTCAGCTTCAGACAGCTCATAATTCCCGTAAACGTTCTGAACATCATCCAGGTCGTCGAGCAGATCGAGGACCTTCATGAGACGGTCTGCGTCTTCACCCTCGACCGCCACGGTGTTCATGGGCTTCCAGATCAGGTTCGTGGAGGTCGGCTCAACCTTGAAACGGCCTTCCAGCTTGGCCGCCACTTCTGCAAGATCCGATCGAGCGGTGTAGATGACATGCCCATCCCCATCGCTCACCACGTCGGAGGCGCCTGCCTCGATAGCCGCCTCCATCACGTCATCCTCCCCGCCGGCCGACAGCGGATAGACGATCTCCCCCACATTCTCGAACCCGAACGACACTGCGCCCGTCTCGGCCATGTTGCCGCCGTTCTTCGTCAAAGTGGAGCGAACATCCGCCGAGGCGCGATTACGATTGTCCGTGGAACACTCGATGATAAGCCCCACTCCGCCCGGGGCGAACCCCTCGTAGCGAATGGTCTCATAGTTGGCTCCGTCAGCGCCTGAGCCTTTGTCTATGGCGCGCTGGATATTGTCCTTGGGCATCGACGCCGCACGGGCGTTATTCACGGCGAGGCGCAATCGGGGGTTCATCGCCGGATCAGGCAGACCCATCTTGGCGGCGATCGTGATCTCCTTGGACAGTTTCGAGAACAGCTTCGAGCGCGCCTTGTCGGCCTTGCCCTTGCGGTGCTGGATATTCGCCCATTTGCTGTGGCCGGCCATGCAGGGTTCCCGTCCGATTGGCGCAATCTTTAAAGGACGCGTGGTCTAGCCGACCTTGCCCGACCTGAGCAAGGCGCCTTGTAATACATGATGAAAATCTTACCCTTTCCAAGGGGAGACGAAAGGGTGATAAATCCCGCAGATGAATTGTGGGTTGCAGGAAAAGGCTAGTCGATGCTGAGGCGTTGTGCGGCTGTGATCGGGGTTATCCTTCCATTGCTGATGGGTTGCTCGGAGGAATCCGCTGGCGGAGACCGTGGTGTAGTTTCGGCCGATACGCAGAACGGAGACATCACTGCGGACGAGATCGTCCTGCCGGAAGGCGTCCCTCCCGAAGCGCGCGAGGTCATGGGGGAGTGGATGACAAACATTCCGGGTGTGGCCTACGAGACCCCAAGCCAGGTCGACGGGTATAATACGCTCAATGTAAGTCCGGGCGTGCGAGACGGAGCCCTGCTCATAAACCCGGACGGAACCTATGAGTGGAGCGCCTACGGAGGGAAAACGGGAGCCTGGAAGGGGGGCGACCGCGATTATCCCGTCGTGCTCATTGACACGGTCGAGAACAAGGAATGGCGTGTGGGTCTCGATCGGGGCAAGCTTGTGATATGGGACGGAAGCATCTGGTATGAGGGCGTTCGATAACGGCGGGAGCAAAGCCGGCCTCAAGATGGCGGGAGCAGACCTCAGGATCCTCACCTCTCGCCCTATGGGCGGGTTCGGATCGCGACCTGACATGAAAGCGGTCGCAAAAGTTGCAGCGGAGATTTATAACAATCGCTGATCCCGGGTCATCCAGGGGTCAGGTCGGCGTCAGACCGACGTCATCCCCTCTCCCCAGGGACCGCGCCATGCCGAACGCTCCTACTTTCAATCCCGACGGAGATCCCGTCCAGGACCTCCTGAGCCTCCTCGATCTCGAACGCATCGAGGTCAACCTGTTTCGAGGCGTCTCCCCCGATGACGGCATGAAGCGCGTGTTCGGCGGACAGGTGATCGCCCAGGCTCTGGTGGCCGCCTACCGAACGGTCGAAGGCCGTTTCTGTCATTCTCTTCACGCCTATTTCATCCGCCCCGGAGATCCCAGCGTTCCAATCCTCTACGAGGTTGATCGCTCTCGCGACGGCAAGAGTTTCGCCACCCGCCGGGTCGTGGCGATCCAGCATGGTGAGCAGATCTTCAATTGCTCCGCCTCATTCCAGATTCCTGAGACAGGCTTCACTCACCAGTCGACCATGCCTGAGGTGAAGTCCCCTGACGACCTTCTCAGCGAGGATGAACTCCGGGCGATGGCGAAGGACAGGGTGCCGAAAGAACTCGCCAAGCAATTTACACGACCGAGACCCATTGAGCTCAAGCCAGTCGACCCTCGCGCAATGGTCAGTCCCCAACCCAGTGCGCCTATCAAGCATCTCTGGATGAGAGCCCGAGGGCGGGTTGGAGACGACCAGACCCTCCATCAGTGCCTCCTCGCCTACGCCTCTGACATGGGGATTCTGGACACCGCGACGAAGCCGCATGGGGTGAACTGGTTTACTGGCGGTGTTCAGATGGCGAGCCTTGATCACGCCATGTGGTTTCATGAACCGGTCAACATGGAGGAATGGCTTCTCTACTCGATGGACAGCCCGTCGGCATCGGGAGCGCGAGGCTTTAATCGCGGAGAAATCTATACTCGTGACGGACGTCTGATCGCCTCCGTCGCACAGGAGGGTCTCATTCGCCCCAGAGAGCCGAAACCAACCGCGTGACCGGCGAATGAGCGCGCTCGTTCGCCAAGTCAGGAGATGACGTCATGTCTGCTCGGATCATCCTCGTCGCTGCGACGCTTCTTGGAGCCGCCTCCTGTTCGCCTGGCGAAGTCTCATTCGATCCAAAGCCGCCACCCCACGCAGCTGCTCCGAAGGCCTCTCCAGCTCAGGAGGCCCAGCTGACGGTCGGGGACATCAGCCAGCGCGAAACGCCGCCCCAGCCGTTGGATGGAAAGGAGCCGTCCGTTGAGCCCGAAGCCATGGCTCTCGAAATTCTGATGGGCTCGCTCGACCCCCGAACCGACAGGGATTTTTCAGCCGTTCCAGCCAGCATAGCGTCGAGGCAGGGGCTCTATGGACGAAAAGAGGCCGTCGACAGCCTAGTGCGGATGGCGGAGGCAGCCCGGACGGACGGCGTGAACCTCACGGTGGTCTCAGCCTTCAGAAGCTTTTCCGACCAAAAACGAATTTGGGAGGACAAGTGGACGGGATCGACCCGTGTCGAAGGCGGGCGGCTTCCAGACACGGTTCCGGACCCCTCTCAACGTGCGCTCAAGATCCTCGAATACTCCTCCATGCCGGGAACATCCCGACATCACTGGGGCACGGACTTTGATCTCAACAGTCTCGAATCCTCTTACTTCGCAAGAGGAGACGGGCGGCGCGTGTATGAGTGGCTGACGGTTCACGCGAGGCAATTCGGCTTCTGTCAGGTCTACTCGCCTAAAGGCGTCGATCGTCCGGAGGGATATAATCAGGAGGAGTGGCATTGGTCGTACATGCCCATCGCCTCCCGAATGCTCGGTGACTATCTGACCCAGATCTCTCCTTCACGAATATCCGGGTTCAAGGGCTCGGAGACGGCCTCAGACATCAATGTCGTCAATCGCTATGTCCGCGGCGTCAATCCAGCATGCTCCGGGCCCTGACGGAGCGCTCAAAGACGCCTGAGGTTCGCCTCACAGATCTGGCACCGACCGCATCAACCTCCCCCCGACCCGAATGGGAGATACCGACAGGGCAAGACCGGTCCTGTCGTCAGACACGACCATCACGCCGCAAACGGTCGCCGGCCCCTCTGCAGGCGATTTGCGCTCGGTGGGAAGACGGGTCATGGCTCTTTGAACGATCGGCCCCTTCTTCATGCCGATGACGCTGTCATAATCGCCGCACATGCCTGCATCCGACATGTATGCGGTTCCGCCAGGCAGAATCTGCGCATCCGCAGTCGGTACATGCGTATGAGCCCCCACCACCAGGGTCGCCCGGCCGTCGCAGAAATGTCCCATCACGTATTTTTCCGCCGTCGCCTCGGCGTGCATCTCCACAATAACGGCGTCGGCGACCTCCCGGATCGGCGCTTCCTCAAGAGCCCGCGCGACCCCCTGAATGGGATCGTCCAGAGCTTCCATGAAGGCGGCCCCATGGATCTGGATGACAAACACCCTCATGCCGCCAGGCGTTGTAAAGAGCTGCGAACCTCGCCCCGGCATCAGAAGGGTCTGAGGGTAGTTGTAGGGTCGCAGCAAGCGGGGCTCTCGCTCAATATAAGTCAGGGCCTCGCTCTGATCCCATGAATGATTGCCGAGGGTGATGCAGTCGGCGCCTGCGTCGAATATCTCCTGCGCTGTCGAGGGCGTGATCCCGAAACCGCCTGCCGCGTTTTCCCCATTGACGATCACAAAGTCGAGCGCGAGCTCTGCGCGCAGTCGTGGCAAATGCTCGGACAAGCCGGCCCGCCCGGACCTTCCGACGACATCCCCAAAAAACGCCAGACGCATGGTGCCTTCCCATCCACGACCGTCCCGTTACGCCTCAGATGCCGATCATAGCGGGAAGGACGATCACGGGACGCCTTACAGGAGGCTGGCGCCCTCGCCAAGCGACTGACGTCGGCTTGGGTCGATTCCTATCGCGCCCGAGCCCTCAACGGGTCAGCGCGCCATGGCACGTCCGAGAAAGAGCGGTACGGAATTCAAGGGCGTCTCCACCCAATCCAGGGGAATGTCCGAACGGTCCGCCGGCACGACATCCGCCTGCTGCTGAGCGTAGGCCAGCCCAAGGTAGAAGACCCTCCCCGTCGTGCGGAGCTTCGCAATCGCTCGATCATAGTATCCCTTGCCATACCCCAGTCGCGCTCCGCGGGCATCGAAGGCGAGCAACGGCGCCAGAACGAGGCTTGGCCGAAGCTCCTCTGCGCGCGCGGACGGCTGGGTCAGTCCGTAAGGTCCGGCTTCCAGACCGCCCGATCCGGCGTCCCTGAAGCTCATGGCCCCGTCGCCCTCGAGGCGCGGGAGACAGATACGCCCTCCCAGGGCCTTGAGTCGATCAAGCAGCGGACCCGGATCTAGCTCGTCATTGAGCGCCACGTAGCCGGACACTATAGGGCCGTAACGCTGAAAAAGCTTGACGGGAAAACGCTCAGCTAACCGCAATGAGGCGTCCGGATCGCGGGCCGCCGCCTCCGCGCGGATCTCCCGCATGTGTCCGCGCAGGATCGCCTTCTGCTCGGCCAACTCACTCAAACGACGTCTCCGCAGCGCTTGTCCCGCAGGCTGCAGGAGTTGAGTATCTGTGTGGCGGCACCGCTATTTGCGCCGTTTTCGGGCTTGTTCATTCCCATCGACCCAGCAAGCTAGGTGGGCGCCAGGTGATCAGGACCATGGTCCCGGCCAGAGCCAGCTCCCTGACAGAAATGTAAGGTCGCTGGAATAAAACTCCCTTTCGGACACAGCAGACATCCGCCACACCCGAAAGCTAAGGGTCAGAGGGATTGCAAACAAGTGAATTCCTCATCATTCGGCCCTGCAGCGCCTCTCTTTTGTTAGCCGCGTCTTATCGCTTCTCCCAATTGTGTGAGGGCAGTACCCTTGTACGATCCGACGCGTTATGATGCGCGTACCGAATAAAGCACCGTCCTGAGAGCGATCCCGCTCTTGCGCGGTTCGGCGGAACGGACTTCATCCGATAGGAGATGACGATGAAATTCTGGCGCAACCCTGAATATCAGACGCTCCGGTCGGAGTTGACGCCAGAGGGGCTGTTCCTCGATCGACGGGCGCTGATGGCTGCAACCGGGGCTCTTGGCGCAGGAACGATCCTGAACCCCCTGACGGCAGACGCCGCCCCCCAGAAGCCCCAGGCGGCCGGCGCCCCGCCCGCGACCGCCCCGACCGCGGCGCAGGCGCCTCAGCCCGGCGCGGCTCTAACGGCACGCAAGACCTCATACGCCGTCGCGGACGCGTGGTCGTCCGAGGACGCGGTGACGGGATACAATAACTTCTATGAATTCGGCACCGATAAGTCAGACCCGGCGCGCTTCGCCGATAAGATGACCGTATCGCCGTGGTCTGTTTCAGTTGAGGGAGAAACCGACGCCCCGCGGACCTACACTCTCAGGGAACTGGTCGATTATTCCAAGCTTGAGGAGAGGGTCTATCGACACAGGTGCGTCGAAGCCTGGTCGATGGTCGTGCCCTGGGTCGGCGTGCCTATGGCCGATGTCATCCGTAAACTGAAGCCCAAGTCCAGCGCCCGCTTTGTTCAATTCGAGACCTACCTGAACCCGAAAGAAATGCGCGGAGTCCGTCTTCCGGTTCTGGATTGGCCTTATGTCGAGGGTCTCCGGATGGACGAAGCGATGAACGAACTCGCCTTCGTCGCCGTAGGCGTCTACGGCAAAGCCCTGCCCAAGCAGAACGGCGCTCCTATTCGCACGGTCCTGCCTTGGAAGTACGGCTTCAAAGGGACCAAGTCGATCGTCAAGATCCGCTTCCTCAAATCCCAGCCGCCCACCTCATGGAACAAGGCCGGGGCCAACGAATACGGTTTTTATTCCAATGTGAACCCCGAAGTGGATCACCCCAGATGGAGCCAGGCCACCGAACGAGTGATCGGAGGCAAGGGGTTCAACGAACGCCGCCGGACGGAAATGTTCAACGGGTACTCCAAGCAGGTCGCCTCGCTCTATGCGGGTATGGACCTCGCCAAAAACTACTGAAGCTCAATGAGGCGTCCACCTCATCCGGTCCTGCGCGCCTTCGGGCGTAGCTGGATGAAGCCGCTCACTCTAATCGCTCTTTGCGCCCCTGCAGCGTACGCAGCGGCCCAATGGGCGCTCGGATTTGCGGGGTTGTCGAACGAACTTGGCTTTAATCCGGCGGAATGGACCCACCACTTTCTAGGCGATACGGCGCTCAGGATCCTCCTGGTGACACTGGCTGTCTCTCCTCTGCGGGACATGACCGGCTGGGCGCCTCTGGGGCTGATCCGAAGACGTATCGGGCTGGCGGCTTTCGCCTATTCAGCGGCCCACATCCTCGCCTATCTGTGGCTAGACCTTCTCTGGTCGCTGCCCGCCCTGTGGGACGACGTCCTGAAACGGACCTACATAACCCTCGGCATGGCGGCGTTCGCAGCGATGATCCCGCTCGCCCTCACGTCCACAAACGGCATGATCCGAAAGCTTGGCCGAACGAGCTGGGAGAAGCTTCATCGGCTTATCTTCCCGATCACACTTCTGGCGGTTCTCCATCATTTGTTCATGGTGAAGGGAAACCAGCCTGAGCCGCTGATCCACGGCGCCATCCTCGCAGCCCTTGTCGCATGGCGACTTGCGAAGCGATTTCGACGGTCAGATCCGGAGGCGTCCGCCTAAGGACGCCACAGATCTCCTTTGCGGCGATTACAGACAGCGTGAACAAGCCGGAGGTTGCCGATCTCGTCTCCCCCTCCCTTGGACTTTGGACGGACATGGTCGACAGTCGGCCGTAGTTTCTTCCAGAGGGTGGCGTGAGGGAGAGCGAATCTGTCAGCCGGCAAAGGTTCGCCGCACAAAGCGCAGAGCCCGCTTTGCGTTGTCCATAACTGCTCCCGGGTATGGATCATCGGAGATCTGACGATCCGAGCCGCTCGCCCAGCCATCACCGCCCTCTCAAGCCGAGCAGACGACCGCCGCTAACAGGCGCAGCACCGCTCTTCTTCTCAATTGAGTCCCAGAAAAAGATGGCGCGACCTCCACGACAAGAAAGCTCATTGCACAGCAGCTGAGACCTCCCAGGTCCGAACCGCAAATCGCAAAGGGCAGATCCTCTGCGCAAGCCGCCCCACTGGGCTAGCTGACTTGAAATGTCCGCCTAACCATCCAACTCGGCCGGCACGCTCCAACCCCGCCGCGCGCAGGCGGCAATGACGGTATTGCGCAGAAGGCAGGCGACGGTCATCAAGCCCACTCCGCCAGGCACGGGAGCGATATGCCCAGCGACCTCGCTGCATTCGCCGAAGTGCGCATCGCCAACCAGTCTGGTCTTGCCTTCGCCCTTCTCCGGCGCATCGATACGATTGATACCCACGTCGATGACGCAAGCCCCCGGCTTAACCCAGTCGCCGCGCACCATCTCGGGACGACCTACCGCGGGAACAAGAATGTCGGCCGAGCGGCAAAGCGCGGGCAGATCCTGAGACCTCGAATGTGCGATGGTCACAGTGCAGTTCTCCGCCAGGAACAGAAGCGCTGCCGGCTTTCCAACAAGGATTGAACGGCCAAGAACCACAACCGATTTTCCCGACAGATCCGAACCAAGCGCATGCTTGGCGAGAATGACGCACCCCACTGGCGTGCAGGGCCTGAGGCCGGCCTTACCGAGAGCGAGACGCCCGGCTGAAATCTCTGTCAGCCCGTCTACATCCTTCGCAGGATCGATCTGCGCGATGGCGGCAGCCTCATTCAGCCCCTTCGGCAGCGGCAATTGCAGAAGGATCCCGTCGACCTCCGGGTCCGCGTTGAGATCTGCGATCACCGCTTCGACCTCTTCCTGCGTCGTATGCGAGGGAAGAAGGCCGGTGATCGACCGCATGCCCGCCTGTTCGGATTTTTCATGCTTGGAGCGAACATAAACTGCGCTCGCCGGATCATCGCCGACCAGGACAACCGCTAGCGTGGGCCGAGCCGGCAAACGGGCCACGGCTGCGGCCACCCGATCCCGAACCGCCTGGGAGACCCATTTTCCATCAATGACCTTCGCTGTCATGGTCGACCTCCCGAAGGCTCTCCGGTCAGAGCCTCAATACGCGTGGCTATAGCCGGGGAGAGGGAGATTCGCACCATCTTGATACGCTGGGTCCGGCCTTTTTCAATTCTTACCGAGGACGCCGGCGCTCCGAGCTCGTCGGCCAGAAAGGCTTCAATTGCGCCGTTCGCCCGACCCGCATCTGGCGGAGCCCGCAAACGGACTTTCAGAAAACGCCGTCCGGCGGCGTCCTCTGCAACACCCTCAATAACATCCCTGTGAGACCCGGGAGACACACGGACAAAAAGCTCCACGCCGTTGTCCGTCAGCCTCCAGCACATGGTCGGGACGCCGGATCAAAAGACGTTGGGATAGACGTAATGAACGAGGATCTGGCGAATAAGGTAGACCAGCAGGATCAGAACCAGCGGAGCGAGATCGAGACCATTGAACGGCCTCACCACACGCCGGATCGGACGCAGGAAAGGATCTGTAACCGCTTCCGTAAAGCGCCAGATTGTCGAGACGACCTGGTTGCGCGCGTTCAGAACGTTAAAGGCGATCAGCCAGGATAAAATCGCCTGTGCGATCAACACCCATACGAATAGCTCTAGTACGATGAAAACTATATCGAGTACGGCCTTCATGATCGCTCCGTCGCCCTGTCAAACGCTGCTGGAGAGGTGGATACTCCTCGCCCTCCCATCTTCTTCAGATCCATCTGCGGTCAAGATGACTGAAGGCTTAAAAAAGCTCCGAATAGGCTATCTCCTCACGGTTCAGGCGGCCTTGAGACCCGGAAGGTCATGAAGCGCGGGATCGAGACCATTCCCCATCATGTCGATGAAGTTGTCCCTGAAAAACCGCCTCGACGCCTCCTGACCCGTGCCCGTCAGCGCCTCATTGAAGCGCTTGAGCGGATTTCTGCCCCCTTCCACATGGGGGTAGTCAGACGAAAACATGCACATCTCCGGACCTGTGTTCGAGATGATCCAGGAGACATCTTCATGAGGATAGGGCGTGAGGCGCACCTGACGTCGGAGGAGCTCGCTCGGCGCGGCGGACAGTCTGCGCAGACGCTCTTCTTTCCCGAACGCCGCAGCTCCGGAATCAAGGAACTTCATCAGGCCCGGCATCCATGAGGCGCCCAGCTCAATCACGCCGAACTTCAATCTCGGAAATCGATCAAAGACGCCGTCTATCACCAGCACGGACAAGGTTTTCCAAACTGACAGCGGGATCGCCATGAAGCTGACTGAGGTGAAGTTCTCCGCCCCGCCATGAAAGTCCGCGACAGGAGGAAGACCATTCTCAAAATAGGCCGGTTCGATTTTCTCCTCGCCGCCAACATGAAAGAAGATGGGCAAACCGGCTTCCTCGGCGATCGCCCAAAGCCGGTCCAGCTCCACATGACTGGGCGAATGTCCTGAAGGATGCCGCGAAGGAATCGTCAGGCCCTTGCACCCGAGACGGATCGCCTCGAGCGCGATGGATGGGGCAGCTTCGCGATCGACGAGCGGAACATAGCCCGCGGGCAGAAGACGGGCATCCGTCGAACAGAAATCGCTCATCATACGATTGTGCGCGCGCGCAGCAGCCAGGGCCAGATCGATCTGACCCGTTTCCTCGAGACCATAGTTTCCGAGAGCGGCTGTGGTGAAAACCAGCTGACTTGAAAACCCGAGCAGATCGAGAGCCCGGGGCCGGTCGGATGCTCTGAACGATCCGAGCGCGTCGTGATTTTTACGCAGCAGCAGATTTTCCTCGGCGCCGGCGCGAAACGCCGGATCATCGTGACGCGTGGGAGCCGTTTCGATCTGCGGGCTGGTGCGCCTCTGGCCCTTTGTCGCATCACAGAAGGACTGGCGCGACTCAGGATCCAGATAGGCCAGAATGTCGTCGGGCAACTCCATCACGTGAGAATCCGCGTCGTGAATGGTCTGACCGCTCACATAGGGCATCTCCGCCTCCCGTTTCGCAGTTCGGTCGTCCGACCCTGCTTCAGATCCCACCCTCGCTCCCCTCTCCGTTCCAGGTCAAGCACCAGAGAGGCGCGCTCTCTCCGCCTCGTCGTCCAATCAACGTCAGGCCTGTCCCGGAGCGACCAAAACTCAGGCGCCGAGTAGGGACGACGGTCGCCAGAGAGAACAATCGGCTCTCTCATCCATTTTCAAGACGAGGGTCCGCCTTGACGACGGGCGCCCGGACGGCGAGGCATTCAAAACCGAATTCCCCAACCGCCTTTCAGGCGGCCTGTCAGAGGTAAGCGCCTATGTCTCATGCGCCGACACGCCGGTCGATCCTTTTGGGCGGCGCCGCAGTCGCCTCGGTCCTGCTCGCCCCAGGCGGCCATACCCAATCTCCGTCGACCCCGAATATTCGGAGAGGCGTTCCGCAGGGACCGATGGCGACCGCCAAACCCTATGCGATCACTCAGCACGGCCAGACCCGGATCGATCCTTATCACTGGCTGCGCGACCCCGACTGGCGGGGCGTCATCAACAACCCCTCGAGCCTCGATGCAGAGATCAGAGCTCATCTGGAGGCCGAAAACGCCTACACCAAGACGGTTCTTCTCGATCCGACGGCCCAGCTCCGGGACACACTCTATGAGGAGCTCAAGGGAAAGCTGAAGGAAGACGACTCCAGCGTGCCCCAGCGGGACGGCTCATACGCCTACGCCACTCGGTTTCGCGCAGGCGGCCAGTACCCGACTCTTTACAGACTGAGGGTGAACCCGACGACCGGCGAGCCGGACGGCGAGGAGCGGATCCTCATTGATGGCGACACGGAAGCTCAGGGAGAGGCCTTCTGGCGTCTTCAGGGCTGGGAGCAAAGCCCGGACCACTCCACTCTCGCTTACTTCGTCGACCTTGAAGGCGGCAATAAGTCAACCCTTCGCTTCCGAAACGCGGCGACGGGAGAGGACATGAAGGTCCGGATCGAAGGAACATCGGCCGAGCTGGTCTGGGCGCCGGACTCCAGAACCTGCTTTTACACGCTCCTCAACGACAATTTCCGAACCGCGAAGGTCATGCGCCACGTGATCGGCGAGGACGCCGCCGACGATACGCTCATCTTCGAGGAGCAGGATCCAGCTTTCGAGATGAGCATCTACAAGACTTCATCGGGGGCCTACCTGATGATTCACCGCGCTGAGAGCGAGAGCTCCGATGTGCATTACCTCCCGCTCGCATCGCCCCGATCGAAGCCTCGCCGCTTCACAGCTTACCGCCCCGGTGTCGAATATCGTCCCGACCATCACGACAAGGACTTCTATATTCTGAACAACTCGAACGGCGCGACGGACTACAAGGTATCTCGCACCCCGACCCGACGTCCGTCGGCCCGACACTGGAAAGATTATATCGCTCACGAACCGGGACGTTTCATCGAGGATATCTTCCTCTTCAAGAACCGTATGGTCCTCACCCAGAAAGTGGACGCCTTGCCGCGTCTGGTCGTGCGCGACATCCCAACTGGGGTCGATCATACCCTGAGCTTCGAAGAAGAGGCTTATGACCTCTCCGTTCTTAGGGGGTTCGAGTGGAACACGAACAGTCTTCGGTTCACCTACAACTCCCCATCCACACCCGCCGAGACCTATGACTACGACATGTCGGCGAGGACTCGCGTCCTGCGAAAGGCGCAGGAGATCCCATCCGGACACGACAAGGCGGATTATATCGTGCGACGAGTCGTGGCGGTCGCTTCCGACGGGGCTCGTATTCCGCTTACCATCCTGCATCATCGCTCAACGCGGATAGACGGGACGGCTCCGGCCCTTCTGTACGGATATGGATCCTATGGAATTTCCACAGCGGCGAGCTTTTCAACCGTCCGCCTTCCGCTCGTCGATCGAGGTCTCGTTTACTGTCTGGCCCATGTTCGCGGAGGACAGGAGAGAGGCCGGGACTGGTATTTCGACGGCAAGCTCATGAACAAGCAGAATACGTTTTCAGACTTCGCACGAGCCGCCGAAGCGCTTGTCGAGCAAGGTTTCGCCGCCCGTGGGAAGATCGTGATCGAAGGCAGATCCGCTGGCGGGCTCCTGGTAGGAGCCGTCATGAACCAAAGACCGGAATTGTTCGCGGGCGTTATCGGGACAGTCGCGTTTGTAGACGTGATCACGACCATCAGCGACGCTGAACTTCCGCTGACGCCGCCGGAGTGGACGGAGTGGGGAGACCCCATCCGAAACAAAGAGGCGTTCTCCTACATGGCGTCGTACAGCCCGTACGACAATGTCTCAAACAAGGCCTACCCCCCCTTGCTGGCCCAGACCGCACTCTCAGACAGTCAGGTGACCTATTGGGAGCCCGCGAAGTGGGTCGCCCGCCTTCGGGCTGTCGCTCCTGACGCCGGACCCTATTTTCTTCATGTCAATATGGATGCCGGGCACGGGGGGGCTTCGGGACGGTTCGACCGTCTGAGAGAACTCGCTGAGGGTCAGGCCTTCGCCTTGTGGTGCCTCGGCAAAGCCTGAACGACGTTCGAAGCAATCACCCTGTCATCCCTGACCCTCGGATGAGAGCGGGACTCCGCTCCGCCGACAGAACACAAGACGTCGTAACGGCGATCGGTCGGATAACCTTTTACTCTATCGACCGAAGAACCAGAACGAGATGGCCTCTGAAGGGGATACCCGATCCCAGCGGCGTCCGACTGGCATGGCGATCCCTGCAACAACCTGGAAGAACGGACGGGTTTGAGTCTGCGCCGTCGACAACCAAAGCTGTCCCAAACAGATTCGGACCAATGGATCGCAATCCAGGCAGCGGGTCAGACCGGATATTCTGAAGTCTCTCACGAGACTGGTGGAGCCGAGGGGAATCGAACCCCTGACCTCGTCATTGCGAACGACGCGCTCTCCCAACTGAGCTACGGCCCCGACCTTGGTCTTCGTGCGGTTAGCTATTCCTTGCGACCGACCGCGTCAAGCTGAG
>JAGWYJ010000006.1 GCA_018969425.1 Alphaproteobacteria bacterium | reverse complement strand
ACGACGTATCATTCTCACTGGGAGACGGCCTGAGACCCGGATCGATCGCGGACGCAAATGATGCCGCTCAGTTCGCGGAACTTGAAACCCTCGGAGAGCTGACGCGCCTGGCCTGGGACAAGGGCTGTCAGGTCATGATCGAAGGCCCTGGCCATGTCCCCATGCACAAGATCAAGGTCAACATGGAGAAACAGTTGGCAGCGTGCGGAGAAGCGCCATTCTACACACTCGGCCCGCTCACGACCGACATTGCCCCGGGCTATGATCACATCACCTCCGGCATCGGAGCGGCGATGATCGGCTGGTTCGGATGCGCCATGCTCTGTTACGTCACGCCGAAGGAGCATCTCGGACTTCCGAACCGCGAAGACGTCAAGACCGGTGTCGTCACATACAAGATCGCCGCCCACGCCGCCGATCTGGCGAAAGGTCATCCTGCAGCACGTGTCAGGGACGACGCGTTGTCGAGGGCCCGTTTTGAATTCCGATGGGAGGATCAGTTCAACCTTTCGCTTGATCCGGAGACAGCGCAGCAGTTCCACGATGCAACCCTGCCGAAAGACGCGCACAAAACGGCTCACTTTTGTTCGATGTGCGGCCCCAAATTCTGTTCGATGAAGATCACGCAGGATGTTCGCGATCATGCCTCCCGACTTAATGATCAGAAGTTGGGTTACGAGGAAATGAGCGAGCGATTCAGAGAGGTTGGAAGCCAGCTCTATGTTTCTGCAGATGGGCGGAGCGCACCAGATCCGATCGGATAGTAAGACATCAGCTCACCGCATCGCTATCCAGCGTGGAGAGGCGCATGACCCCGACCCGCCCGAGACTGTCCAGGAATGCAAGGCACGCGCTGCTGTCCGTCGCATCGCTTCATCTAGCAGGATGCATTTCGCTGAGGATGGAGACCTTTGAACTGCAGGTTCCGGCATCGGAAATGACGACCGTCGACAAGGCGATCGTCTCAGCCGAAGACATTCGGAGGGAAGCTGCACAGATAAACGAAAAGGTTGAGGCGTCGCGATCACCCGCAACCATCGTTGAGCAGCAACCGCTTGAGGCGGCTGCGCCTGTCGAACCCGCAGGAGGTCCGGGATCAATGATTATCGACAAGGTGGTGATCCGCTCGACGACGGTGCGCCTTCCGCACCGGGCCCCCAATCTGTCGTCCGCCCAGACAGCCTCAATGATTTGCAGCGCCCTCCTTTACCGTTTCCCCGACACACGGGCGCGCAGAGCTCACGAGGCCACGCTCGAGGCGATACGTTTGCGTGAAGCGTTCGATCGTGGAGACGGCGATGGGCGTGAAGCGGATCGCGCCGAACTCGCGCGACAGGACGCAGTCCGGGACGCCATGAGCGTACCCATTCCGATTCTTGACAGCGTATTCAACCTGATCACGAAGAAGTCCGATCTGCCTGCCCCCCGATCGGGGCAGCTGACGATTGGAGACCTCGGACTATTGAAGACCCTCGAGAATGGGCGGGAGGTCCTCATGATCTCAGGGACCGTGCGCAACAATGGTGAGAAGGAAGAAGATGTTCCGCCCCTAACGATGATCGCGCTCGATGAATGGGATTTCGTTCTGTCAGGGCAATCAGCGTTGCTGCCTTTAGCGACTTTAAAGCCAAAGGAAGCGGCGTCTTTTCGCCTGCGCTTTCTGAACCCGCCGGATACCGCATACGAAATCGCAGCCCATTTCGCCCCTCCTTTCCGATATTACGGCGACAGTCGCTCTTGCGACTACATTGATCCGTCGCTGTCGGATCGCCTGACAAAGCTGGACTTAGCAACGCCGGACAAACCGGCAAGAGCCCTGGTCGCCGATGTTCTGGCTCCTTACGAAGAGGAATTCAGGGCGGCGGCCAGGCTGACGTTGAACGAGCGCGTCGCAGATCTGGTGGATCCCTATAAGCTTGCGTCATTCTCCGAGATCGCCGGCGCTCCCTATTCCGTCGGCGAACTCAATGCGATGACCCGTCATTTTAGAGGTCAGGCGGCGCGCGAATGGCGGTGCAGAACCAGCGAGGCTCCCGATTGTATCGGATCGTCTCGACGACTGGGGTGGCGGGATTCCTTCGCCATGGCGGAGACAGCGAATGAAGCTTGGATGACTATGGTGGCCAGGAAGGCGATCGAGCAGAAGGCGAACGGACAGTCATCGTTCAGACCGCAGCTTGAAGACGCGCGTCTGACCGAGGAACGGACCCTGACGGCTCTTGCTCGAATCGGCGAGGCGTCTCTGGCGCGTGCAGGACGTTCTCAGGAGGGTATCCGCCTGAATGTCGCAGGATCGTCGCTGATCCAAGAGCGCGGCGGTTTGTTTCTGGAGATAAAGGGCGAGGTTTCCAATGAGCGTCCGGCGCCTGCGAAGATTGACGAAATGCTTGTAGCGTTGGTGGACCGACATGGCCTTCCGTTGGCGAGCGTTGTCATCCCTGTAGCCATCGAGCTGGCGATCGCAGAGACACGCGCATTCACCCTTCGCACGCCAGCGACTCGCGGAACCGGACCCATTCCGCAGAAGCAAAGCGAGGATCCGGATCTCCCTTACCTTGGGCGACTGCCGCCGGAGATCCTCCCATGGGAAGTGAGGGTCGCTGTTCCCGACCCCGCGGTGGGAACGACGGCGGGCTCCTCATAGACCTCCCATCCTGAACGGTTCCGCGCAGGCTCTCGTGCAGCCAGACAGTGGTCTGAGATTTTTCGTTGCAATCCGAGAGTGAGACGCTCAGGATGACGTATCGTCAATTTAGCGAAAGGAGGTGATCCAATGTCAGTCACGATGAGCCGGGGATGTTGGGCCCTGTCACCGCGAGTGCGGCTCGGAGCAGCCTCCGAAATGTGCAGCGCGTAACAGATCGGTAAGGGCGAATTCGCCTTCACCGTCAGGGGCTCGGCCCCACTCGATCAGACGAAGCGGGCCGCAAGGATTTGCGGCCCGCTTTTTCATTCTGGAAACGAGAGCGCCTCCTACTCGAAAAGAAACGGTCGAGAGACAACCCGCCGGACCGCTGACAATGAGGCGCCCTGTCTTGACGCCTGACGTAATGGACGCGCCCATTTGACGAGCCGATCATCAGGTCCATGTGAAACGGAGGGCTCTCGATGGCTGCGTTCAGAGTTATTCTCGCAGGAATGTTGGTCGTGCTCGCGGCTTATACCGGGGCCGTGACGTATCAGTACGGACCTGACTTTCTGCCCATCTTTTTTCAGGACATCGCCACTTTGACATGGCGAGGGCAGTTCAACCTCGACTTCATGCTGATGTTGGCGCTCTCAGCTGCGTGGACGGCTTGGCGTAACAACTTCTCAACTTCCGGCCTGGGTCTCGCCTGCCTCGCCTTCTTTGGAGGCGCGATGTTTCTCAGCATCTACCTCCTCATCCTCTCGTGGAAAGAAAAGGGAGACCTGGTCAAGGTTCTGATTGGAGATAGTCCCCACCGGCGAGCCTGAAGAAAGACCGCCCTCGAGAGGGGGTGAACCGCCCATTCAAACCCTGCCAGATGCGACAATGCGCCGCTCAACGGTCGTGGATCGGCCCGAAACCGACCCCTCCTTCAAAGCGTGTTGGGGCTCGCGAACCGTTCAAAAACGCGCTACGAACCGCGTTGTGTCCTCCTGAAGGAGGATCAGTGATCGTTTGGAATGCGGGCGTGGCGAAACGGTAGACGCAGCGGACTCAAAATCCGCCGTAGAAATACGTGTCGGTTCAAGTCCGACCGCCCGCACCATTTCCCCTGCCGCCGGGCTGAGGCGACGTCAGCAGAATGGTTAGTTGAAGACTAACAGGTTCAGCGACATCGCATCATTTCGTTGAAGACGATTGCAACTCTCAGAGTTGAGAAGGGGTTCTGGTTCCGCCGAAACGGGTCAGAGCATGCAGCGTCCCTCAAGAGCTTTGTCGCTTCTTCTACCCCTGCTGATCGCGCCCCCCGTTGTCGCCCAGACGACAACCACACCGCCCCCGAAGGGTGCGGAACTGTCCTGGTCGTCCGGCGCGTCACGAATCGGCGCTTTCACCTCGCGAGCCTGGGCGAACCGGGGCAAAGGCGTCACGATCGCAGTCGTCGATACGGGTCTTCGCACCGACCATGCGGAATTCAGGGGAGCGCTTACAGGCGGCTATAACGCATTTACCGGCGCCACAGGCGCATCGGCGGTTGCAGACACCAATGGCCATGGATCCCACGTCGCATCACTCGCAGCCGGACGCGCCGATGGCGTCGGAATGGCGGGGGTCGCCTCTCTGGCGAACATTCTGCCGATACAGGTCTTCCAGGGACCTACAACCGCATCAAGTCTGATCGCGAGGGGGATCTCCTACGCGACAGCTCAAAAGGCCTTCATTATCAATCTGAGCCTCGGCGCCCCCAGTCCCGACACGTCTATTCGCTCGGCCATGCAGGCGGCGCAGAAGGCAGGGCAGCTGATGGTCGTGGCTGCCGGCAATGAGGGGGCCGCAAACCCTTCTTGGCCGGCACGGCACGCGTCCGAAGCCTGGGCCAACGGGCAGATCATCGCGGTCGGCGCAGTGGATTCTGCGAACAAAATAGCGTCGTTTTCAAATCGGGCCGGCGATGCTGCCAACTTCTATCTCGTAGCGCCTGGGACCGGACTGATCGGCGCCTACCACACCTCGCCAACAACCTACGCGTCGATGAGCGGAACCTCGATGGCGAGCCCAATCGTTGCGGGGGCCGCAGCGGTCATTAAGAGCGCATG
The DNA here is from genome assembly GCA_018969425.1 of Alphaproteobacteria bacterium. Lineage (GTDB taxonomy): Bacteria > Pseudomonadota > Alphaproteobacteria > Caulobacterales > Hyphomonadaceae > UBA7672. The sequence goes on along the minus strand of JAGWYJ010000006.1, from coordinate 123,721 downwards.
GCCGTATCTCACCGCCAGAAACACGGCCGAAATTCTCTTCCGCACCGCCACAGACCTCGGAGACAAAGGGACGGACGCGGTCTACGGGCGCGGTCTGCTCAATCTGGAAAAAGCCCTCCTGCCAGTCGGGGGAGTGACCGCCGTCGGAGCGACGGGCGCAGCTCCCCTCGCCCTGACGCCGACAACGAGCGGCCAGGTGACCTCCGGCGCCCGGACGGCGGCTGCCGCGGCGGGTTTATTTACCGGGGCGGTCTTTGACAGTTTCGGCAGGGATTTCGGATTTGATTTCAGTCGTCTGAACCAGACCTTACGCGGTGACGGCGTCTTGATGCTGCACGACTCTCTCAACGAACGCATGAGCGGCGCGAGAAACGCCCGCGCCGGTTCAAGCCGCTATCTGGAGACCGGTCTGCGTCGTCGGTTCGACAGTATAGGGGAAGAAGCCGCACAGCTCCCGCTCGGCATCATGATGTTCCAGTCAGGAAAGACCGGAAGATGGGCCCTCTCGTCAGGAGCATCGTCTCCAATCCTTGATCTCGCAGCGGCTCCTTCCGGGACCCCGGCCCCGCGTTTGACAGGCTACCAGGGGCATACAGTCCTGTTTGGACCCGAAGCGATGACGCTGGCGGCAGCACAAGACCTGACACCCAATTTACGCCTGCGGTTCGGGGGGCGATTGAGGGAGAGCGTCGAAGGCGACTACGCGTTGACGGGATCCGGCGACGTCATAGCCAGAGCGACAGGTCTTGAAGCGGGAGTGGCCTATCGTACGGACCGCCTGAGCCTTTCGGCGGATATCTCCCGCATCCGTGAGACCGGAAGTCGTCTGGGCGACATAGACGTTTCAGCGTTCGCATTGCGCGGTCGGGCGAACACAACCGCTCTGAACCTGTCAGCTGGGGTTCGGCTCGGAAAGACGACATCGCTAACCGGACACCTGACGGGTACGGTCTCGGCCGCACAGAGCGGAGCTGTGGGGAGCCTGGTTCGGGATGTGAGCCGAACCACCAGCCTTGGCTACTCCGTCAACCTCGCACGCAATGACCTCCTTGTATCTGGAGATTCCTTCGAAGTCGCCGCGGGAACGCCGCTGACCAGCCGATCAGGAGCCATGTCGATGATCCTCGCCGTTGGCGCAGATCCGCTTACAGGAGCGCCCATTTTGTCTGATCGGAGGATCAGCCTGAAAGGGCCCGCCCTGGAGCGACGCCTCGAAATGAGCTACGTCCGTCCGATCGACCGGGACGGATCGCTCGGCATCGCGCTGCTATCGCGCTTCGATGCCGATGGGGCTCCGGGACGGGAAGATCACAGCGCTCTCGTTCGCTTCATTCGCCGCTTCTGACCGAAACCGCTGTTCAGTTGACCTTAGTGAAGCTGACTGGCGGCCAGAAGACCGCCGACCAGAAGCGCCACAAGAGCCAGAGACACCAGTCCAATCCGCCGCTCGATCACTGGAGCGAGTGTCGGACCAAAAGTCTTGAACAACCATGCGACAAGAAAGAAACGAGCCCCGCGGGTCAGAGCGCAGGCCACGATGAAAATGGGAAGGCTGAACTCCATGGCGCCCGAGACAATCGTCACAAGCTTGAAGGGGATCGGCGTTAGGCCCTTCAGAAAGATGACATAGGCTCCGTACTCGGCGTAAGAGGCTCGAAGCGCCTCCTCTTTTCCCGCATAGCCAAAAAGAGAGATAATGAAGGATCCGACGCTTTCAAAAAGAAGGTAGCCGATCGCGTATCCAAGAAGGGCGCCGAGGACTGATGCGACAGTGCACACGAAAGCGTACCGCCATGCTCGCTCAGGTCTCGTCAGACACATCGGGGCGAGCATCACATCGGGGGGAATCGGAAAGAAGGAGCTCTCTGTGAACGACACCACAAACAGCCCGGCCTCGGCTCTGGGGCCTGCGGCGAGTTTGAGAATGGAGTTGTAAACGCCCCTGAGAAGCCCTGTCTTCGCCTCAGCCGCCCCCGCCCCGGGCCCCAGATCCGCCATTTAAACCATCCGAGAATGCAAACCGCCCCTGCGACGAGTTCACCACCCTACAGGTGGCCCGGTCGCAGCCTTACGTCAACGGCGCCTGCTGTTTCGTCGCATTGTCCGGTCAAATACCTCATATATTCTTTCCGGGATGAATATTCGTTCTCTGGATCGCGCTGTCTGGCCCGCGTTCGCTCTGGCGATTTCCGCCGGGATGCTCGCGACCGCTCATGGGTTCGAGCGGTTCCTGTTCATCGCGCCCTGCCCCCTCTGTTACAATCAAAGGCAGATTTATTGGCTCGCGATGGCGATCAGCGCGATCGCACTGTTCGCGCGTTGGCGACGGGCTCCGGCGCAGGTCATGTTCACAATGAGCGTTCTGCTCGGAATAACGTTCGCCGCGGGAGCGGGTATCGCCAGCTATCATGCGCTCGTCGAATGGGGAGTGCTGCCTGCCCCATCAACCTGTGCGACGGGAGGAGCGGTCAATCTCAGCTCGGACCTCTGGGCGCAGCTCGAAAAGCGCCAGGCGGTCCCTTCATGCGGCGAAGCCAAATGGCGTTTGTGGGGCCTGTCCATGGCCGGTTGGAATGCCCTCGTTTCGATGGCTCTTGCAGTCACGAGCCTGATATCCGCCTTTCGTCCGACCAGGACCGAAACAGACAATGAACATGGGCAGGATGAACGTCCGGAGAGCGCATGACGGATGATATGACCAGCGCCAGACGGCGCGCCATGCTTCGCGTCGATCATGCGGGAGAATACGGCGCAGTATCGATCTATGAGGGACAGCTGGCGGTTTTCGGACGACGCCCGGGGCACGATCGTATAAGAACTCAGCTCAGAGAGATGGCGTCCCAGGAACAAGCGCACCTTCAGGCGTTTGACGACATACTGCTGAAAGAACGTATTCGTCCGACCCTTATGTCGCCGATCTGGAAAGCAGCAGGCTTCACGCTCGGAGCGACGACAGCGCTTTTGGGAGAGAAAGCCGCTCACGCGTGCACGGAGGCCGTCGAAAGCGTCATCGAAGAACACTACGCCCAGCAGATCGAAGCATTTCGAGAAACGGGCGATATGGACATGGCGGAGCGCATTTCGGCCTTCAGAAACGATGAGATAGCACATCGCGACCTAGCGTCGGACGAAGGCGCGCGCCACGCTCCTGCCTACCCTCTACTGTCGGCCGTGATCCGCACAGGTTGTCGACTGGCCATCAGGATAAGCGAGCGCCTGTAATCGTTACTCGCCGGTCTCAATATCGACGTCAGCTCTCGAGTTCGGCATCCCAGTAGAGATAGTCCATCCAGGTCTCATGCAGATGGTTTGGAGGGAAGCGTCGTCCGATATCCTGAAGCTGATAACTGGTAGGTCTGTGGGGGCGAACCTGAGGATGCATTTTAGCCTCCGAAGCAAGGCGTCCCCCCTTGCGAAGATTACAGGGACTGCAGGCCGCGACGATGTTCTCCCAGCTGGTGCGCCCTCCCTTAGATCGGGGAATGACATGATCAAAGGTCAGGTCGTCTGAAATCCCGCAATAAGCGCAGCGGAAGCCATCGCGAAGAAACACGTTGAAGCGCGTGAACGCCGGCCAGCGCTCCTGCCGGACGAACTCTCTGAGCGCCACCACGCTTGGAAGCCGCATAGTGAAACTCGCCGAACGAACACTGTCGTCATACTCCGCGATGACATTTACGCGGTCGAGAAACACGGCCTTCACGGCGTCCTGCCAGGTCCAGAGCGACAGCGGATAATAGGATAAAGGACGATAATCGGCGTTCAGAACAAGAGCCGATCGGCTAGACGGCGCAACGGACTGCGCAGCGCGCATGCAGACACCCATCTGTCACATGACGACCTGAAGACAGACTCAGAACGCGTCAGACCGAACCCTCCGGCTGCGCCCCATGGCTCCAGCAGCCGGCTATTCAACGCAATGACGCCTCATCATCATGATGCGAACGCCCGATGTCTAGTCCCTTTTGACCGTCAGACTTGAAGCCCCCCGCTCAATCGCCGGCCTGTCCCTTGACAGCTGCTCTGGAGACGTTCAGCGACGACCAGAGCAAATGAGCCGCTACGGCTCGCGCCGGACGCCAGATCTCTGCAAACTCCAGCAGCTCCCGGGGACTAGGCCGGTCTTTCAGACCTGCAAGAACCCGATACGCTTCAGCAAGACCGAGATCTCCATGAGGAAACACATCGGGTCGCCGCAGGCTGAACATCAGATAGACATCTGCGGTCCAGGGCCCCACTCCCCGAACTGATGTCAATTCGGCCCTGGCCTCATCATCACCGGCGGATGCGACACGATCAAAATTCAAGTCGCCGGACCTGACGGCCTCCGCGATGGAACGAAGATGTTCCACCTTTCCTCTGGACAGCCCGCACCCTCGAAGATCTTCAACGCCAGCCCCAAGAACCGTTGAAGGAGAGACGACAGGAAGAAGCGCCTTGACGCGTGACCAGATAGTGGCGGCCGCCCGCCCCGAAAGCTGCTGATAAACTATCGTGCGGGCGAGACCAGGATACCCCACCTCGTCACAGCGCCAGGGAGGCGTACCGCAGATTGCCGCCGCCCGCGCCATGACTGGACATCGTTCAGCCAGACGACGCGAAGCGATTCTGAGGGATCTCAGGTTTTCGACATTCATCCGCCGGCTCCGCACCAGGCGCACCAATCATAAGGGGGTCGAAAGAAAGTCAGAAGACGGCCAAAGGCGACGGCACACAACCAGCTGATAAGGGACACCGCGGCCATAACACGAGCCGTCGTGGGAATAGGAGCATCCTCCGTATCCGCCAGCACCTTCCTCGCCATCGTGGAGTAAAACACAATGACGTTTAACCCAGCGATGAGCATGGCCAGAGCCTTGAGCTGGAATGCAGGATTATAAAGATACTGTCCCGCCGCAGACATGAAAAACAAGGCTCCGGAAACGCTATTGAGGGCAAATCCCACCACTCCCACCCACACGAGGCGGTGCAAAGCAGCCAAGGGTATGGCCCTGGCGAAGCCCATCATGCGAAGATCAAAAGCGCCAACCGCCCCGATAAGCATGGACAGACCGATAAAGTGGACAGTCTCCATGAGGGGCCAACCCCATTTTGAGTTCATGAACCCAAAGATACCCGTGTCGTAGGCGAAGCGCACGATGGCGTCAGGATCGAAGATCGGATCATGTCTCATCAGGACACCAGAAGCAGCCGATGCGTGTAAGCCAGAAAGCGGCCCGCCGCGATCACGCCGACCCACATCAGAACAGACAATCCGGCAGCCCAACGAGTGCCGGCAGAGCGGCCTGCGCGTCCGTGCTCGGCCTGAGATCGGGTCCATACGAAGCGGCCAAGGCTTATCGCCGCAGCGAGAAACACAAACTTCAGCGCGAACACCGGATTGGTCAATGCCTTGGCGGGATAGCCCGCAAGCAACAGCCCCCCAGATACGGAGGCGATGAGCCCCCCCCAGCCCATCAAAGGAGCAAACTGTCCCAATGCCCGATAAGGAACGCCTTGCGCGACCCCAAGGGCTCGCAGGGCCAGCATCATCCCGCCTCCTGCCACGATCCCCATACTGATCGCGTGAGCGACGAGAAGTGTCGGGAACGCCCATAGGCTCTCCCTGACCCAGATGGAAATGTCTGACTGCTCAATCTGAGCGAAGAGTTGCATCATGGACATGTCATGACACGAGATTTAGCCCATTCCGAGTCTCACGCGCCAACTTGAAGCTCAGAGCTTATCGAGAACACCCCAGACCACAAGAAGTGAGAAAGATGAGTTTCCTGACCCGCTTCGCACCCAGCCCCACAGGCCGCCTGCATCTGGGCCATGCCTTCTCGGCCCTGACAGCCTACAGAGCCGCCGAGGAAGCTGGCGGCCGTTTCATTGTTCGTATCGAAGACATAGACCGCACGCGTTGCCGCCCGGAGTTCGAGACAGGACTTTTGGATGATCTCGCCTGGCTGGGCCTGACCTGGGAGGAACCGGTTCGCCGACAATCCGATCACTTCGACGCGTACGCATCGGCGCTGTCCAGACTTTACGATCTTGGAGTGCTTTACAGATGCTTTCGGACGCGCCGTGAGATCGCGGAACAAAGCGCTGGCGCCCCTCAGGAGGCGGACGCACCGGATGAAGCCGAAGCCCCCCCCTCCCAGACTTTCGTTCAAGGCTCGGGAAACAAAATCGACGACAACCATCGCAACAGGCCTTCAGAGGAGACGCCCTTCGCGTGGCGGCTGTCGATAAACAATTCACAGCGCCTGCTGGGCGAAGAATTCGCTCGCCTCGAATTCGTATCCGAAGACGTGGGACCAAAACCCGAACGTCGGATCATCCGGGTACGCCCTGACCTGTTGAGCGACGTCATTCTCGGACGTAAGGACACCCCAGCGAGCTACCACCTCGCCGTTGTTCACGACGACGCGCTTCAGGAGGTCAGCCACGTGGTTCGGGGCGACGACCTTCTGTCATCCACTCATGTTCACGTCCTGCTGCAGCGCCTCCTCGGATTGCCGACACCGATCTATCGCCATCATCGCCTGCTGACAGATGAGGACGGAAAGCGCTATGCCAAGCGAAACCGGTCTCTCACCCTAGCCGCGCTTCGTGCCGATGGGGTGACGCCGACAGAGATCCGCCGACGGATCGGCATTGATCAGTGAGGCGGCTGTGAGCAGACACGGACTCAATGATAACAATCAAAATCGTTGGCTTGGTCCATTGATGATGATGGGCGGAGCATCGGCGATCGGGTTTGCTCCGATCGGTATGCGTCTTTCCGAGTTCGGCCCTCAGGCGACAGCTTTTTGGCGATTTTCATTCGCCCTGCCCATTCTGGCGACTTTAGTCTACGCATTCGGCGGCAGGATCGGACGTCCCTCGCCTATGGGCCTCGTGGCGGGAGTGTTCTTCGGCCTCGACATCGCCTTCTGGCATGCCGCGCTCGAATACACTTCGGTGGCTCAGGCCACATTCCTGGTCAATCTCGGCAACGTGTCGGTAGGACTTCTCGCCTGGCTTGTCCTGAAGGAGAGACCCTCACGCCTGTGGCCGGCGGCGGCAATGATCGCAGTCTGCGGGGCCCTCCTCCTCTCTCTAGGCGGCGACGGACGCGCCGGCTCCCTTCGCGGCGACGCGCTGGCGCTTATCGCTGCCGTAATGGTGTCTCTTTATCTTCTCTTCGCAAAAATCGCCCGACGCCAGGAAAGCGCTCTGAACGTCCTGTTCTGGGCGACAGTCGCGGAAGCGACTGTCGCAGCCATAGCCACGGCAGGCTCAGGGGAGAGTTTCCTGCCGGAATCCCCTGTCTGGTTCCTCGCACCGCTTGGACTCGCCGTCATTGCACAGTCGATCGGACAGACGCTCATCGTGGGAGGAGTCGGGCGAACGCCAGCGGCGCTTGCAGGGGTCTTGATGCTGCTTCAGCCCGTCATGGGATCACTGATCGCATGGCCCCTTTTCGGAGAAACGCTCACTGTCCCTCAGATCCTGGGGGCAGGACTGATTCTCATCGGTGTCTGGCTTGCAGGAAGCGGAACCAGACCTCCCGTCTCCGCGCCAGAATCGCCGAAAGCCGACCGAACCTGATCGAAACTCAGGCCTGCATTTCAGCTTCGACGAGCCGGACAACATCACCTGTTATATCCGTTATGCGATAGTCCTTGGGCGTGTAAACGCGCCTCACGCCCATCTGGCGGAGAGCCATAGCGTCGCCCTCAGGTATGATGCCGCCGACGACAAGCGGAACCGTCAGGCCTCGTTCTCTCATGATGCGAAGAGTATCGCGAACGAGATCGAGGTGAGATCCTGACAGGATAGACAGCCCCACAACGTGAGCGCCGGCCTCCTCAGCCTGACGTACGATATCCGCGGGGGTAAATCGTATCCCTTCGTAAATGACATTCATTCCCACCGCACGGGCTCGGGCAGCGATCTGTTCTGCCCCATTGGAATGACCATCAAGACCAGGCTTGCCGACGACATAGGTGAGCCTCCTGCCGAGCCTGGACGAAACACGATCGACATCAGCACGAACCTGCTCGAGGTCCTCCTCCCCGCCGGTCGAAATGGCGAGCGCAACGCCCGTGGGGCCACGATACTCGCCAAAGACCTCGCGCAGGCATGCTCCCCACTCTCCGGTCGTTACGCCCGCCTTGGCCGCCTCAATGGAAGCGGGCATAATGTTGGCGCCTTCGACAGCGGCCTGCCGCAGAGCTTCAAGAGCGGATGAAGCAGCCTGAGAGTCCCGTTGAGAACGCCAGGCCCTCAACTGCGCGATCTGACGAGCCTCAGCCCCATGGTCCTGCGCCATTACGGCCCCATCGCCGGCGGACAGGGGGCTGTCCTCAGTAGTCTCATACTTGTTCACCCCGACGACGACTTCCCGCCCGGCCTCGATGGCCCGCAGCCGCTTCAATTGAGAAGCGACCAGAGCCTCCTTCATAAAACCGACCGCCTCGATCGCCCCGCCCCGGGCATCGATATCGGAGAGAGCCGCACGAGCTTCCGCCTTCAGAGCCTCTGTCTTGGCGTTAATCACATGTGATCCGTCAAAGATGTCTTCAAACTCAAGCAGATCCGTTTCATAGGCGAGAATCTGTTGCAGACGCAGCGACCACTGCTGATCCCACGGTCGCGGAAGACCGAGAGCCTCGTTCCATGCAGGCAGCTGCAGGGCCCTGCATCGAGCACGCTTCGACAGCGTCACCGCCAGAGCCTCGATAAGGATCCTGTAGACATTGTTCTCAGGCTGCGGCTCAGTCAAACCAAGGGAGTTCACCTGCACCCCATAGCGAAACATCAACGCCTTCGGGTCGAGGACTCCGTAGCGCTCACGCCCGATCTCCTCCCAGAGATCCACGAACGCCCTCATCTTGCACATCTCTGTGACGAACCGCACGCCCGCGTTCACAAAAAACGATATGCGCCCGAAAACCGTTGGAAAGTCGCTTTCAGGAACCTGTCCGCCGGCTCGAACAGCGTCGAGAACCGCACACGCTGTTGCAAGGGCGAATGCAAGCTCCTGTTCAGGCGTCGCCCCCGCCTCCTGCAGATGATAGCTGCAGACATTCAGGGGATTCCACCTGGGGGTCTCCGTATAGCACCACGCCACCATATCGGAGATCAGCCGCATCGAAGGCCGAGGCGGAAACACATAGGTTCCCCGCGAGAGATATTCTTTGACGATGTCGTTCTGAGTGGTTCCCTGCAACGCCTTTCTCGACGCCCCCTGCTCATCGGCAAGCGCAACATAAAGAGCCAGAAGCCAGGCGGCGGGCGCGTTGATGGTCATCGAGGTGTTCATCTCTGCGACCGGTATCTGGTGAAACAGCGTTCGCATGTCTCCGAGATGGGCAATGGGGACACCGACTTTCCCAACCTCGCCCCTGGCAAGCACATGATCGCCATCGTAAGCGGTCTGGGTCGGAAGATCGAAAGCGATTGAAAGACCGGTCTGCCCCTTGGACAGATTCTTCCGATACAGACGATTGCTTTCCTCCGCCGTCGAATGCCCGGCGTAAGTCCTGAAGATCCACGGCTTATCAGGGGCGTGCTGCACAGCGTCGATCATGAATTCAGCTCTCCTGAAACAACCATGGAGCGTCCCGCGCAGGATCAGCCCCGATCGCGGAAAAATAGAGCCCCTGCAAACGTCTCGTCACAGGACCAGGCCGACCGCTTCCGATAGCAAGACCGTCAATCCGTACGACAGGAGCGACGAGGGCAGTCGCGGAAGTGGAAAAAGCCTCTCGCGCGGCGACAGCCTCTTCGAGCGTGAAGGCTCTCTGCTGTAGCCGCAATCCGGCGTCTGAAAGAGCGGATGAAAGCCTGGCGCGCGTCACCCCGGCGAGGATGGTTGATGACAACTCCCGCGTGACGATGTCGCCATCCTGATTAACGATCCATGCGTTCGCCGACGCTCCCTCCGTTACGAAGCCGTCGGGACCCACCATCCAGGCGTCGTCAACACCGGCGTTTCTTGCCTGCGTTTTGGCAAGCGCCTGCGCCAGGAGACCTGTCGACTTGATGTCACGCCGCGCCCAGCGGATGTCGGGGGTCGTGATGATATTGAGCCCCTCTCTGGCTGCGACCGTATTGATCAGGGACTTTGCCTCCGCGAATGCAAAACAGGTCGGCCGCACAATCGCCGGCGCGGCGAAATCCCGGGCGCCGTAAGCCCCCCGGGTGACCTGCAGATAGATATAGCCTTCGCGTATGTCGTTATCGACGATCAGACGACGATGGACCGCGGCAATCTCTCCACGGTCTGGCGGCGTCGGAAACCCGAGTTCGCGCAAGGAACGCTCCAATCGATCAAGGTGAAGATCCAGATCGATCAGTCGACCATCGTAAACGGCGGTCACCTCATAAACGCCGTCGGCGAACAGAAACCCGCGGTCGAAAGGAGAGATCCTGGCCTCGTCTGCAGCCAGAAATACGCCGTTCAACCAAGCCAGCTTGACCAAGGCGCGCTCTCCCCTCGAACGACGGACACATCGGACTGAACCGTTGCAGATCTGCCTCTAGCCGCGCTTTATATTGCAGCGCAACACGCAATGCTTGCAATCTGGTCTCGGTTTTAACAAGGTGCCATCGCTCGGACACGGCGACAGGTGGAAGAAGTCCAGAATGTCGGCCGCTATGAGCGGACATGGCCCTCACTCAGGAGTTTGACGTGACAGACGGCGCGCGCGCACGCGAGAAAAAGGACCTCTACGCAGTCGGTGAGATCCCGCCGGAGTTTCACGTCCCCGCAACGATGCACGCCTGGGCGATACGGCGGGAAAGACACGGCAGACCGAAGACTTCGATGAAGCTGGAGGTTGTTCCAACCCCAACTATAGCGTCAGACGAAGTACTTGTGCTCGTGATGGCCGCAGGTGTGAATTATAATGGCATCTGGGCGGGCCTTGGAGAGCCGATTTCACCCTTTGACGGACATAAGTCGGACTTCCATGTCGCGGGATCCGACGCTTCGGGAATCGTGTGGGCGGTTGGCGACAAGGTCAAACGATGGAAACCCGGCGACGAGGTAGTGATCCATTGCAACCAGGACGATGGGGATGACGAGGAATGCAACGGAGGAGACCCCATGTTCTCCCCGACCCAGAGAATTTGGGGTTATGAAACGCCCGACGGATCCTTCGCACAGTTCTGCCGCGTGCAGTCCCGCCAGCTTATGGCCAGACCTCGACATCTGACCTGGGAGGAGGCGGCCTGCTATACGCTGACGCTCGCGACCGCCTACCGGATGCTGTTCGGTCATCGCCCTCACGTTCTGCGCCCGGGTCAGAATGTGCTGGTCTGGGGAGCATCGGGAGGACTGGGATCATTCGCCGTTCAGCTCTGCGCCGTGGCGGGCGCCAACGCCATCGGCGTGGTTTCAAGCGACGACAAAGCGGATTTCGTGCTCTCAATGGGCGCCAAGGGCGTCATCAACAGGTCCAACTTTAAATGCTGGGGCCAATTGCCGAAGGTCAATACGCCTGAATTCAACGACTACATGAAAGAAGCCCGCAAGTTCGGTAAGGCGATCTGGCAGCATACCGGCGGCAAGGACGTCGATATCGTGTTCGAACATCCCGGCGAGGCGACGATGCCCATATCGGTATTCGTCGCCAAGCGAGGCGGAATGGTTGTGATCTGCGCCGGCACAACCGGGTTTAATCTGACAATGGACGCCCGGTTCCTCTGGATGCGCCAGAAGCGCGTTCAGGGATCTCACTTCGCCAATCTTCTGCAGGCGAGCCAGGCCAACCAACTTGTCATCGAACGACGGATTGACCCCTGCATGTCCGAGGTATTCCCGTGGTCGGACATCCCCGAAGCCCATGAGAAAATGCTCGATAACAAGCACTTGCCAGGCAACATGGCTGTTCTGGTGACGTCCCCGCGGCCTGGATTGAGGACGGTCGAAGATGTCCTTGAAGCCGGTCCCCAAGGGGGCTGAAAAGGCGGGACCTGAACGATCCGCCGCTCGGGGACTGACCTCGGGCGGCGGACGTTAATTATCGGTCGTCCTCATCATCAGCGTCGTCTTCTTCGCCAGCGTCTTCAAGATCGCTGTCCTCGTCCTCGTCGTCCTCATCGTCGACTTCACCCCACGCCGACAGGTCGTCGACTGGAAAGGGAAGCGCGGCCTCGAGGCGGGAAGCGACATGATCAGGGTCTGTGGTCTCGGGAGCCTCAAGAACCCAAAACAGACTCTCTTCCGGACCGTCTGAGGCCTCGGCCGCGGCCGAGACTGGGCGAAACGTCGTAGTCTCGCCCGGTCCATTGACCGCATACGCCAGCGCCTCAACGGTTTCCCAGGCAAGGTCATCATCGACATCGATCCGGAACCGGATCCACCACCGCCCGTCATCTTCGCCGCTGGACATCCCGGCTGCCGAAGCATCATCGGCGTCAACCGCGGGAATCCGGGCAAGAAACTCTGCAAGACGTCGAATTCGCGGGGAATGCACGGGAGCGCCTGTCATTGTCCGATTCCTTCCTGATTCGGATGATCCTACATCGCCGCCTGGTCCCTGGTCAGCAGCCCTCCGCGACATTCCTGCTCGTCGTTGAGCCCTGAGGAGAGACATACGAGGCGCCCGTGCGATCCCGAACGACTCTGGGCGGTTCAATCGGATGAACCGGCGCCGAGTTAACGACCCTTGCATAACCTCAGCCGCGGCGCGATTAGAAGACGTCCTCAACTTCGAAAAGTTAGCTGTCCCGGAGAGTCCCATGCGCACAACGGCGTCCCTCGTCATCCCCGCTCTGGCCTTGTTCGTGTGGGCGACGCCAGCCTGTACCCCGGCGTCGCAACCCGCCGGCCCGCCGGCTGCTGAGGCTGCGACAGAGGGTCACGAGGGACATCAGATGCCCGCCATGGACGAGACGATGGCGTCTTCCGATGCGGGCGACGATGCGGCAGCTGTCATGACGCCGGACAATCACACCTTTCACACCTACCCCAACAAGATTGAAGTGGTGAACCTGCCCCTATCGGAAGGAGGGGTCTGGTCAGCGACTGGCGTAGCGCCGGGAGATTTATTCACCGTTCTCGACTCAAAGGATGACAAGTTAGCCGACGGAACTCCGGTTCATACAGTTCGGTTCCAGACCCTGGCCTCGGGCAACGGGTCGGTTGTCTTCGAACGTCGTGCGACAGCTGACCCCAAGGAAGGCGTGCTGGAAGTTCGTACCGTCAATTTCATGATCCACTGATCCTGGAATCTCCATGCCCGCCGAGGAAACGCCCGTCGCCGCTTCTGACAGGACTGAAGGCCTGACGCCCGAAGGTTGGCTCACAGATTGCTGGTACTATGCGGCGTCGTCAGAGGAGGTCCGGCCCGGTCGACAGTTCAGACGGATCATTCTCGGCCAGCCCGTTATGCTTGCCCGAACGCCGGCAGGTGAAGCCTTCGCCCTCAGAGACGTATGCCCCCACCGTCTTGTCCCGCTGTCCGCCGGAAGACAGATCGAGACGAACGGAACGCCGACGATAGAATGCCCCTATCATGGCTGGCGTTTCGGCACGGACGGCGGCTGTCGCCTCATGCCGTCCCTGACCGAGCAGAGCACCTATCCGGTGGACCGCGTTCGCGTGCGAAACTATCGTCTTCATGAGACGAACGGGATGATATTCATCTATATCCCGCATAATCCGAGATCTGACGACGAACCGGCTGTTGAGCCGCCGTCCTTCGATCTCGGCGCATCACGTCCCCGTTTCATCGTCACTGACATTTTCGACGCGCACATGGACGACGCCGCCGTCGGATTGATGGATCCGGCGCACGTTCCCTTCGTGCATAATCAGTGGTGGTGGCGCCCTCCCTCAACGGGGTTGAGACTCAAGGAAAAGGCTTTCGAACCGATCACCCGGGGCTGGCGGATCGCGCGACATGCGCCCTCGGGAAACTCTCTCGCTTACAGAACCCTTCTCGGCCCCGAGGTCACGACTGAAATCGCGTTCCAGATCCCGGGTTTTCGCTGGGAGTCGATCGAAGCGCGCAAAAGCCGGATCTTCACGCTCACCTGCCTGACCCCCGAGGACGCGAAGAAAACCCGAATTACCCAGATTACTTTCTGGGCAGGGGCTCCGCTTCTCGACATCCTGCGTCCCATTCTGATCCCCGCAGCCCGAAAATTCCTGCGACAGGATGGCGACATGGTCGATCTACAGAACACGGGAATGAAGTATCAGACCGGAATGATGTGGATCGACGACATTGATGTTCAGGCCAAGTGGTACCTGACACTGAAGAAAGCCTGGGCCGCATCCCGGAGCGCAGGCGAAGACTTCGCTAACCCCATCCGGCCGCGAACCCTTCGCTGGAGAAGCTGAGCCCGCAGCCTACCGGCGTCGATGGTGCGCGCCACCCCCTTGGGGGGCTGCGCCTCAGGAGGTGGAAATGTTGAATATCCGAGCCTGCTCTCGCTGGTCCCTCGCCGCACTGACACTGAGCGCATACCTGACCGCAGCCCTTCCCGCCGCGAGCCAGCAGCGCGCCCAGCAGCCGGAGGTCGCGTCTCAGGACACCGTAACGACAACCGACAGAATTTGGACACGTTCGGACGGACAGGACTTTTCGGCCACCATTTATAGGGCTACGTCGCGAACCGGTCGCTCGCCGGTCCTGATCGACATTCATGGCGGAGCCTGGTCATCCGGCGACCGCAAAGCGGGCCGTCACTATAACGTCGAACTCGCCCGACGCGGCATAATGGTGATCGCAGTCGATTTCCGTCAGGCGCCCGGCTTTCGCCATCCGACCTCGAGCGCGGATATTGCAGCAGCGGTTCGATGGGTGCGCCTGAACGCAGCGTCGCTGAATGCCGATCCGGACCGCATAGGTCTGATCGGGTCATCTTCAGGCGGCCATCTGGCGCTCCTCGAGGCGGTCCGGCCGAACACCCCCGACCACAAGGGTGTTCCTGTATTCAGCCCGGATGGACGCCTTGCCAAGCGAGACGACATCGACGCGTCCGTCTCGCTTGTCGTCGCCCTGTGGCCGGTGTCAGACCCCGCTTACCGATATAGATATGCCCGGAGGGCGGGCCTTGAGAGACTCACTGCCGGCACGCTGTCCTACTTCGGGGACGAGGACGCGATGTGGGACGCCTCTGTTCCCCGCATCGTCATCGCCGGCGAAGCCGCGCCTCTGCCGCCGCTTCTGGTGATCCAGCCGGGCGAAGACAGCAACATTCCTCAGGAAATGACCTTCGATCTTCTGAAAGCCTGGCAGGCGCGGAACGGTGCGGTCGAGTACGCTTTTTTTCCAGGCCAGCCTCACGCCTTCGGTCACTCGCCCTCTGAAGCAACGACCCGGATGATTGAAATCGTCGCCGATTTCGTGTCCCGTATGTCTCCCTCCTCGCCCAAGATGGAGGAAAGCCGCGACGCGACTGCGACGGACGCGGCATCCGTCGCACGTTCTGACCGGCCATAAGGCGCATCGAGAGCACGGAAATCAAAGCTGCATCTCTCGGGGCGACAAATTCCGGCGAAGCAGGCGAGCGGAGCCTCGAGCCTGATCGCAACAGGACCCCGCCATCGAACCGGGGGTCGACCACAACAAGTCGTGATCAGTCGAGCCCCTGCGCAGTCCTGGGCAGCCATCGGCTTTGCTGGCGAACTTGCGTATTGTTGTTGAAATCCTCCCCGCGCCGGTGGAGGGTCGGTCAACGTCTATCCGCTGGTCCGATCCTGGTACCCACCGTTCGGTTCGCGGCTGAAAGAAGGACTGAATTATGCCCAACCGCCTGTCACAGCATATCGGCGCCGCCATACTGTTGGCCGTGACCCTGATCCCCGCGGCGATTGCGCAGACCCCGCCGGATCACCCAGGCGCCGCAGTCTACGCCCGCGCATGCGCCTCTTGCCATGATGCGCCGACCGGACGGACAGCATCCCTCGCAACGATCAGGGCGACGTCAGCGGCGCAGCTTCGAAGCGTGCTGACCGAAGGCGTTATGCAGCCTATGGCGGCAGGCCTTGCGTCTGAAGATCTGAATCAGCTGATCGTATGGCTGACTGCTGGTCAGCAGACCGCCGCGGCAACCTGGACGGACGCCATGATGTGCTCAGCGGACAGGAGACGAATTGACGAGGCGGGCGCGCCGGGTCTCGCATCTTTCGGAGCGGACCGAAAATCCACCCGCGGCCTCACGGCGACCCAGGCAGGACTTCAAGCCGAAGATCTGGCCAACCTCGAAATCGCATGGGCGATCGGATTTCCTCAAACCCAGGGAATGGGCGTCGGGACGGTTGTTCTGGGCGATACTGCGTTCATCAACAGCGCTGGCCGTCTATTCGCCCTCGACACGGAAACAGGCTGCGCGAAATGGATCTATTCAGGGGCCTCCTCGCGCAACACTCCGACAATCGCTGACATAAGAGGGCGTAAAGCGCTTGTCTTCGCCTCCTCGCGTGGGGAGGTGCATGCCGTATCCGTTCTGGACGGTTCGCTGATCTGGAAAGCAGACGGTCGACCCGCCAACGGGATCGGATCCGTCCGAGGCGGCGTCGTGGTCTATCAGGACAAGGTGATAGTGCCGATTTCAGCATCCGGCGTGGCGACCGCCGCCAACCCCCGTTTTGAGTGCTGCACAGGACACGGCGCTGTGGTCGCCCTGAGCGCAAACGACGGAAGCCGCCTGTGGGAATACCACACGATGAAGGACGCAGAATACACCGGCGAGGTGAACTCACTGGGGGTCAAACTTCGGGGACCGTCCGGAGCCCCCATCTGGTCGGTCCCGACAATCGACGAAACGCGAAATCAGGTTCTTGTGTCCACCGGCGAGAATACCTCTCATCCAGCCACAGACACGAGCGACGCGATCATCGCGCTCGACCTGGAAACAGGTAAAGTCAATTGGCTCTTCCAGGCATGGGGCGGAGATGTCTGGAACATGGCCTGCGATGTGGCATCCGGCCGAAATGGTCCGAACTGCCCCGTCGGCAAAGGCAGCGTTCTCCGGGATTTCGACTTCGGAGCGCAGCCTGTTCTTGCCAAAGGTGCGTCCGGACGTGATGTCGTCCTCGCCGGGCAGAAATCGGGCGATGTCTGGGCTCTCGACGCGGAGACCGGAAAGTTAATTTGGAATCAGAGAGTTGGCCAGGGAACCGCCTTGGGGGGCGTTCACTGGGGGATTGCGGTCTCGGGTCGCAATGTCATCGTGCCGATAAATGATCCGCTCATCTCATCGGACCCATCCTTTAAATCAAGGGCGGGCGTCTACGCCTTCGATATCAGCACGGGAAAGCCGGTCTGGTCGCACGTCGTAACGCCTGACTGCTCAGACAAGACGAAGCGCGGGATCGTCAACTGCGAAACCCGGTTCGGGGTATCTCCCGCCCCTCTTGTTGTGGATGGTGCGGTTATCGCGGGAACTTTAGACGGCCGGCTCCTCGTGCTTGACGGAGCGACCGGAAAACTGATGCGGGAACTGCCGACCGCTGGGCCGATTGAAACCCGGAACGGCGTTCCGGGACGTGGCGGCTCAATTGACAGTCACGCGATCTCAGCAGGTGCGGGTCATGTGTTTGTCAGTTCAGGCTATGGCTCCTTCAGCCAAACGCCAGGGAATGTGCTCATCGCCCTCAAGCCGAAGACCTGACAGACAGCCTGGAGGGACGCCGGATTTTTAATCATGCTCGCCCAATAATTCCTCATATCAGGACTGAATGCTAAGGTTATGGAGGGAACCACCCGGTTTCCGCCCCCGATTAACGAAACCGCAACCCCATACGGCACGGTGTGCGTCCCAAACTCTCGTATTGGAGCGCCTGATGTCGGCCGCAGCCCTTTCAGCCCCTTCACCCTCAGACGATTCGTCGTCGGACCTCTCGCAACTCATATCGCAGGCGCGCGTAGGCCAGCTGGCCAATGAAAAGATTGGCAAGATTGAGGAGATCACTCGCAGGACACGCATCCTTGCGCTGAACGCCCTGATCGAATCCGGCCGTGCAGGAGAGGCCGGAAAGGGTTTCGCCATTGTCGCCCAGGAGGTTCGGGGGATTTCTGGCGAGGTGGAGCAAATCGCCCGGTCCTTGAAGGAGGAACTGTCGGTGGAGATTGCTCAGCTTGAAACAGTCGCAAAGCAGGCGTTCGAAAACGCTCGAGAAAAGCGCCTCGTCGATCTCGCCCTAAACTCCATCGAGCTTATCGACCGGAATCTTTATGAACGGAGCTGCGACGTCAGATGGTGGGCGACCGACGCTGCTATGGTTGAATGCGCCGGCGCCCCGACCCAGGAGCACGCGGACTGGGCGTCGAAGAGAATGGGCGTTATCCTGAACGCGTACACGGTCTACCTGGATCTGTGGCTTTGCGACACCTCAGGACGCGTGATCGCAAGCGGCCGACCAGACATGTATCCGGTCGCAGGAGCAAACGTGTCAAACGAGCCCTGGTTTAGAAAGGCCATGGCGACGCGGTCAGGTGATGAGTTCGTCTCTGCCGACATTGACACAAATCACATGCTCGAAGGACTGCCCGTTGCGACCTTCGCCGCGGCGGTGCGGGAAGGCGGGGAGACACATGGGAAGGTCAACGGAGTTCTGGCCATCCATTTCAACTGGAGGCCTCAGGCTCAGACAATCGTTGAAAATCTTCGCCTCAACGAAGAGGAACGGGCCCAGACATGCGCGATGATCATCGACTCCCGGGGGCGCGTCATCGCATCCTCTGACGGATCCGGAGCGTTCGGAAACGCCTATCCCATAAGCACGGGCGGACGCCGACAGGGTTCCTACCGGAACGACGAGGGAGACATGGTGGGCTTCTCGCTTACCCCCGGATACGAAACCTATTCAGGAATGGGCTGGTATGGCTGCGTCGTTTGGAGACGCAACCCGTTCTTCCGGCTCTGATTAGATCGTTCGCGACAGGGGGCCTCTCATGCCAGTCCCTCGAAAAGCGCGGTTGAGAGGTAGCGCTCAGCGAAAGAAGGGATGATCGCGACCAGAAGTTTGCCCTCCGACTCGGGCCGGCGTCCGACCTCAACTGCGGCGGCGAGCGAAGCGCCGGACGATATTCCCCCGGCAATGCCCTCGGATCGCGCCAGGCGACGAGACAGGTCCAGAGCGCGTTCATTGGCGACCTGAACAATCTCATCAATCAGCGAGGTGTCCATGTTCGCCGGTATGAAACCGGCCCCTATCCCCTGAATGATATGGGGGCTCGGGGCTCCGCCCGAAAGCACAGGGCTTTTCTCCGGTTCAACTGCAACCATCCTCAGAGACGACTTACGAGGCTTAAGCGCGCGCGCGCATCCTGTGAATGTGCCTCCCGTTCCGACCCCGGAAACGATAATATCGACCTTGCCATCCGTATCACGCCAGATTTCTTCGGCGGTCGTTCGTTCATGGATCGCCGGATTTGAGGGATTGTCAAACTGACTGGGCATGACCGCACCCGGCGTTGTCTCGATAAGCTCGCGAGCCCTGGCGATGGCGCCGCTCATGCCCTTTTCTCTCGGCGTGAGTTCGACTTCCGCTCCAAGAAACGCCAACATCCGACGCCTCTCGATCGACATCGATTCAGGCATCGTAAGGATCAGTCTGTACCCGCGGGACGCTGCCAGAAACGCCAATCCTATCCCGGTGTTTCCTGAAGTCGGTTCGATAAGGGTCGTCCTCCCGGGATGAATTCGTCCCGCGGCTTCCATGTCCATAACCATCCCGAGCGCGATCCTGTCCTTCACGCTCGCGAGGGGGTTGAAGAACTCCAGCTTCAGAACGAGGTCCGCCTTCACGCCCTCTGAAGCTGCGAACCTCGGAACCCGGACAAGGGGTGTGTTGCCAATCGTTTCCAGGACGCTGTCATAAATTCTCCCTCGTCCGGGAGCGTCGAAACGCAGGGGGGGAGTTTGAAATGACATGTCGGACCCTTCTCAGCTGGACACGATCTCATCCTTATAGCGACCCTCGGGCCTTTGGCGAAGCGTCTGCCGACAGGGCGTTTCGCAGGATTTTCCGCCCAAGACTGGGAAGCATGACAATCGCCTCTTCCTGCGGAACCCACCGCCCTTCTTCAACGAGCACGTCGCCCTGGCCGACGTCCGCTCTCCAGACCTGAAGAGAAAGCGCGAAATGAGTAAAAACGTGGCTCACCTCACCCATACGCCGCCAGGCCGCCGCTGGCGCACCTTCCGGAAGTTCGAAAAACGGAGCGTCCCCCCAGGGCGTGGTCAATGGCATCGTCATCCCCCCCAACAATCCTTTGGGAGGCCTCCGGACCACGAAAACCGCTCCATCAGGACGCACAGGAACAAAAGCCGCCCCATATCGGTTGGGGCGCAAAGAGCGGGGCGCCTTCACCGGATAGGCCTCAGGTCGTCCCTGCGCCTGCGCGACGCATTCAGCGGCGACCGGACAAACTGAACATGCTGGTCGGCGCGGGGAACAGATCCGCGCGCCCAGGTCCATCAATCCTTGAGCAAGATCGCCAGATGGAGCGCCCTCTTCAAGATTATCGAACAAACTCTGAGCCGCGCTCTCAACGCGCCTTCGCACTAATCGGAGCCCGGGCCCGTCGGGCTCGCCGCCAATAGCCGCCAGCCTCGACACGACGCGCTCGATATTGCCATCTACCGGGGCGACACGGCGCCCGAACGCGATGGCTGCGATAGCCGCCGCGGTGTAGGGCCCTATCCCTGGCAGGTCACGCAGGGCATGGAAATCCTCAGGGAAGCCGCCGACCTCGCTGACGATCCGGGCGCAGGCGGCAAGATTGCGAGCCCGGCTATAATACCCCAGCCCCGCCCATGCGGAGGAAACATCCTCCCACGATGCGCGCCCCAAGGCGTGGACAGTCGGCCAGCGCGACCTAAAACGCTGAAAATAGGGTTCAGCGTGAGCCGTCGTGGTCTGCTGGAGCATGATTTCCGAAAGCCAGACCAGGTAGGGGTCCTGACGCAGGCCGACACGAGTCTCTTCGGGCCCCATGCGCCACGGGAAGACGCGTGCGTTCCGACGATACCAGTCCAGCACGAGGGCGGAGACTCTCGATGCCGAGGCTGCTTCCATGGCGACAACAGTTCCCCTGGGGGCAAAATTCTGGCAACTGATCCAGTGTGACCAAGGATCCGCCAGATTGGAAGACGAAGCTTGAGGAACAGGCAGCCCTCGCCCGCCTGTACGAAGTCCGTGCACGCCCGGCGGCCCGCCCCGCCCCGCCGATTTCAAGAGCGATTCTGAAAGCGAGCGCTCATATTCTCAAGGACGCGGGACCAGCACCTATGACACTCGCTGGACGATGGCCAGAAATCGTGGGCGAGAAACTCGCAGCGATTTCAGAACCATTGCGCGTAACCCCTGGAAAAGGCGGCGGTACGCTTGTCATCAGAGCTCCCTCAGCGGCGGCCCCCATGATCCAGCATGCAGCCGAGCACATCCTGCAGAGGGTCAACCTCGCCAGCGGATCACGCATAAAAGCCCTGAAGATTGATCAGACGACCCCCCCGCTAAAACGGTCTCGAAAACAGACATCAGATCGCGAACCCTTGACGATAGAGGAACGCCATCGACTGACAACGACCCTCGCCGAGGTGCGCGCTCCCGATCTTCGACGGGCGCTCGCTGAGCTCGGCGAAGCGGTCCTCGCCTCTTCAAAAAGCCGCCGCACTTGACGACTGCACATCGCCAAGTATGCGTTGACGCGGCGCCGGAGGAACTAGAACGCTGTAGCCTCCTCCTCATGCCATCGTCTCTCCATAGCCGGCCGCGAGCCGTCGATGGGGAGACGCCTTGAACTCCTCCTCCCGCGGTCTGAATGAGGTTTAGTAATCATGATCTCCTCAAAGGCTTTCCTCCGGTTCTCCCGGCCCATCGCTCTGATGACCGTAGCCGCTCTCATGGCTGGATGCGCCCCGGAGGGCGGGGCCGGAGGCGGGGCGGACGTCAAGGTGACGCCCTACGTAGAGGACGTGGTCATGGGAGACCCGTCCGCGAAGGTCACCATCGTTGAGTACGCCTCGCTGACCTGCTCGCATTGCAGAGACTTCTGGAAACAAGTCATGCCTGGCCTTCGTTCTGCCTACATCGACACCGGCAAAGTGAAGTATGTGATGCGCGACTTCCCCACTCCGCCCGCCGAAGTGGCGGCGGCCGCCGCCGCTATCGCTCGATGCAAGGGCGCCGAGGGATATTACGATGTCGTGGAGGATGTGTACTCAAACTATCACGAACTGATGCAGGCGGCACAGGGGCCGCAGGGCGCAGGACCTGTGCTGGTGGCCATTGGCGGACGACACGGCTTGACGCCTGACGAAGTGAGAGCCTGCGCCAACAGCCCGGACGCCAAGGCGTTCATCGAAAAGACAGTCCTCGACGCCCAGGACAAGGTCAGGGCGACGCCGACCCTGTTCATCGACGATGTGCTGGTCGAGGATCACTCAATCGAGGGGTTGTCGGCGGCGATTGAGGCGCGCCTCAATCCCTCTGGAGCGGCGCCGCAGTCGCCTGCTGCCCCCTGAGCATCGGACGCAACAATAAGCGGGTGGGCGCCCCCTTAGGTCCCACGCCAGTGTTTCGACGCCGGATCTGGACGGTGGGATGGCTGTGTCTTGCTGGCTTCAGCGGCTTCTTGCCATCATGGGCTCAGACCCCTGCTGCTCGTCCCGAGCTTGCGAGAGGAGATATCAGTCTGGGATCCGAGGAAGCGCCGGTCGAGATCCTGGTATACGGGTCAATTTCCTGCGCTGAGTGCAGGCGCTTTCACTCAGAGGTGCTTCCAAAGCTCAAGGCGCGCTACATCCTGTCAGGCGAGGCGCGGTTCACCTTGAGAACCTACCCGACCGAACCCGTTCCTGTAGCGCTCGCAGGCGCAGCTTTATCGCGATGCGCGGGTAGAGACCGCTTCTACTCCGTGATCAACGACATGTTCGCCTCGCAGGACGTACTACTTGAGGCCGCTCGCTCTGGCGCAGCGGCCCGAAAAATGATCGCTATCGCCGCACGCCACGGCCTGTCGCCAGAGGCCGCCGAAGCGTGCCTCTCCGATCCTGAAGTCGAACAGGAGCTGCAGCAGGAAAATCGTCGCGCGCCGGAGATCGACTTCACGCCTGCAGTGTTCATAAACGGCAGACGGGTCGACGGGGCGACGTTTCCAGCGATCGAGACCGCGATGACGGCGATTCTGAATGGGCGCTCGCCCCCGCCCCCGGTCACCCCGACCGAAGCAGAGCCGCCAGCGACAACCGCCCCTCTGGCGTTGCGACCGCGCTACGCTCGGGAACCCTGATCCGAGGGGCGGCCCGAAACAGCCGCATCGGATTGGCGATTTGACCCGCGCTTACAATTGAAGCAGGTACAGTGCTCGGGGCCGGAGAGGGGCCGGGAGTTTCAATTTGCAGTTCGTCGGGCTCAAGATTGCGGGCTTCAAGTCCTTCGTAGACCTGGTCGAGGTGCCTATCGAACCGGGCCTGACAGGCGTGGTGGGACCCAATGGCTGCGGAAAATCAAATCTTCTCGAAGCGCTGCGCTGGGTGATGGGCGCGACGTCCGCCCGCGCCATGCGCGGGGGGGAAATGGATGATCTCATCTTTTCCGGGTCCGAGGGCCGTCCGGCACGGGAACATGCGGAAGTCAGCCTCCTGCTCGACAACTCCCAGCGAACGGCGCCCGCTGAATTGAACGATGCCGATGAAATCGAAGTCCGCAGAACGCTACGCAGAGGGGCGGGATCGACTTATCGGATCAACGGCCGCACTGTACGAGCGAAGGATGTCCAGCTTCTGTTCGCAGACGCTTCGACCGGCTCGAATTCGCCGGCCCTCGTTCGTCAGGGACAAATTTCTGAATTGATCGGCGCAAAACCGGAAAACCGGCGCCGAATACTGGAAGAGGCGGCAGGCATCGGCGGTCTCGCCGCCCGTCGGCACGAAGCCGAGCTCAAACTTCAGGCGGCGGAAACGAACCTCGGGCAGCTCAATGAGATCATGGCCGAGATAGAAAAGCAGTCTGCCTCGCTCAAACGCCAGGCTGCGCGGGCGGTCCGTTACCGAGCTCTCTCTGGCGAAATCAGCCTTCTGGAAACCCGTATTTGGGCCGCTCGATGGCGTAACTCCGCTGAGGAAACAGAGAACGCCCGACTAAGCCTCGAGAGGGCCCGAAACGAAGAAGCGGAGGCGATTGAGAAACTTGCAAGGGCTTCAACGGTTGAGCTGAATGCTCGCAATCATATTGCCCCGCTTCGCGACCAGGAGGCGGACGCCGCGGGCTATCTGGGTGGGCTGCGCCTCAGGCTGGCGCGCCTCGAGGTTGAACGGGATGCGGCTGGCGGAATGCTTATTCGCCTCGAGGCCGATGTGAATCGGCTCGCGGCGGAGCTCACCCGTCTGCAGAGCGAAAGAGACGCAGCCCGTGACAGGGTTGAGGAGGCCCGCCGTGAGCTGGAAAAGCTTCCGGCGGACAATCCCGACGCCGTTTCCGCAGCCCTTCTGGCGGCAATGTCGCGCACTGAAGCGGCAGCGGCGGCGCTCAATGAAGCGGAACTCGCAGTGAATGCCCGTCGGTCCGAAGCCGCTGCGGCTCGCGCCGTCGCCACGGCGGCTCGCCAGTCAGCCGCTCGGGAGCAGGCCAGAGCGACGAAGCTGGCTCAGGATATTCTGCGTCTTGAGGCTGAGCTCCAGTCTCTGGGTTCATCCCATTTGCTCTCCGAAGCTCTTCGAAAAGCGGAGACCGCGTCAAGAACCGCAGAAGCAAGACTCGAGCAACTGCAGAGGGACAGTGATGAATGCGCCGCCTCAGCGAGATCGGCCAAGGCGGCGGAGGACGAACTGACGCCCCGTCTCGACGCAGCGGGTAATCGCCTTAGGGCGCTCGAGGCTGAATTGACAGGCCTGGATCGTCTCCTTCGGGAGACTGACTCCCGTCACGGAAGGCCTGTCATGGACGACATTGAAACCCGCGGCCTTGAGCGGGCCTTGGCGGCTGCGCTCGATGCGGATCTCGAGGCGCCGGTTGACCCGAAGGCGTCAGTCTTCTGGTCCGAACGCGAGATCGCAGACGGTCAGGCTCTTCCCGAAGGCGCAGTCGCTCTGAGCGAACTGATCGTGGCGCCGCCAGCCCTGACGGCCCGCCTTCGCCAGTGTGGTCTGGCGCCCTCTGAGGCCGGCGACAGGCTCCAGATCATGCTGCACCCCGGCCAGCGCCTCGTCTCACGCGAGGGCGATCTGTGGCGTTGGGACGGCTTCGTACGCAGGGCAGAGGCGCCGCTTCAGTCGGCTGAAAAGCTCGCACAGCGGGCCCGTCGCAAGGAAGTCCGCACCGAGCTGATTCAGGCCCGCCGAGAGTTCGAGACCGCACTCGAAGCGCGACAGGCTCAGGCGGTGATTCGTCGCCAGCTCGAGGAAAAAGCCGGGGCGGCCCGAGGCGCTCTTCCCGAAGCGGCCCGAAGCGTCCAGACGGCCCGCGAAACAATGCTGCGGGCGGAGCAGGATATCGAACGCCTCGAACTTCGAAGCGGAGGCATCCGGGATAACCTCTCCCGTCTCCAGGGCGAGCGGGCCGCTGCAGAAGCAGCAGCGGAAGCGGCGCTGGAGGCGGCGGCCGCTGAGCCGGATCAGGACCTCAGCGATCAGTTGCAAATTCTGGAGCAGACGGTTCGAACCCTGAAAGTCGAAGAACTCCAGGCGACGTCAGCTCGGGACAATCTGGCGCTTCGGCAGGATCAGGCGAGATTGCGGCGCCGAACATTGGAGCGGGAACGGGATGAGGCCGTAAGCAGAGCAGAAGAAATATCGGCCAGACTGACATCCTGCGAAGCGGATGCCCTCGCCTCCCGAAGGGCGCGTGACGACGCAGCGCCGCAACTTGAGGCGATCGCCGGCGCCATCAACATGCTCGCTGATGAAATCGTTACAGCGGAGCGAAGTCGAAATGCCGCGGCGGATGCTTGCGCCGTAGGTGAGGCGACCTTGAGAACCGCCGAAGGGGACGTGCGCGCAGCGCGCGACAGCCTCTCAAGGACTCGCGAGCGCCTGGCCCGAAGCGAAGCGAATCTTGAGGCCGCGGTCAGGCGTGAGACAGAGGTTTCGCAAGCCGCCAGAGCCGCGTTCGACTGCAGTCTTGAGCAATTGGAAACAAAGGTGCGCCTCGCCCTTGGCGCCGTCTCTCAGGAACAGATTGCGATTATCGATCTCAGCGAACTGGACCAGGCTCTCGCCCGGCTGCGGCGGGAGCGCGAGGCCCTGGGCGCTGTGAACATGGAGGCCGACAGGGAACTGGAGGATATCGCCCTGCGTCTGGATCGCCAGACGGCGGACCGGGACGATCTGGCAGGCGCAATAGCAAGACTTCGGGAGGGGGTTCATGAGCTGAACGCCGAGGGACGCGCGCGCCTTCTGGAAGCCTTCAGAGCGGTCAATGACCATTTTCGGTCCCTGTTCACCGCATTGTTCGAAGGCGGTGAAGCCGAACTTCGGCTGACCGATAGCGAGGATCCCCTCGACGCAGGGCTTGAGATATACGCCTGCCCTCCCGGAAAACGGCTTGGGACCCTTGGCCTGATGTCCGGGGGCGAACAGGCCCTGACGGCGACAGCTCTGATCTTTGCGGTTTTTCTCTCACGGCCGGCGCCGGTCTGCGTTCTCGACGAAGTGGACGCACCGCTGGACGACTCGAACGTCGACAGGTTCTGCCGTCTGCTCGACGAAATGCGTCGCCGAACGCGAACGCGATTTGTCGTCATCACCCACAATGCGGTGACAATGTCGAGAATGGATCGGCTGTTCGGCGTCACCATGCAGGAACGAGGCGTCTCACGTCTTGTCTCCGTCGACCTGGAAGCTGCGGAGCGTCTGGCTGCGGCGTAAGTTCGCATCCGTAAGCGCTTGATTTCAAAGACCTAACAACGAAACAACGATCCAGACTTTGCTTGACTGGAATCAAGGGCGCTGTATAGGTTCCGCGCGGGATGGGGTCCTTAGCCCCTGTCCCGCACAGGCTAGGAAGTCACTGCCCTCCTCCTGCTCCGGTGCGTGAAACAATCGATGAGCGAGGATCTGAATCAACGGATCGCAGAAGCTCAGGCGAAGTTAGACGCCCAGAAGCAGCCTTCCGCTATTGATTCGGCGAAGGGCATGGGCGTGGGCTTCAAGATGGCGTCGGACTTCATAGCCGCCGTCATTGTGGGAGCGGGCTTGGGATGGGGACTTGATGAGCTGTTCGGATGGTCCCCATGGGGACTTATCGTCTGTCTCCTCCTCGGGTTCATAACGGGTGTTAAAAATATTGTCGCGGCGGCTACTGAAGCGGCCCGACAAACGGCTGAGAACGGCTCAACAGGACTTCGGAACATGGCTCCGAAGTCTGGTCAGGATAAAGGCGACGGCGCATGATGGTCTCGACCGACCCGATGCATCAGTTCCAGATCAGCCGCCTGCTCCCGATCGAGGCAGGCGGCTACGATTTGTCGTTCACGAATTCGGCGCTCTTCATCGCCATTGCAGTGTTTG
Source organism: Alphaproteobacteria bacterium (assembly GCA_018969425.1). Taxonomy (GTDB): domain Bacteria; phylum Pseudomonadota; class Alphaproteobacteria; order Caulobacterales; family Hyphomonadaceae; genus UBA7672. Next base: position 96,277 of record JAGWYJ010000006.1, on the reverse strand, counting down.
GGATCATAGGGTTTCTGGCATTCGCAACATCCAATCTTCAGACCATTCCCGGACGTGCTCAGTCTCTGGCGGAAATCTGGTACAAGTTCGTCGCGGGTATCGTTCACGACGTGAACCATGACGACGGAAAGCCGTTCATCCCCCTGGTGTTCACGCTCTTCTCATTCATCCTGATCGCAAACCTTCTCGGGATGTTCCCATACTTCTTCACTGCGACCAGCCATGTGGCGGTGACGTTCACCATGGCTCTGTTCACGATCGGCCTTGTAGTGGTGATCGGCGTTTGGAAAAACGGATTTAAATTCCTCAAGATCTTCACTCCGTCGGGAGTGCCGCTCTACATATTGTGGTTCGTGGTCATCATTGAGATTTTCTCCTTCCTTTCGCGCCCCCTTTCGCTCGGCATGCGACTGTTCGCGAACATGCTTGCCGGACATGTCGCCCTGAAAATCTTCGCGGGCTTTATTCCGACGCTTGCGATCGGATTGCCGGTGATCGGCGTCTTTATGGGCGGTCTTCTGGTTCTGCCCCTGGTGGTCGGCATCACGGCGCTCGAGTTCCTCGTGGCATTCCTTCAGGCCTATGTTTTCGCCATTCTGACCTGCGTTTACCTGAACGACGCCCTGCACCCAGGTCACTGACCTCAACCCAAGCATTGACCCGCAAGGTCAAATCGTATTCACGAACGTTGCATCCCAAGGAGAGTTCATCATGGAAGGTCTTAACTTCATCGGCGCTGGCCTCGCATGCTTCGCCATGCTCGGCGCCGCCATCGGCGTGGGCAACATTTTCGCCGCCTATCTGGACGGCGCGATGCGCAATCCCTCGGCGGCTCCTGCTCAGTTCGGCAACCTCATCTTTGGTTTCGCCGTGACCGAAGCTCTCGGAATCTTCGGCCTTGTTATCGCGTTCATTCTGATCTTCGCGGCGCCCGGCGCTTAACCGACCGCCAGGGTCGGTCGGTCAGTCAAGCGGAGAGCGCACGTGGAACACGAGACAGCCAGCCATGCGTCAGGCGGGGGTTTTCCTCCGTTTGATCAGATTGATACGTTTCCAGCCCAGATTTTCTGGCTGGTCGTGTTGCTTGGCATTCTCTATTTCGCGCTCTCCAGCGTCCTGCTCCCAAAGTTGAGCAAGGCGATCGACGATCGGGACGACGCGATCGCGGCGAACGTCAGTGAGGCGGCTGCAGCCAGTGGGCGCGCCGATGCGGCCGTCAAGGAGCTCGAAGCCCGGGTAGCGGAAGCCAAGGCCCGCGGTCGGGAAACGGCGGCTCGTGCGAAGGCTGAATCCGATGCACGTGTGGCTGCGGAAACGTCGCGGGCTGACGCGGCCCTAGAGGCCCGACTGACTTCGGCGGAACGGCGTATCGCCGACCTGCGGACGGCAGCGATGACGAACGTCTCAGGCATAGCTGAAGAGGCGACGGCGGCGATGGTGGAGAGACTCTCCGGCACGGCGCCCGCGCCGGCCGCCGTCCGCCAGTCGGTCGCTCGCGTGCTCGCAGCGTCTTCGACGGAGAACTGAAATGGTCGATGAAACCAGTCACGGCGCAGCCCCCCACGCGACAGAGGGATTCGACCTTGGGGCGTTCGTGGCGGACCCGGCGTTTTGGGCTCTTGTCGGCCTTGGATGCTTCATTGGTTTGTTGGTCTGGAAAAATGTTCCAGCGCTTTTATTGAAGTCGCTCGACGATCGGGCCGACAAGATTAGAGCGGAGCTGGCGACCGCTCAGGCCTTACGTGAGGAAGCGGAGGCTAAACTCGCCGCAGTTCAGGTGCGGCAGGCAGAGGCCGAGCGGGAGGCCCGGGAGATTGTAGAAGCGGCGCGCAGAGAAGCGGATCTGCTGGCGGCGGCAGCCGCCTCAGCTCTGACTGATCGACTGGCCCGGAGAGAGAAACTGGCGGAGGACAGAATCGCCCGCGCGGAAGCCGACGCAATCAGGGATGTGAGGACGGCGGCGATCGAGACGGCGGCGCGGGCTAGCGCCCAGTTACTGGCGGAGCAGGCCTCCGGACCGGCGTCAGGCTCCCTCTTCTCGTCAAGTCTCGAAGCCGTTAGAAAAGCTCTGTCCCGCTAAAGGCATGAGAGCGGCCGCGTCGCTCGGAGACATTCTGCAGCGTCAGGCTGATCTGCGTACCTTAGGAGCGCTTGAAGGCCACTCCTAAGCCGCCCATGACGTCTCTCTGTTAATTCGGACAAAAATCGGACCGTCATCTGGAACGGTGTCAGACCTGACACGCGCTGTGATTTCCACAGATCGAACCTGGAGCCGCAGCTCGACAAACGCGCCAAGAAACCGGCGGGAGATGAGCGTAGCGGGTAGAAAGTCAGGCATTTGGACAGGGCTGACATCGACCTCTTCCGGCCGGAAGATTAAGTGTCCCTCTCCGGACACGGCGGGATTGGCTGGGAAGTCGCCGATGGCGGTATGCGCCACACCCAGATCCACGCGAGCGGGGATAATATTCGCTTCTCCCAGAAGTCGGGCGGCGACCGGCGAGACAGGGCGCCGGAAACAGATCTCTGGCGAGGCCGCCTGAAGAAGCGCTCCATCGGACATGAGGGCCAAACAATCGGCGACCAGGAGAGCTTCAACGGGATCGTGAGTGACCAGAAGAACAGCCGCGCCCGAACGGCGCAATCCCATCATCACGATATCTCGAACCTCAGATTTCATCGCGCCGTCGAGACCGGAAAAGGGCTCATCCAAAAGGACAACACGTGGCCCGGGAGCAAGGGCCCGGGCGACAGCCACGCGTTGCTGCTCGCCCCCTGAGAGCATGTGCGGCCAGGCATGGGCGCGGTCCGCGAGGCCGACGCTCTCAAGCGCCTCCAGCGCCCTCTCCATCCGTCGCGCCTTTTGAAATCGCTGCAGTCCGAATGCGACGTTCTCAAGAACGCTCATGTGCGGGAAAAGAGCTCCATCCTGAAAGACAAGCCCGATCCCCCTCCGTTCAGGTCTGACGAAGACGTTCGAACTCGCGACTAGACGCCCCTGAAGGAGAATGTCGCCATCGTCGATCGACTCAAAACCGGCAAGCATGCGCAACAATGTGCTCTTCCCACACCCCGAGGGGCCGAGAAGGCATGTGATTTCACCCTCATTCAAGATCAGCGAAAGATCTCGCACCGCAACCGCAGAGCCGAAGCGTCTGGAAACATGACGAACCTCGACCAGAGGGGGAGACAGCGCTCCTGCACCTGAATCAGAAAGCCTCATGAGGATGTCCGCCGCTTGAGATGAGATGACGCGCCGCCTGACGAGAGCCAGATCACTGCAGGGACGCTGAGAACCAGAATCAGCAATGACGGCCAGGCGGCCTGCCCAAGTCTCTCATCAAGGGCGTAGTGGCTCGAAATGACCGCAAGGGTGTCGAAGTTGAACGGTCGCAACATGAGGGTGGCGGGCAACTCCTTCATGATGTCCACAAAAACAATGAGCATCGAAGCCAGACAGGCCCCACGCGCGAGAGGCAATTGAACAGACCATGCGGTGCGCGCATCATCCCGTCCCAGAGACGCGCTGGCCTGCATGATCGAGGGGGAAATTCGATCAAGGCCGGCATCGATGGGCTCGACCGCCGCCCCCATGAGCCGTGCGCAGTAGGCGTAAAGCAGGAGAATGAGCGACAGGACGATCTGGACTTCCCCCTGGCCAAGTCTCCAGATCAGGGACACAGGCGCCAGAAGACCGATGGCGATCACCGCGCCCGGGGCGGCGTATCCGACGCTCGACAGCCTCAACAACAGAGGCCGTCCGCGCGCTCCTATAGCCAGACACACAGCCAGCACTACGGTCAGAAACGACCCTGAGACTCCTAAAGAGAGACTTGTGACGCCAGCTCGCAAAAGCCGTCCGACATCGGGCTCGACACCGAGGGCCTTAATCAGAAGCCAGCCAACCGGCACAATGAGACTGACAGACAGAACCAGACCGCAGAAGAACGTCGCGAGGACGGCCTGAAGCGGCGACAGATTGAGAACCGGCATCGGCCTCCATCCTGCAGACGCAGTAAACCTCCGGCCGGCTCGCATGAGCCGCTCAAACCACATCAAGGACACAGCTAAAGCCAGTAAAGGCAGCGCGAACTGAGCTGCAGCGGAAACGGACCCCTCGACAGACCAGGCTCTCACCACCGCCGTTGTAAGGGTCTGAACGCTGAGAAAGTAGACCGCTCCATAGTCCGCCAGCGTCTCCATCACCCCGAGTGCGACCCCGGCCGCAAGCGCCGGCCATGCCAGCGGCCAGGCCACGCGCATGAGCGCAAGACGCGGCCCGGCGCCGAGGCTCTGAGCCGCCTCAAGAGTGACGCCCGACTGCTGACGGAAGGCGGCCTTCATCGAAAGAAAGACATAAGGATAGAAAGCGGAAGAAAGGACCACCACCGCACCGGGCATGCTGCGAATCTCGAAGGGAAGCGACCAGCCGAACGATGCGCGCAAACCTGACCTGACAGGACCAGCCACATCAAGCAGGTCGGCGTAGGCGTGAGCGAGTGCAAACACTGGCACAGCCAGCGGAAGAGCGAGCGCCCAGCTGAAAACGGAACGTCCGGGGAAACGATAACGAACCACGAGCCACGCTGTGATCGTACCGATGGGAGCGATCACTGACGCAACCGACACTGCGAGAACAAGCGAACTCAGGGCGTAATCGCCTGCTCCCCGCCAATCAGCGCCGGATCCTCCAAAAGCGACGAGAAGAACCCCCAGGAGGGGCGCTGCAGCGGTGATGCCTGCAGTCCATGCAATCCACTTCAGGAAGGGGAGAGATCGCTCGCGTCCTGACCAGCCCGCAGCCTGAGGACGATTCACTTCCATCCCGCCTCAGTCATCAACGTGAGCGCCTCGCTCTGTCGTCCGGCGAAGGTATGAACAGGCATTGGGTGAGCGACGAAGGACCTGTACGGAGCGATCCCTTCGGGCCAGGGCGTATCGTCGGAAACAGGAAACTCGCTGTTGAATGACGCCGTATGAGCCTGAGCGTTCTGCGATGCGAGAAACTCAAGAAACCTGACAGCGTTTTCGCGATTGGGAGCTGTCGCCACCACGCCGCCGCCAGAAATATTCACATGCGCGCCCTGCCCTCCAAGGCTGGGAAAGGCGAGCGCCACCTTTTCTGTGACCTCGCGGTCCGCCTCATCCTCTCCCGTGCGCATGCGCAGATAGTAATAGCTGTTTGTCAGAGCGACCTCGCACTCGCCTGCGCCGACTGCGCGGATCTGATCACGGTCTCCACCCTGGGGAGGGCGGGCCATATTCGCGACAACGCCGCGTGTCCATGCGCGGGCTTCCTCTGTCCCGAGCGCCTCGATCAGAGCGCCTACGAGGGAAAGATTGTAGACGCTGTCCGAGGAGCGGACGCAAAGCTTCCCGGCGAAACGGGACGAGGCAAGGTCGGCATAATCGTCAATCTCCTCAGGACGAACCTTCGAGGAATCATAGGCGACGATGCGCGCCCGCCGGGTGAGCCCGAACCAGAGACCGGACGGCTCGCGGAGAGCCGAAGGAATGCGCGCTTCAAGCTCGGCTGAGCTCACAGGCTGAAAAACGCCAGCGTCCTGGGCTCGTCGCAAGGCCCCGGCATCTGCCGCAATGAACACGTCGGCGGGACTTCCCGCACCCTCTGCGCGAATTCGGGCGACGAGCTGATCTGCGCTGCCCTCAATTCTGTTGATCACAATCCCGGTCTCTTGGGTGAACTGCTCATAGAGCGCCAGATCGCTGTCGTAATGACGAGCCGTATAGAGATTGAGTTCCGACGGCTTGACGGCGGTTGCGTCCTGTTCGTCGGCCGCCTCCGTCCTGGAGCACCCCCACGCCAGCGCCAAGGCGGCGACGGCGAACGATACGGACCGGAACAGGGCCATGAAACCTCTCCATGCTGGGAAAGGTCTCTATAATGCGAATAGTTCTCATTATCAATAATGATCAGAGCTCAGGCTCATCCGGCCCAGGACCAGGGACGGCCCCCGGGTGGGGCGGACCGAGGCAAGAGAACCTCTCCCCTCCCCCTGGCGCCGAGCACGCCAGAAGGCTCACCCTCAAGGAAAATCAGGACCGCTGATCCAGCCAGGCCCGAACGGTTCGGTTCACCAGATCCGGAGCGTCATGTTGAACGAAATGGCTGGCGTCAGGGATCATGAGAAGCGTCGTATCCTTGGTGACGTAATTCCACGTTCCGCTGTGACCGGACGCCAGCAAGGCCTGATCCTTCATTCCATGGATGACCAGAAGCGGGACGTTGAGCGGCGGAAGAGACGGCGGAGCCTCGTCTCCCGACGGATAATTGGCGCGGTAATAGTTCATCATCGCCGCAAAATCGGAACGCTTGAACGCCTCGATATACTTCGCCTTTTCGGCTGGATCGCTGACCCAGCCTGCCAGTCCCTCGGCGGTGAGGGTCTTCTCCGAACCTTCCTTTTGGAAATTTCGCGCATACTGACTGTTGCGCCGCTGCACCTCGTTGACCGCGAGCTCTTTGGAGAAAGCGGTCGGATGAGGAACCGACATGATCACAAGCTTATCCAGCATCTCGGGACGCGTGAACGCGAAATTCCAGGCGATGGCGGCGCCCCAGTCGTGCCCGATGACGATCGCCTTGTCCCTCCCCTCCGCACGAATGACGGAAGCGACATCCTCCACCAGCTTTGGCATGAGATAATTCTCAACGCCGGCGGGCTTATCCGACAGGTTGTATCCGCGCGTATCAAGCGCAGCGGTTCTGTAGCGGTCATTGAGCGCGGGGATCAGCTTAGACCAGGATCCGGAGTAATCGGGATAGCCGTGCAACATTACGACCAGCGGCCCCTTACCGGACGCTACATAATGTATCTTGACCCCATCGTTTGTGGCGTACCGGCTCTCCAGCGCAGGAGACATTGGCGACGCCCCGGCTTCCTGCGCGCCGGTCGCAACCTCAGAAGTAGCGCAGGCTGTCAGGCAAGCTGAAAGTGCGATCGAGGCGGCCAGAATGACGTTTCTCATGGAACCCTCTCGTGTTTACAGGTCGCTCAAATTCTAAGCTCGGGATCGTTTCTGCTCTATGACTGGCTCAGTCAGAAGCAACGATCTGAGAACGCATCCGCGATCAGATATCCGACAGATCCTCGGTCAGGATGGTCATCTGAAGCTGATAGGATGTCTCGCCCTCATCATCGACCAGATAGCACACTGCGATGTGCTCGCCGTTCAATGCGACCTCGACGCTGTCGTTGACCCGCGGGCGGGAAACCAGAGAAATTCCCGGATTGAGCGTCCGCCTCAGATAGGCCTCGAGGCGCTTGATATCTTCAGGTTTCACTGACGGTCTCCGATCCAGGGCGATTTCATAGAAAGGCTTAGCCCCGCGTGAGACGGGCGCCAACCCCGACACGGGGATCAGATACCGGTATCAAAGGTCTGATCCATGGTCTTTGATGGCTCGGCGCACGCCCCCCCCACAGGGCGCGCAGGAACGCCGGCGACAGAACATCGGGGGGGAACATCCGTCAAAACCACGGAACCGGAACCGACCCTCGCCTCCTCCCCGACTGTGATCGCGCCAAGCACCTTGGCGCCGGCTCCGAGGAGGACGCCGCGTTCGATCTTCGGATGACGATCCGTGAAGACCTTCCCCGTCCCGCCTAAGGTCACTCCATGCAACATCGAGACGTCATCGCCGACCCTCGCGGTCTCGCCAATGACAATGCCGGTCGCATGATCGATGAAAACGCCCGAACCGATCGGGGCGGCGGGATGAATATCCACAGCGTAGAGCTCGGAGGTGCGGCCCTGAAGGAAAAAGGCAAGCGTCTCGCGGCCCTGTCCCCACAGCCAGTGGCCGACACGGTGGGTCTGAAGTGCGAGGAAACCTTTGAAAAAAAGAAACGGCTGCAAGGTGGACCGCGTCGCCGGATCGCGGTCGAGAACCGCCTGCATATCGCGTTCCGCTGCCGCCACAATTGCCGGATCTGAGGCGTAGGCCTGCTCGCAGATTTCCCGCACCTGAAGCGCGCTCATATCCGGACCGCCTGCCTTCTGAGCGAGCTGATAGCAGAGGGCGGCGGAAAATCGATCATGATTGAGAACAGTGGCGTTCAGATAGCTTGCAAGCGTGGGCTCCCGCTCGGCCGCCTGGCCCGCCTCAAACCGCAACCGCCGCCAGATCGGCGCCGCCGCCCCGACACCTGGCCCATTAAGGTCTGTTTGGCCAAGAGAGGTGCGGTTGGGCGTCATGAAAACCTCTGTCTCTGCCGGGCGTCGCCCGTTTCCAAAGAGCTCATCCCCCGGACAGCAATAGCTGGGCGAGGCTCTCGGGCAAAGCCCCGGTGCGAGCGAGATAGTCGGCCTTTAGCAGCATCATAAGGGAAAAAGCATCGGAGATCTCTCCCGAGACCGCCATTTCGACGGCCTCCCGAAAGTGGAGCCGCCTGATCGACAGATCCTCAGTGCTGTCCCTTTCGCCCTCGGCCCCGGCCGTCAGATCCCACGCCAGAAACGCATAGGCGCGTTCATCTGTAAGGGAATTGGAAAGATGAACGTCTTCAAGAAGCGGACGCCACCGCCCGGCGCTCAGTCCCGTTTCCTCAGCAAGCTCGCGCTTGGCCGTCTCCAGAGGCGGAACATCCCGGCTCCCTCCGCCCTCGGGAAGCTCCCAGGAATAATGGTCAAAGGCGAAACGCTCCTGACCGACAAGGTAAGTGTAACCGCCTTCGTCTATCGGCAACACGCCGATGGCCAGATTGCGAATGTGAACAAGGCCGTAATCAGCCGCTGCTCCGGTGGGAGCGATCGTTTTATAGGACTTCACCTCGATCCACCGGTTCTCGAAGACCGTCTGGCCGGAGAGAGTGATCCACTTGCGCCGCTTATCGATCATGACGGGCCCTTAATCCCAGCTGTTCCGCGGAGCAAGGTCCCAGTCCTAAGCAGACCATTTCTCGGATAGGGTTCGGAACAGACTCGACGCCGTCGCGGCGTGACACTAGGTTCCGCTCGTGTCGTCCCGGAGTGCAGATCATGTCTTTCAGATCGTTCGTCGCGCTGGCCTTCTTCGCAGTCATGGCGATCGCCTGCTCACCATCTGTAGGGAAAGATCTGAAACCCGTCGAAGGAGACAGCTTTCTAGGTGCTTCGGACGCCAAGGTCGTTGTCATCGAGTTCTTCGCCCCGACCTGCCCGGCCTGCAAGAGCTGGCATGACAAGAACTGGCAGCAGCTGAAAACAGCGTACATCGACACCGGAAAAATCAAATTTGTGTTCCGCGAGCTTCCCTCTCACAACCCTCCGGTCGACGCCTCGATTTTCGCCATCGCACGATGCGCGGGCGCCGAGCGCTATTCCGAGGTCATAGACGAAGCCTTCGTTCGACAGGAGGCGATCGAACTGGCCTCCCGATCGGTGGAGGGGCCTCGTCCCGCGCTGGCTGATCTCGCAAGGACCTTCGGCCTGTCCGCCAGTCAGTTCGAGACCTGCATAAGGGATCCGGCTAATGTCGATCGCATCTTCGCCGTTCAACAGGACGCCCAGGCTAGACGGGTCGGCGGAACGCCGACCATCTTCGTCAATGACAGGGAAGTGCCAAACCCGACATTTGAAGCCCTGGCGCGAGATATCGAAGCGGCCCTTGCTGCGCCATGACGAGGACAGAGCCGAGCGATCGCCTGCCTGGGCGGCCAGAGCCCGGTGATCCGCTCCAGCCCGCTCGTCCAAGCCCTGATACGCTCGAGCTTCTCGCTCTGAGGCGATCCGCTCCGGCGGCCTCCCTGAGTGAGCCGGGGCCGGGGCCGGACGAGCTGAAGGACCTGCTCAGACTGGCCTTCCGTGTTCCGGACCATCGCAAGCTGGGCCCATGGCGAGCCCTCACGATCACAGGCGATGCCCGGCGCGCTCTTGGAGATGTCTTTGCGGAGGCCAGACGCCTCGCCGACCCCAACGCTGGCGAGGCTGAACTGACCCTGGAGAGACGGCGGCCGTTGAGAGCCCCGGTCGTCGTTGCGATCATCTCCTCCCCAGTGCACGACGATCCCAAGAGGACCCCAATCTGGGAGCAGGAGCTCTCCGCTGGGGCCGTATGCCAGACGCTGCTGATCGCTGCCTGCGCAATGGGGTGGGCGGCGACATGGATTACCGAAGCGCCGGCTTACGACCCATTCGTCCGCAAGGCTCTCGGGGTTCAGGATCAGGAAAAAATCGCAGGTTTCATCTATCTCGGATCTGCAACGGAGCCCGTTCAGGAGCGCCCACGACCGAATTCAGATGACAAGGTTCGCCCCTGGACGGGCCGCACCGACTAAAGGACATCACAGTCTGCCGATTGCGCCTCGAACTGAGGCCTAACCGCGTCCGCGATAGGACGCCACGCCAGGATCCGGCGTCCACAAACCTTCAGGAGCGGGCCCAGTCATCCAGAAGACGTCAATCGGAATGCCCCCCCGGGGATACCAAAAGCCGGCGATCCGAAACCATTGTGGCCGAAGAAGCTCAACGAGCCGCTTACCGATTCCGACCGTACAATCCTCATGAAAGGCTCGATGGTTGCGGAAGGATCCAAGATACAGCTTGAGGCTCTTGCTCTCAACGATCCAGTCAGCTGGGGCGTAATCAATCACAATATGAGCAAAATCGGGTTGCCCGGTCACCGGACACAGCGAGGTGAACTCCGGGGCCGCGAACCTCGCAAGATACAGCGCATCCGGATGCGGATTGGCCACCCGCTCCAGAACCGCATCTTCAGGAGACGCCGGCATTTGTGAAAGTCCGCCCAGCTGGCTGAGGCCCGAATAACGTGCTGGCGGAGATGAAGGATCCTGAGTCATGTCGCTAGATCGCGCCCCTGTGGCCATAAGGCAATACTCTTAGAAACCCGACCATAGCCGTAACGTTCATTTACCGCCTGCTAACCAGGGCGAACCTACCCACCTCATGTGTTCCTGGTGCGCTAGGGATACGCTCAAGCGCTTTATCCAAAGGCGCCCCATTCACGAGCAGCCTATTTTTTAGGCGCCGGCTCATCTTGGGGAACGCCCGTCAGGTAAGGGCTTTGGGTGTGTCCCTCAACCCCACCAGAGTGCATGCGGAACCGGCGAGCCCCCCGCGAAACCGGCTTCGTCATTCATCTCGCCCGAAAGGGCGTTCAACTCGAGGGGAAAAGGGTCTTATAATGCGCAACCTCTTGGTTTTTGGTGCTCTTGCAGCTGTCGCCGCTCCGGCGGCCTTCGCGCAGGAGGCGTCTTCCGTCACTATCACCAGCAATGTGGCGCTCGTCTCTGATTATCAGTGGCGCAGCGTGACCCAGTCCGACAAGGACTGGACCATTCAGGGCGGTTTCGATCTGACCGCCTCGAACGGATTCTACGCTGGCGTCTGGGGTTCGGGAGTCGACTTCGACGACGAGCCGGAAGACACAAATCTCGAAATCGACCTCTACGGCGGCTATCGTTTTGAAGCTGGCGGCCTGGGCTTCGATCTCGGTCTCGTATCCTACGCTTACCCCGACGCCGGAACGGCAGACCTCAACTTCTACGAAGTCTACGGCAAAGTGTCGAAGTCCTTTGACGGCGGCCTGAGCCTCGGAGGGAGCCTGAACTGGGATCCCGACAATCAGACCACCTATCTCGACGGAACCGCTGGTCTTGCATTGAACGACGCTCTGTCGCTCAGCGCTGGATACGGCGCATACCTTGAAGGATACGGCGAGTATTCCGGATGGAATATCGGCGGATCCTACACCGTCTCGGGCGTCGCTCTCGGTCTTCGTTACTATGACAACGACACGGACGGCGATAACTCGAACCTCGTGTTCTCCATCGGGCGCACGATGTAAATCCTGACGGACCGTACGGTCCTTAGCGACCGCAGCGCAGAAGCCGCCGCGTCACCGCGGCGGCTTCTTTGCGTCAGGGACGCCCCTCAGGGGCAGCGCGTGTAATCGACGAAATTGATCCGCATACCCGAGACTAAACGTAACAGTGGCCTTGGTTAAGCCATGGGGAACGCCGGATCATGAAGCTTTTCAAGCCTTTTGCGGCAATCGCCGGTGTGGGAATACTGGTATCCGTTTTGCTCGGAGCATGCGTTCACAAAGAGATTCCCTATCCGGAACTTGAAGCGAAATACGCGTATCCGTCGTCCCGTTATATCGAGCTGGAGCCCGGGCTCCGCGTTCACTATACGGACGACGGTCCGGCTTCCGCCCCCCCCATAGTGATGGTTCACGGCTTCGCCGCCTCCACGCACGCATGGCGACCCTGGACAGACCGTCTCTCGGGCGACTTCCGAATGATTTCGCTCGATCTTCCAGGCCACGGTCTTACCAGGACGCCGGACGACTATCGAACGTCGACAGAGAAGAACGCGGCAATCGTGAAAAAGCTCATTGCCGAGCTCGGCTTGCGCGATGTGGTGCTGGCCGGGAATTCAATGGGAGGCGCCGTAGCGTGGACATACGCTCTCACTTATCCGGACGATCTGGACGCGCTGATCCTGGTGAACGCAGCAGGCTGGCCGGAGCAGACCAAGGGTTCAGGAGAGCCGCCAATGGTGTTTGGCCTGCTCTCCAGCCCATTGGGCCGGGCCCTTCTCAAATCAATTGACCCCCGCCTTCTGGCCAATGGAGGGCTGAAGGCGGCGTACCTCGACGAAACCATGGTCGATAAGGCTCTGATCGATCGATATTCAGAATTGGCGTTGGCTGAAGGACACAGGGATGTCCTGCTGACGGGCCGCAGCGCGCCGTCTCAGACTGTAATCCCTGAAACCTTCAGGTCTATTCGCACTCCAACCCTCGTGATGGCTGGGGAGCAGGACAAGGTTATTCCAGTCGCTCAGCAGAGAGGCTTCGCGGGGGCGATCCCCGGCGCTGAGCTGATCGTCTATCCGAACGGCGGCCATGTGCCGATGGAACAGCTTCCTGATATGACTGCTAAAGATCTGAAATCCTTTCTCGATCGTCTGAAAAGATGACGCGGTGTCTTTACGACCCTGCAGATGAATCAACCCTGTCTGCGTGACGCGCAGACAGCCAGTCCCGGACCCGGGCGTTCGTGCGTTCGGCCATCCGGGTCGGGAATCTGTTGAACGCATGCGGGGCCTCGGGAGCGACGATCAGGTCCGCCTCCCCGCCGATCGAACGAAGACCCTGAGCGAGGCCAAGCGTATCGTCGAGAAGAGGGTCCTTGTCCCCCACGATCAGCATGACAGAGGGCAACCCTCGGAGGTCGGCGTAAAGAGGCGACACAGACGGGTGTCTTCGCGACGCCTCACCCTCTCCTGGGGTCAGGCGTTGAAGCCCGGACATCAGTCGGGGTCCATCCAGAACCAGCGTATCCGGTCCGGCGTTTCGGGCGCTCGGGCTACCGGCAAGGTCATAGGGACCATAAAAGAGAACGAGACCGGCAAGATGATGAAAATCCGTTCGGCGTTCACGCAGCCGGAGGGCTGAGCACAATGCCAGATGCGCTCCTGCCGATTCTCCCCCCATGGTGACGGAGCGGGTCCCAAACTCCTGAGCTGCAACGCTCAAAGCCCAGTCAGCTGCTGTGGCGCAGGTCTCAATCATCTCGGAAAGAGTCGTTCTCGGGAGAAGCGGATAATCGACGCTCAGAACCGCAAGATCGCAGCTCGCTGCGATCCTAGAGTTGATCGCATCTCCCATGGACGCGCGCCCGATCGTCCACCCTCCCCCGTGAAAGTCTATGTGCAGTCCCCTTGGCCGCCCTGACGGAAGGAGGAGCCTCAGGTCAGCGTGTCGACCCTGATGCGCGATACGACGGGAAGACACGCGCACGCCGGAAGGGCGTTTAAGCGACAGTCCCGCCGACAGCGCTATCGCAGACTGAATTGCGGCGCGCGTTAAGGGCGGAGGGGCGCGAAACCGCGGCATCCGTTCAAGACGCCGATTGAACCGGACGGCTTCAGCGATTTCGCTTTCCGAATACATCTCGTCCTCCGCCAAATGCAGAAGCCGACAAAGGTCCGCAGCAGTTGCATCTTGGCCGTCGGCTCATGGGCGTCTAACCTCAGCCCGTCCGGCCACGCAACGGCTTTTGATCTGGATATGAAGGCTTGAGCCATGACACTGGCCATCCGATTGGCGACACTGCTCCTCGCCGCTGGCCTTAGCGCATGCGCGAGTTCTCCAACCGCTGGCCCAAGCCAGCCCCCCCAGACAACCGCCCCGTCTCGTCCTTCCGCCGGCTCAACGGCCAGTGACAGCTCCGAGCTCCGTCTTGTTCCGGCCAGCTTCGCCGAGCTGCCAGGCTGGTCGCAGGCGGATCTGAGACCAGCCCTCGCCGCATTTCGGAAACAATGCGAAGTTTGGGGACGCAGACCAGCCAATGCGCCTTTGACAGGTGGTCGCTATGGAGGCCCAATTTCAAACTGGATGCCGGCCTGTTCTCAGGCCGCCCTCCTTCCGCAGGGAGAGGAACATCGTTTTTTTGAATCCTGGTTCCAGCCTGCGCTTGTGGAAGGGCCGGGAGAAATACGTCTGACGGGATACTTCGAACCCGTCATCAGTGCGAGAAGATTTGCCGAGCCTGGTTTCACCGAACCCCTTCTGCGTCCGCCCGCAGACATGCTGACAGTCGATATCGCCGCCTTCGCCGAGGCGCAGAACAGCGAGGCGCTGCGATCCGCACCCAAAACTCTGGCTGGACGCAGCGACGGATCCCGAGTGGGCCCCTATCTCAAGCGCGCTGACATTCGGCCTGAACCGGGACAGATCATCGCCTTTGCTCATCCTGCAGACGTCTACAACATACAGGTTCAGGGATCGGGTCGCCTCCGGTTCGAGGACGGAGCAGAGGCTCGAGCGCAGTTCGCCGGCCAGAACGGATACAAATGGACCTCTGCGTTAGGAGAGCTACGACGATCCGGTCGGGTTCAGAACGTTTCATGGGCCGCGTTCAGGGCATGGCTCGACGCCAATCCTCAGGAGGTGAAGAACGTTCTGAACGCAGATCCGTCATATGTCTTCTTTCAGGAAGAAACCCTGGCGGACCCCTCGATTGGACCGCGGGGCGCTGCGGGAATTCCTCTCACCAGACTGGGTTCTCTGGCGGTTGACCCGTCGTTTCATCCCTACGGCGCCCTCATCTACCTCGATGGAATGCATGGAGGCGATACGTTTCAGCGACTTCTGGTCGCTCAGGATACGGGCGGCGCCATTCGCAGAGGACCGCGACGCGGCGATGTTTTCTTCGGTCCCGGGGCCGAGGCGGGAGCGATGGCCGAGCGTATGAACGCCCCCGCCAGATGGTGGACGCTTCTGCCCAGGTCGGATGGCCTCGATAACCGAGTGGCCGCTCTCAGGAGCGCACTGGAGGACGCAAAAGGCCGATAAGCCCTCCGCTGGTCAGTCGTGTGGCGCCCAGGAGGGCCGCCGAGACCCGCATCGTATCCGGAGCAGCCAGATAACGCGGCGACCAGACCGGATCGAACTTCTGTTTAAACGCCCTCAGTCCGCCAAATCCGTAGATCGAATCGGCATGCCGATAAATGAACGCGCCGACCCGACTCATCCATGGAGCGAAAGGGCGATCCTCAAGTCCGGATAAGGGCGCCAGTCCAAGATCAAATACTGAATACCCGTTCTCGGCAGCCCAGAGTATGACTTCCAGAAGAAGAGCCTCCATAGAAGAACGCGGCGCATCCGGTCTGGATCTCATAAGATCAAGTCCAACCGCCTCCGATCCAGGCCATAGATTGGCGAAAGCGACGATCCTGCCCTCACGACGCAGAACGGCGATCGGAAAGCGGGAAAGATAGCGAGCGTCGAAGCGCCCAAGGCTGAAGCCCTTCTCAACGCCTTTTCGGTCCCTCATCCACGCCTCAGACACCTCACGAAGCTCGCTTTCAAGACCCGCACCAGAAGAAAATCGTTCGATGGAAAACTCGAGGCCCTCCTTTCTCGCCCGAACGCGCG
Organism: Alphaproteobacteria bacterium; assembly: GCA_018969425.1. GTDB lineage: Bacteria > Pseudomonadota > Alphaproteobacteria > Caulobacterales > Hyphomonadaceae > UBA7672. The sequence goes on along the minus strand of JAGWYJ010000006.1, from coordinate 80,367 downwards.
TCTGACGAAGTCGGTATCGTCGCCCGCCTTCAAGACTGAAGGCGGACAAGGGAACGAGCGCCGCCTCCCCGATCTTCTGGAGCACAAAACCCGCATCGAGAAGATCGGGAAGGAGTTCGGGCCCGACGGAATAGAAGGCAGGCCACGCATCAGCGCGGTCGGCCGCCTCCCTGAACTTCCAGATCATCTCCCGTCGTTCATCAGCGGCGCCGATCGGAGGCCCCATAGCGATCCAGCTTCGACCCGACACGGCGTACATAATTATCGATTGATTGCTGGCGCTGTATAGGAAGCGCTTATCGCCTGTCAGCGCGAGCCACGCCTCGGGCTCGATCAGGCGCTGACCCTGAAGAAATGATTCAACTCGCGCCAACTCCTCAGGGGTGGACGAAACAGGCCTCAGGGCGGCTAGGACCCGCAATAGCAGTATGATCCCCGCCGCGAGACACACAGCGATCAAGGCTCTCAGAAAGCGCGCGGCATCCGCCTCTGGAAGAAAAGTCAGCCACAGAGCGCCGGAATAAGGCACCTCTTCATAAATGGCGAAGCCCAGCCAGGCGGACAGCGCCAGCATGGCGAGCGCCGCGAATGTCCACCAGCCGCCCAGACGAGCAGAACCTGGACCCGGCCTCCTGTAAAAAGCAGCCCTCGTTCCTGACAAGAGAGCGGCGACGCCGAGCAGAACAACCGACTCCTCCCATACAAAGCCGTTCAACAGCGCAAGCCCAGCCAACGCGACGCAGACGACAAGCGAAGCCTGTCGCGCGAGGGCTCGCCGTCGCGCAAGGCCATACGCGAGAAAGAGCATCACCGTCGCGCAGACGGCTGCGAGGAAGTGGGAAAGATCAACGAGACCAAGGGGCAAAACGCCCGCCAAAAGCTCCATTCGCACAGCGATCTGCGGCCGAACGAGGGTCAGAAGAACCATGGCGCCGGAAGAGAACACCATCAGGGCCGCGATATGAGGACTCAAGGACGAGACGACAGTCCCGGCCACCCTCGCGACCCGACCCATCCACCCGGTGCGAGCCCTGTCGACATCAATGTAGGACATAAAACGGTCCCTGTGACGCTTCGCTCCCGCACAAGAGGATCAGCTCCCCGCGATCGTCAGGTGTCGAGGAAACTTCTCAGCTTCCGGCTGCGGCTGGGGTGCTTGAGCTTTCTCAGCGCCTTGGCCTCGATCTGACGAATACGTTCGCGTGTCACGGAAAACTGCTGACCGACCTCCTCAAGAGTATGATCGGTATTCATACCGATGCCGAAACGCATTCGCAGGACCCGTTCCTCGCGGGGTGTCAGCGACGCGAGTACGCGGGTCGTCGTTTCCCTGAGATTGGACTGGATCGCCGCGTCGACAGGCAGCAATGCCGACTTGTCCTCGATGAAGTCGCCAAGATTAGAATCCTCATCGTCCCCGATCGGGGTCTCAAGGGAGATCGGCTCCTTGGCGATCTTGAGAACCTTCCGGATCTTCTCAAGCGGAAGTCCCAGTTTTTCGGCAAGCTCTTCAGGAGTCGGCTCCCGCCCGATCTCATGAAGCATCTGCCTTTGTGTGCGTACGATCTTATTGATCGTCTCAATCATGTGAACCGGAATACGGATCGTTCTGGCCTGGTCCGCAATCGATCGGGTTATCGCCTGACGAATCCACCATGTCGCATACGTCGAGAACTTGTATCCGCGACGATACTCGAACTTATCGACCGCCTTCATAAGGCCGATATTGCCTTCCTGGATGAGATCGAGGAACTGCAGTCCGCGGTTCGTATATTTCTTGGCGATGGAAATAACGAGCCGAAGATTGGCCTCAACCATTTCCTTCTTGGCCTGCCGCGCCTCTCGCTCGCCCTTCTGAACGGTCTGAACGATGCGACGGAAATCATCGATCGGCACGCCCATTTCCTGAGCGAGGCCAGACACTTCCTCGCGGAGCACATTGATCTTGCGGGTCTCGGCCGAAACGAATTTTTTCCAGGGCTTGGAAAGAGCGCCGACCATCTCAAGCCAGTCAGGATGCAATTCCTTCCCGAAATAATTGTCGAGGAAATCCTGACGAGACACCCCGTGGGCGTCCGCCAGTCGCATCAACCTGCCTTCAATCTGGATGAGCTTCTTGTTGATCTCGTAGAGCTGTTCGACCAGAGTCTCAATCCGCGCATTGTTGAGGTGCAGCGTCTTGAGATTCTCAATAATCCGGTTCTGAATATCGTCGTATTCTTTAGTGTCCTTCGGGGTCAGCGCCTTACCTTCGATATTGCGCGTAACCAGACGTTCCTGAAGCTTCCGATAGCGCTGGAACTCGGCAGCCACAGCGTCGAGCGTCGTCATCACGCCTTCACGGAGCTCGGCCTCCATGGCCGACATGCTCATCGCGCCGCCGTCGTCGAAATCATCCTCCGCCTCAGCGGCCTCCGCCTCGGCCTGCTTCTGTCGCTCGAGCTCGACCTCATCGATATCCTCGTCCCGGACCCGACGCGGCTTGGGCTTCTCTTTTTCCTTCTCGCGTTCCGCAGCCTTACGCGCCGTAATCGGAGCTGTCGGCGGCGGAGGCGCCCCTCCGTTCAGCACCACCTGAGAATTGTCGACGATCCCGCCATTCACAGCCGCGTAGGTGGCTTCAAGATCGATAATGTCGCGAAGGAGCACTCGCTCATCGGTCAGTTCCTGACGCCAGACCATGATCGCTTCAAAGGTGAGCGGGCTTTCACACAGCCCGCGGATCATGGCGTCGCGACCAGCCTCAATTCGCTTGGCGATCGCGATTTCGCCCTCACGGGACAGAAGTTCGACCGATCCCATCTCACGAAGGTACATCCGGACAGGATCGTCCGTCCGGTCGAAGCGATCCGTCTTCGCGACGCCAACAACTGCAGTTGAAGACGATCGCGCCGGAGTTGATCCCTCGTCGTCGCCCTCCTCGCCGCCCGCCTCCTCTTGCGAGGCGTCCTCGATCTCGTCCTCGGACTCGACAACGGTGATGCCGAGCTCGGACAACTGGGACATCACGTCCTCGATCTGCTCGGAAGTGAACTCCTCCGAAGGCAGGACCTTGTTCAGCTCATCATTGGTGACATAGCCCCGAGCCTTCGCAGCCTTGATGAAACGCTTCACGCTGGCGTCGTTCATATCGAGCAGCGGCCCGTCCGGCGGAGCATCCGCGGCAGGTTTGCGTTTAACCTCGGTCTTCGTCATTCCATCTCTCCGCTGAGGCGCCGACGAAGGCGCCCCATCCTTGCGCACCGGCGTTTCGACGCGCGCTTCCATTTCCGGCTTCGCCGGAGTTTCGGACTTGACCGAGGTCACCGACGAGGGCGGGGTGACGCTCTTTGGGTCCTTAGTTCTGGCCGAGGATGACAAGCCGCCGCCGGCCTCCCTGGCGGAAGCCTTAGCGACAGTCGGCTCTTTACCGATCGTCACAACCTTCCGCGCGCTGACCCGGGCCCCTGACGACATCGCAGCGGTCTTGGGAGACGCCTTCGCTTTGGGTCTGGAACGAAGTCCTGAGCCGGCCTTGACGGGAGCGACGGCTTTCACAGCCTTGGCCGCGCCGCGGGCCGATGACTTACCGACGGATGCAGCCTTCGCCGGCTGAGCGCGGCCGGATCCTTTCGCTGGGGCTGAGGCCCGGCCGACGACCGGCTTCGCCTTGGAAGCGGAAGCTGTCCGGACTGCCGCCGAGGGCTTCGCACCCTTCTTGATCACACCCGAAGAAACCGGTCGCGATTTTCCCGCAACCCTGCCCTTCGCCTCGCCGCCGCCGGCACTTTTTTTCAACGCCGCTCTCCGTTCAGTCCTTCGGGAACCGCCGCTTCATCTCGCCGTCCAGTCCATCCAGAGCGCTCCAAACTTCCGAAGCGCCCTCTGATGCACCGCCCTGAGACTGTTCAGCCGTTGGCCGTCTGGTCTGTTCCCGTTCCGCAATCATCGCCCTCAGTCGTGTGAGATGGGAAGCATGCCGAAACATGTCATCCCCGCTGACTTCCTGAATGACCGCCCTTGCCGCCTCGTTCACCGCCGCCGCAGCCGGAAACCTCTCGAGTGCCGAAAACCATTCTCGGCCCTCACCTTTCTCAAGGTCGAGGGACCCCAAATTCGGATACTCTTCAAGCAGCTTCTCGGATCGCGACCGGCCAAGATTACGTAAATGGGCTGCGACAGCCCGTCGGTCAAGCGTTTCACCGCTATCGAGAACATCAAACACAGCGTCTCGTATAGAGGCGACGTCCGGGTTTGGAAAATCGGCGGCGCACAGGGCCTCCCTGGAGGGCCCGAGCAAGGCAGGGGTGTCGATCGCGCGCACAAGCAGGCCAAGCCCTGCCAGTCGGGCGGGACCCGAGAGAATACCCTGTCGCGCCGGCCCCATGACACGCCCGTCAGATTGGGATGGCGGACGAGAAAACCCTCCGCCCCCAGCGCGTGCTCCCCCCTCTGGACGCGGGCTTCGGGCGGTGCGGAAATGTTCAAATAACCGCCCGCGCATCTCCCGCTCGTAAGCCTTGCGAACGCCGGCATGCCGGATAAGCCCGGTGGCCGCCTCGAGGCGGGCCTCCAGGCCCGCACGGCGCTCCGGCGTATCCAGAGGACCGACTTCCAGCTCGCGCCGCCAGAGCAGATCCGCGAGCGGGCGAGCCGCCAGCAATCGCTCACGCATCGCCTCCGAACCCCGCGTTCGGATCATGTCGTCGGGATCCAGTCCGTCCGGCAGGAGGGCGAAATAAAGGGTTCGCCCAGGTTCGATCATCGGCAAGGCCCTGTCGACCGACCGGTAGGCCGCCCGGATCCCCGCTGCATCGCCGTCAAAGCACAGAATCGGTTCCGGCCCGGCGCGCCAGAGCAGCTCGATCTGATCTTCGGTCAGGGCGGTGCCAAGGGGGGCGACCGCCGTCCCAACGCCGATTTCAGCAAGAGCGATGGCGTCGACATATCCTTCGGTGACGACCAGGCCTCGCCCAAGGGGCCCCGTTTCCTGACTGCGAGCGAGAGCCTCGCGAGCCGGCATGTATCGATAAAGGGTCTTGCCCTTGTGAAAAAGCGAACTGTCGGAGGAGTTGAGATACTTGGGCTTTCCGTCAGGGTCGAGCGTGCGGGCGCCAAACGCGATCACCCGCCCTTGCGTGTCGCAGATCGGAAAGATCACCCTGTTGCGGAAGCGATCATAGGGGGCCTTTCCCTCTTCGCCTTCGACCAGAAGCCCGGCCTCGACGAGGTCCCGGGGACTGGCGCCCTCACGCGCCAGAGCATCCGCCAGATTTCGCCACCCGGGAGGAGCAAAGCCCATCCGATGGCGCGCCCAAGCCTCCCGGGCGAAGCCCCGACCTTCAAGGTAGCCCCGAGCGGCCGCCCCGGCAGGCGAACGTAACTGCGCCTCGAACCAGGCGGCCGCCTTCTCAAGCCAGTCCAGGAGAGTGGTCCGACGGACGATCTGCCCCAGATCCTGGTTCGTCTGGCGGGGGAGCTCAAGGCCGGCCTCATGAGCCAGTCGCTCGACCGCCTCCGCAAAGGTCAGTCGTTCCGTCTCCATGACAAAAGTTATGACATCCCCGGATTTCTGGGTGGAGAAACACTTGTAGAACCCACGATCGTCGTGAACGTAAAAGGACGGGGTTTTCTCATTGGAGAAGGGGGACAGACCGACAAAATCTTTACCCCGACGTGTCAACTTAACCTTGCGGCCGACCACCTCGGAGAGGCGGATCCTTGACTTGAGCTCGGAGAGAAAATCGTCAGAAAACCGCATCGCGCCCGCCATGACGGCCCGACCTCCAGGGCAGCCCGTTCACGAACCCTGCCTTCCTGACGCAGCCTCGCCCGTTTTGATGGACTTAACGCGCAGGCCAGTGTTCTTTTGTTTGAGGGCCGGAGAAGAGAGGTAACGCCGACCGACCTGAAGCACCAGCCCCAATGAACCGGTAAATCTGTTGATCTTCGATCGCGCGCCGGAACAGCAGGGAGTTTCCCAACAGGCCTCGCCTCAATCGAACAGCGGCCAACCTTGACGCGACCGGCCGCAGCACCCTATCCACGGGGCGCTTCGGGCGGGCCTCGACGGCCTAACCCCGCGATCAGGGCGAAACGCACCATGGCCATGTCCTCCGCTACCGGCGCGATCGCCCTTGAAGACGGAAGCGTCTTTGTCGGGAGAGGTTCGGGCGCCGTTGGCGTGACCGCAGGAGAGTTGTGCTTCAACACCGCCATGACGGGGTATCAGGAGATACTCACAGACCCCTCCTATTCGGGTCAGATCGTCATGTTCACCTTTCCCCACATCGGGAATGTCGGCGCGAATCCCTCCGATCAGGAGACCTCCTCGCCGGAGGCGGACCAGGCGGTTCGCGGAGCAGTCTTCAGGGCCCACCCCACCTCTCCTGCGAACTGGCGTGCTGTCGATCATCTCGGAGCGTGGCTCAGGCGGCGCGGAATCATCGGCGTTTCCGGTATCGACACCCGCGCCCTGACGCGCCGCATACGGGAGCTTGGCATGCCGAAAGCAGCCATTGCGCACGACCCTTCGGGCGCGATCGACCATGCGGCGCTGATCGAAGCGGCCCGCGCATGGCAGGGCCTGGAAGGGGTCGATCTTGCAATCGGCGTGTCGACGCGCGCCCCCTTTGAGAACAGGTCGGGGCTCTGGTCGATCGCGGCAGGATACGATCAGCCGTCATCGTTCCGTTTCCATGTTGTCGTCATGGATTTCGGGGTGAAGAAGAACATACTCCGAAATCTGGCGGCTGTCGGAGCGCGCGCAACAGTGGTTCCCGCCGCCACCAGCGCGGAACAGATTCTGGCTCTGAACCCAGACGGAGTTGTCCTGTCGAACGGACCTGGCGATCCCGCGGCGACCGCAGCTTATGCCGGCCCCGAGATCCGGAAGCTCATCGACAGCGGGACGCCGATCCTCGGGATCTGCCTCGGTCACCAGATGCTGGCCCTCGCCCTGGGCGGTCGAACGAGGAAGATGCCGCAAGGTCATCACGGAGCGAACCACCCCGTAAAGGATTTCACCACCGGCAAGGTCGAGATCGTCTCGATGAACCACGGGTTCACGGTGGACATGGCGTCCTTACCGGAGGGAATTGAGGAAAGTCATCGATCGCTGTTCGACGGAACAAATTGCGGACTGACAGTCTCAGGACGTCCCATCATCTCGGTGCAGCACCACCCCGAAGCGAGCCCAGGACCGCAGGACAGCTTCTATCTCTTCGAACGCTTCGCGGGAATGATGGCAGGTCGTCTGAATGCAGCGGGCTGAACGAGGCGACGTCTACCTTGCCCCAAGGTAAACAGAAGACTCTGAATTTTCTTATGAAAAACAGATAATTTCTTTACCTGAACCTGCAAAGACAGTCCGTGACCTGGAGGTCCCGGCATGTCCATCGTCGACAATTCCTCAGACATCCGCTCTCGCCTTGCCGCTGCCGAAGCAGCACTGGTGGCGATCGGTCAACGAAATGATCCGGTTATCGAACGTCTCGACATCGCCGTCCTTATTCCGGCCGAAGAAAACGCGACGACGATTTCCGAGGTGGTGAGAGGCTATCGCGTCGCTCTGCCTTCGGCCCGAATTTATGTGTACGACGCCGACTCGACCGACGGGACAGCCCTGATGGCTAAAGAAGCCGGCGCCATTGTGCGACGAGAGGGGTCAGCCGATGCCGGGGACCGAATCCGGCACATGTTTGCGGACGTCGATGCGGATGTTTATGTCCTGGCCGACGCATCAGGGGCCTATGACCCTACCGCAGCGCCGCGGATGATCTCACGCCTGGTGGAGCGACAGGCGGACATGGTCTCCGGAGGTCGGATCACTCCCGACAAAAAGGCGTTTGAACCGACGTTGAAGCTTGAGGATGCCTGTACGACATCCCTCATTTCTCAACTTTTCAAAAATCCTTTCAACGACATGCTGACAGGATATCGCGTGTTGTCGAAGCGCTTCGTGAAGAGTTTCACAACGCCGACAAGGGGACTTAACGCCCAAGCGGACCTGGTCCTTCATGCGCTTGACCTCGCCATGACCGTCAGCGAAGTCCACACCACTTATTCCCTCGACCCTATGCCGGCGCCGTCTCAGGCGTCGATCGCAGCGGACGCGTGGCGGGCCCTGACGACATCCGCCCGCCTGATGCGGAACGAACGCCCTCTGCTGGTGTTCGGTTTGCCAGGACTGGGCGCCGGCATTCTGGCCTCGGTCAGCCCATCTCTGACAGAAACAGTGGTACTTGTCGGCATATCCGTCGGGCTTACGCTCACGGGTATTGTCCTGAATGAGATAAGACGGGTTGGACGACAGGCTCGCCGCGAAGCGTTCAACCTGATCGAAAGCCTGGCCTCGCGTCTGGAGCGCCTGGACGACACTCGACGACGGCTCGAAGAGATTGAAGCGTCACGCCTCCGTCCGTCAGCCTTGGAGATGCGTCCGCGGTCCGCCCGGATCAACTAGCGCATCGGCAGCGGCCCGCACCGTTGTTCGTAAATGGCGATAGCCTGAGGCATCACAGCCTCGAAAGCGGCCATTCTGGCTCCGGGATCAGGATGAGTGGACAGAATCTCCGGCGGTCTCTGCCCTCCTCCAAGCTCTCCCATGCGCTTCCATAGCTCCGGCGCCTCGCGCGGATCAAAGCACGCACGTACGAGAAGCTCGAGACCGATGATGTCAGCTTCGCTTTCGTGAGCTCGACTGAAAGGCAGCAGAACGCCGGCCTGGGCGCCCGCGCCTATGGCCCCCATGATGAGACGACGGGCCTCTACAGGCATGTCTCCAACGGAGGCTCCAACAGCCATCTGACCGAACTGAACAAGCTGTTGCTGGCTCATTCGTTCGGCTCCGTGACGAGCGAGGGCGTGGCCGATTTCGTGGCCCATGATAACGGCGATTCCATCATCGTTGGCAGCCGTAGGCAGGATACCCGTGTAGAATGCGACATATCCTCCGGGGAGGGCGAATGCGTTGGGCGTATCGGACTGGATGATGTTGAACTGCCAGTCGAAACGATCCGCTAGAGCGCCCCAGGGCGGCAGATCTCCGGAGGTCTCCCCAAGAACGGTCATGGGAGCGCCCTCGGCCTCCCACTCGCGAGCCGCAGTCGCGATCCTCAAGCCGATCTGACGGACACGCTCAACCGTTTCGGCATCCTCGGAGCCGCAGTTTCCCTGTCCTGTCGAACACAACACAGGTTCGTTCTGAAGAACCTGCATATAAGCCTCCTGACCGAGGCGAACCTCAGAGGAAAGATCCATGGTGATCATCTGGCGACGCCCGCTGACGAGGCCTTCCTTCTGGTTGCTGAACCAGTAAAACGCGAGGCCGACGAATATCAGGAGGATCAGAGGCAAACGGCCGCCTATGCCGCCGAAACCGAGGCCCCTGCGCCGGCCGCCATACCGATATCCCCGCATCGAACGCTCCCTGACCGACGGCCGCAGGGCCGTATGACACGGATCATACGACAGAACGCCGATCTGAGAAAAGAAATGCCGGCCAGAGGTCCGGAAGACTTGCGACATCCTATCGTTAGCCGTTGCGCCGCGCGCTTCGAGGGGCCAGACTGGCATCAATCCGCCCGCAGGATCAGCCGGGTCCCGGATACAGGATGCAGGCCATGTCCCCCGCCCCCTCATCTGCGCGTCTCGAGATCCGGATCATCCCTGTCACACCCCTCCAGCAGAACTGTTCTCTGATTTGGGACACCCAGACGCGGCGAGCGGCCTTGATCGATCCCGGGGGCGACATAGACCGCCTCACCGGGGCTCTCAGGCATTTTGACCTCCATCTGACGCGTATCTGGCTCACCCATGGCCATCTCGACCACGCCGGAGCGGCGGCCGAACTTCGCGAGCTAACGGGAGCCGTGATAGAAGGGCCGCATCGCGACGATCAGTTTTGGTTGGATCAGATAGAGACGTCCGCCCTTCGCTACGGCCTAAACGGTTTGCGGGACGTCACCCCCGACAGATACCTTGAGGATGGGGATCGCCTGGAGCTGGAAGGCATCGCCTTCGATGTTTTGCATACGCCCGGGCATACGCCAGGCCACGTAGTGATCTTCAACCGCGAAATGGAGATCGCTTTTGTAGGAGACGTCTTGTTCGTGGGATCGATCGGTCGCACCGATTTTCCCAAAGGGAATCACGAACAGCTCATTTCGTCGATCACCGGGAAGCTCTGGCCTCTCGGAGAGACGGTTCGATTTGTTCCCGGGCACGGCCCCACAGGAACCTTCGGCGCGGAGCGACGCTCCAATCCGTTTGTCGCCGATGCGCTGACCGGGTACGCAGGCTCTCCGATCGAGCCAGCCTCGACTATCGACCAGAAGCTCGCCAAGCGCTGGCAATAGGCCGCCCCAGGCGCTGCAGAACGATCAGGACCGCGCCTCCGGAGGGCGGGCCTGCCCGCGATCGGCGGTCGAGGCTCCTTCGGAGGAACCGAAACGGCAGATGATGATCTGCGCCTGGTTCGAGCACGCAATGCGGGCGCATCCGGCAACACGGACCTCCGGGGACGTCATCCTGAGATAAGCGTCGCACTCGCCCGACCCGCGACAGGTTTTCGTCCTGAGGTCATAACTGGAGCGGCCATCGGTCCAAACCGAAACGGCGTAACCCGGAGAAATCGCCTGCGCCTGGGCCTGCCCATCCACGCGCCTGAGACCAGGGGCCCAGAATACGTTAGCCTCCCTCCCTTGGGCGGCCATTGCCACAGTCGAGGGGCTGCACGCGCCCAGAGCGCCTTTGGTTGCAATCCCCGCCGCCTCCTGAGCGAGCGACGGCGACCAGACCAGCTTCGAACGGCCAAGACGGTCCCGAAGATGATTGATCGGATCGAGATAGGCCCTTTCCAGATCTGAAGGGACAGGTTTTCGGGCGACTGGCGTCGGCTCCATCGAAGCCGCTCGCGTTCTCGGAGAAACAACCTGCCCGCTGGCGGACCAAAGCCCACCGGGTAAGGCCGCAGCCAGACACACGACAACCGCCGATCCGATGAAGGATCTCATCATAGGGGTCGACCGACCTTTTCTCATGATTTCGGTGTGTTCCGGAAGGACTCACCCTGCTCCTCAGGTGATCCATCCCACGAAAGATTACAAGAGGCGTCGCAGGGGAACCTGCAGCGTCGGCTTTGTGAGGAAACCACGGTCCGAGCTCAGAGCCGAGACTTGCCCGACTCCTCCCGCATCGCTACACCCACCCCGACACGACCTCCGCCTCCCCACGCGCGCCGGTGACATGCCCAAACGAACAGACATCACCTCCATCCTGGTCATCGGCGCCGGGCCGATCGTCATCGGACAGGCCTGTGAATTCGATTATTCCGGCGTTCAGGCGATCAAGGCCCTGAAATCAGAGGGCTACAGGGTCATCCTCGTCAATTCCAATCCGGCCACGATCATGACCGATCCGGAGCTGGCGGACCGCACCTACATCGAACCGATCACGCCCCAGTTCGTGGAAAAGATTATCGCTGCGGAACGTCCTGACGCCATTCTCCCCACCATGGGCGGCCAGACGGCTCTGAACTGCGCCCTGGCGCTCCACACGTCGGGCGTGCTCGAGAAATACGGCGTCGAACTCATCGGCGCGCGAGCGGAGGCCATTGAAAAGGCGGAAGATCGCTCAAAATTCAAGCTCGCCATGGCGGCGATAGGGCTGGAGACGCCGAAGTCCCACCTCGCCCACAACGCCGAAGAAGTGGAAGAAGGCCTCTCAGTGGTCGGCCTGCCGGCGATCATTCGTCCATCCTTCACGCTCGGGGGGCTTGGGGGGGGCATCGCCTACAACGTCGACGAGTACCGGCAGATATGCGCCCGAGGCCTGGCCGCCTCGCCAAGCCGCGAGATCCTGATCGAAGAATCCGTTCTCGGCTGGAAAGAGTTCGAGATGGAGGTCGTGCGAGACCGCGCGGACAACTGCATCATCGTCTGTTCCATCGAGAACGTCGACCCGATGGGCGTTCACACAGGCGATTCGATCACAGTTGCGCCGGCCCTTACCCTTACGGACAAAGAATATCAGGTGATGCGAAACGCCTCGATCGCCGTCCTTCGGGAAATCGGGGTTGAAACCGGCGGCTCGAATGTCCAGTTCGCGGTCAACCCGGAGAACGGCCGCCTTGTCGTGATCGAAATGAACCCGAGAGTGTCTCGCTCGTCGGCGCTCGCCTCAAAGGCGACTGGATTCCCGATCGCCAAGGTCGCGGCGAAGCTTGCTATCGGCTACACGCTGGATGAATTGCTTAACGACATAACGGGCGTGACCCCCGCCTCGTTCGAGCCGACGATCGACTATGTCGTTACGAAGATCCCCCGCTTCGCCTTCGAAAAATACAAGGGCGTGGACCCTAATCTGACGACATCGATGAAATCGGTGGGCGAGGCCATGGCTATAGGCCGGACCTTCCAGGAGAGTTTCCAGAAAGCGTTGAGATCGTTGGAGACGGGTCTGACCGGCCTCAACGAGATAGCGATCCCCGGTATTGGCCAGGGAGATGATCTCAATGTTCTCAGAGCGGCATGCTCGCGCCCCACTCAGAACCGTTTGATCATTGTGGCGCACGCTATGCGCCTGGGATTGAGCATTGAGGACATCTGGGCTGCGTCAAAAATCGATCGGTGGTTTCTTCGGCAGATTGCCGAAATCGTCGAAGTCGAAGGAGAGATCCGGAGGGACGGTCTCCCCGAGAACGCAGAGGGCTGGACCCGGCTTAAAGCCATGGGATTCTCCGACGCCCGTCTTGCCTCGCTTGTCGGCGTGACGGAAGACGAAGTCCGATCTCAGCGTCACGGCCTCGGCGTGCGTCCTGTCTACAAGCGGATAGACACCTGCGCGGCTGAGTTCGCAGCGCGAACGCCCTATCTCTATTCAACTTATGAGACCGGATGGATCGGCCCGGACGGGCAGCCCCTTCCCCCTCAGAACGAAGCTGAACCGTCTGATCGAACGAAAGTGATGATTCTCGGAGGCGGCCCCAATCGGATCGGTCAGGGCATCGAATTCGATTATTGCTGCTGTCATGCAGCGTTCGCAATGGCCGACATGGGCCTCGAATCCATCATGGTGAACTGCAATCCCGAGACGGTCTCGACGGATTACGACACATCGGATCGACTCTATTTCGAACCCCTGACTCTGGAGGATGTCAGCGAGATCATTCATCTCGAACAGACGCGTGGAGATTTCAGAGGGGTGATCGTTCAGTTCGGAGGTCAGACCCCGCTGAAGCTCGCCCAGGGATTGAAACGGTCAGGAGCGCCCATTCTGGGAACAACGCCCGATTCGATCGACCTCGCCGAAGATCGCGAATTGTTTTCCAGATTGCTCGACAGAATAAACCTCAAGCAGGCGCCGTCGGCGATAGCGAGGAGCGATGAAGAAGCGGTTCTGGCAGCCGCCCGCATAGGCTATCCGGTCATGCTCCGCCCATCGTTCGTCCTGGGCGGACGGGCGATGGAAATCGTTCACGACGAGACCGACCTCCGTCGGTATGTGCGCGAAGCGGTTCAGGTGTCAGGCAACACGCCTCTGCTGGTGGATCGCTACCTGTCCGATGCGATTGAGGTCGACGTGGACGCTCTTTCAGACGGCCGCACCACGCACATTGCAGGCGTCATGGAGCACATTGAGGAAGCTGGCATCCACTCTGGCGACAGCGCATGCTCAATCCCTCCCTACACTCTGTCTGACAAAACTGTGGCTGAGCTTTGTGATCAAGCTCGAAGACTGGCGTCCGCGCTGGATGTTGTAGGACTGATGAACGTCCAGTTCGCCGTCAAGGACGATCAGATCTTTGTGCTCGAGGCTAATCCGCGGGCCTCCCGCACGGTGCCCTTTGTGGCCAAAGCGGTCGGACCTGCGTTTGCGCGGATCGCTGCGAAGGTCATGGCCGGAGCCGAACTGTCCTCCTTCGGTCTCGGCGAAGGTCCCATTCGCGGCCCCCGTATCGCGGTGAAGGAAGCCGTATTCCCGTTCGCACGCTTCCAGGGCGTGGATCCGGTTCTGGGGCCGGAAATGCGCTCAACCGGAGAAGTCATGGGCCTCGATGTCAGTTTCGGGGCGGCGTTCCTAAAAAGTCAGATCGCAGCAGGTATGACCCTCCCCGCTTCGGGGGTCTGTTTCATTTCTGTTCGTAACTCAGACAAGGCGGCCATCGACCAGCCGGCTCGCGACCTCATTGAACTGGGCTTCGCTCTGGTCGCGACGCGAGGAACCGCCGAATGGCTGAACAGTCGCGGGATACCTGTCAGAACGGTCAACAAGGTCCTCGAGGGACGTCCTCATGTAGTTGATTCTCTTACGAATGGAGGAATCCAGCTCGTGTTCAACACTACGGACGGCGCTCAGTCGCTTATGGACTCGGCCTCGATACGCCAGTCTGCGCTGGCTCAGGGAGTGCCCTACTACACGACAATGTCCGGAATGCGGGCGGCGATTCAGGCCATCAGGGTTCTGAAGCTTCGCCCGCTTGAAGCCGGAGCGCTTCAGACCTACTCTTAGGCGCTCTCGAGAGTCGAGCCAGACGTTTGAGAGGCGAGCGATTCCGTTTCAATTCGGGTACGGACACGACCATATGCAGCGTATTCCCATGACGGCCGAAGGCTTCCGGGCGCTCGAAGCCGAACTTAAGATCCTCAAATCGGAGGAACGGCCGGCGGTGATCGCCGCGATCGCCGAAGCGCGGGCGCATGGCGATCTCTCAGAGAACGCGGAATATCATGCCGCCAAGGAGCGTCAGAGCTTCATTGAAGGGCGGGTGGCTGAACTTGAGGATAAGCTTGCCCGCGCCGACGTCATCGACACGTCGAAATTACGGGGCGCGACCGTGAAATTCGGCGCGAAAGTGACAGTGACCGACGAGGACACTGAAGAAACCTTCATCTACAAGATCGTTGGCGAGGATGAAGCGGATGTCTCCGCGGGGAAAATCTCAATCACCTCTCCGATTGCTCGCGCGATGATCGGAAAGGAAGAAGGAGAAACCGCCGAGGTCTCGGCTCCCGGAGGCGCGAAAACCTTCGAAATTGTATCCATCGAGTGGGTTTAGGACGCACCCTGGATGTCCGGCGATCATCAGGGCGGTCGATCCGTCTGGGTGGTCTCAGATGGTCGTGCAGGAATCGAAAGACAGGCCCTGTCATTAGCCCTGGCGCTGGACACCGTATCCTTCGGTCAGACGGGACAGGAAGGTTCGATCAGACAGCTGCAGGAGACGGTCTGGAGCCGGGATATCGTGAGGCTTCAGCCGGAGGGCTGGAGAGTGTTCCTCCCCCCCAACCATTGGCCTTCCCCCGTCAGAGCTCTTCCTGACGATCAGAAACGTCGCCTCGCGCCGCCCTGGCCGGATCTTTGGATAGCGTCGGGTCGCCGGTCTATTCCCTATTCACGCCTGATGCGACGATGGTCTGAGGGCCGGACATTCGTCGTGCAGACACAGGATCCTCGCGTCGCCGCCGCTGACTTCGACCTTGTGATCCCTCCAGAGCATGATCGCACATCAGCGGCTGAGAATGTCTTTCCGATCCTGGGGGCCCCGACATTTTTCCCGTCTGAAGACGTAAACGACGCACAATTCCGATTCAGACATCTTCGCGACCAGTCTGGCCTGAAGCTTCTGGTCTCCTTAGGGGGCGACTCCAAGACACATGCCATGACGCAGGCGCGGGCATCCGAAATTGAAAATGTTCTGCGCCAACTCGCAATCAGCGGCGCCACCCTCTGGATCACCGTATCTCGGCGAACGCCGGAAGTCGCCCGGCAGCGCTTCAGAGCCCTCGCCGTCGATGTCGGTGCGGTTTTCTGGGAGACTGAGCAGCGCGACGGCCCCAATCCGTATCTGGCCTTTCTTACGCTGTGCGATGCGGCGCTGGTCACCGAAGACAGCGCCAACATGATTGGAGACCCCGCCTACTTCGGCAAGCCCGTTCATCTGATTCGCCTGACGGGTCGATCAGACAGGTTCGATCGCCTGCATGAAGGGTTCATCGCCCGCGGAGCCGCACGCTGGTTTTCGGGATCAATCGGGACCTGGGACTATGCGCCCATTCGCGAAGCCGAGCGGGCGGCGGCGGAAATCCTACGCCGCCTTGACAGACATCGCGCAGCCAACGTCGAGAGACCCGGCGATCATCGATGACAGCCGCATGCGGCGGTCTTGACGTCCCTGCGGATGTGGATAGAGCCGACGAGCGCTGGTGAAGGCCCAGCGGATGGAGGACGGTCGATGACGGCTCTGCGGCATGCTCAGGTAGTGATTCTGGGATCAGGACCGGCAGGCTACACCGCCGCAATCTATGCGGCTCGAGCGCTCCGAAAACCCCTCTTGATCGCCGGCATTCAGCCGGGCGGACAGCTGACCATCACGACTGATGTCGAGAACTATCCGGGTTTCGCCGACGTGATTCAGGGTCCCTGGCTCATGGAGCAGATGAGAGCGCAGGCCATTCATATGGGAACCGAAATGGTCGAGGACCATATAATGTCCGCAGATCTGTCCGTTCGTCCCTTCCGTCTCACGGGCGATAGCGGCAGCGTCTATACGTGCGATGTCCTGATTGTCTGCACGGGAGCTCAGGCCAAATGGCTTGGATTGCCGTCAGAAGATCGTTTCAAGGGCTTCGGCGTCTCAGCATGCGCCACCTGCGACGCTCCCTTCTACAGAAATAGGACCGTGCTCGTCGTCGGCGGCGGCAATACGGCGGTGGAGGAAGCCCTTCACTTGACGCACTTCGCCTCGAAGGTCGTGGTTGTGCACCGCCGGGATCGGTTCCGGGCAGAGAAGATCCTTCAGGACAGGTTGTTCAAGAACCCCAAAGTGGAAGTGATCTGGAACACTGAATTGGCTGAAGTCACAGGAGAGGACTCTCCCCTCAGCGTTTCTTCCGCGCGACTGCGAAACCTCGCCACCGGCGAGATCACGTCGCTGCCGGTGCATGGCGTATTCATCGCCATCGGCCACGCTCCGCAGACGCAACTCTTCGAAGGGCAGCTCGACATGAAGCCTGGCGGCTACCTCAAAACGGCGGCCAACTCCACAGCAACCAATATCCCGGGCGTCTTCGCCGCCGGGGACGTAGCGGACGACATCTATCGACAGGCTGTGACGGCCGCAGGCCTTGGATGCATGGCGGCTCTCGAAGCCGAAAAGTATCTTGAAGGTCTGCCGGGCCATAACTGATCCCGTCACCCTTCCCGCGCCGTGAGGCCTTGCCGGAGCGGGTGCGCAGGCAACGGATGCAGCGACGGCGGGGACCTCCTGAGAGCCGTCGCGCCTGATGCTCTGGAGTGATGAAAGAAGAGCCGGACGGACTGCCGCGGCGTCCGAAAGGCTCAGGACGACAGGCCGGCGGCCTCGGAATGAACCCAGTCGACAAGGGCCTCAAGCCGGTCTGGCGCGGCTTCATGAGGGACGTGCCCAACACCTTCGAGCACCTCCGCTCTGACCAGCCGAAGCGACTTCGACAGTTGAGACGTGTGGATCGAGGTGCGCACGACCGTATCGCGATCGCCCGACAAAACCGCGACAGGGCGCTGGATCTCCGGATACCGCCCCTGCTGCGCGCGGATCTCGGCCTTCGCCGCCAGAAGGTCCCGTCCATTAGCCGCCATCGCCCCCGGTCTGGCGGCGCGCATGACTCGGGCGGTTTCAACGTAAGTGTCGGGCGGACTGAGGGGGTGAAACGTCCCCGCCACTCCGGCCCGAATCGCCGAAGATAGGAAGGGGCGCGCTATGACATGATTGAATAGGGGTCCGACGAGGGGATGCCCCGACCAGTAAAGGTGCCAACTGACGCCTCCCGGCCACTCATAGGCGACTGGAGCAACGAGAATCAGTCCAGCCGTAAGATCAGGGCGATCAAGAGCGAGCCTGAGAGCGATGGCCCCGCCCCAGGAGTGCGCGAGAACAAGAGGACGCCTGAGCTCGAGCGCCTCGATGACGCCAGCAGCGACCCTGGCCTGCACCTCAAGAGTATGAGCCCTTGCAGGACGTGAGGCTGTCCGACCAAGGCCAGGTCGGTCATACGCTGACAGGCGGTAGCGGCGCGCAAGTCTGGGGGCCACAGAGGGTCTGAAGACCGCCATATCCGAGGAGGCGCCATGGATCAGGAAAAGGTCAGGCCCATCTCCCTCCTGATCAACGTGAACCTTCGTTCCCTCGACCTCCACAAAACGACCAGATGCCTTCTCTCCAAGAAGGCTGACGGCGTCGACATTGAGGCCATGGCCAGAAAAGTCGGACGGAGTCGCCGAGCGGATCGATTCGGACGTGGTCACCTGTTCTCCCCGACGCAAACCCTGTCCTGAAGTCGGACGCCCGATCAATGCCCCTGATCAGGCGGCCGCCATAAGCCCCTGAAAGAGCTTGAGCCCATCCGCCCCATTCTCCCCTCCTCCGATCACTCGCTCAGGGTGGGGCATGAGGCCGAGAACGCGGCGATTTTCAGAGAGAACACCTGCGATGTCCCTTTGAGAACCGTTGGGGTTTCCGACATACCGGAACGCCACCCGTCCCTCGCCTTCGAGACGATCGAGCATATCCGTATCGGCGAAGAAATTTCCGTCATGGTGAGCGATCGGAAAGACAACATTCCCTGAGGAGCCATAGCCCGAGGTAAACGCGCAGTCTGCAGCGATCGACAGAGGCTGCGGCCGACAGACAAAGTTTAATCCTGCATTCCTGAGAAGCGCTCCGGGAAGCAGTCGAAGCTCGGTCGCCACCTGGAAGCCATTGCAAATCGCAAGGACATATCCTCCGCGGTCGGCATGGCGGCGCAGAGCCGAGGCGACGGGAGATGCGGCAGCCATCGCCCCCGACCGCAGATAATCGCCATAGGAAAAACCGCCTGGAAGAACGACAAGATCCAGCCCATCAGGCAGTTCGCCTTCCTTGTGCCAGACCATTGCGGGAGGACGGCCAGTGACATGTGTAAGCGCGTCCGCCGCGTCACGGTCGCAATTGGATCCAGGGAAGACAATAACAGCGCACTTCATGGTCGAGCTCATAGCAGACATGAAAGAGACAGGCAAAAATCTACTTGTAGAAAATCACCCCGGCGCCGACAGCGATCAGAACAAATCCGACACCGTGCCTGAGGGTCAGGGGCTCCTTCAGCACGACCACCGAGAAGATGGCGAAAACACATAGGGTGATCACCTCCTGCATCGTCTTGAGTTCGGCGGCCGAGTAAATCTGATGCCCCATGCGATTGGCCGGTACGGCGAGACAATACTCGAACAGGGCGATGCCCCAGCTCGCGAGAACAGCCGCAACCAGCGGCATTGAGGGGGTCTTCAGATGCCCATACCAGGCGAAGGTCATGAAAACGTTTGAACAGACGAGAAGAGCGACAGGCGCCCAATGGGCGATGGTCAAGACAGGCCTCCCTCAGGAATTCGGCTTATGCACCCTCCAGCCCCGATTCGCAGCCGCGACGAAGACTTGTCGCCACGAACAATGACGGTAAAGATCCGTGTTGGAATATCCCGCAGAGGAATGGCGAAGATGCGCAAGATCCTCCTAATGCTTTGCCTGATCGCGCCCTTGACGACGGCATGCAACACCCTTGAGGGCGTCGGCAAAGACCTCTCCAAAGCCGGAGAGGCCATCCGGAAGGCCGCGGACGAGGCCAAGTCCGACAACTGAGAAAACTGCCGGGGTCTCAGCTGATCTCGATGCTGTATCGCTCTACCACGGTGTTTGCGAGGAGGGCCTCGCACATCTGGCGGACGCGGGCTTCCGCGTCCGCAGCGCTCAGTGTGTCCGCAAGCTCAAGATCGATCGTCTTGCCGACCCGCACCTGGCCCACCTCGCTGAAACCCAGACGACCCAGAGCGTCTCCGACGGCCTTGCCCTGAGGATCGAGCACACCCGGCTTGAGGCTGACATGAACTCTGGCGCGCATCTTCGGACTCCTTCGTCTACTCGCCGCCGAACGACAGGATCTCGGCGCCGCCCTTATCTTCCTTGATAATCCCAAGTCGACGGGCAACCTCGGAATAGGCTTCGGTCACACCTCCAAGATCTCGTCTGAACCGATCCTTGTCGAGTTTCTCACCGGTCGACATGTCCCAGAGCCGACAACTGTCTGGGCTGATCTCATCGGCCAGAACAGTGCGAACCATCTCGCCTTCATACAGGCGTCCATACTCAACCTTGAAATCGACGAGCTTGATGCCGACCGCTGCAAACAATCCCGTCAGGAAATCGTTGACCCGGAGCGTCATGGCGATGATGTCGTCGATTTCCTGATTGGACGCCCAGTTAAATGCCGTAATGTGTTCCTCCGAGACTAGGGGGTCGCCCAACTCGTCCTTCTTGTAGCAAAACTCGATTATGGAGCGGGGAAGAGGAGCGCCCTCCTCCAGTCCGAGACGCTTGGAGATTGAACCAGCCGCGACATTTCGGCAGATCACCTCCAGCGGAATGATCTCGACCTCTTTGATAAGTTGCTCACGCATGTTGAGCCGCTTGAGAAAATGAGTCGGCAAACCGATGGAATTCAGCTGGGTCATCACGAACTCGCTGATCCGGTTGTTCAGGACTCCCTTACCGTCAAGAACGGCCCGCTTCTCGTTATTGAAGGCCGTGGCGTCATCCTTGAAATACTGAATGAGCGTGCCCGGTTCAGGCCCTTCGTAGAGGATCTTGGCTTTGCCCTCATAGATTTTCCGGCCCTTGGCCATCGTCCTTGGTCTCCCCGATCGAACGACCCCATCCTTTGCCCGAGCCCGGGCGTCCGGAAAGGTCGACTCGCACACTTCGACGCCTCCTTACAGCATCCCAAACGCTTCGTCCTGCGCATTGACGCGGTCTGGGGGTGCAAATCGCCTCGCGCGACGTTATATCGACCTCAGACGCATACTGCGCAAGCGAACGGATGGAGACTAGGTTGACCGGGTTCGACAAACGCAAGTCGGGTGAGGAAGCGCGTTTTGCCCTGGATCAGGAGCTGCGCTTCAAGGCGAACGCCCGCAGAAACAAGCTCCTTGGGCTCTGGGCGGCCGACCTGCTTGGCCTCAGCGGGGACGCCGCCAGCGCCTACGCTGTCGAGGTGGTGAAGTCAGATTTTGAAGCGCCTGGCGACGAAGACGTCTTCCGCAAGATTCGGACCGATTTCGACCGGGGGGGGATCAGCCAGACCGACCATCAGATCCACCGGCAGATGGAAGAGCTGATGGCCACGGCTATAGACCAGGTCAAAGCCGAAAAACGTTGAACGGATCAGAGGGTTCGGACTGGACGGGGTCAGACGGCCTGTCCGAACACTCTCTCGAAAATCGTATCCACAGCTTTGAAATGATAGCCGAGATCGAAGAGGTCGTCGACCTGAGCGGCTGAGAGTCGCGCCATGATGGCCGGAGAGGCTTTCAGATGATCGATGAACGGCCCCTCTCCTCTCCAGGTCTTCATGGCGGCGTCCTGGACAAGGCGATAAGCGTCCTCCCGGGAGGCGCCGGCTTCCACAAGACTAAGCAGAACGCGCTGAGAATTATGAAGTCCGCCAAGCCGGTTGAGGTTCGCGAGCATGGCGTCAGGATAGACGACAAGCTGTTCTATCACCCCCGCCAGGCGGTGGAGGGCGAAATCGAGATGAATGGTCGCGTCCGGAGCAATACCTCGTTCAACTGAAGAATGAGAGATATCCCGCTCGTGCCAGAGGGCGACATTTTCGAGAGCTGGCCCCACAGCCGATCGAACCAGCCGCGCGAGACCCGTCAGATTTTCGGTCAGGACAGGGTTGCGCTTATGGGGCATGGCCGAGGAGCCCTTCTGCCCCGCCGAGAAGTACTCCTCAGCTTCAAGAACCTCCGTCCGCTGAAGGTGCCGGATCTCGGTTGCGAGCCGCTCAATCGAAGAAGCTGTGACAGCCAGAGCGGAAAAAAATGCAGCATGACGATCACGAGGAATGACCTGGGTCGAAACAGGCTCTACGGCCAGCCCAAGGCGCTCGGCGACCCGCTGCTCGATCCGGGGATCGACATTGGCGAATGTTCCGACCGCGCCCGAGATCGCACAGGTTGCGATCTCTTCTCGGGCGACCTCCAGCCGGCGCCGATTACGGGCCATTTCAGCGTAATAGCCGGCGAGCTTGACCCCGAATGTCGTCGGCTCAGCATGGATCCCGTGGCTGCGACCGATAGTCGGGGTCATGCGGTGCTCATGCGCCCTGACTTTCAGGGCGGCAAGCAGGCGGTCCACGCCTTTGAGTAGAAGTTCGCTGGCCCTCACAAGCTGGACGGAGAGACAGGTATCCAGGACATCCGACGACGTCATCCCAAGATGCAGAAACCGGGCCTCAGGGCCGACATGCTCTGTGACGCTGGTGAGAAACGCGATCACGTCATGCTTGACCTCTCGCTCGATCTCGTCGACCCGCGCCACATCAAACGCGCCTCGCTCCCGAACAGCTCGGGCAGCTTCCTGCGGGATGAGACCGAGCTCAGCCATGGCCTCTGCCGCCAGCGTCTCAATCTCGAGCCAGATCGAATACCGCTGTTCCGGCGTCCAGATGGCGCTCATCTCAGGACGCGAATAACGGGGAATCATTTCACAGCCTCCAGCGGTCGTCTCCGGCCAGCCGTTTACGACAATGCTGGAGGGAACACGACCCCCCCTTCCAGACATCCTGGTGCGGCGAACAGGCGATAGGGACGTTCAGGCCGTCAGGCATTCTCAACAACGCGCGCCAGATCTTCAGGCGAAACGACTTAGGACACCCACTCAGACCAAAAGACGCCTCAGGTCTGATCCGATGTCCGACCCCATTGAACGAAAACACGCCGAGACAGACACAAAAACAACCTCGACCTCAGAAACGGGACCACGCCTCAAATCCCAAAGCGATTGCAACAATGATGACAAGCCAGATCAGGCCATAGCGAGAGAATGCGCTGAACCGCAAACGTCCGATATCCCTTACCCAGCCCAAAGCCAACGCCAGGAGCAAAATGGCGAAAACGGCATTGAGGCGAGCGCTTTCCTTGATCAGAAAGGGCGAGAACTGCGCTCCAAACGCGTATACCGCAGCGGCTATAAGACCCACAGCGACTATAAGGCTGACGCGCTGCATCATTTCGTCAAATCCGCACCGTCGAACCTCATAAGAGCTTTATGACGCAGGGCGTTTACAGAGAAAGCTCTCGTCTCCATTGCATGTCCTCATCAGAACCGGCCGTCGCGCGCCGCGCTTTCAGAAAAGACGGCAAGTTACTCATCATAACGTCATGGGCGAAAGAACACGACCCCAGATCTTCGTCCATCGCAGAACGTTCGCAATGGACACTCAGCGCGCGACAAGATCTTTCTGCAGTGTCCTGACAGTGGCCATAAAGAAGACAGCCGGAGCAAGATAGAGAACGGAAGTAATGATCAGGGACTTTTGCAGGGCGTCAGCATCAGCAACCCGGCAGAAGGCCTGTTCGGCCTCCGATAGCCCGGCGACCAGCGCGCCCTTGCAGGAAGCCCGTGCGAGCCCCGCAAACCCTTCAGCATCAGCCTGCATCGAGAAAAGGATCTCGGACAGAACGCCAATGAACGGCGGCCCAAGTCCATAGCCGATCAGATTGATGATGAAGAGAAGAATAGCTGTGGCCGTAGCGCGGGTTCGCACGCCCACCACTCCCTGACCGATCGTGTACTGTG
This sequence comes from Alphaproteobacteria bacterium, assembly GCA_018969425.1. GTDB lineage: Bacteria > Pseudomonadota > Alphaproteobacteria > Caulobacterales > Hyphomonadaceae > UBA7672. Next base: position 56,735 of record JAGWYJ010000006.1, on the reverse strand, counting down.
CGGCGATATACCCATACTTGACGCAGGCTCCGAGACTGATGAACGCGAGTGCGATCCAGCGATTGTCCGAACTGAAACCGATCAGGTACAAAGGAACGCAGGCCACAAGGCCGATCGCGGGCAGCCATGCGATGGCGTTGGGGTTTTTTCTGACGGTCTTCTCGGCAAGCCAGCCTGTCGCGACAACGCCTATCGAACCCGCCAGGGCCGCGGGCGCATTGAACTGGAGGGTCGCCTCCGTCAGGCTGAGACCATGAGTGCGAATAAGGAATGACGTCTGAAAAGTCGTCATTCCATATCCGCAGAACGACGCGAGGGTGGCGCCGGCGCTCATGAGCCAGAACGAGGGCTTGGAAGCCAGTTCGCGCAACGCCTCTCGGAAAGAGGCCTTTTGAGGTCGAACGGTCTGCGGCGGATCGCTATAACCCCTTGGCGGCTCACGCACCGTCAGCCGGAAGACGAGGGCCACGAGAACGCCGGCCAGACCGATGACGATGAACGCCGTACGCCAGCCATAGGCCTCGGCGACAGGCCCTCCGACGAGGTTAGCCGACAGACTGCCGAGCGTGACGCCCATGGCGTAATAACCGAGAGCGGTGGAACGGCGCGACGGGGGAAAGTAGTCGGCGATAATCGAGTTGGCCGGCGGCGTGCATCCCGCCTCCCCAACCCCTACCAGAACACGGCACAGAAGCAGCATAACGAATCCGCTGACCGCGAAAGCGCCGAAGTTCACCGCATCGGCGAGCCCGCTCAATGCAGTCGCGCCGGACCAGAGGGCGATACAGATCGTCATGATCCACACCCGATTGCGCGTCTCGGAGAGATGCGCGAGAGGAATGCCGACAATCGAATAGAACAGCGCAAAGCCGATTCCGGTCAGGAGCCCGAACTGACCGTCCGTAATCTTGAGCTCATTCATCACCGGCTCTGAGACAATGCTCAGAAGACCCCGGTCAAGAAAATTCAGAATGTAGACGAAGAGCAGCGCATTGAGCACATAGGCGCGATAGCTCCGGCTTCCGAAACCGGTAAGATGTCCTTCAGGGGATCCTGCTGGCGCATCAACCGACTTCGTTTCGACCGCCGCACTCGTCTGCGTCATGAACGCTCCCCCGCCCCAGAGACAGCGGAGATGGGAAGGCGGATGCGGTCTGTCCAGAGGGGAATATCGTTCCCGATCAGGACTTTCTATGCTGCAGAAGCGAACGGCCGGCGCCTTGGGAAAGACGCCGGCCGCATGCGATCAACAAGACGTGAGCGTCAGCTCATCTTGGCCACCAGGTCCTTCTTCAGCGTCAGAGACGACAGGACGTAGAAGATGGCCGCAGGGATGAAGAACAGAACGGTCGCAGCCATCGACTGACGCAACCCTTCTCCGTAAGCCATCCGACATACATCCTGCTGTTCAGGCGTGAACGCCGAGAGGTCCTTGGCGCGGCAGGCCTCATTGGTGAGAACATCTGACATCCCTGAAGCTTCGATCTGCATCCGCATGAAGATGTCGCTGAGGATGCCCACGATCTGCGGTCCAAGCCCGTTGCCGATCAGCGCAATCAGAAAGAGAAGAATCGCGATGGCGGACGCGCGAGACCTTTGTGAGACGACCCCCTGACCGATCGTGTATTGCGCGCTGAGATAGGCATAGTGAGCCCCGGCGCCGAGACCCCAGACAACAAGAACGAGAAGATAGTTGTCCTGCGGCATATAGAAGGCGCCGATATAAAGCGGGATTGAGATGATGAGACCGATCGCGGGCAGCCATGCGACTGCGCCTGGATGACGCGCGCTCAGCTTCTCTGTGAGGAATCCTCCAACAAATGTTCCGACAGCCGACACCAGCGCCAGAGGTACGCCGAAACGAATGGCGAAGTCTCCGGGACTGACCCCATAGACCCTCTGCATCATAGGAGCCTGGAATCCGAACAGGCCGTAGCCGACGAGCGCCACCAGCGACGCTCCCATCGCCATCGTCCAGAAGGACGGCTTGGAGAAGAGCTCCTGAAGCGTCTCAGCGAAGCTGGCCTTTTCCACCCGCTGGGCGCCAGGCGGATCCGAGAACCCGCGAGGGGGCTCCTTGACCGTCAGGAAGAAGATCAGAGCGACAAGCAGACCCGGCACTCCGAGAGCGATGAATGCGAAGCGCCAGCCGAAGGATTCCCCCCAACCCAGCTGCTCCGGCAGACCGCTGAGACCGACCGATCCGAGAAGTGAAAGCACCGTCTCATCGGTCATGCCGCCGATCGGCCCGCCGAATGCGTTGGCGAGCGCCCCGCCGATCGTCACGCCCATCGCAAAGATCCCCAGCGCATTGGCGCGACTTCTCGGCTTGAAGTAATCGCCGATGATCGAATTGGACGGCGGGGTTCCGCCAGCCTCCCCTATCGCCACGCCGACACGGGCGATCAGCAGGAAAAGGAAGCTCGTGGCGAACCCGCAAAGCGCCGTCATCAGAGACCATACGGCGATGCATATCGCCATGATCGCCACGCGATTGAACCTGTCGGCCGCCATAGCGATAGGTATGCCCATCAAAGCATAGAAAAGGGCGAACGGAGGACCGTTGAGAAAACCGTACTGCGTGTCGCTAAGACCGAAAGTCGTGATGATGGGCTGGGCGACGACGCCCAGAAGATTCCTGTCGATGAAATTGAGCGTGTAGACAAAAGTCAGGCTCAACAGGACATAAGCCCTGTACGGAGCCGATCCGTAGTTTTGTCCTCCGGCGGACGCTTCTCCCGCCGGCTCTGCAACACCATTCGCCACGTCGATACCTCCCCTGGGGACTGTCGCCTCGAGCCCTGAGGCTGAAGACGCGCCCGATCTTTTTGTCCTGCTGACGACTGGTCGCCGGGACGCCCTAGGCTAGCCATGAAATACGGCCGAGCAAGCGCTTTCCATCGCTCATGGTGCTTACACAGCTGCAACCCGCAGATTGCTGCACTGCGGCACGCGCGCAAAGCGATGCACAAGGGACCCCGGAGAAGCCTCGGAGGGCGTCGAGACGTCAGGACGGCCGCGCAGTCAGCGTCAGCAGGCCCTAAACGACCGGAGCGTCAGCATGAGGGGTATGGAGCCCGACCGGGGATAGAGTAAAGATTTCACAGCCCTCTTCGGTCACGCCAATCGAATGCTCGTACTGAGCGGACAAAGTCCGGTCGCGTGTGACCGCAGTCCAGCCATCAGCCATCAGCGAGACATCCTTCCGGCCGGCATTGATCATGGGCTCGATGGTGAAAATCATTCCCGGGGCGAGCCTTTCCCCATGACCGCGACGGCCGAAGTGAAGAATATTCGGAGCATCATGAAAGATACGGCCAAGGCCATGGCCGCAGAAGGCTTCGACCACTGAAAACCGCTGACGTTCTGCGTGCTCCTGAATGGCGGCGCCGATATCGCCCAGGCGCGCCCCGGGCTTGACCGCTTCAATACCCTTCATGAGGCACTCATAGGTGACGTCCATCAGACGCATCGCGCGACGCTTCACCCCGCCCACCGAATACATCCGGGAGGTGTCGCCATGCCATCCGTCGACGATCACCGTGACATCGATATTGACGATGTCGCCGTCCTTGAGGGCTTTCTTCGCAGGCACGCCGTGACAGACGACATGGTTGACCGAGGTGCACACCGTGTGCCGATACCCCTTGTAAAAGATGCAAGCGGGCGTCCCTCCACGGTCTGTGACGAACTCTCGCGCCAGATCATCGATATCCTGGGTCAGAACGCCGGGGCGAACATGCTCCGTCAGCATGTCTAGACACTCTGCTGCGAGCCGCCCGGCCCGCCGCATGCCGTCGAACGCCTCCTGTCCGTGAAGCTTGATTTCGCCCGTATAACGGGAAGGAGCGTTGGAGGCGTCGACAAAGGTCATAGCAGATCCTGAGGGTAGTCCCCGAGCTGAAGTGTTGTGAACCCCGTATACGCCTGATCGTCAACCCTCGGACCGGCCCCTCCGGCAATCCTCGAAAGAGGCGACGCATTCTGCAAGCCGGACGGTCAGCGCGCCGGACGATGGCGCGTGAAATCGGACGATCATGGCCTCGCCTCGATATCGCTCTCCGCCAGGGAGTCCCTCTCGGCGTCGAGAGACCTCCTGTCAATCACGCCGAAACCCACACGGACCATCTTGAAGCGAAGACCGGTTTCACCTTCCGGTTCCGGCTTTCGCCTTCACCCCTGTGATCTGGACCTCAAGCAGGAATTTGCCTATGTCCGTTCAATGTCAGACGCCGTTACCGCCGCTGTCCTCCTGATCGGGGACGAACTTCTGTCCGGGAGAACCCAGGATACGAACCTGCGCTCGATCGCAGAGTTTCTGGCGCCAATTGGTGTGGAGATCTGCGAAGCGCGGGTCGTTCCTGACGATCACGACACCATAGTTTCGACCGTGCGGCATCTCAGCGCCGCCTGGAGCTACGTGTTCTCGACGGGCGGCATCGGCCCCACGCATGACGACATAACGGCTGATGCCATGGCCGCAGCATTTCGTCGGACGATCAGCGTGCGTCAGGATGCGGTCGATCAGCTCAGGAAGCATTACGGCCAGAGGGCGCAGGGCCAGGACATCAATGAGAGCCGACTGAGAATGGCGCGAATTCCGGAAGGAGCCAGTCTCATCCTTAATCCGGTTTCGGGAGCGCCAGGTTTCCAGATCGAAAATGTCTTCGTCATGGCCGGGGTGCCGTCGGTCATGCGCGGCATGCTCCAGGATATAGGTCACCGGCTGGCCGGCGGGAGCGTCGTGCTTGCGAAGACCGTTCGCGGCAGGACCATGAAGGAAGGCGATATCGCATCGGCCCTTGGTGAAATCGCCAAAAGCTGGCCGACAGTGTCCATCGGCTCCTACCCTTGGATGCGCCCCGGGGGAGCAGCCGGGCCCGACTATGGGGTCAATCTCGTCGCCCGAAGCCGGAATGCGGAAGCCCTGTCGGGAGCGTTCAACGAGTTGATAGCCCTCGTACGATCCCAAAACATCGAACCCGAAACCGATCCCCAGGACTGAGACGATATGACAGAGAGCGCGGAACCCCTGTTGCTGGCTGAGGTCGAAGGACCGATTATAACCCTGACGCTCAATCGGCCAAAACAGCTCAATGCCTTGTCGATAGCCCTTCGTCGGGAGATTGTCTCGGAGATCCGCCGTCTGTCAGCTCAGGACGAGATACGCGCGATCGTTCTGACCGGCGCAGGTCGCGCATTCACGGCAGGCGTGGACCTGAAGGAAGCTGGACGCGAAGGATTTTCGCTAGGTGTCGGAAGCTCGACTGGATCAGATATCGACATGGCGAAGGCGTTTAACGCCTGTCCCTGGCCGGTGATTGGCGCGATCAACGGTTTCGCCATCACAGGCGGCTTCGAACTGGCCTTGATGTGCGATTTTCTTCTCGCGTCGAACGAGGCCAAGTTCGCAGACACCCACGGCAGAGTGGGCCTGATGCCGGTCTGGGGACTGTCTCAGAAGCTTCCGCGATTGATCGGAGCGGCGCGAGCCAAAGAACTTTCCCTGACGGGAAATTTTCTGGGGGCGGAGCAGGCAGAACGCTGGGGGCTCGTCAATCGGGTCTGTGCGCCAGACGAGCTTCTGCCGGCGGCCCGCCGCCTTGCGGCTGACATGGCTGGGCTGCCGCCGAATCTTCTGAAATCCCTGAAGGCCCTGATAGACGACGGCGCAGCCCTGCCCCTGCCCCAGGCGCTTGACATGGAGATCGCAAGAGGAACAGCCCACAACAGGTCTGTCACACCGGACGCTGCCGAGACCTCCCGTCGGGAGGTCATGCAGCGAGGTCGGGAACAGACCGGCTGAACCGCCTGCGATCGCGCCATGGCATGGACACGCATCTACACAGGAGCCGAACCGCAACGGGTCAACCGCTGGCTCGCACACGAGGGCGTATGCTCGCGTCGAGAAGCCGAGGCTCTCATCACGGACGGCCTCATCAGAATCGATGGCGAAAAGGTCATGGACCCGGGCCGGAAGATCCGCCCGGGCCAAACCCTGGTTCTCGGCGACAGGGGACAGTCCCAGCTCGATCAGAAGCTGAGCGTCGTCCTCAATAAGCCGGTCGGCTACGTCTCGGCTCAGCCTGAGCGCGATCAGGTTCCGGCCATCCGTCTGATCCAGACAGAGGGTCGGATGGGCGATGCACCCCCGCCTCCGAAGCGGGACAATGCCCTCGCCCCGCTTGGACGTCTCGACATGGACAGTCGGGGGCTCTTGATTCTTTCCGATGACGGGGTCCTCGCCAAGGCGATCATCGGACCCGCCTCTACGATCGACAAGGAATACCTGGTGACGGTCCGCGGACGCATCACGCGTGAAAAGATACTCCGGCTGCGGCACGGCCTCGAGCTCGACGGACGACGCCTCAGGCCCGCGCGCGTCACAAGGGAAGACGAACAGCTTCTCCGCTTCATTCTTACGGAAGGGCGAAACCGACAGATTAGACGAATGTGCGAACTGACGGATCTTGAAGTCGAAGACCTGTGCAGGGTCAGGATCGGACCCGTTCACCTTGGCGACCTGCCTGAAGGTCGCTGGAGAGGACTGACGTCGGAGGAACGCGAGGCGGTCATAAGTATGGCCCGCCCCGGCGCCGGGAATGTCGACTTATCCACAAGCCAGGACACGTGATCACGCCTGTCGGTTTCGCCACGAGATCACTGGCGAAGCTCGCCGCGAGAAGCTAAAGACCGAGCATGACAGCCATCGATCTTTCCCCTCTGCTAAAGTCCCAGACAGCCGCAGACGCCCTGTCGCAGGGCGTCAAAGCGGACGAATACGCCCTTTTGGTGGACCGCCTCGGCCGAGCGCCGAATCTGGTGGAGCTCGGGATCGTATCGGTCATGTGGTCAGAGCATTGTTCCTACAAATCCACCAGAAGACATCTCGGCAAGTTTCCAACCAAGGGTCCGCGCGTCATTCAGGGCCCTGGAGAAAACGCCGGAGTGATCGATATCGGGGACGGACAGGCATGCATCTTCAAGATGGAGAGCCACAACCACCCCTCCTACATTGAACCCTATCAGGGCGCAGCAACGGGCGTGGGAGGTATTCTTCGGGACGTCTTCACAATGGGAGCGCGACCTGTAGCGCTGGTGAATGCCCTTCGCTTCGGCGACCCCTCGCATCCGCGAACGCGATCACTGGTGGCCGGCGTCGTCGCAGGGATAGGCGGCTATGGGAACTGTGTAGGTGTTCCGACGGTCGCGGGCGAGACGCAGTTCCACAAGGGCTATAATGGCAACATCCTTGTCAACGCGATGGCGGTCGGCCTCGCAGATCAGGACCGGATTTTCTACTCGAGGGGAGCCGAGCCGGGCAACGCGATATTCTATGTTGGCTCTAAGACAGGCCGAGACGGCATTCACGGCGCCACCATGGCCTCAGCGGAGTTTTCGGAAGGCGAGGACGAGAAGCGACCCACGGTCCAGGTCGGCGACCCTTTTACAGAAAAGCTCCTGATCGAAGCCTGCCTCGAGCTGATGGCCACGGACGCCATACAGTGTATCCAGGATATGGGCGCCGCAGGCCTCACGTCGTCCTCTGTTGAAATCGCGGACAAGGGCGGCGTCGGCGTCGAGATGAACATGGATCTGGTTCCTCAGAGGGAAACAGGCATGACCGCCTACGAGATCATGCTGTCGGAATCCCAGGAACGAATGCTGATGGTCCTGCGGCCGGGCCGCGAGGCGGAAGCCAAGGCGATTTTCGACAAGTGGGATCTCGATGCGGAAGTCATCGGTCATACCACCGATACAGGACGTCTGGTTCTGACCCAGCAGGGTGTTGTCGTTTGCGACATTCCCGTCTCGCCTTTATCGAATGATGCGCCCAATTACGATCGACCATGGAACCCGCCGATCTCGGCTCCCATGCTGGATATCTCGCGTTTCAAATTGCCGGAGGACACAGCAGAGAGCTTGCTCCGTCTCATGTCATCTCCTGACATGGCGTCAAAGCGGTGGATATGGGAACAGTACGATCGACACGTCATGGGAGATACCCTCGCCTCGTCTCAGACTGGGGGCGATGCGGCTCTTGTCCGAATTCACGGCACCTCCAAGTCACTGGCGATCTGTTCGGATTGCAACCCGCATTATGTCGCCGCAGACCCGTTTGAAGGCGGCAAGCAGGCGGTGGCGGAGGCCTATCGCAATCTGTCGGCCGTGGGGGCCGAGCCGATCGCCATCACCGACAACCTCAATTTCGGAAACCCGGAAAAGCCTGACACGATGGGGGTCATCGTGAGGGCGATTGAAGGGATGGCGCTGGCGTGCCGCGAACTGGATTTTCCGGTCGTGTCCGGCAATGTGAGCCTGTATAACGAGACGGACGGCGTCGGAATTCCGCCCACCCCGGTCGTCGGTGGGGTGGGCCTCGTCCATCCAGGAGCGAAAACTGCAGGGATCCGAGGCGCTCGCTCCGGAGACAAGCTGCTGCTTCTGGGACGAAGTCAGGGCCACCTCGGCGCATCCCTTTATGCGCGAGTAATCCTGAAACTGGAGGGACGGGACGCCGGATCGCCGCCGCCAGTCGACCTGCAGGCTGAGAAAAGGGCTTCGGCCCTCGTCCGCAAGCTGATCGCGGAAGACCGCATCACGGCAGTGCACGACGTCAGCGAGGGAGGCCTCGCCTGCGCCGCTGCCGAGATGGCGCTCGCATCGAACGTCGGGCTGCGCCTTAGGCCATCCGCTGACGGCCGTTCGGTCGCTGCTTGGTTATTTGGCGAATGCCAGGCGCGCTATCTTCTGGCTGTGCCGTCCGACAGCTGGGCGGATGTAGTTGGCGAGCTGGATCTGGCTAAGCAGGCGTGGGACCTGGCGGGGGAATTCTGGATGAGTGACTCCGAGGAAGCCTCGATCGCTCTGGATGGTCGTCAGATTTCTCTAAAAACTCTTCGGGACGCGAATGAGGGGTGGCTGCCCGCGTACATGAGCGGACAGCCCGCTGCCTGAGACCAGGCTTCCATTCGCCGTTGCCTGTCTTCACGCAGCGAATGCAAGAGGCTAAATGACGACTGTCAGTCGATTGATCCTGAAGGACGGGTTCATGCGCATCTCCGTAGCCTTGAGTTCACTGACGGCCCTCGGCCTGGCCAGCGCATGCGACCGCCTGGCGGGCGGGGTCGATCCTGCTGCGACGATCCCCGAGAATGAACTCCCCGAGTCGGTGGCCCAGCTCGACGCGCAGATCGGCAAGGCGCAGGAGATCGTGGCGCTTGCCGGAGACCTCACCCTGGTGGGAAGGCTCAGCAGCGAAGCCGCCCTCGAACGATCGGTAGACCCCGACGTTCGGGCGCTGGCGGAGTGGTCAGCCGGCGCCTACCGCGTCTTGGAAGAAGCGCTGACTGTAGCATCCGGTGCGGCGGTTCTGGCGCCGCCTCAGGCAGTCCCCTCGCCCGCACTGGCGGAACGTCTGGAAACGCTGCCCGTATCGCCCGGCGCAGACTTCGACCGCCTCTACCTTGCGCTGCAGTCCGACCTCCTGTCAGAAGCGCAGGGACCGCTGGAGACGTACTCTCGTGACGGCACCATCGAACCGCTGAAGATTTTCGCGTCTGAAGCGCTGCCCCAGATCAAGGATGTTCAGTCGCGAGTGAACGTGCTGACGAAACGTTGATCGAACCCGCGTCATCGGACGAACACGGAGTTTCAAGACATGGCTATGGATAGAACCACACTTGAGACCTTCCTTAGGGAGGCGTTCCCCGATGCGGCTATCAAGCTCGTCGATATGGCGGGCGACAATGATCACTGGAGCGCAGAAATTATATCGGAAAGCTTTCGTGGCAAAACCCGCGTTGCACAGCACCAGATGGTCTACGCCGCCCTGAAAGGAAAGATGGGCGGAGTGCTTCATGCCCTGGCCCTGTCGACCCGCCCCCCCGAGTGAAGAGCAGCGAGACTTGACGAGCTCCTGTCCAGAGGCGCCCGAAACCGGCTGTCGGATCGGTTTCGGAGTTAGCGGTCCCCACGCAACCCCTTTGCTCTCTCCAGTTCAGACAAACCAACTGGTGCGGAGAGCCTTTGAAGGCGGGATCCGAATGTTCGATACATCTCCATCTTATGGAGACGGGGAAGCAGAAAGACGACTGGGAGAGGCCTTGCGGGACTTGCCCAGAAATAAGTGTGTTCTCTCCTCAAAGGTTGGCCACAGAAGAGCCTCCGGTGGCGGAATGATCCGGGATTTTTCACCAGACGGAGTGCGCCGATCGATAGATCGGTCTCTGTCCCGACTTAAGACCCCCTACATTGACTGGCTGTTTCTTCACGGCCCCGCGCACGAAGAGCTGACCGATCCCCTGTTGCAGACGCTCGAGACCGAGGTCAGGGCTGGACGCATCCTTCATCTTGGCGTGGCGGGCCGCGGATCGGAGGTGGAAGCGGCCCTAACGACGGGACTCATGTCGTTGGCTATGACCCCGGTCAACGCCGGCCTCGGGACAGAGTCCGTCAGTGCGCTTGGTCGCCTGCGCGCGAGCGGCGCCCGGATTGTCGGCATCGAAACCCTGGCGCCGGCGCTCCGCGGAAGAATAGCGCCGCCGACCGCAGGCGGCGTATTCCGTCTGATGCGGGCCGTCGCCATGCGATCGCGACCCGATCCGCAGGTTCGCATGAGCCTTGCAGAAGCCCTGAATTGGGCCCTTGCGCCAGGCCGCGCCGACCATGCGTTGACCACAACTTCAAGCCTCTCGCACCTGAATGAAATTCTGAAAGCGCATGAAACTCTGTCGGCAGACGCTTGATTGAACTTCGTTGAACGCTTAGCTCACAGTTGAAAGAGGGCTGTGTCCCTTGCCCGCACCTCGCCAGGAAAGTCCAACGACCATGAGCGAAACGATTTCAGATCGGATCCGGCACTCCATAGAGACCCATCCAGTTATGCTGTTCATGAAGGGAACGCCGGCTTTTCCGCAGTGCGGGTTTTCCGCAACAGTCGTATCGATCCTCGATCATCTCGGCGTCGAATATGGGGCCAGCAACGTTCTTGAGGATGCCGAACTGCGTCAGGGCATCAAGGAGTTCTCGAACTGGCCCACGATTCCCCAGCTCTATGTAAAGGGCGAGTTCATTGGCGGCTGCGACATCGTAAAAGAGATGTTCCAGTCTGGGGAATTACAACCATTCCTCACCGACAAGGGCGTGCTGCCTGGCGCTTAGGACGCCCGCAGGCCGCACGCTGGCGAAGACGCTTTCGGCAATTCACAATCCCTGACCCCGCTGCGCAGCTTTATTCCGAGGGGAAATTGAGATAGGGGATCGCGTGGCCCTCAGAATCCGAGACGGCTCGAACAGGTAGGACGCGCCGCCGGGCTGAAGACGGGGAACAGATAACATGACCAAGCCGACGACGCTGAACGCGCCCAAGGTCGGCATTGTGAGCCTTGGATGCCCCAAGGCCCTGGTCGACAGCGAACGGATCATCACCAGGCTTCGCGCTGAAGGTTACCAGATCGCTCCAGACTATCACGGGGCCGACCTCGTTCTGGTCAACACCTGCGGATTTCTCGACAGCGCCCGAAAGGAAAGTCTCGACGCCATCGGTGAGGCGCTGAACGAGAACGGCAAGGTGATCGTGACCGGATGCCTCGGCGCCGAAAAGGATGTTATCACCCAGGAGCATCCGGGCGTTCTGGCGGTCACCGGGCCGCATCAGTACGAGCAGGTGATGGAAGCCGTTCACACTCACCTGCCAGCGCCGGATCACCCGTTCGTAGCTCTGGTTCCGGATGCAGGTATAAGGCTGACGCCGCGGCACTACGCGTACCTGAAAATTTCTGAGGGATGCAACAATCGATGCTCCTTCTGTATTATTCCGTCCCTGAGAGGCGATCTCGCCTCGCGACGCATTGACGCCGTTCTGCGGGAAGCCGAGCAGCTTCGTGATGCAGGTGTGCGGGAACTTCTTGTGATATCGCAAGACACGTCAGCCTACGGTCTCGATGTGCGGTACGCCCCGTATGAATGGAAGGGACGGAGGCGAGAGACCCGTTTTAAAGACCTCTGCGAAGGATTGGGGGAGCTGGGAATCTGGGTGCGGCTCCATTACGTCTATCCCTACCCGCACGTGGATGACGTAATCCCGATGATGGCGGACGGCCGCATACTGCCCTACCTCGACATACCGTTTCAGCACGCAAGTCCGAATGTCCTTAGGGCCATGCGGCGACCGGCGAACGAGGAGCGGACGCTCAAGCGTATCGAAGCTTGGCGACGAGACGTACCGGATCTTGCAATCCGATCATCATTTATCGTCGGATTTCCTGGTGAAACGGAGGAGGATTTCAGCCATCTCCTGGACTGGATGAAGGAAGCCAGAATCGATCGGGCAGGATGTTTTCGATACGAGAATGTCACCGGAGCTGCGTCGGCCGACCTGCCTGGGCAGGTTCCGGAGGACGTCAAGGACGAGCGCTGGAAGCGGTTCATGGAACTTCAGGCCCAGATATCCGACGAACGCTCGCGCGGAATGATTGGGCGCTCCCTCGATGTGATCATCGATGAGGTGGACGACGAAGGGGCCGTCGGCCGATCGAAGGCGGACGCGCCGGAAATCGATGGAACAGTCTTCATAGACAACGGGCAGCAATTGAAGCCGGGAGATATCGTGACGGCCCGTATTACAGACGCAGACGAATACGATCTCTGGGGAGATATCTGACACCAAGGCGCCCCCTGAAGTCGTTAAGTCAGGAAGACCCTAGGATTGACGAAAAAGGCTCGGTAGGAGTGAATGTCGGTCCAGGGCACGTCCAGTTTAAAGCGCCGGGAGTCCTCATGATGAGCCGCACCCTGTTTCTTGCCTCAGCGACGCTGATAGTTGGTATGACAGCGCTTCCACATCCGGCCGCCGGCGAGACGCGAAGCTATCCATTGACCGGCTTTACAGGGATTTCGGTGGCTTCAGGCGTCTCTGTGAAGCTGCTGGAAGGTCCATTCAGCGTAACAGTCGATGCCGACAGCAAACCCATCGACGAGATCACGCTGAAGGTGAACAAGGGAATCCTTGAAATCAATCGTAAAAACCACTTTTCGATCGTGACCAGCCCCAGGCGCGATTATGTGGTGACCGTTCGAGCGCCTCCCCTGTCTTCGATTTCGGCCGCCTCGGGAAGCGAAATCAACGGCGCCGGGCTCCGCATGGAAGACCTGACGCTTGTCGTCTCCAGCGGCGCGAGCATCGAGTTAACCGGAACCTGCTCAAGTCTTCAGGCGACAGCCTCTTCAGGCGCTCAGCTGACTGGAGACAAGCTTGCATGCAGGTCTGTCCGGACGGAGGCCTCTTCAGGATCGGAAATCGTCGTGCGGGCATCAGAAGCCGCAACAGCCAGCGCCTCCTCAGGCGCCAGCATTCGCATTATAGGCTCTCCGTCTCGCCTCAACATGTCCAGCTCAAGCGGCGGATCAGTAACTTCGGGATGAGGCTCCTAGTCGATCTGAAACTGATCCGGACGATATCCGGGGTCAGGATATCTTGGCGCGATGTCTTCGAGCTCCGCCAGTACTAAGCGGGCGGCGATGGCGTCGCGTCTCGCCTTGCTGTCAGCAGGGACAACATGCCAGGGCGCATGCCTGGTCGAACACGATTTAAGCATAAGCTCATAGGCATCCTGATAATCATCCCACAAGCGCCGGTCAGCGAGATCGTCAGGGTTGAATTTCCAGCGTTTCTCCGGTCGCTCCAGACGCTCCCTGAGGCGGCGTCCCTGCTCCTCGCGTGAGACATGAAGCATGAGCTTCAGGACCCGCGTACCGTTTGCGACAAGATGCTTCTCAAATTCATTGATCTGCTCATACCGCTCATCCACACGCTCGCGCGGCGCCAGATTGCGGACGCGAACAACGAGGACATCTTCGTAATGAGAACGATTGAACACAGCGATATGACCCCGGCGAGGAACAGCCTGATGAATCCGCCATAAGTAATCGTGGGCGAGTTCTATCTCGCTAGGACGACCAAACGGGTGAACCCTGACCCCGAGCGGGCTGGTATATCGAAAAACCGCCTTGGTGACCCCATCCTTACCGGACGTATCGATACCCTGAAGAACGACCAGCAACGAACCGCCCTGCGCTGCAAAGAGGGCATCCTGCAGGACATCTATGCGTCGGGCGTCAGCATCCAGACTGATGTGGGCCTCTTCCTTGTCCGGAAACAGGATGAGGTCATCTGTATCACGCTTGCGAAGATCGACCCTCGAGCGTCCGCCGGCTGGAATGCGGGTGGCGGACCGCACCTTCGAGAATGCGGGTGAACGGCCCATATCCCCTCCTCCAACGATCTCTGAGAACCTCTGAAAGCATGAGAGCGGCCCCGTTGCCAGAGCCGCTCCGCAGAAAGTCTATAAAAGACCGGAAGATCAAACGCCGCTGTTACGACGAGTAGTATTCGACAACGAGGTTCGGCTCCATCTTCGCCGCATAGGGGATTTCACCCAGAGCCGGCATACGGACGAATTTCGCCGTCATCGCCTTCGCGTCAACCTCTAGATAGTCGGGGATATCACGCTCGGCCGAGCCCATGGCTTCGATGACCAGAGCCATGTTGCGCGACCGCTCACGCACTTCGATGACATCCCCGGGCCGGATCATCATAGAGGCGATGTTCGCCCTCACGCCATTCACAGTGACATGGCCATGATTGACGAACTGACGAGCCGCAAAAACAGTCGGAACAAATTTCGCCCGATAGACCACCGTGTCGAGACGGGACTCGAGAAGGCCAACCAGAAGCTCGGCCGTGTTGCCCCGACGCCGCGCGGCCTCATCATAGACCTTACGGAACTGCTTTTCGGTGATGTCGCCGTAAAAACCCTTCAGTTTCTGCTTAGCCATGAGCTGAAGGCCGAAGTCAGACGGTTTGCTGGTGCGACGGGCGCCATGCTGACCAGGACGGCTCTGGCGGCTGTTCACGGGGCTCTTAGGACGACCCCAGACGTTTTCTCCAACCCGCCGGTCAAGCTTATATTTCGCATTCCTGCGTTTCGACATCAGACCCTCATCTGCGGCGCGCTCCGGCGCACCCCACATGGGTGCGCGATTTCAACGGCGGCGGCGCGCCTTCCGTCATGGACCCCGGCCGACTGATAGTCGGGGGAAGACGCGCACAAACAGGATCAGCATGGGGAAGTCAAGCCGCAGGAAGGGTGTTGAGACGCCAAAGCCGCCCACGGCGGGGCATTCGGAGCCGATTCCTCTCACTGCCCCTTGAAAAGCCGGTCCGAAGGGCGAATAGGAGATTAACCCTTTCTGCGCCAAGTGATCTGGAGCGTCGCCGTACATGGACTTCCTGACACCCGAAGCGATCCAGGCCTTCCTCACGGTGGTGATGATCGATCTTGTTCTCGCAGGCGACAACGCTGTCGTCATTGGCCTCGCGGCGGCCGGTCTCCCGCAGGATCAGAGAAATAAGGCGATCCTCATGGGGGTGCTCGCCGCCACAGTACTCCGGATCGCATTCGCTCTGGTCGCAACCCAGCTGTTGGCGATTGTAGGCCTGCTGTTTGCCGGAGGGGTCCTGCTTCTCTGGGTTTGCTGGAAAATGTGGAGAGAGCTGCGCTCCGGCGGTCATCAGACCGAAACCGAGGCGCTGCGGGGCCAGGATCTGAACGCGGACGGTCTCATCGCTGGCGCAAAGGTAAAGACGCTTCGCCAGGCGATCACTCAGATCGTTATCGCTGACGTCTCAATGTCGCTGGATAACGTGCTGGCCGTAGCCGGAGCCGCGCATGAACATCCGATGATCCTTGTGTTCGGTCTGGGCCTCTCCGTGCTTCTGATGGGCGTGGCGGCGACTTTTATCGCCCGCCTGCTCAATAAGCATCGATGGATCGCCTATGTCGGCCTTCTGATCATCTTCTATGTCGCACTGAGGATGATGTGGCATGGAAGTCTCGAAGTATGCGGAGAGGCCCTGCCCATGATCGGAGCATCCGTTCCAGACATCTGCCTCGCCCCACCCGCGCACTGACAGCCAAAGACCTGGGATCAGAGGTTAGTCTTCTCTGACCACCCGGGCCCTACCTCGCCCAAGCGCTAACGCCTTGATGGCCCCCCGAAAGGTTCGCACCTCCTGCGATGTCCACCCGGCGCGCGTGAACGCATTTCTGAGATTGAGCTGCATGACCGGGCGCTTGACGAGCGGAAAGAAGAAACCGGCCCTGTCCAGCTCCTCTTCAAAATGTTCAAGCATCCCGACCAGTTCATCGCGCGTGGCTGGAGGGTCGCGAACAAGATCGCCCTGAGGGGGCGAGGCCTCGACGAAACGAGCCGCGCCCCAGCCATAACTGAAAACCCCAACAGCCTGACCAAGATTGAGGGATGCGAACTGCGGATTGACGGGAAAGGAGACTATGGCGTCCGCAAGGGCGACAGCCTCATTCGGCAATCCGGTGCGCTCCGCTCCGAAAAGGACTCCCGTCCGCCCGACGACCGACTGACAGGCCTCAAGAGCGCCGGAAAGATCTAGCACCGGCTTGATCATGCCGCGCGGTCGGGCCGTGGTCGCGAGCACTCGAACACAGTCCGCGACCGCCGCCTCAACATCATCGAACACCTTCACCGACACGCCGGCCTCAAAGGCCCCGGCGCTCATCGTGTCGGCTGCAGGGTTCGGCCATCCGTCCCTCGGCGCGACGAGTCGCAGATCGAAAAGACCGAAATTGCCCATAACTCGGGCTGCGGACCCGATATTTTCGCCCAACTGGGGCGCAACCAGAATGATGGCGGGAGGGATCATGACCGCTCCCCTACGACGCTCAAGGGCGGAAGGCCAGAGCGCCGTCGCCCCGCCACCCGAAAGAGGCTTGGATCCGGTCTCGGGCGCTCTTTGTTCCTAGAGACGGCTCTGATATAGGCCACGCAGTTCAACACCAGACCGGCGGCCCAACGGCCGCCCCGCTCTGCCTCAAGGGAGCTCTCCGCATGGCTGTCATCAAGGTCGCCAACCCCGTCGTCGAAATGGATGGCGATGAAATGACCCGGATCATCTGGGCGCTCATCAAGGAGAGGCTGATTCTCCCCTACCTCGACATTGATCTGAAATACTACGATCTTTCGATCGAGAACCGGGACGCGACCAACGATCAGGTCACCATAGACTCGGCGCTGGCGACCCAGAAGTACGGGGTGGCCGTCAAGTGCGCGACAATCACGCCCGACGAAGCCCGCGTCGAAGAATTCAAGCTCAAGAAGATGTGGAAGTCTCCCAACGGAACCATCAGGAACATTCTTGGGGGCGTGGTCTTCCGCGAGCCGATCGTCATGAGAAACGTCCCGCGCCTGGTGCCCGGCTGGACGCAGCCGATCGTTATCGGCCGTCATGCATTCGGCGATCAGTACAAGGCGACGGACTTCCTGGTCCCGGGCAAGGGAAAGCTCACCATAAAATTCACTCCCGCCGATGGCGGAGCGCCGATCGAACACGAGGTCTTCGATTTCCCTGGCGCCGGGATCGCCATGGGTATGTACAATCTCGACGAGTCGATCCGCGACTTCGCACGGGCGTGCTTCAACTTCGGGCTCGAGCGAAAATGGCCCGTTTACCTGTCCACAAAGAACACGATCCTCAAAGCTTATGATGGTCGTTTCAAGGACATCTTCCAGGAGGTGTTCGACGCCGAGTTCAAGGCGAAGTTCGCCGAATTCAAAGGCACGTACGAGCACCGCCTGATCGACGACATGGTCGCCTCAGCGATGAAATGGTCGGGCGGCTACGTCTGGGCGTGCAAGAACTACGACGGCGACGTGCAGTCCGACACTGTGGCTCAAGGCTTCGGATCTCTGGGATTGATGACCTCCGTCTTGATGACGCCCGATGGCAAGACAGTGGAGGCCGAAGCAGCCCACGGAACCGTTACGCGCCACTACCGTAACTGGCAGAAGGGAGAGCCCACCTCGACCAACTCGGTGGCCTCTATCTTCGCCTGGACGCGAGGCCTTGCGCATCGCGCGAAGCTGGATGGAAACAAGGAGCTCGCCCGCTTCGCCGAGACGCTGGAAAAGACGACGATCGAAACCGTCGAGGCCGGCTTCATGACCAAGGATCTCTCGCTGCTCGTCGGAGAGAATCAATCGTGGCTGACGACAGAGGGCTTCATCGAGAAGATCGCCGCGAACTTCCAGGAAGCCATGGCGCGTTGAAGCTTTTGCGGACGCCGATATCGGGTCCGCGCCTGACCTGCCTATTCGGACCGCCCTGACAATCGCCCTCAGAGAATAAGGGCGGTTGTCAGGCCGTTACGCCCCGGATTGCGTGTTTGATCGGCTGGGGCCAAGGTCACGTTTCCGCGGCCTAAGTATGGGGTCGGTAATGAACTACCTATTCCTATTCGCCGGAGGAGTGAGCGCGTTCGGCTTGATCCTTCACCTGCTCCTGGGGCGCCGACCTGGCAAGGCGCAGGATGGATCTCCGCACGCGGCGCTCAACCGACTGGACGCCGACTACGGCCGGCACGTGACAGCGCTCCTTCTCCTCGCGCTGGCGGTGACCTTCGCCCACGCCTCTCGATCAGCGTCCTCCGCCTCATTTGTATTCGCCCTGTCCGGTTTAGGCCTTTCCGCCAGCCTTCTCAGGGTCATCCTGGCCCTTCGTCACCGAGCCCCGCGCCTCGATATAGGAGAATGGATCGCCCTGGCGACGGCCTCGAGCCTCGGCATCGCAGAACGCTTCATATCGCTCAATATAGCGATCGCCCATTGAGCGTAGGCCATTGAGAACCAATTCCGACCAAAACGGCTAGGCCCCAAGCGCCGCCTTGACCGCCGCAATAGCGTCATCCGCACGAGAGCCGTCAGGGCCGCCGGCCTGAGCCAGATCAGGCCGACCGCCGCCCCCAGATCCGCCCAGAGCAGACGCCGCCGTCCGAACCAGATCCACCGCGCTGAAGCGCCCCTTCAAGTCATCCGTGACGCCGACCACCACAGCAGCCTTTCCTTCGGTCACGGCTACAAAAACGGCGACGCCGGATCCCATTTTCTGCTTGGCCTCATCAACCATCGATTTCAGGTCGCGCGGCTGAACGCCTTCGGCCACCTTACCGATAAACTGAACGCCCGCGACATATTCAGGAGCAGCCGCACCGCCGCCCGCCCCCCCCATAGCGAGCTTACGGCGCGCATCAGCCAGCTCTTGCTCAAGCTTGCGCCTCTGTTCGAGAAGCGCCTGAACCCGAACAGGGGTTTCGACGATCGGAGCCTTAAGCTGATCGGCGACATCACGGGCGAGACCTGCTCGAGCTTTAAGAAACGAGAGGGCCTGAGCGCCTGTCGCACCTTCGATGCGTCGCACTCCGGCCGAGACGCCACCTTCGCCAGTGACGACGAACACGGCAATGTCTCCCGTTCGCGCGACGTGGGTACCGCCGCACAACTCAACCGAATAGGCAGCGCCTTCTTCGCCAAGAGAATCACCAAGGCGGAGAACGCGCACGATGTCTCCATACTTTTCCCCGAACAGCGCTAATGCTCCAGCCTTGACCGCAGCCTCGGGCGACATCTCACGAACCTCAGAGGCTGCATTCTGGCGAATGACCGCATTCACCTCGGCCTCGACGGCGTCAATATCCTCGCGGGTCAAAGGCGCATTGTGCGAAAAGTCGAACCGGAAATAATCAGCTTCAACCAGGGAGCCCTTTTGGGTCACATGACGGCCAAGACGATTGCGAAGCGCCGCATGAAGCAGGTGAGTAGCCGAATGATTAGCCCGAATCCGCGCACGTCTTTGGGTGTCGATCTGAAGGGTGGCCAGATCGCCAGGTCGGACCGAGCCCGCCTCTAAAGTCCCGACATGCGCAAACAAGTCGCCAGCGCGCTTCTGGACATCATCGACGCGGAACACGGCTCCTCCGGCAAAGCGAATCTCGCCCCTGTCGCCGCTCTGTCCGCCAGACTCCGCATAAAATGGAGTCTGGGAAAACACGAGTTCCGCAGCCTCGCCGTGTCCCAGAGCATCGCGCGGCTCACCCTGTCGCACGATCGCCACCAGCTGCGCGGAGCCGCTCCCGGCCTCATACCCTTTGAAAGCTGTCGGTCCGCTAGCGTCGCGCAGCGAGAACCAGGCCTCAGCGCCCCCCTGTTCGCCGGAGCCCTTCCAGCTCTCCTGCGAACGTGCACGTTGCTCCGCCATGGCGGACTGAAAGCCGGATTCATCAACGGACAGACCCCGGGCCCGCAGAACGTCCTGAGTGAGATCGAGCGGAAAACCATAGGTGTCATAGAGACGAAACGCGGTCTCACCCGGAAGCACCCCGCCCGACGGCAGTCCTCCGACCGCCTCATCCAAGAGCTGCAGACCACGGCCAAGGGTACGCTGGAAGCTCGCCTCCTCCTGCTCCAGGATGCTCTCAATGGAGGCCTGAGCGCGGGCCAGTTCAGGATAAGCCTCACCCATCTGCTCAACGAGCGCACCGACAAGTCGATGCATCGAAGGCTCCCGGGCGCCGAGCATATGACCATGACGCATGGCTCTGCGCATGATCCGTCGAAGCACATACCCCCGCCCCTCATTAGACGGCATGACGCCGTCAGCCATAAGGAATGACGTGGCGCGAAGATGGTCTGCGATCACACGGAAGGAAGCGATCTCGTCTCCCTCAGCGCGCCGCGAATATACCTCTTCCTCAGCCGCTATCAGCGCCTGGAACAGGTCAATCTCATAATTGCTGTGCACGCCTTGCAAGATGGCTGAAATCCGCTCCAGCCCCATACCGGTGTCGATTGAAGGCTTCGGCAACAGCTTCCGCTCGCCGTCCGCACTTTGCTCGAACTGCATGAAAACAAGATTCCAGATCTCTATGAAGCGATCGCCGTCCTGCTCAGCCGACCCTGGCGGTCCGCCCCAGATCTTGTCTCCATGATCGTAGAAGATTTCCGAGCAAGGCCCGCAAGGACCCGTATCTCCCATCGACCAGAAGTTATCCGACGTGGCTATACGTATGATGCGATCATCGGAAAGACCGGCAATCTTTCGCCAATAGCCCGCGGCCTCTTCATCCTCATGATAGACGGTCACAAGAAGCTTCTTGGGAGACAGGCCAAAACCCTCAGTGACGAGCTTCCAAGCATGCTCAATGGCCTGTTCCTTGAAGTAGTCTCCAAAGGAGAAATTTCCAAGCATCTCAAAGAACGTATGATGGCGGGCGGTGTAGCCGACATTATCAAGATCGTTGTGTTTACCGCCTGCTCGAACGCATTTCTGCGAAGTGGCGGCCCGCGGCGCAAACGGCTTCTCGACACCCGTAAAGATATTTTTGAACTGAACCATCCCCGCATTGGTGAACAGCAAAGTCGCGTCGCCCTGAGGCACCAGCGGCGAAGAAGGACGAATGACATGATCGGCTGCGGCGAAGTAGTCGAGGAACGCCGATCGAATTGCGTTGACGGATGTCGGCCTGCCGGCCTTGGAACGTGGGGAGCGACGGGTGGACATGGAATAAACAGCTCCGAGAGGGGCGGGCAGATCCGGGACGACAACATTTCCCCTGCACCCGCCTTGCATACGGGCGATATTCGGGAATGAACGCGATATAAGCCCCCCCCGCCGCGGCGCCAAGCAAAACGACCGGCCAATCGACCGAACGGAACGAGACGGTCAAATCTGAAGCTTCGACAAGTCTGTGATGACTGGAAAAGCAAGACCCGCCGCTTCATCGAGAGCGGCGGGTCCCACCTTTTGTCGTCTCAGATCTATGCCTCCGCCGCCTCGTCTCCGCCCTCATCCGTGGCAAGAAGACTTTCGGATATCAGGCCGGCGTTCTTGCGGATCGCATCCTCGATCTCGAGGGCCATAGCAGGATTATCCCGGAGAAACTTCTTCGCGTTCTCACGCCCCTGGCCGATCCGCTGGGACCGGAAGGAAAACCAGGATCCCGACTTCTCGACCACGTTGGCCTTAACCCCGAGATCGACGAGCTCTCCCATCTTGGAAACACCCTCTCCGTAAATGATGTCGAACTCAACCTGACGGAAGGGCGGCGCAACCTTGTTCTTGACGACCTTGACCCGGGTCTGGTTGCCGACGACCTCTTCACGATCCTTGATCTGGCCGATCCGACGGATATCAAGACGCACAGACGCGTAGAACTTAAGAGCGTTTCCACCCGTCGTGGTCTCAGGCGACCCGAACATGACGCCGATTTTCATCCGTATCTGGTTGATGAAGATCACCATAGTTTTGGATTTGGAAATCGAAGCAGTCAGCTTCCGCAGCGCCTGGCTCATCAATCGAGCCTGAAGACCAGGAAGACTATCGCCCATTTCTCCCTCGAGCTCAGCGCGCGGCGTCAGCGCCGCCACTGAGTCGATGACAAGGACATCAACTGCCCCGGAGCGCACCAGCGTATCCGCAATCTCCAGAGCCTGCTCGCCCGTGTCAGGCTGGGAGACCAGCAAGTCGTCCAGATCCACCCCTAGCTTCGCGGCATAAACCGGATCAAGAGCATGCTCAGCGTCGAGGAATGCGCCCACGCCGCCGCTCTTTTGGGCTTCCGCAATCACGTGCAGGGCCAGGGTCGTTTTACCCGAGCTTTCCGGCCCATAAATCTCAATGATGCGCCCCTTAGGCAGCCCGCCGATCCCCAGCGCGATATCCAGCCCCAGTGAGCCGGTCGACACCGCTTCAATATCGAGCGCCTTCTGATCGCCGAGACGCATGATCGAGCCCTTGCCGAAATTGCGCTCGATTTGCCCGAGGGCTGTTTCCAGAGCCTTTTGCTTGTCCATTCCCGTGTTTTCCACCACCCGAAGCGTTACATTGTTAACCATCTCGTTCTCCTCATCTGCCACGGGCGGTCAGGCGGGGCAAACTGACACCGTTCCCCCCGCATAAGACAATTTGTACACCAAATGTTCACGAGAACAAAGGGGGAAAATCAATCCATTGGGGAAAGAATCTCGCGTTCAGAGAGAAGAGTGGTTCATTTCAGCTCGACCCGGGCGCACGGCGATGAGCGAGTGAACGCCTTGTAGAGGATTGTGCACGCGAATCGGGCCTATCCTGCCGCCGAAGCCATCAGCAACACGCGGCGCGGACAACGAGCACGTCAATTCTGCGTCAACCAGGCTTGCTTGTCGCTCGCCTAGAAGAGCGCAGCAATATAGTTTCCAAAGCACAATCAGACCGGAGTCCTCCCATGCGCACCCCCTCATCCTACAGAAGTGTCGTCCTTTCGGCCGCCTGCTGCGCGGCCCTCCTTCTGTCGACCTCTTGCTCGGAACCAAGCTCAGAGGGCATGACCGAGGCCGAAACGCAGATCGCCAATGAACTTCAGGCGGTCAAAGCTGAGCTCGAAGCGGTTCGAGCGGCGGCGTCTGCTGACACGGTTCCGCACCCGGACGCCGGACCAGGGGTCTATTTTGTCAACCTTCGTGACGGCGACACCGTTACGTCTCCGCTGCGGGTGGTGTTCGGGCTCTACGGCAAGGGTGTCGCACCTGCGCTGGTGGAGAAGGACAACACGGGTCATCATCATCTTCTCATCGACGAAGAGCTGACGCCGGAAGAACAGGAATTCGCAATTCCAAACGATGCCCAGCATCTCCATTTTGGAGGCGGACAAACAGAAACAGTTATTGAACTCCCTCCGGGAGAGCATACCCTCCAGCTGGTGTTCGCTGACAGAAATCACGAACCCTTCAATCCGCCAGTGATGTCTGAACGGATCAAAATCACCGTTAAGTAAGCGCCAGTTGTCTCGGAAGACGATTGGGTCTTGAGCAGCTGACAGCCGTTCACCACATTCTTTTCTCAGCGACGCCATCAACTTGAGCGCCGCAAAGAAGTCTTGTGCGAGGACGTTATGACGAGCCTGAACCACCTCAAGACATTCGCATTGCTGGCCGCCATGACGGCGTTGTTTGCTTTGGTCGGCCATCTGATAGGCGGTGCGACAGGGATGGCGATCGCCCTCGTTCTGGGCGCTGGCGTCAATTTCCTCAGCTATTGGAACGCCGATCGGATCGTTCTCTCGATGTACGGCGCACGAGAGGTGTCGGACAGCGACGCCGACCCCCTTGTGCGCAGATATGTCGAGGACGTGATGGAGCTCGCATCTGCTGCCGGGATGCCACGTCCGAAAGTGACCATAATGGCGAATGATCAGCCCAATGCGTTCGCAACGGGTCGCGACCCTCGCCACGCAACGGTTGCAGCGACGACCGGCCTGCTCCGCATGCTGGAACGACGGGAAGTCAGGGCTGTTATGGCCCACGAGCTGGCTCACGTTCGCAACCGCGACACATTGACAATGACTGTGACCGCCACACTGGCGGGAGCCATTTCCGCACTGGCCAATTTCGCATTTTTCTTCGGAGGGGATAACCGTCAGGAGCGCCCGGGCGGCGTGATCGGAACGATCGCTCTCATGATCCTGGCGCCTTTAGCGGCGAGCTTGGTCCAGATGGCCATCAGCCGAAGTCGCGAATATGAAGCCGATCGCGTCGGAGCAGAGATAAGCGGCGATGCTCCAGCTCTCGCCTCAGCACTGGAAAAGATCGACACGTTCGCACGAAGGGGGGCAGTGAACCTCGCCGCCGAGAGAAACCCCGCCACAGCTCACCTTTTCATTATCAATCCGCTGGCAGGACGCGGAGCGGACAACCTTTTTTCCACCCACCCGTCAACTTCAAATCGGGTCAGCGCGCTTATCGAGAGATTCGGCGGACGTCAGGCGGCGGCGCCGCAAAAGCAAACGCGTCGTCGAGGACCATGGGAGCCCCCTCAAGGGCCATGGGGTTAATCAGAATTAGGCTGCTTCCTTGTCTCGCGCCTGCAACTCGGTTTTCACGCGCTCAGCCAGCTGACGGAGAGTGAAAGGCTTAGGCAGGAACGAAATAGATCTTTCCTCCTCGAGGGTCCGAGCAAGATCCCGTTCCGCATAACCGGAAATAAACATCACCCGCGCCTTGCCTAGATACTGACGAGCTTCCTTCAGCAAGGCCGGACCATCCATTCCGGGCATCACCACATCCGAAATCAGCAGGTCGAAACCGCCAGCGTTCTCCCTGATAATCTCGAGAGCCTGTTCGCCATCGCCTGCCTCCATCACCTGATAGCCGCAAGATGTCAGCAGCTGAGCGGCGATCCCTCGAACCCCCTCCTCATCCTCCACAAGAAGAATTCTGCCCCGCCCGGCCAGATCAGCGCCCTTGGCTGGAGAAGATGCTGGGGCGACCGGCTGCTCAAATACGGCGTCAGCCGGAGCCTCCTCATCTTCGCCCGTCCATACCGGCAGAAAGATCTTGAATGTGGTGCCGCGGCCAAGCTTCGATACAGGATAGATATAACCGCCCGACTGCTTCACGATGCCATACACAGTCGCAAGACCAAGCCCGGTGCCGTGGCCAGCCTCCTTGGTTGTAAAGAATGGCTCAAAAATCTTCTGAACGAGCTCAGGCGGAATGCCCGCGCCGTCGTCGATGACTTCGATCAGTACGTAACTGCCGTCGGCGACATGAGTGAAACCATCCTTCCTGGCCATGGCGGAATCAGCGCGGGACGTGCGGATCGTAAGCCGGCCTCCGCCATTCTTCTCGATCATCGCATCACGGGCGTTAGTGCATAGGTTCGTCAGGGCTGTCTCCAGCTGTCGCTTGTCCGCCTTGATGCGGGGAAGATCGCGCCCGTGTACGATGTCCAGCTTGATGCGCTCATCGATGATGTCGCGCAGCAACACATAGTAGTCGGACAGCACGTCCGAGACGTCGAAAACATCCTGTCGGAACACCTGCTTTCTGGAATACGCCAGAAGCATTCGAACAAGCTCAGCGCCACGCGACGCAAATTCGTTGATAGACTTCAGTTCGAAGAACGTCGGGTCTCCAGGCGGGTGACGAACCTGGAGCTTGTTCACATTCAGAATGATACCCTGAAGAAGATTGTTGAAATCGTGGGCCAGACCTCCGGCGAGCTGACCGATCGCCTGCAGTTTCTCCCCCTGAGCCACACGTTGCTCGAGGTGTTTCTTCTCGGTGGTGTCGATTACGTAGGCGGCGGAGGGACGGCCCTGCCGATCCAGAGCCACGAAGACATCGACGGACTTCTGCTTCTCGCCGGCAAGCTTCAGATTGACGGCCCCATCAAGAGCCTGTCCCAGCTGCTCCGCCAGGCGCGTTGGCCCCTGATCCGCCACGAAAAGGTCCGCAAACCGGGCGCCGGGCTGAGCTCGTCCCTCGGTGAGATCCAGAAGGGCTCGGTTCGCATCCAGCATCACGGCCGTCTCAACGCTCTCCCCATCAAGACGAACGGCGCCGAATGGGGCGTCGCCAAACATGGGATCATTCGAAGTGGAAGCGCCTAACGCCCCTTCCGGAACAATCGTCGGGGTCGATCTGCGGGACGCAGCGTCAGAGCCGTTCGGCAGGTAAACGATTGAACGCGTCAGCGCGTCGGGGCCCTTTGCAGACCAAGTCGTAATCAACTGGGCCGGCGTCTCCACCCCGTCTCGGGCCCGCATCACCACCTCGGCGCGCTGACTGGACGCGCCGCGGACTTCACGCCGCATCAGCTTCAGGCCTTCAGGCCGCATGATATCCTCAAGTCGCAGACCTGCGGGATCATCCGGAAGCCCGAGCATCGCCCTCAGGGTCTGGTTGATATAAACAATACGCCCATCGCGGCGGGCGGAGAAAAACCCAACGGGGGCGTCTTCGACGTAAAGCGCCCGCGGATCGACCGCCCCGGACCCCGTTCCCGCTTCAACCCTGCGGAGCCTCCACAACGCCCGGGATTTGCCCAACGCCGCGACGCTGGCCTCATACTGAACCGGAACATGGGCGTCACCGAAAAGTATGGCAGGAAGAACTTCCGTTCGGCTGACCCCTGCCTTGGCGGCTTTCGACAGGCGATAGATGGGCGCAGCCATGCCGGGATTAGCCCCGAAAAGTCGATCCACGGATGGGGCATGGCTGGCGTCTCCCAGATCACGAGCGACCTGCGACAGCTCAAGATACGCCGCGTTCGCGGCGACGCTCGCCCCTCCCCTGTCCGATATCAAAGCCGGCTCGCCGAGCGCTTCGAGCCAGACGGGCCGACGCGCGGACAACGCCGCCGCCTCGGCGGCGCCGCGTTCAGGAAACACACCCAGCCTGCGCCCTGCGCCCCGCAACCACCAAAGAACAAGCACCAGACCCATGGCGCCGCAGGCGATAATAAGCACTGGGCCGGCCGGCCCAACGGCGCCAGGCCAGGTGACGGCCATTGCCGCAACCCCGCCCGCGATTGCGAGGGCGGCCCAGAAACCGATCTGGAGAACGTCGAAGTCACGCCCCCCCGCTGCGGCGGCAGGTCGATCCGCCGCTTCATCGTTCAGCGTGTCACGAGGGTCTGACATGGGCGAACTTCCTGATCGTTTCATGCCTTAATGCGCTGATTCGGTGTAAAAAGGGCGGCTGGCATCCAGCTGGCTGCGAGTTTATCCGCGACAGAGGGAAGCGTACGCAGAGCCGCGGCTGAACGCATATCATCGGGGTCGGTTCCTGGACCGAGCCGTGTTCATGACGAAGCCGATTACCTTCGCGACCGCCTCGAAGTGCTCACGGGGAATGTATTCGTCAATCTCGGCGCTGGCGTAGAGAGCGCGCGCAAGCGGAACGTTTTCAACCATGGGAACACCGGCTTCGGCGGCGACCTCCCGAATTCGCAACGCAACGTCATCGACCCCTTTTGCCAGACACATAGGGGCAGCATCCTTGTCCGGATCGTAGCGAAGCGCGATCGAGTAATGGGTCGGGTTGTTGATAATCACGGTCGCATTCGGCACTGCCGCAAGCATTCTGCGACGGGATCGCTCCATGCGAATAGCCCTTAAACGAGCCCGAATCGCCGGATCGCCTTCAGACTGCTTGGTCTCATCCTGCAGGTCGCGCCTAGACATACGCATGCGCTGCATAAAGCTTTGCCGTTGAAAGAAATAATCGAGCGCCGCGATAATCCCCACCACAATCAGTGACGCGAAAAACAAGCGTCCAGCCATAGACTGGAGCATCATGAGAACGCCGATCATGTCGAGCGCCCCCGCCTCAGCGAGAGCGTTGCGATCCGGCCAGACAGTGTAGATCATGGCCGCCGACACGGCGATCATCTTCAGAATGGCCTTAAGGAGGTTCATCCAGCCCTGAGCGCCGAACATGCGGGCAAGCCCGGTGGCGGGCGACAGCTTGTTCAGATCCGGCTTCATCTTTTCGAACGTCCAGACCGGGCGGCTCTGGATTACGTGGCCTACGATCGAAGCGACGAGTAGTGCGCCGAACACAATTGCAAGAGGAACCAGCAGCGCGCTTACAAGCGCGCGGAGCATCTGCTCTGCCCCTCCATCCGAGAGACGGAACTCGTGAGGATGATCAAGAATCCTCTCAAGCGGTCGGGCGATGTCCCCCGCCAAGGGTCCAGCAGCGGCCAGAACGCCCGTTGCTGCAAGAAAAAGAAACCATATCGGAACGTCCTGACTTTTGATCAGGTCGCCCTTCTTGCGCGCCTCCTCAAGGCGCTTCTGAGTAGGCTCCTCGGTTTTTTGACTGTTGTCCTGGTCTTCAGCCACTTGAACGCCCCCCTATCGAGTGGAGAAGAGCTGCGCCTGGCGCTCCATCTCCTCAATCCACACCAGGAACCCGCCGCCCAGGCCCAGAGCAGCGATCGCGAGCCCAAGCAGAACGGAAAGCGGCAGGGCGATCATAAACACCTGAACCTGCGGGATCAGGCGCGCAACGAGGCCAAGCGACAGGTTGAAGATAAGCGAAAAAATGAGCACTGGGGCGGCGATCTGCAGACCGAGACGAAAAGACGCCGACACGGCGTCCGTGACAAAGACAGACGTATCTCCAAGAGGGGGAAGAGCCCCTGGCGGAAACATTTCATAGCTCTCAGCGGCCGCCTCGATCATCAGTCGATGCAGACCCGCATCCATGATGAGAACGACCCCCATCAGAGAGAAAAATCCCGCAAAAACTGCCGACGTCTGACTAGCGATTGGATCGATCTGTTGTGCGAAGCCAAGTCCGGAGGAGATACCGACGACGGCCCCGGCGACTTGAAGAGCGCTCATCATAAGACGGGCCCCGCCGCCAATCACCAGGCCGATCACGATCTCAGTCAACACGAGAGGAAACCCTCCCCCTATGGACGTCGGCGGAGGCGGTGCGACCGCGGCCAGCGAGGGCGCAAGGGCGGCCGTCACGAGGACGGCTGCGGCGAGACGGATCGTGGCGGGGGTTGCCTGTTCTCCCCACCCGGGCGCGAGCATAAGCACGCTGCCAAGACGCGCGAACAGTAGCGCCCCGACCCATGCATACTGCGTCAACCAATCCACGCCGTTTCCTCGTCAGAAATTCGAGATCCGGGTGAAGACCTCGTTCGAGAAGCTCGCGAGAGTCGCGCCCATGAAAGGCAGGAAAATGAGCAGGGCCGCAAAGATCGCCAGAATCTTGGGCACAAACACCAAGGTCATTTCCTGAATTTGTGTAAGCGCTTGAAAAAACGCAATGATTAGTCCCACCACAAGTCCTGCGATCATCGCCGGCGCGCACATAAGAACAGTCGCCCAGAGAGCGTCGCGTCCAAGATCAAGCACCTCCCCACCGTTCATCTGTCGCCTCCGGATCGTTAATGCCAGCCGTTAACTCTCTCAAAGGAATGGTTAACAAAGCGTGCCTGAACAACCTGCTTCAGAAGGTGAAGTCCTCCAAATCCGTCGATGGCCGCTACGTCAATCTATGTGTCCGCCTGACAACGGCTGTAAGTTTCCAGTTGAGAGAAACGGGGAAGAGGTTAATCGTCTGCGGTGCGTCAGTCATGAGACCAAAGCCACAATCCAGGCAGGGACATATCGTGGCCCTTATGTCGAACGCAGACCAATTGGGAACCAAATCATGTTGATGCGCGCAGTCCATATCCTCGCCGGAACGATCTTGGCGACGGCGGGCGGCTACTTGGCTTGGATCATGGGAACCCTGAGAGCACCCGTCTTCCCCCCTGAATCAGGGGTTAGCGCCTGGCCGGCAATTCTGAGCCTTCTGCTCACCACCGCAGGTCTTTCATGGCTCGGCTACGGTCTGTCGCCGCGCACCGCGGAACGGCGCAGGAAAATAGAGGAGGCGGCGCGGCGTCAGGCGGCGCTCGAGGCGGCGGACGCCTATTACGCATCAAAAACACGGGCAGCTAACCGGGATTGGCGCTCAGGGGACCTTCCGCCTCCAGCGCCGAGACAGACAGCAGATGATCAAAATTCGAAGGCGCGGCTGACGCCTCCTCCCCCCACTCCTGTTGAGACCGAAACCGCCCTGCCCGATATCGAGACCGCGCCGTCGACGTCCATCCAAGCGGAAACCGCCGCTTTTCCCCAAGCGACGCTCACCGAAAAAAGCCAAGAGCCGGATCATGCGGTAAAAGCGCAATCTCCATCGTCAGGCATTCAGACCCAAGAGCCAATCCCGCCCGCCACGTCGGGCGCGTCTCCTCTGCGGCTCATTCGTGACGCGATTGCAGCCGGAGACCTTGATCGAGCGGAGCTTCTGCTGGGCGAGGAAAGAAATAGGCTGAGTGCGGCCGGCGACGCGGAGAGAATGGCTTTGGCCGAGCTCACCGGCCTTGCCGGAGACCACGCTGCGGCAGCAGGTCGGATCGGCAGTGCGAAGTGGCTTTGGCGTTTGGCGCTTCAACGTTTTGCAGCGGCAGATGCCATCGGCGCATCCTCGGCCAGAGATGTCTCAGAGCGACTCCGACTTGCAGATAACTGATCTTTGTTTCTCTTTTAGGGACGTCCGACAGACCTCCTCGATAGAGGCGCTTTCAAATCCCAGCTTCATTTCCTTAAGAGCGACGGAGAAGAAACAAGCGCGATCCACCATGGCGAAACGACAGACCTCAGGACCGTCTGATCGCGGCCGTTTTCAGCTGTCCGCCAGACACCGGCATCAACCCAGGCGGGCGTCCAGAGGTAGACGTATGAGCCAGGACTGACGACGTTATCAATGAGACCGACGGTGGGCCTGACATTTGGCGGCGTCTATACGTATGAAAAGCCACGGCTCCGGCGACCAGCGCAGCCGTGAAAAATGATCCGCCCACCCCCAATGACTGCCGACCGGCTAAGCGCAGAGGATCCTCAACCCGAGCGATTGATTTCCATAGTCGCGCCTCTCCAACTCCCTCGCACCATATAAAGTGATGTCAGGGAAGGACTCAGATCGGCATTCTCATGATGTCCTGATACGCCTTGATCACCTCGTCACGAACAGCGATCACGGTTTCCATGGTAGCCTCGGCCGCAGCGACAGCTGTCACCACATCTACCAGGTCTCCGCGCCCCAATGCTGCATTGGAAACAGCGCCCTCGGCGCCGCTCGCAGCCTTGGTCAATGTTGAGACTGCAGTATTGAGGATATCTCCGAAGCCGGCTCCTTGAAGTCCCTCTGTCGGCTTGGACTGGACGCCAGCAAGCGTCTGAGCCGTCTGCATGTAGGCGCGGGCGGCTGAGATTCCGAGATCTGACATTTAAGCTCGCCTCCCTCACGCTTTCAGAATCTGCACAATGCCGAGCATCATGGCCCGACTGGACTCGATCACGTTGAGATTCGCTTCGTACGCTCGCTGAGCCTCGCGAAGATCGGCCATCTCGATCAGGGATGAGACGTTGGACATCTTCACATAACCTCGCGCATCCGCGCCTGGATGGGTTGGATCGTACTTCTCGGGAAAAGGAGACTTATCCTCTCGAACACCGGAAATCTTGACCTTTTCCGCACCGACCTCACGGTCGAAATAAGCGCGGAAAACCGGCGCCTTGCGACGATAGGGATCGCCGCCGGGAGTGGCCGCCGCTGAATCCGCATTGGCCAGATTTTCGGCGGACATGCGGATCCTGACCGTTTGAGCACGTAACCCGCTCGCAGCAGCGGACATAGCCGACATAAGCTCGGAGGACATCTGTCCCTCCCTTCAGGCCCTCAGCGCGTCGGAGAACGCGCGGCCAGTCTCAGCAGGCCCAGACTCTTCTGGTACAGGCCCACCATGGTTTCGAACTCCATTCGGGTTTCGGCGATTTTCATCATCTGTTCTTCCACCACGACTGAATTTCCATCGAGGGTGGTTTCAGAATCAGGGCGTTTGACAAGCGCGACGCCGGGGGACGGATCAGAGCCTGGGCCCGACAGATGCCCGGCATGGGTCACAGTCATGCGAACACGCTCCGGCCCGCCTTCCGCTCGCCCGGCCACACGTTGAAGTGTCCGCTCGAACTCCCTTTGGTCAACATCCCGGGGCGTGTAGCCCGGAGTGGACACATTGGCCACGTTTTCCGAAATGACCTTTTGCCGCGCGCTGAGCATCTGCATGCGCGACTTCATGAGGGAAAAAACTGTCAGGTCCGTCGGATCAGCCATGATCATCCCCTCTCAACCCGGCAAAATCGACCGGTTTCCTTAAGTTTTGATTAAGGCGGCAGGCGCTTTGTTAACTTCTCATTTACCTATGTGTCTGATGGGTTAACGCAACGTCCGGCTACTTAAGGTCGGAAGTGCGGATATCTGACCCGATCCATGGACGCGTTTTCCGCCCTTCGCGCTCTCGGCGCCTTGATTCTGGTCCTCGGCCTCATTCTAGGCCTGACTTGGCTGCTGCGTCGTTTCGGAAGCGGTTTGGGACGAACGCCGGGCGCCCCCCCATCGGATCTTCGAATCGTGGAATGGAAGTCCCTCGACGCTAGGAGGCGCCTAGCCGTTGTCCGATGGGACGGCCGTGAGCACCTTCTTTGTCTTGGACCGGGGGGCGATATCCGGATCGCGGAGAGGACCGTGTCAGCACCTTTCGGGGCTTCATTCCCAGCGGAGACGAGCCAGGGCGAGAAAACATGACAAGAGTCTGGGGGCGCCTTGGGGCGCTGTGCTTTCTGGTCGGCGTGACCGCACCAGCCGCACTTCCGCAAACAGTATCGATCGATCTTGGCACCGGTCAGGGAATGACGGGCGGGATCGTTCAGCTTGTCGCCGCCATCACAGTTCTTTCGCTGGCGCCCTCAATACTTATGATGACGACATCCTTCGTCCGGATCGTGGTCGTCCTCTCCCTGCTCAGAACGGCCATCGGCCTCCAGAACGCGCCTCCGAACTCCGTCATCATTTCCCTGTCTCTGTTTCTGACTGCATTCGTGATGGCGCCGACATTCACGCAGGCATACGAGGCCGGGATCGAACCGTTCATGACGGAGGCGATAACCTTGGAGGAGGCCATCCCCCGGACGTTGGGTCCGGTGAAGGCATTCATGGCTCAGCACGCAGAGGGTGAGGACGTCGCGCTCTTCGCCCGAATGGCGAAGATAGAAAATTTGGAGAGTCCCCAGGCGGCGCCTTTTGAAGTTCTGGCGCCGGCCTTCATGATTTCGGAACTCAAGCGGGCGTTCGAGATCGGCTTCATGGTGTTTCTGCCGTTTCTGGTGATAGACCTCGTCGTAGCGTCGATACTCATGGCCATGGGGATGATGATGCTGCCGCCAGTGACGATCTCCCTGCCATTTAAGTTGATCTTTTTTGTGCTGATCGACGGATGGCGCCTTCTCGCAGGCTCCCTTGTGGAGAGCTTCATCGTGGGACCCCCTGTCTGAAGTTCAGTACGTCCGCCGAAGGGCTTTCCACACGAACGTCTTCTCCCAGGCGAAAACCTCGCTAGAAAGATCTCTCGGCATACGGATGCGAGCGGCTGATGGCGGACGACATTATCCATTCTGACGACGGGCCTGACGACGTGGAGGTCGCGTGGGAGGCCCCACGCCTGCATCCCGTCTTCTCCGTCGCGCCTGGAGGGGTGACATTCGCAAAGCTCCGGAAGCGTCTCGTGCGACAGGTTCAGGACTCAATCCGCGTCTATGGAATGTGCTCGCCACGACAGGACGGATCTCGACCACGCTGGCTGGTCTGCCTGTCAGGCGGAAAAGACAGCTACACGCTCCTCGCCCTGCTGCTGGACCTCAAATGGCAGGGCGCGCTGCCCGTAGATCTTCTGGCCTGCAACCTGGATCAGGGGCAGCCGGGATTTCCAAAGCATGTGCTGCCCGACTACTTGAAAACCCTGGGGGTCGATTTTCGCATCATCACCGAAGACACATATTCCATCGTCACAGAAAAACTCCCCGCCACGAGCACGTATTGCTCGCTGTGCTCGCGCCTGAGACGGGGCATTCTCTACAGAGTGGCGCGAGAAGAAGGATGCGACGCAATAGTCCTCGGACATCATCGAGACGACTCTGTTGAAACCTTTATGCTAAACCTGCTGCACGGCGGTCGTCTGGCCGCCATGCCTCCCAAGCTGGTCAATGACGTCGGAGACGTATTCGTGCTGAGGCCGTTGATTCAGTGTGCAGAGGCTGACATCGCCAGATTCGCATCTGCGATGCAGTTCCCAATCATTCCCTGCAATCTTTGCGGATCTCAGGACGGATTACAGCGGATGGCGATCAAGTCGATGCTGAACGAATGGGAACGGAAAAATCCCGGAAAACGGCAGGTGATGGCGAGAGCCCTGGCGAATGTGAGGTTGTCGCATCTCACGGACCCGTCAGTTTTCGACTTCGCCAGCTTGCAGCTCGGCAACCCGGGAGAGCGTGACGATGGGCTCTGAGCTCGGTCAGTCGTATTGCAAGATACTCTCGAAGTCCTAGGCCTCGGCGCCTACAGGCGGGATCCGACCATTTCCGAGTCGTAAAAGCTTAAGCTTCAGTCCGCCTTGAAACGCATGCCCCTCGCAAGAAGAACCGCGTCAAGGGTCGAAAAGGCTGAGGGCCCTATACCATGAAGTGCTGCTATCTCTGCGCGCGTTCGACGAGACAGCGCTGCGCAGTCAAGGATACCCTCTGCAATCAGCGCTCGTTTAGCGGGGCGGTTCAAGCGTGAGAACTCAGGCGACAGCATCGAATAGTCAATGGCTGACTTCAATTTCGGATCGCAGTTCGACGCCATAAATCCCTCTGAGCTACGCGAGTCATACAATGCTTCTGTCGGTACCTGCCTCCAACCTCCTCAACCTGAGGCGGGAGCGCCAGACGGTTTGGGCGCAGCAGCTCGCGGCGCGGGGGCGGCGGCGCCTGCGGGCGGGGTAACGGAGCGACCCTGCAACCGGGCCTTCATGGCAGCCGAGAAAGCATCGACCCTGGGAGCGTCGGCCATTCTGCGCGCAGCCTCCGACAAACCAGCGCCTCCGACTTCCGCCTGTGACGTCATCAGTTCGAAGCTGGCCTGGTTAGGGTTGCCCTGGAAAAGAGGGCCGTAGCGCGCACGCAGATCTGCCAGAAGATTCATATCCCTAGCAAGCCTTCCAGAGATGGCCGCGCGCATAGCGATGTCGGCATGGGAGGGTTTAACGGCCTCAGTGGGAGGCGGAAGCATCGCCATATAGGCGCGCGCAGCCTCAGACCACCTCCGATCACGCCAGTAAGCGTCAGCAAGGAATGATCGGGCCTCAGGTGTCTCAAGCGGTTCGACAAGCTCAATTACATTATCGTATCGGCCCATATCGCGATAAGCCGCCGCCTCAAGAAGGCGCCGCTCAAGCATGAGCTCCCTCGGCATGCCCGGCTGCCGGGTTCTGTCGATCGCCGACAAAGCAAGGTCCGGCTGCTTATTGAGAAGATAGATAGTTGCAAGGTCGACAGCGATGGACGAGCGACCCATTCCCCGCATCCGATTATCAACCTGATGCTGAAGCAAACTAGCCGCAGGCTCCAGCAAATCGAATGCGACCAGGCGCTGCGCCAGCTTTCTCACCATCAGATCGCCGTCTGACCCTATGGGCGTGAGGTCAGCGAACTCATAATAAAGAGCAAGCGCCTGTATGGGATCCAGACGGTCAACCTCGCCATCAAGATATAGACGTCGGAAGTAATCGCTGAGTCGCACACGCACCTCGCGGGCGCCAATCGCGGCCGGATCACGAAGCGCCGCCGATTGAAGAACGACAAGCGCCTCGCGGAAGCGCCCAGCTTTCATATGCTGGTCAGCAAGAACAGCGACAGTTTCAAGCTCCAGCGTGTCGCCCCGCCAGCGATATCTCAGAACGTCAAGAGCCTCGACAGCGTCCTTGACTGCAATCTTTCCCGCAGCTGATCCAGTCTCGATGCGACGCAGCTCCGCTCTTACGGCGACCGGCTCGAGAGCCGACCGAGTGAGCTGTGCGAACTTTCCATAACCCGCATCAGGACCATCAATAACCGCAGCGAGATTGGCCAGCACAAGCCTCGCTCGGTCCGCCTCGAGACGAGGCCCGGTATCCACCACATGCTGAGCGAGACGACGAGCTGCATCATAATCATTGGTATTGAAAAGAGCTTCCGCCGCCGCCACCTCAAAACGGGCGGCCCATTGCGGAGGGTATTTTTCAATCTCTCCGTCAGCCTCTCCGAAGAACTGCACCGCACGAGGCCACTCCCGGCGGTCCACAGCAACCATCGCACGCCAGAGGGCGGCGGATCGGTCGCCCTTAAGCAATTCTCGCGACAGATCAGCCTCAGCAGCGGCCATACGGCCCGCCATGACATTTCCTGCAGCCCTTAACCCGAGAAACTTCGGATCAAGTTCAAGGGCTGGCTGAGAGATCGAGGCGGCTCGGAGAAGTCCGAGAGCCTCAAAGGCCATCTCATGGCCAAGGTAGAAACGCGCAAGCGCGATGATCGCCGTGGCGGTCTGCGGCTTGGTCGGTTCGAGTCTGGAAGCGTAGGATTCGAGCGTCTGACGCTCTCGAAGCCAATCCTCACCGGACTTTCCGCCCCACTTGGCGAAATCAATGAAGGCGGATCGCGTGCTCGGCGGGGGCGGAGGCGGCGGGGGTGGGGGCGACCCGACAGCTGACTTGGGATTGCTTGCCGACTGCTCCGCCGCTCGACCCAGAGCAACCACCACGCGTTCGCCCTCGATCAGGGCGAGCACCTGATCCGACTTGGGCGCAATCGCAACGCCGTGAGCGGTGGCTGGTAAAGAGGCCTCCACAAAATCACGAGCCGTCGGGGACGAAGACGAAGGACCATAGGATACGGCGACCGCCAACTGATCGCCAATAACGGGATCGTCGAACCAGATCAGGCCTGTGGCCCCTATGAGCATGGTCTCAATGCGCATCCGTCCGTCATCGGACGGCTTGC
This sequence comes from Alphaproteobacteria bacterium, assembly GCA_018969425.1. Taxonomy (GTDB): domain Bacteria; phylum Pseudomonadota; class Alphaproteobacteria; order Caulobacterales; family Hyphomonadaceae; genus UBA7672. The sequence continues at coordinate 19,620 of JAGWYJ010000006.1, read as the reverse complement.
GCTCAGACTTCAAAAAGCGACTTGGCTTGAGCGGGACCGCCGCGAACCTCACCGTCCAGGTAGACCCTTCCGCTTCGGCCGATACCTTGAGGCCTTTAGGCGGCTCAATACGCATCATCGTCGCATTCTGGCCGCGGATCACCCGAGCCTTGAAGCCCCCTGGGAGATCAGCCTGGTCCAGCTTTAGCGCGGCGTTCGATGCAAACACGACCCAGACAGCGCTTCCTCGCGAGAAGACCGCAGCCGCGGCGGGACTCGGAAAAGACGTCGTGAACTCCACCCCATCGCCGACAACTCCGACATCGACCGGTATCGACGCTCCGCGAGGCGCAGGATCACGCCATCGCGGTCCGAGCGCCGTCACACGAGCCTCCCCGCCAATGACAACTACCGGCGGAGCCGCCGTCGGAGGCGGCGGAGGCGAAGGCGCCGCCCCTCCCTCGCCGATCACCTGCTTCGGCGGCGTGAGAAGAATTGGGCGACCCTGAGCACGGGGAGGCGGAGGCGGAAGCGGCGCCTCATTCGGATCGGGGGTTTCCGCCTTCAGGATGCCGATATCGACGATGGGGATTCCTTCCTCGACATAGTGCCGGATGGGAAGATTATCCTTTGAACGTATCGTGACACGATAACCCTTGTCTGTGTTCTCGGTCTCGAAGCCGCCCACATTGGCAGGCGGTGAAATCCGCATGTAAGCGACGTCTGGCTTCGCTCGCTTGGCGAACTGCAGGGTGATGAAGTCCGGCCCCTGCTCCGCCACTTTGTACGCGACCTTTTCGGCCCAGTAAAAAGCCACCCTGGAATTCTCCCCATAGTGGCTTCCCCTGACCTCCACAGGCACGATAGGCGCAGGCGGAGGCGGAGGCGGCGGAGCGGCGGCGACCTCGGCCTTCTTGATGAGGAGGGGCGAGACGACGTCAGGGGGATCCTCGTTAACCCCGGGGCGAACCAGATCAATGGCCGTCAGGTCCATGGATGTGGAGAGGTGAAGACGAGGCGCTTTGGTCAGGCCGATACGGGCCGTCATCCCGTCCGGATCGAGACGAACCAGAGCCGCCCATCCTCCAAGATCCTTCTTGAGGGCCTCAGCGTCGAGCTTCACCTTCTGATCGAAGCGCAGCAACAGGACCTGAGACGAGATCGACGCAGAGACTCGGGGCGCCTTGAGATCCCCGTCAGCCCACTTCGCCGTCAGCCGCGCGTGGGTCGGCTGATCCTGAACTGAAATCGTCACCGCCCTTTGCGCCCAGGCGGGCAAAGCGCCTCCCAAGACCGAGACGCTCGCAAGCGTCAGCCCGATAGCCGCTTTCAGATGGAGAGGTCGAAACGTCATCCTTCTGATTTCTGCAGTTCATCCAGACTTTGAGGCGGCTGCGCAAGGGATGCCAGCATACGGGTAAGGCTTTCCGCTCGCTTGGAATCCATGGCCGCCATCACCGCAGCGAGATTGGCCGGCTTCATGGACTTCGCCAGCTCAAGGAGAACTTTGTCGTCCATCCCATCAAAGATGCGCGCCGCATCCTTTGCCTTCATCGCCTCATAGGTCTTCACCAGAGCGACCATCCGCTCGTCACGCTTGGCCTCCATTGCAGCCAGCAGCTTCTGGACATCACCCTCAAGCGACTTGAGTTTGGCAATCTGATCATCCAGCCTCTGCTCAGCGGCGGCGGCCATCTGCTCGCGCGTCTCCAGACCCGCCTCTCTGTCATCTAACGCCTGACGTCTTTCAGACAAGCTGCGCAAAACAAGCACCTCCTGTTCGGAAATTCCCGTTTCAGAGGCGTAATCGATGGCAGGAACACATTTCGCCGCGTCCTCAGCCCCGGCCTCTGCCGCAGCCCCTGCCTTCTGGAATGCAGCGTCTGCGATACCGGACGTAAGCTGGGTCTCAGGCTTAACAGACGTCGCCTGGTCCGCAGCTTCATTGGCCTCCGCGAAAGCCTGAGCGACATCTACCCCTTTGAACGCCAGGGCGCCGATCGATACGGCGATGAGAGCGGGTAGAACTCGGACAGTCGCACTCATGTCGATCTCCTAGTAAACATTTCGTCGGCGGAGCGACGCATCGGGCCCCTCGCGCGGCACGACCGCAGCGACAGCCCTCGCCTCATCAATTTTCGCCTGCAGATCCCGCCCAGAGGCCTCAGCAGACCGTCTGAGCATCTCGACCGCCCTCTGCGCATCGGCGACGGAGGTCTGAAGCTCGCGCGCGGCGGCCAGCATGCCGTCCTTTCCGGACCTCAGCGTCTTGAGCCTCTGGTCGAGGCGCCAGCAATAAATGATCGCGATCAGCAGAAGACTGATCAGAATGATTTCGATCGTGAGGGAAAAGATATTCATCTCGACTCCAGAACACGTCGCTTGGCTGAGTTTGCAATCGGAGCCTCGACCCGCATCGCCACATTCTGACCGATACGCCCGACCTGCCCATGGGTGAGAGGGATATCGCCGCACATCAGTTGCGCCTTGGCGTCAGGGGTAGCGTTCATGATCAGCGTGTCGCCGACCTGAAGATTCTTCATCCGCCCCAGGGATTCCTGGAACTCGGCCAGGACAACCTTCAATGTCGCCGGCGCCGACCATAACTCAGTCGCCAGATGGCCTTCCCAGATATTGTCGCGGCCAAACTTCTCCCCCATGAAGTTCTGAAGGAGCAGTTTTCGTATTGGCTCAAGGGTCGCGTAAGGAAGCATTAGCTCTAGACGCCCTCCACGATCCTCCATCTCGATACGAAGTTTGACCAGTATTCCGGCGTTCGCAGGCTGCGCGATGGCCGCAAATCGGGGATTGGTCTCAATCCGATCAAGCTCGAAATCCACCTCGGTCAACGGATCGAACGCCTTCTTGGCGTCAGCAAGAATGACCTCCACCAGGCGTGTCACCAGCACCCGCTCAATCGTGGTGTAAGGGCGCCCCTCAACACGCATCGCAAGCGTCCCGCGGCGTCCGCCAAGAAGAACGTCCACAATCGAATAGATCAGATTTGAATCAACCGTCAGCAACCCGAAATTATCCAGCTGCTTCGCCCTGAAAACGGAAAGAATCGCCGGGAGCGAAATTGAATTAAGATAATCCCCGAAGCGCATGGACTGCATGGAATCGAGGTTCACCTCCACGTTGTCGGAAGTGAAGTTCCTAAGGCTGGTGGTCATCAGACGAACTAGACGATCGAACACGACTTCGAGCATCGGCAGACGCTCGTAGGAGACAAGAGACGAATTGATAAGCGCGCGAACACCGTTACGCTTAACGTTGGTCTCTTCCTCCATCGTGAAACCGAGGAGGTTGTCGATCTCGTCCTGGTTGAGAATGCGCTCGGAGGTCTGAGCGCCGATCCCGGCAATGACGGAGCCGGAAGAAGCGTCAGCGGTCTCCGCTTCCCATGAAGCGGCAAGGTCATCGTCCTGGGAGCCCGCCTCCGAGGCGACGCTCGCTTCCCAGGCCGCAGCCATGTCATCGTCATCTTCCGCAGCCAAAGGACGTCCCCTAGTTGATCAGCATGCCCTCGATAAGCACCGCATCGATCTTGGCCGGGGCCATGACGATGTTGAAACGCCTGAGGAGCTCAAGCCTCAGTCTGTAGGATCCCGCTGACCCCTCCAGATCCTCTACGCGAAGTTCACGCAAAAAAGTCTGAAACTGGTCCGTCAGCCGCGGCATAAGAACCGTCATTTCATCAAAGTTCTTCGCATCGGCCGATTCGAGAACAAGATCGAGCTGCATGACAATGGCGCGACCCCCGGATCCCGAAGCGAGGTTCACGATCATCTTCGGCATCTTGTAATACGAAGGATCGCCGGGCTCACCGACTGTCAGCAGACCGACCTCGCTCGCCGCAACCGCCGTCGTTTCTCCTTCTGCGCCCTCCCCTGCGGCGCCCCCGTGAGCGTCCTTCTTGCCTTCATCTTTCTTCGCTTTCTTCTCGGCCTCAGGCTTTTTTTCACCGTCAGCGCCAGCTTCTGCGACCTCCGCGGACGGCTTCGCTCCGCCGAGGAGCATAAAGGCTGCCGCGCCGCCGCCGCCGATTACCAAAAGCGCCGGGAGAATCACGAAGAGGACCAAAGTCTTTCCGGATAACTTCTTTTTCTCGGGCGCGGACGCCTCGTCACCCTCAGCTCCGCCTGCGTTCACAGCTTCCGAATCCGGCTCTTCAGCCTTGTTTTTTTTCTTTTCTTTCTTTGCCACGACCCGCGCGCCTCATCCAATGACCGCCACCTCGCGGCGATCTGCCCGGCAAAATCGTCCTGCTTTGGTTAAGGATTCGTGGAGATCGGCAACTTTTGCCGACCCTGAGGGGGAGAAGACTGACCGCTGGCAACATCCTGTTAACCCCCTCGACCGATGATGAAGGTCTTCTTGGTTTGCGGCAGCAGCAGAAAACGCGCCGTCAGATGACAAGCCACTTCGTGCCGAAGCGCACGGAGCAGGCCCGATCGGCGACCGATGGACAATTCATTCATGGTCGGCCTGTCCGCGCAGCAGATTCTGCGGCAGCGGATGGACGTGACCGCCAACAATCTCGCGAACATGACCACGGCCGGGTTCAAGGCCGAAAGCGTCATTACACGCCCTCTTTCGGAAGCGCCGGCCACCGCTTCAGATACCCCCAATGATATTGCATTCGCCGACGCTTGGACGCTTCAGCGCGACTTCTCAGCCGGGGAAATGGAGCGCACAGGCAATCCGCTGGATCTCGCAATCGAGGGAGAGGGTTTCTTTTCAGTCCAGACACCCGCAGGCCCAGCCTACACTCGGGACGGCCGTTTTTCTCTGGACGCGGCCGGACAACTTGTAACCAGAGCAGGACAGCCAGTCCTCTCAGGGGGCGGGCCGCTGATACTTGATCCGACCGCAGGAAACGTGGCTGTGGCACGCGACGGCTCGGTCAGTCAGAATGGGCTTCTAGTCGGCGCACTCGATATCGTCGCATTCGACACGCCTGCAGCTCTCGAGAAGCTGGGCGACAATCTGTGGCGCGCGACGGACGAGGCGCCACGCCCACCGCAAGCCTTACGCGTGGCGTCAGGCTTCATCGAAGGGTCAAACGTAAATGCGATCGAGCAGATCACTCAGATGATCGAGATTAGTCGCACCTATCAGTCCGTCAGTAAGATGATCAGCCAGGCGGATGAACTGCGCGCCACCTCCATAGAGAAACTTGCCCGGGTCGGGTAAACGCTGAAGAGGACGATCGCTCATGCGAGCTCTGAACACCGCCGCAACCGGAATGCAGGCCCAACAGCTCAATGTCGAGGTGATCGCGAACAACATCGCGAACATGAACACGACAGGGTTCAAGCGCCAGCGTGCAGAATTTCAGGACCTGCTCTACCAGAATGTCGAGAGAATGGGTGTCACCTCGTCCGAAGCAGGTACGATCGTTCCGACTGGCGTTCAGGTAGGCGCAGGTGTCAAAGCCGGTTCAGTCTACCGGATTACCGAACAAGGCGGCGTGAGCCAGTCAGGAAACGCCTACGACGTGGCGATTCAGGGTGAAGGATACTTCATCGTTCAGCTGCCGGATGGACGCGACAGCTACACCCGAGCAGGGAATTTTTCTAGAAACGCTGACGGTCAGGTCGTCACGGAGGACGGCTTTATCGTGGCTCCGGGAATCTCCGTACCTTCAGATGCAATCGATATCTCGATCAATCGAGAGGGGATTGTTCAGGCCATCATGGCTGACGGCAGCGCCCCGCAGGACATTGGCGCTCTGGAGCTCGCACGGTTTGTAAACCCCGCCGGTCTCGAAGCCTTCGGGGACAATTTGTTCCTCGAGACCGCAGCCTCCGGAACCGCAAATCGGGGTCAGGCCGGATCCGTCGGCTTCGGTACGCTGATGCAGAGGTTTCTCGAGAGCTCCAACGTGAACGCCGTCACAGAGATATCAGCCCTCATCACAGCGCAGCGGGCCTATGAAATGAACTCCAAGGTCATCACGGCGACCGATGAAATGCTCCGTTCCGCCAGCAACCTTCGCTAAGTCATGATCCGTCCGCTCCACACCCTCCTCTGCCTGATCCTCGCAACGATCTCGTTTTCGACCGCCATGGCGCAAACACCGGTGCGGGGAGACTGGATCTCCCTTGGCGACGTCGCGCCGGTCACAGGCGAGGCGGCTCAGGTCCTGATCGGACCCGCGCCCCCCCCTGGTCAGACATTGGCGCTAGATCCGGAATTCCTCGTGTCTGTGGCTCGTCGTTCCGGCGTGCATCTCGCGATACCGCTCGACGAACCTGTCCTGGTCATTCGGGAAATAGCGCCCGCTCCACGCGTCGCGCCGAAGGCCCCCGTCGCTCCGCTGGCGCCGAAGGCGACACAGATCGCCCAGACGACACTCCAGAAGCGAGATACGCCTAACATAGGAGTGCTGGTTCTGATCCGGGATTTGCCCAGAGGCGCTCGACTTACGGCAGACGATCTGGACTGGGCCCCCGGGGACGCGGCGAGACCCATTCGAGGCGCCGCCACGAGAGTTGAAGACGTAGTGGGCCTCGAGCTCAAACGATCGGTCAGAGCGGGTCTCCCGGTCCTCGAGGGCGACCTGAAATCACCGTCCCTTATTCGCAAAGGCGAACCCGTCAAACTTTACTACACGGCGGCCGGCTTACGTCTGTCGGTCGACGGACTCGCCCAGAACGATGCGGCCGCCGGCGACAGTGTAAGGGTTCTCAACAGCTATTCGCGTCGCTCGGTGGATGCTGTTGCGATCGCCGCGGGGGAAGCCCGCGTCAACCAGAGATAGGATAAACAGTCATGTCAACGACATCTCCTCGCCTGGCGACCCTGGCAGTCGGAGTCCTGATTGCAGGCGGTTGCGCAAGCATGGCGGAGCGGGCGGCTGCTCCCTCCCTGTCTCCGATCTCAAACCCGGCGAGCATCTCGGGAGGACAAAGAGTCTCTATGCCCTACCCCGCACCACAATCAGAGCCTGCTGGCGCTAACTCCCTGTGGCGGGCTGGGGCACGTTCTTTTTTCGGCGATCAGCGTGCAGCCAAAATCGGCGACATTCTCACCGTCAACATCGAAATTGCTGACAGCGCACAGGTCAACAATTCGACCCAGCGCAGCCGAACCACATCGGAGGAAGCCGGCATCCAGGCCCTTCTGGGACTGGAAGCGAACATCACCAGGGCGCTGCCTGGCTCACCGTCGCTTGATCCTGCGGTCGGCTTCGACTCAAGCTCGGCCTCAAACGGATCAGGCACGGTCAACCGTGCAGAAACCGTCAGTCTGACGGTTGCCGCCGTTGTAACCGACAGGCTGCCGAACGGAAATCTTGTGATCGGAGGCAGCCAGGAAGTTCGGATCAACAACGAATTGAGAGAGCTCTTGATCTCAGGAGTTATCCGACCTGAGGACATCGCTGCCGACAATACGATCGCGCATACGAAAATCGCGGAAGCACGCATCTCGTATGGGGGCAGAGGCGATATCTCCGCAGTTCAGCGCGACCGCTTCGGTCGGCGGATCTACGACACGGTTGCCCCCTTCTAGGCCCATTCAGTGTCGAGCGCCCTGCGGATCGCCCTGACCCTCACCGACGGGCTCTTCATCGCCTATTGGACATTGGCAGCCCTATCGGTCCTGGGTTGGGTGAGTATTCCTGACGCCTGGCTCTATGCGGAAGCGGACAACCCGAAGGTCGTCGCTTGGAACTGGTCATTCCTCCCGCTGGATATCGCATTTTCCGTAGCAGGCATTCTGGCAGTGCGTTACGCCAGTTTTCAACATTCCGCCTGGCGACCCTGGGCGCTGATTTCACTTGTCCTGACAATGGTCGCAGGAACAATGGCGGTGGGTTACTGGACACTCCTTCAGGAGTTCAACTGGCTCTGGTTTTTGCCCAACCTGGCGCTGGTGCTCTGGCCCCTCGCGTTCCTGCCGCAACTGATCTCAGACATGACGCACACAAGCGAGTCCGCTCGACAGAGGACAGACCTAGGAGCAACGCCGGGTTAAACAACATCAGGCAGCGGCTGTTCTCTTGGCCTTCTTGACCTTGCTCACGGCATAGTTCCGCTTCAATCGCGAGAGGTGATCAATGAACAGTGTTCCCTCGAGATGATCCATCTCATGCTGGATGCAGACCGCAAACATCCCGTCCGCCCACTCTTCGACACTCTTGCCCTCATAGTTCAGATACCGAAGCCGGACACGAGCCGGACGTTCGACCGTATCAAAAAAGTCCGGCACAGACAGGCAGCCCTCCTCATAGGGCAAAGTGTCCTCAACAGTTTCCAGAATTTCAGGATTGACGAAATACCGGGGAGCCCTCGGCTGATCACCGCTGGAAAGATCCATCACGATCACACGCTGCGGCACCCCGATCTGAATGGCGGCAAGACCAATTCCGGGGGCGTCGTACATCGTTTCAAGCATGTCATCCATCAACGCGCGCACCTCATCAGTGACCGCTTCCACAGGCTTCGAGACCTGCTTCAGGATCGGATCAGGAACGGTAAGGATAGGACGGATGGCCATACTCGCTAGCTAGGAGCGGCCCAGCTCCGCGTCAAGACGATCAGACGCAGAGAACACACTGCGAGCATGCTCAGGCCTTGGACTTCCCGGAGCGACCTCGGGCTGGGGAGGACGTGGGGTGCGAGGATAAAGCCTCTTCAGCCACCGCCTCCTCTTCGCCTCCCGAATCCTTCATCGGTTGGCGGGGGAGAAGTTCAATTCGTTGAGGGTCCTCAATGCTCCGGGTGGGATCAGCGAACTGAAGCTCTTCAAAACGACGAGCCGCAGGCAGCACCCGGGCCTCCATGGAACCGACCATCTCGTTAAACGACTTGATAGCGCCAAGAAGACCGTTGCCGACACGGCCCATATGATCTGTCATTTTGCCAAGCCGCTCATAAAGCTCACGACCCAGGCGAGCGGCTTCCTCAGCGTTCTTGGCCATCTGTTCCTGCCGCCAGCCATAGGCGACCGACTTCGCGAGAGCGATAAGCGTAGAAGGCGTCACAATGATGACATTGCTTCTGGCGGCGTAATCAAAGATGTCGCGGTCATGTTCAAGGACCGCTGCATAGAAATTCTCTCCGGGAATAAACATCGCCACAAAGTCGACGCGCTCGGAAAAGTCCTTCCAGTAATCCTTCCGCGACAAACCGGCGACGTGCGCGCGGACGCGTCCGGCATGCGCCGCCATCCTTTGTTTGCGCGCAGCCGGATCGGTCTCGTCCATGGCGGCAAGATAGTCATCAAGAGAGACTTTCGAGTCGATCACCAGCTCGCGGCCGCCAGGCATGCGAATAATGACATCGGGTCTCTGCCGGCCCTTCTCGGTCTCCGAGGACGTCTGCTCCAGAAAATCCGCGTAGGGCGAGAGACCCGCCATCTCAAGAACGTTACGGAGGGTCTCTTCTCCCCATCGCCCTCCGCCGCGAGGGGCTGAAAGAGCGGTCGCAAGACGCCCGGCGACAAGCTGCGTTTCGCGGGCGCTGTCGCCCACGTTGCGGATCTGCTCATCCAGACGCGCGCGATCCTCCGACCGGACTTTTTCGATCTCCGCGACCTTGTCCCGAAACTGACCGAATGCGTCATGGATTGGCTTCAGCATGGCGCCCAGCTCACCCTGAGCGCCCTCCTTGTGTTTCTTGAATGTCTCGTCCGCAACCTGAATGAATTGCTCCTGAGAACGACGCAGAGCCGCATCCGCGAGGGCTTGAAAACGCTGCTCGCTTTCCTGAAGCAATCGGGCGACATGCTCGCGCTCGCGTTCCAGAGCCTGCTCGCGTTCCGCGATCCTGGCTGATGAGGCGCTCTGGGCCTGTTCGGCGGCCTCGGCGCGCGATCTCAGGGTCTCGCAATCAGCCCGCAATGCCTCCAGAGCCGATCTGGATGCGAGATCATCCCGGGCGCGTTCCGTCTTTTCCAGCGACAGGGCGGTTTCAAGCGTCGCGATACGAGGCCCTGCGCCTTGACGGAACCACAACGCGGCGCCGCCGGCGAGGAAAAGAAGAACGGTCAGACAGACATGAAGAACATCGAGGATCATCAGACAACCTTATGTTCCATTTTTGTTCCGGGCAAGCGAGCGCGATCTATCGACGAGACGCCATAGCGGCGGCGATCGTGCCGTCATCGAGATGATCCAGCTCGCCGCCGAACGGCAACCCCTGGGCCAGGCGAGTGACCCGAACATCCAGGCCAGCAAGACGATCCGTGATGTAATGCGCTGTCGTTTGCCCATCCACGGTGGCGTTCAGGGCGAGGATGACCTCTCTGACCTCGCCAGACGCCACCCTAGCGATAAGCGGGCGGATGTTCAGATCGTCAGGTCCGATCCCCTCCAAAGCCGATAACGCGCCTCCGATCACATGATACCGCCCCTTGAAGACCCCGGAACGCTCCATGGCCCAAAGATCTCCCACCTCCTCGACAGCGCAGATCACCGAGGCGTCACGTCCGGGCGCCGCGCAGACAGAACATGGGTTCACCGTATCGAAGTTTCCGCAGACACGGCAGGACTGAACCTTGTCAGCCGCATCCGCAAAAGCTGCAGCCAGCCAGGTCAGCAGCTGATCCGGTTTTTTGAGAAGATGCAGGGCCGCTCGCCTGGCCGACCGAGGCCCCAGTCCGGGCAGTTTCGAAAGCAGGTCGATCAGTCTCTGGACTTCGGGGCCCGCCGAACGCTGGTTCATGAGATCACGTCACCCTTTCAGTGTCCCGGGAGAGCCGTTCGGCCCCAGGGAGCCGCCACCCCTTCTCTCTCGACGCCGAAGGATCTGACCTCGCCTGATTCGGAAGACTAAGACCATGTCTCCGCCGGATCTGAGACGGCGCCCGACGCCAAGGGAGTCCCCTCATGGGGACGCCCGATCCGTCGGCCCGGTCAGCGAGACGACTTCCTGATCCGAGCCGCCTTCCTGAAGATCCCTGCAAGTTCTTCGTAGTCGCCGCCAAAGACATAATCACGGATGAAGTCGACCCCTGCGAGACGGTCGATAAAACTGCGGAACATCCAGTCTACGTCAGAACGGGCGACCAGCCCCCTCCGGGTCAGACCCGAGACGAATTCAAAAAAATTGAGGAGGTCGATAAGCTCGCCCTCAAGTTCGCCCGGAAGCCCGCCCGCGGCGATCTCCGCCCGAAGCGTCTCGAATTCCGGACTGGACTTGTCGCCGATGATGAACCGGATCCTCCTGTAACGCGAGGACTCGAAAAACATCCGGTAGAGTTCCCGGACCTGCTCAGTCTGCCTCAGTCTCTCGGAGCGGAGATATCTCACAAGACCGAAAAGACCGGCGCCAAGGGCGGCCATGAACGTGAAGGCGGAAGCCCAGTTTCGGGCCAGTTCAGACCAAAGAAGAAGGGGCGTCTCAGCGGTGTCCATAAGTCGATTTCCCCAGTACCCTCACGAGACCGCGCTTGGTAGGAGAGTTCATCGCCGGCAGACCAAGTTCAATCGTCGCGAACTGTCCGCTCCTTGCGTTCGTGACGCTCCTGCGCCTCAAGGCACAGGGTCGCGGTCGGCCTCGCCTCGAGGCGCTTCACGCCGATCGGCTCTCCCGTTTCCTCGCAATACCCGTACTCACCGATTTCAATCCGCCTCAACGCGGAATCAATCTTGTTGATTAGCTTGCGTTGGCGATCACGGGTCCGAAGCTCAAGAGCGCGATCAGCCTCAGAAGCGGCTCGATCCACCAGATCCGGGATCGGCGCGACATTCTCCTGCATCCCGTTGATCGTTTCACGATTGCCCAGGAGTATCTCTTCCTTCCACGCGATCAGCTTCTCGCGGAAATAGGATAGCTGCCGCTTACTCATGTAGGGTTCGCTCTCGGTCGGCCGATAAGCCGCTTTGCCCGAGGAAGACCGCGGCGGCGCCGCTGGGGGAGAAACGGAAGCCTCTTTCACCGCGGGGGCTTTGGCCGAGACGGTCTTCGCCGAAGGGGCCTTTGCTGACGGAGTCTTCGCGACCACTGACTTCTGAACCGCCGCCTTCTTAGGCGTGGACTTCGCCGGCGCCGTCCTCGACGATCCGGTCTTGATCGGACTCATGCTCCTGCTCCCTGCTACGGAATAAGCGCCCGGCGCGCGGACTCGCGCGGGGGTCGTATAACCGTTTCAGGCTCAAGCGTCCACGGTCTTAAACGGACGGCGCATAGGGCATTTTTCATAGAAAATTCAGAGATATACGAAAGACAGGAAGCAACGCGCCCCAAAATGACACGAAAAACCCGATCGGACTTAACGTCCCTGGGTCGCCCGCTCCAGCTTAGCCGCTTCAACCGCGGCTCGAACCTCGGCCCATTGCAGCGTCTCATCCAGTTCGGGATCGTCCGTGGCCTCACGCTGTTCGCCCAGCGCGCGCTGCAGGATACCAAGATGAGCGCGTGTCGGCCCCTCCGACAGAAGAGCGACCTGCAGGCGATCCAGAGCGTCAAGCAGACGGCGGCCTTTCCGTAAAGCGCGTGCTCGAGCCTCAACGCCTCCTACGCCTTGCAAGGCCATCAGCGCGGACACTCCGCCGACGCCTCCGACCCCGAGAGCCGAAGAGACGGCCTTAACGGTCGCCCCGTTCCCCTGCCCGAGGTCCAGGCGAAAACCCTCCGCGGCCGGGCGAGCGCCTCCCGAACCGCTGGCGGCCGTGGATCCGGATGCGGATGTGACTTTCATGGCGTCGATAAGCCTCCTCGACGGTCTCAACCTTCCGGACATCGGTTAACGATCGATTAATAGACCTTTACCGGTCGTCAACGCGGTTAAGGGTTTGTTCTCAAATTGCCCTCAGGGTGGCAGTCGAAATGTGCGGCCAGAACGGCTGGATCCATTCCTGTCCCCAAAGGTCGCCATGCGCGTGCTCGTACGTCTCATATCTGTCGTCGCTCTCGCCGCCGTCACGGCAGCGCCTGCGTTTTCGGCGACGAGACTCAAAGACATCATCGACATTGAAGGCGTCAGGGAGAACCAGCTTCTCGGTTATGGCATCGTGGTGGGCGTCAAAGGCACTGGCGACAGTCTCAGAAACTGCGCAATGACCCGCCAGAGCCTGGAATCGATGATGGAGCGCCTGGGCATCAACACTCGAAATTCCACGCTCAACACAGCCAACACGGCCGCCGTTGTGGTGACGGCTAATCTGCCAGCCTTCTCAACCAGCGGCACACGAATTGACGTAACCGTCTCGGCCTTGTGCGATTCGGAGAGCCTCGAAGGCGGACAATTGATCGCCACCCCGCTTCAGGGGGCCGATGGTCAGGTCTACGCCGTAGCCCAGGGATCAGTCGCAGTGGGCGGCTTCGCTGCAGGAGGCGACTCGGGCTCATCCATCACACGCAACATTCCCACAACCGGGCGCATCACCAGTGGGGCGCTGATCGAGAAAGAGATACAATTCGACCTGTCGACGCAGAATCAGCTTCGTCTCGCTCTTCGCAACCCGGACTTCACGACAGCCACCCGAATAGCCGGCGCCATAAACTCGTTTGTCGGAGCGACCGCTGCAATTGCCGCTGATCCCGCAACGGTCCGCCTGCAGAAGCCGCCGGGCTATCGCGACATGGCCGCGCTGATTTCAGAAATTGAACTTCTTCAGATTGAACCGGATCAGGCGGCCAAAATCGTCATCGATGAGAACTCCGGGGTGATCGTGATGGGTGACAACGTCCGGATCTCGACAGTCGCCATCGCTCAGGGGAACCTCACAATCCAGGTGACCGAAACGCCGGCCGTCAGTCAGCCGGCTCCTCTCGGCGGCGGCCAGACTGTGGTCGTGCCGCAATCCGATATTACCGCCACCGAGGACATTGCGGATCTCGCGGTGATCGAAGGGGGAGTCCCGTTAAGAGATCTTGTGAACGGGCTGAACGCCCTCGGCGTTTCGCCACGAGACATGATAGTCATTCTTCAGGCTCTCAAGGCCTCAGGAGCCCTGCAGGCCGAAATCGAGGTCATGTGATGGCTGATCTCAGTCTTCCGCTCCCATCAATGGACGCGATGAAAGCCGCTCGACCTTCGCTCGAGGCTCGGGCGGCTGGCGTTGCCACACGCCAGCAGGCTGAAGAGGTCGCACGCGACTTCGAACGGATGTTCATCGCCGAAATGTTGCAGCCGATGTTCGCCGGCCTTGAAACGGATGGCCCCTTCGGAGGCGGTTCGGCTGAAGAAGCCTTTCGTCCCATGCTGATCGATCACTACGCGCAGTCGGTGGCGGCTGGCGGCGGCATTGGGGTCGCGGACGCTGTTCTGAAGGAAATTCTCAAGCTTCAGGGGCTCGAATGACACAGTCTCCGTGCAGCGCTGAAGAGCGAGCCGATCGCCTGCTGACGATGGGCCGACGGCTTCTGCAGCTGATACAGGCGGAAATCGTCGCCCTCAGGGAACGCCGTCTCGACGGCGCAAGTATAGATTTTGAGGAGAAAGAACGTCTGGCGCACGCCTACCGCCTCGAAATCACCCATATCAAGGCCGATCCGACCCTGCTCAACGGGGTACGACCGGATCAGAAACACGATCTTCGCGAACTCTCCTCGGGCCTGGAGGCGGCCCTGTCCGGACATCAGACCGCTCTGTCCGCCATGAAAGAGGTATCGGAAGGGCTGGTTCGCAGCATCGCTGGAGAAATCGCCTCAGCGCGCAGCGGCCCGGCCGGCTACGGACGATCTGGCGCCCTCCAGTCAGGAGCGCGGCCCGATTCGTCCGGCGTGACGATCAACGCAAGGGCCTGACGGTCTGAAATCTGCATACCCGCCCTACAACGGCGTTGAATGAACGCCCAGGGGTCGGAAATTAGGCCGGGCAGGCGCCCAAGCCTCTTGATCTTCCCCACATGAGTCTCAACAAGAAGGGCGGGGAGCGTAAGCTCTCGGGTCCAAAGAGCTGAATAGCGGCTGAGTATCGGGCGGAACGGGATTATGAGTCGCCGACGCAAGCATCGTCTGCCCTTTGCGGCGCTGACGGCCCTCGCGTTCAACGCGTCTCTGGGGCTGACAGCCTATGTGGGAGCCCACGCCGTAAACAACGCTTACGGGCGGGATCGCCCGCAGTACGAAGCCTCGTCTGAAGCCATTTCCGCCACACGCAGGGAAATCGACAAGCGTTTCGCTCGTCTCTCAACGCAGGGAGACCAGGGCCCGAGGGAGACCTGGTCACGTTTTGTGCGGGAAGAGCTTGATGCTGGCGACATGACGACTGTGCGCGGGCTGCTGCTGGCCGCTCCGGCGATGCTCGGTAACGGCCTCGACGGACAGGCGCTCAGGGCGAGACTTGAGGTCTCGGAAGACGACGGGGAGGAAGCCATCCTGAACGCAGCCCTCGTCTATCTCCCTGAGGACGTTCAGATGCGCTATGAGGATCTCAACACGCCTATAAGCGAGCGCTACGCCCTCGCCGTTCCGGCAGACATCGGACAACCGGATGACATTCAGCCGGAGACGGCGGAGGCTAGCCCATCTGTCGCCCCAGACCCGGAGTACCTGACGATG
Organism: Alphaproteobacteria bacterium; assembly: GCA_018969425.1. Taxonomy (GTDB): domain Bacteria; phylum Pseudomonadota; class Alphaproteobacteria; order Caulobacterales; family Hyphomonadaceae; genus UBA7672. The sequence goes on along the minus strand of JAGWYJ010000006.1, from coordinate 4,183 downwards.
GAGTCTCCGGCGGCAAGCCTGGCAGGCGAAGCTCAGGACAGAGGCGAATTCAGGGTTCTGGGCGATATGAGAGATCTTGCGATGCAGGCGGCTCGCTGGAGCCGGCCCGCGACAGCTTCCTCCGCCCTGAATGACGACGTCGATGAAGTCAGCTTCATTCTGTCTGGGATTGGCCTGACCCTTTTGGATCCTCAGGCGCAGGAAGGAGCATCCGTCGTGCTCTCGAGCCGCCGTGCCGACAGACTGAACGAGCGGTTCGAAGCCTACATGGAACGCCGGATCTTCCGAGCAGCCCCGCCGGAACGCCTCAGGAACGAACTGGCTGGCCGCCTTCGTGATTCTTTCGAGTTCGTTTCAAACTCTGAAGTCATAGGCGCCGCCTTCCGGGCAGTCGCTGACCCTGGGGCTTTGAAGGGTCTCAACGAGGATTTGAGAATCATACAGGACATTGTCGAACAAACGTCAGCGATGTCCGCTGTGACGATCTTGTCCAGCGTCCGGAGCTCGGCGGATTTGCACCGTGCGCGGCTGATCGCCATGGCGGGCGGAGACCGGGCTGTCGCACTGGCCCGATATGACCAGACTCACTTCCTGGAATCAGCGCGAACGATCATTCCCTGGAGCAACGCGCTCCGCCTCCAGTTGGCGGGCATCGCAGCAAGCCTGTGTCTAATGACAGTGCTCGCGCTTAATGTTCTGTGGCGCTCTTTCATGAGAACGCGGCCCGTGAGACGAAGCGCCATATACGCTCTTCAGGAAACCCCGGCCCTCTGAAAAAGGACCGTTTTCAGAATCACAGAGAGAAGGCGCCTTTGATCCCGTCGATCACCAGCTGAACGGCGAGAGCGGCGAGAATGACGCCGAAGATTCGCGTCACCGCGCCGGCAACGCTTTCACCCATCACCTTAATCAAAGGCCCAGCGGCCAGAAAAATGCCGGCGGTAAGGACGAGATTCGCAGCGATAGCAGCCGAAACGATCGCAATTCCCAGGGGCTCTCCCCCGGCATTCTGCATGTAGAGCATGGCCGTAGCGATCGAACCTGGACCCGCAATCATAGGCATGCCGATGGGAAAAACGGAGATGTCCTCCAGACGCCCGGCCTGCTCCTCCTCGGCGAGAACCTGCTCGGCGCGGTTCTTCCGTCTCATACCTCGGGTTTCGAACACCATGTCGAGTGCGATCATGAACAGCAAAACCCCTCCGGCGGCGCGAAATGCATCCAGCGAGATGCCGAGATGATCCAGCAACCAGGGACCGACAAAGGCGAAGAAAAACAGAATGACCCCGGCCACGATCGAGGATTTAACGGCCATGCGCCTCGCATAGGCCTGCCCCCCGGGCTGGGTTAGAGACGCAAATATAGGCGCCACGCCGACGGCGTCGATGACGACGAAGAAGGTCACGAATGTGGCGATGAGCAGTTCAATCTGATCCGACTGCATGCGCCCGCTCCAGATCCTGAGACGACCAGATCTTTATCGACGAATGACACGACAAAGAAATGAAGACTTGGAAAGCCTTCAGAATTCGTTCCAATTTCGAGCCTCGCTGAGACGTAATGTCGATGGCAGGTTGCGCTAGCCTCGGAACAGACTGAGCAAGGCCCTGGGAGCAGAGTTCGCAATACTGATCGCCTGAGCGCTCAGCGTCTGGCGGACCTGCAGCGCCTGAATAAGAGCGCTTTCCTCCGCAAGGTCGGCATCAACCATGCGGCCGATCCCCGAGGCGAGAACATCCGCAAGCCTTGAAACGAAACTGATCTGAGCCCCGATTTTCTTGCTTTCATCCCCCATGTCGGCAAGGACTTGTCCGACATTCCCCAAAGAAACCCCTATCTGCTCAAACGCCTGCGCCGCTGCGCTTGGAGAGGACAGATCGTTCTGCGGACCCAGAGTGACGACAGCCCCGCCCGGAAGGAGATTTCGCCCCGCCAAAACGATCGGCTGAGAGGCATCGGCATCAGCAATAAAGCTGACGCCGTTGGGATTTGAACCGTCAAGAAGGTTCGCATCGTCAAAAGTCGCATTTCGCACCAGCTGGACGAGTTGCGCCTTCTGCTCCTGGAAGGCGGCGTTCTGAGCCGCCCTCTGGTCATCCGTGAAATCGCCGGCCATGGCTGTCGCGGCAGCTCCCCTCATCTCCACGAGAAGACGGGAGATCTGTTCGCCTGCCGCCAGCGCAACGTCCACCACGCCCTCGGCGCGCCCGAGGCTCTGACTGACTGACCGCAATGACGCGGTCTGCCCCCTCATCGCGGAAGCCGCCTGAAAGGACACCGCATCATCTCGTGCGTTATCGACTTTCAGGCCCGATGACAGTCGCTTCTCAGAGGCGACCAGCTGCTCACGAGCGGTCTGCATGCTGCGAAGCGCGACAACCGCCCCGCCCGCATTGTTGACGTTCTCAACCATGACCTAATCCTCCGGACGAAATCATTGGTAAACGATTCGTCTACAGGCGTTCAGCCATGGGCCGCGTTCGTTAACAGAAGGTTTCCATCAATGCCCCGCCCGCCCGGTCGCTGCGTCCGAGGCCCCCGCTGTGGCCGAAGAGCCGCATACGGGGAACGCGCCGGTTCTTTGCGCCTTTGAGGGTCAGGCCGGATCGATATCGATCAGTTCCTGAAGAGGCTCATGATGACCTGCGGCGACTGGTTGGCGATCGAGAGCGCCTGGGCGCCCAACTGCTGCTTGATCTGCAGCGACTGGAGGCGAGCGCTTTCCTTCGCAAGATCCGCATCGACGAGGTTCCCGATACCCTTGCTGACGGTATCTGATAGTGAAGTCAGGAAATTCTTCTGTATCTCAAGCCCTTTAGCCTGGGAGCCGAGCGACGCCATCTGGCGGTTCAGGGCGACAATCGCCGAATCGATGCCGGCGCTGGTCGTTCGGGCGGCGCTTGACGATGCGAGAGTATTGGCCGCCCCCGAAACGGTGGAAAGCGCGCCGGAGCCTGCAACGGAGAAATCAAGGTCCGTGACGGTCAGCGTAGGCGAAGCCCCCGACACGGCTCCTGCCGCAACACCCTGGCCAAGCCACGCGCGCGCCGTGCCGGCGGTCGTCACGGTCAGCTCGTTGGTTCCCGCAACCGCTTCAACCGCCACATAGGTGAATGTCCCGGTTGTCTGATCGTAGGAGGCGGAAATTCGACCGCCAGTCTGCGTGGTGACCTCGTCGAGATACTGCTGGATCGTCATGGTCGCCGTGATATTGACCGTTCCGATCGCCGCGCCGTTGAGGTTGAATGTCGTATCGTCGGCTGCGGTGACGCCGCCATTTCCCACCACATAGGCGGAAAGCCCCGGCACGAGGCCGGCGACTGGGGTAGAGGTCACCTGCCGACCAGCAGTGCCTGACGAAAGATCGGACATCAGAACGTTGAGATTGAGCCCGCCGGCGCCGACCAGATTGAAGCCGTTGAATTCCGCAGAGCCTGCAATTTGATTAATCTGGGATCGATAGGCGTCATAGTCGGCCTGAATAGCAGACCTCTGTTCGGCCGTGAGATCCTCCATCTGAGCGGACACGGCGCGGGACTTGAGCTGTTGAAGAATGTCGCCAATCGACTTTCCCGCAGCGAGCGCCACATCGATCGAGGAGGTAGCTCTGGAAATGCCGTCGGCGACGGCGGCAAGCGCCGAAACCCTCGACCGCTGACCCTCTGCAATCGCATAGACCGCGCCGTTGTCTTTGGCGCCAGCGACCTTAAGACCGGTATTGATGCGACCCTGGACCTCTTCCAGTTCCTTATTGGTGTTGCCCAGATTCTGCAGCGCAACCATGGCGCTGTAATTGGTGTTGACGCTCAGCATCGCAACTGCTCCTCACCGCGACTTCTAGATTACGCCCGGGTGCAGGCGTTTCCAGAACCCATCGTTTCAAAGAGCGTGCCAACCCGGTAACCTTAATCCGGGAGAATTTTAATGTATGATTTCAGGGTCGATTTATTAATAGCACGAATATACACAGACAATGCCACCCGGCATCAACCGCACAGCCCGGCAAGATATGCCGGGCAAGTGCCGCCATGGCCCCATCAAGCCGACCGTTAGTCTTAACGGAAGAAGGACAGGATGAGCTGCGGCGACTGGTTGGCGATCGAGAGCGCCTGGGCGCCCAGCTGCTGCTTGATCTGCAGCGACTGGAGGCGGGCGCTTTCCTTCGCAAGGTCCGCATCGACCA
>JAGWYJ010000059.1 GCA_018969425.1 Alphaproteobacteria bacterium | reverse complement strand
GGGCCGGGCGTCAACTGTGACCACGACAACCCGAACCGCTTCAGCGAGGAAAGAGAAGGCGTCAAAAACCGCCCGCGCGGCCTCGCGACTGGCGTCCCAGCACACCATCACCACCGACCCGACCGCTGAAGATGACCAGTTCGGCGGAACAACCATGACAGGCCGCCCTGCCCCGAACAGAAGTCCCTCGAGGATCACCATCCGACCATCGCGCCCCGGCGATCCTCCCGGGCGGGCGACCACAGAAAGATCCGCATGACGACCATAAAGGGCGATTTCCCGTCTCGCGGACTCAGGATCGATCAAAACGGAATGATCCGAACTTCGATCAACAGAGGTCTTAAGCCGTCTGGAAAGTTCGATACGCTCGCGCGCAAGAACCGCTCTCGCCTCCTCGACAAGATCGGCCCATCGCGCATCAACGATCCAGCCCTCGACAGCTGCAGGCAGCGCAGGAAGCCAGTTAACCAGAAGCCCTGAAAGATGAGCGTCGTCTTTCACCGCCAGCGCCTGAGCCAAGTCGAGGACATGCCCGTCCCCCTTGAGCGAGCCGACCACCGCAAGAATATCCTTAAAACGCGTCATCTTCGGCGCCTCCAGCCCGCCCAACTCAAACAATTATCGGCTCATCAACCGCGAGTATAAAAGGTGACGCCGCCAAGGACGCCTAGAAAGAGCGTCATCACCAGCACAACCGCTCCAACCACCATCTGGTCCATCGTCATCCCGTTTCCTTTCCTTCTAAGTGATATTGCGTTGTTGACTTACCCGGCAGGCGTGGATCGTCAGCTATCCAACGGCGTGCATTCCGGAAGCTGACCTCGTTCGTCCGAGCTGCAGCGGTAGCTTCCCTGAGGAGTCTCGGCCTGCCAGGACATCCGCGTCGGCGTTCGCTCGATGGAGGACACTTCGATCGCGTCCTCCTGCACAGACAATCCTATGGCGGAGGCAGTCACGGATCGAACACCGGCTTCAATCTGTTCATCGGATGGAGCCTCCGCGCATGCCGCAAGAGCTCCGAGGTACAAGGCTAAAGCCATCCCCACCCCCGTGAATTGCAGGCTTGCCATACGGACCCTCCCCTATGATATTTCGTCGGGCGAGAAATCGTCTCCCCAGACGTGCCGCCCTCAAACTGGCAAGTGCTGCGTGACGCGATATGTAAGGTCCTCTCCCGAGGATTCGTGGATCGTCACATAGTCCCCGATCGCAAGACGATGATCGCCCAGTCGGTAGACGGGCTCATCCTCTCCTTCTTCAGGTTCGTCATAGCGAAAGAACCACTTGCCGCCCCGGTGGGTGAGCCATCCGTCCGCATCATGCTCGTCACCGGGCTTAAAACGACGAACTGTGCAGGCCTCCTTTGAGGACTTCCAGGCATCAGCCTGCAGGCGACCCTGCACATCGATCGGCGCCACGATCGTATACCCCTGATGATCGTCTCCCTCAGGAAAGTCCGGATTTCTCGCCAGTCTCATGATAATTCGCGTGAGTGTCATGACCGCCCCGTCACTATCCACCGGACAACCCCGGCCTTGGCAAACCTCCGTCTTTGCCAGCGCCGGGTCCTTGACCTCAGTCAATCCTGTCAATGACGTCAGGCTCATCACTCTCGCCGGCGAGACAGCGGAACGCTGCGAGACACAGGGGAAGCACGTGGTCAGGGTCACCTATTCACAGCGATCAGGCCAGACTTCCGGGCAGACTGGCGGCGCCAGAGATTATCCTCTAGCCTCTCCACGTCTCTTACCCATGCGCGAACGTGACGTGACCTCACCTTACTCAGACAAGCGATTTCTCGCCGTTACCGAGACCATGGTGGACGGACTCATTATCATCGACGGCACAGGGGTCATCCGATACGTCAACCCAGGATGCGAACGTCTGTTCCGATATGAGGACGATACTCTCATAGGTCGTAACGTATCGTCTTTGATGCCGGCGCCTTTCGCCGATGCGCACGACCGCTATCTGGCTCGCCATCGTGAAACGCAAGTCCGTCGGATCATCGGCGTTGGTCGCGAGCTTACAGGCTTGCGATCCGACGGAACTGTCTTTCCGCTCTACCTGTCCGTAAGCGAGACCATCATTGAGAATGAAACCGTCTTTGTGGGCGTGATCTACGACCTCACCGAAAAGAAACGCGCTGAGGAACTAATACTTCACCATCAGAAGCTGGATGCGATCGGACAGCTTTCGGGCGGCATCGCTCATGACTTCAATAACATTCTGAGTGTGATCGACGGCAATCTTGAGATGATCGCCGGACACGATCTTCCTCCCGCAGCTAAACGAGCGCTTGCACGAGCTCAGGACGCCGCCACCAAGGCGGCCCGCATCACCCATCGCCTGCTGGCGTTCGCGCGCCGCCAGCCTCTGGCGAGACAACCCATTGATTTGAACAACGCACTCGAAAATCTCGCCGAAATGCTGCATCGCTACCTTGGTGAAACGATCGAGGTAAATATGTTCCTTGACCCCTCGATCGGCATCGTGGAAGCGGACATCGACCAGTTCGAAACAGCCATACTAAACCTGTCTCTGAACTCGCGGGACGCCATGCCGTTCGGCGGAAAACTCACAATCGAAACGGACCGGGTCACATTCGAGGATGATCCTAGAGCCATCCAGGAAGTTCCCTCAGGCAGCTATGTTCGCGTTTCGGTTTCAGACAACGGCCTGGGCATGACACGCGATATTCTTGACCGGGCGGTCGAGCCTTTCTTCACAACCAAAGACGTGGGAGAGGGCACGGGCCTCGGGCTGAGCATGGTTTATGGCTTTCTGAAGCAGCTCGGAGGACACGCAAGAATTTATAGCGAGCTGGGACGCGGAACCCGAGTCAGCCTGTTCTTTCCGCGCTCAACGGGCGAAGCGGAACAGACGCAGGCGCCATCGACCGGAGACATCCCTCATGGTCGCGGAGAAACTATTCTTGTCGTTGAAGATGATCCCGATGTTCGGCATGTGACGGTAACCCGTCTCGAGAACCTCGGCTATCAGGTGAGGACTGCAAAGGACGCAGCCTCTGCGCTGGTTAAGATCCGCGCTCATACCAACATAGATCTCGCACTTGTCGATGTGGTGATGCCCGGGGGCATGGACGGTCATGCGCTCGCCGCCCGGATAGAAGAAATTGCGCCCAGGATCCGTCTCATCCTGACATCAGGATATTCTTTCAGAATGGCCTCAGGAAATAGGGCACACTCGAACCTGCCGTTTTTGTCGAAACCCGTTTCGCGCCTCGCTCTCGCGCGTGCAATCAGAAGCGCTTTGGACGAACCCGGCTGACCAGCTCTCAGGGGCGCGCTTTCTCAGACCCGCCGCTCCACACGACGTCGGCCGCCAGAACGTATCCCTCGCCTCGCAGGGTCTTGATGAGCTGGCTCGCATCTACGTGACTGTCGAGCTTCTTTCGCAAGCGGCTCACCAGCGTATCAATGCTTCGATCAAAAACGGACAACTCCCGACCCTGAATGATGTCGGATATGGCATCCCTCGACATCACACGATTGGGACGTTCTACGAGAGTGGACAGAAGCTTGTATTCCGCTCCCGTGAGCTCGATCGGCGTCCCGGCGTCAGTATGAAACTGCCGACGACCAGGATTGAACACAAGCCCACCGCCAATTCGCGCAGTGCGTTCAAGCGGGGCGGACGAGACTCGCTCAGGCGCAGAAACCGACGGGGGAAGCGTCGCCGTCCGACGCATCACCGCTCTGATCCGGGCCAGCAGCTCTCGGAGCTCAAAGGGTTTGGCGAGATAGTCATCCGCTCCCACCTCCAAGCCCACCACGCGATCGACAAGCGCTCCCTTGCCGGACAGGATGATGATGGGGATTGCGCTTGATGACCGAATTTCTGCAGCGTAGCTCAGACCGTCGCCTCCCGGCATATTGAGATCAAGCAGAATAAGATCGGGACTTTTTTCAGCGATCCGCGTCCGCGCCTCAGAGACATTCGCAGCCTCGCGAACGACGTAACCCTCTCCTGACAGGAAGTCCGCGAGGGTCTCCCGCAAAGCTGCCTGATCATCAACGATAAGGACTGTCTGAACCGCCTGACCTACAACCACCCTTAACCCTGTCACACTTTGTCACATTAACTGTAACACTTCGACAAACCCCCGCAAGGCGCCGGCCGCAAGATCATCTCTGACGACGATCCAGTCGCCAGACAGAAGGTTGGGACAACATGTGCATCGCAGGCGGAAATATTGCGCAGTTCGAGCGGTCTCTCTCCGGAGAGTGGGACAGGGCGGAAGGTCCGAGAACCTCCCTTCGCCACATTCGCGCTCATGATCATCTCTTCTTTGAGGGAGATCAGAGAACCCATCTTTTTCTTGTGGAAAGCGGCTGGGTGAAACTCTACCGCACCCTGGTGGACGGCCAGAGACAGGTCGTAGGTTTTGCGAACGCAGGATCTGTTCTGGGCTTCGAATCCGAGGAAGACCACCTGAACGGCTGTGAGGCGATCACGCCGGTTTCAGTCCGAGCCATTCCCGTTGGTCGCCTGTCCGAGATGTGCGCCCGAAACGGCAAGTTCGCAGAGTATCTGCTCAATCAGATTGGACGCCAGCTTGGAGCGGCTCAGGCCCAACTCGCCGCCGTAGGAACTCAATCTGCGGAACAGAAACTGGCCTCATTCCTGCTCTCAATCTGCCGCCTGTGCGGCGCGACGCGCGGCGGCGAATTCGACCTGCCGATGAGACGGGGCGAAATGGCGGAGTTCCTGGGCCTCCGGCTGGAAACTGTTTCCCGGAAGATGTCTGAGTTCCAGCGTCGGGGCTGGATCAGGATGTCGTCCCTTTACCATTGCTGCATCGTTCGCCGTGACATTCTGGCTGAGCTCGCCCAGGGCGGTTCGGCTGAGGACCACCCCATGATGCGGTCCGCCTGATCGCTCCGGCAATTCCGGAGGCGGGGATGGACCAGGCCTGAGCCCCGCCCTTCGGATTGTCGCAGTGGTGCGCTTCTATCCCCCCGAGGCGCCTTAGAAAGCCCGCCCGCCCCCAAGGCGGGCGGGTATCTTTTTGGCTCCTGCTGGCGGACGGCAAAGGGCAACATTATCGCAGCGGCTGTTCAGTTTCCGCGCAGACCCGGTTAGGATCTCCCAGCCATCCAGCCTCTGGACGGCGTCAGTCAGGGAGGCCCGCCGTACCCCGCGTCCGATCGCAATCATCCTCGAGCAGACCGTCCGCTCGGGACGAACTCCGGCGAACCCTACCCGCAGTGGGAGCGCTGGCGACCCGACCCTGGGCAACAGACCTCGCCAGAGTTTTCGGCAGGGGCCCGGTGACTGACGCCATCCGCGGCCATCTGGCTGCCCTGCGGAAGGATCCCGCCGCGGCGGAGTTTTCGGAACTCGAGCTCGCTCACAGCATTCGACATCGCCTTGAAGCCGAGTTCTCGTTGGGTCCGGTCCCTGTATTCAATGCCACGGGCATCGTCATACACACCAACCTCGGACGCGCCCCTCTGGCGCCCGAGGCGCAGGATGCGGTCGCGCAGACCATCCTAGACTACACAAACCTCGAAATGGATCTTGAGAGCGGGACGCGTTCCTCCCGGAACATCCACATCTCCTCTCTCCTGAAAGAGGTGACCGGCGCCGAAGCGGGGATTGCCCTGAACAACTGCGCGGGCGCGGTGCTCGCCACCCTGGCGGCCTTAGCGCATGACGGTTCGGCCATCGCTTCTAGGGGAGAGCTCGTCGAGATCGGGGGCGGTTTCAGAATGCCGGATGTGATCCGTCAGAGCGGAGCCCGCCTGGTGGAAGTTGGGACAACCAACAGAACCCGGATAGCGGACTACGAGGCGGCGATCGACGATCAGACCCGCGTCCTGCTGAAGACCCACACCAGCAATTTCCGGATGATCGGGTTTACCGAAGCTCCCGACCTGAGGGATCTGGCGCGACTGGGTCGTCAGAGGAGTATCCCGGTTATCGAAGATCTGGGAGGTGGAAGCCTGATCGACCTCTCAGCCTTCGGCCTTCCTCATGAACCCACAGTCCGTTCGAGCCTCGAAGCGGGAGCTGATCTTGTCCTATTCAGCGGGGACAAGCTCATGGGAGGGCCCCAGGCCGGACTGATTGTCGGCCGCAGACGATGGATTGATCAGATTGCAAACCATCCGCTGTCCAGGGCCCTGCGAATGGACAAGCTGTCTCTTGCCGCCTTGACGGCGACCCTCAGGCTTTACCTCCAGCCGAACGTTGAAACCAAAATCCCAGTCCTTCGTATGCTGACCCAGCCCATAGAAACGATCGCCAGGAGGGCGGACCGCCTCGCGGAGGCCATAGGAGAGGGGCCTGGGTTCACCCGATCCGTCATCGCCTCCGACAGCTTTGCCGGGGGAGGCGCAATGCCCATGCGACCGCTGCCGAGCCGTGCTGTCTGTCTCCTATCTCGAGACATGAGCGCCACAGCAATGCTTCATCGTCTGCGTACCGGAAACCAACCGGTGATCGGACGGATCGAGGAGGAATCGGTCCTGCTCGATGTCCGCACCCTCAGAGACGACGACGTCGCCAGCGTGGCGGAGGCGGTTCAGCGAGCTCTCGCGTGATATCCCACCTGTCCGTTTGCGTGATCGGACACATCAATCACGGCAAAACTGCGCTTGTTCGAGCTCTGACCGGGATGGAGTGCGATCGCCTCCCGGAGGAGATCGCACGTGGAATGTCGATGACCCTGGGCTTCGCATATCGAAGCTATGGATCGACAGACATCGACTTCATCGATTCACCCGGACATGAAGATTTCATACGCGCGATGATAGCCGGCGCCTCAGGCGCGCAGGCGGCGCTCCTCGTCGTATCGGCGACCGAAGGCGTGCGCCGCCAGAGTCTAGAACATGCTCGGATCGCAGACCTTCTCGGAATCCGCGCGTTGACGCTGATCATCTCAAAAGCCGATCTTTGTCCACCAGAGGAAAGACACGGACGGGAGACGGAGATACGCGAAGCGATCAGGGAAACGCCGTTTGCCGATGCGCCGACGATCTGGACGTCCTCTGTCACTGGGGAGGGCCTCGACCATCTCCACAGTCATCTCGCTGATGTAACCCTAACCGCAGACCCTCTTCCGGATCCTGAGGGCTTTCGCCTGGCGATCGACCGCGTGTTCTCGGTCCGCGGATCCGGCGTCGTGGTGACCGGCACGCTGATCGGAGGATCGATAGGGTTGGACGATGACGCCGTTCTGATGCCGGCTGGACTGGAGGTTCGGATTCGGCAGATCCAGGTGCATGGCCAGCCGACACCAACCGCGGTTGCCGGCGCAAGAACCGCCCTGAACCTTAGAGGGATCGAACCGTCAGCTATCCAGCCTGGAGATACGATCTGCAAACCCGGCGCTCTTCGTCCAAGCAACTGTATCGACGTCAAGCTGAGCGCCTGGAAAAGCGATCCTGAATCCTTGCGTCACCTGAGTGAAGTTCGGGTGATGTCTGGAACCCGCTCAGACATCGCAAGACTTCACCATCTGGACCGAACGCCGCCGTCAGAAAGCGCGTTGGAGTTTGTCCGTCTGACGCTTCGGGAACCTGTCTGCGTGCTTCCGGGCCAGAGACTGCTTCTGAGAGCTCTGTCCCCGGCAAAAACACTGTGCGGAGCGGTCGTGATCGATCCCGCGCCGCCCGTACGAAAAAGCCGCCGAGGGAGCCGCCTCGAGCTTTTACGGGCCGCGGAAGGTCGCAATCCAATCGATATCGCTCCCCTGCTCTTCGACCGTGATCGCGGATCCGCATCAGTTGATGAGGTGGCGAGCCTGAGCCGTCTCACACCCGCTCAAGTCAGGGGGGCTCTTGGACCTGGTGCTCGTGAAGTGGCGCCGGGCATCGTGGCGGACGAAAATACGATCCATGTCGCCGAAAAGCGTCTTCTCGAGGCTCTGCGCCTGCGACATGCCGAAACTCCAACCCGTCCCTTCCTGGCTCTGAGACCGATCCAGGAGAAGGCGGAAAGAGAGTTCTCGCGGGATCTCCTGAACGCAGCACTGCTCGCATTGAGACAGGCAGGGCTCGTGCGAATTCGGGACGGTGAGGCCGCCCTCATAGCTCATGATCCGGCAGCGACCCTGAGCACGACCGACATACGGCAGATGCAACGGATAGAGGACGCTTTAAAGGTCGGAGGGCTTGATCCCCCCGATATTGGAGATCTGCTCCAGGGGTTGACGAACGGTCAGGAGCTCCTGGACATCCTTCTTGCCAAGGGGGATGCAGTCGACCTCTACAATCACGCCCTCAGACGTCGGGTCATTTTGCACGTCGCCTCACTCGAAACGGCTCGGCTGGACCTGTCCGCCCGATTTCCGAAACCAGCGCGATTCACAACTGGCGAGGCTCGGGAAGCCCTCGGGACAACACGCCGGATCATCGTCCCTTTGCTCGAGCGCCTGGATCAACTGGGCTATACCCGGAGAGAGGGAGACACCCGAACCCTCTGTGATCCGACTGAGAGCCGCGCGCAGACGAAATCATCTTGATGATAGCCGGCTTCCCTTTACTGTCGAGACTGGAGGCGACTGGGACCTGGTGGTCTCCCTGGTCTTCAAAACCAGTGACGCGCCCTCAGGGCGTGTGGTGGGTTCGATTCCCATCCGCCTCCGCCAGCCCCGACGAGGCTACGCCTGCAGCGCATGGCCCTCCGCAGCCAGACGATACGAGACGATCGTCCCGCACGCCCGCCGGCATGCAGACCAGACCTGAAAACAGCAACGGGCGGACACTCTCTCTGGTCAGAGGCGACGGACGATGGGTAAGGTGATCCTTCACCTCGTCTTCAAGGCTTCATCATGACGTCTTCTGCACCCGCACTGTCCCTGAACGGACTGGATGGCCATAGCTTCGCCCTGCCGTCAGGTCGGCCAGCTCTAGTTTGCTTCGTGAAAGAGGACTGCAAGACCTGCAATCTCATCGCCCCTCTGATGGAGGCCTTCCACCGCAAGGCCGGAGGATCAGCGGATATCCGCCTGATCAGCCAGGACTCAGACGGGGGGCTTGCCTTCAGGGAGCGCCACAATCTCTCGGTCCCCGTGCTCTCCGACGCCGAGTGCCGGACGTCGACGGCCTGGGACTTCGAAATCGTCCCGGCAGCCTTTCTGCTGGATAAAAACGGACTCGTCCTCGAGCGCTTCGAGGGCTTCGTTAAAGAGGAATGGCGATTGATGGAGGCGCAGCTTCAGCCTGCCGGAGCCGATAGGCAGCCAGACCTGGACTGGTCGGCCTACCCTGACTGGCGTCCAGGGTGCGGCTCAAAGCATCTCGACCC